>NZ_CACRUY010000037.1 GCF_902652685.1 Mycobacterium sp. Marseille-P9652
ATTGGGTGGTGGTGCTGGGCGCGGCCGTCGGCGCGGGGTCGGCGGCCGTCGACCTGGCGGTAGCGATGGGGGCACGCGTGCTCGCGGCGGCGTCGAGCCCCGACAAACTCGCCCTGTGCCGGCAGCGCGGCGCGGAGGCGACCGTCGACTACGACGGCGAGGACTTGAAGTCGCGCATCCGCGAACTCACCGGCGACGCGGCGCGGGTGGTCATCGACCCGGTCGGCGGGTCCTACGCCGAGCCCGCCCTGCGGGCGCTCAGCCGCGGCGGCACCTTCGTCACCCTCGGGTACGCGGCGGGCATTCCGTCGATTCCGCTCAACCTCGTACTGCTCAAGGGAATCACGGTCCAGGGGATGGAGATTCGCACCTTCATGGCCGATCGTCCCGAAGACGCCGCGCGGGACATGCGCGAGTTGTCGGACATGTTCGCCGCCGGTGAGGTGCGCCCTTACATCGGCGCGCGTTTCGCGCTGGACGACGCGGCGGCGGCGTTGCGGCACGTGGCGGAGCGCAAGGTGCTCGGCAAGGTCGTCATCGACGTCGCGTGACTAGCGCGAGCGGAACCAGCTACGGCGTCACGATGTTGAAGCGCGGGTCGGGCTCGTCCAGCGCACCGAGGAAGGCCCCCAGGGCCGCCTGGTCCCCCGAAATCTCCACTCCCGGCGACGTGAAGTCCCCCATCGCGACCGTGAGGAGCCGGGACTTGTTCTCCAGCTTGACCGTAACGGTCGCCGTCTGCGGATCCGCCGGCACCTTGCGATACACCAGCACGCCGTTGCGCAGCGCGAGCCGATAGTTCACGGCCGCGTCGGCGAACGAGACGTCGACAGCCACGTCAAGGTCCCAGCTGCGGGGGCCGTTCACCCGGATGGCCAGGCTGTCGAAGATCTGCTCCGGCGTCAGCTGGTTGAGCATGGACATCGACGCCGCCGTCGTCGCGGTGCCGAAGTTGCCGGTGCGCAGCTCCGCCGCGCCGCTGAGGAAGAAGTTGCGCCAGGTCGCGTTCTCAGCGCCGTAGGCCAGCTGCTCGAGCGTTTCGGCATACAGGGCGCGGGCCGCATCGTGCCCGGGTTCGGTGAAGGCCGCGTGGTCCAAAAGCGTTGCCGCCCAGCGGAAGTCGCCGATGTCGAACGCGGCCCTGGCAAGCTCTACGACACGGTCGAGGCCACCCATCGCCTCGACGTAGCGGGGCGCCAGCGCCTCGGGCGGATGCGGCCACAGCCGCCCGGGGTTGCCGTCAAACCAGCCCATGTAGCGCTGGTAGACGGCCTTCACGTTGTGGTTGACCGACCCGTAGTACCCGCGGGCGTGCCAGGCCCGCTCCAGCGCCGGGGGCATCTGAAACATCTCGGCGATCTCTACGCCGGTGTAACCCTGGTTCAGCAGTCTCAGGGTCTGGTCGTGCAGGTAGGCGTACAGGTCGCGCTGCAGCGACAGGTACTCGACGATGTTGTCCCGTCCCCAGGTCGGCCAGTGGTGGGACGCGAACACCACGTCGGCGCGGTCGGCGAAGGTGTCGATCGCCTCGGTGAGGTAACCCGACCACGCGTGCGGGTCGCGAACCAGCGCCCCGCGCAGCGTCAGCAGGTTGTGCAGGTTGTGGGTGGCGTTCTCGGCCATGCACAGGGCGCGGAATCGCGGGAAATAGAAGTGCATTTCGGCCGGCGCCTCGGTTCCGGGCGCCATTTGGAACTCGATCTCCACCCCGTCGATCGTGTGCGTCTCGCCGGTCCGCCGGATGTCGACGGTCGGGACGATGACGGCAACCTCGCCGGTGGACGTGGCCTGCCCGAGTCCGCAGCCGACCTGATCCAGCGGCCCGCGCGGCAGCATCGTCCCGTACATGTAGGTGGCCCGGCGCGCCATGGCCGTCCCGGCGTAGACGTTCTCCTGAACGGCGTGCTCCACGAAGCCCTCGGGCGCCAGCACGGCGACCGCGCCGGAGTCCACGTCGGCCTGCGAGGTGACACCCAGCACGCCCCCGAAGTGATCGACGTGGCTGTGGGTGTAGATCACCGCGACGACGGGCCGGTCGCCGCCGCGGTGCTCGCGATACAGGTTCAGCGCCGCGGCGGCCACTTCGGTGGACACCAGCGGATCGATGACGATGATCCCGGTGTCCGTCTCGACGAAGGTGACATTCGAGAGATCGAGCCCGCGGACCTGGTAGATGCCGGGCACCACCTCGTAAAGCCCCTGCTTCGCGGCCAGGGTCGACTGCCGCCACAAGCTCGGATGCACCGACGTCGGCGCCGGGCCGCCCAGGAACGAATAGGCGTCGTTATCCCATACCACTCGGCCGTCGGCCGACGTGATCACGCACGGGGACAGCGCGGCAATGAATCCACGATCGGCATTGTGAAAATCTCTGTCGTCGTCGAATGGCAGCGCGTGATCGCGGTGTGCAGACTCGATGACCGGGGATGGGGCTTTGTGGTCCACCGCCAATACGATGCCATTAAAGGCGCTTCGGGGAAGTGGCCGACGAATGGAAGTTGATTTCTCAGGACCCTAGACCTGGCGTCCAGTTAACCCGCATACTGCCCATCGGTCCGTCAAAGACGACGGACCGCAGCGATCGGGCAAAGGAGAACAGGTGAAGCGTGGACTGACTGTTGCGGCGGTCGGAGCGGCCATTCTGGCCGCCGGCATCTCGGGGTGTTCGAGTAACAAGGGCACCACGGTCTCGGGTAACGGCGTCACGGCCAGCACCGGCGGCACGACGAAGGTCATCATCGACGGCAAGGACCAGAACGTCCAGGGCAGCACCGTCTGCACCAAGGCCGCCGGCAACGTCACCATGGCTGTCGGTGGCAGCAACACCGGCATCAGCGTCGTGCTCACCGACGCCAACCCGCCCCAGGTGAAGGCCGTCCAGCTCGGCAATGTCAACGGTGTGACGCTCCAGTACGCACAGGGTGGCCAGGGCAACGCCTCGGCGACGAAGGACGGCAACACCTACAAGGTGACAGGCAACGCGACCGGTGTCGACATGGCCAACCCGATGCAGACGGTCAACAAGCCGTTCGAGATCGACGTGACCTGCTCCTGACGTTCACGCGTGCGGTTGCCACCCGTTGAGTGGCAACCGCACCGTGAACTCCGTGTGCCCGGGTGAACTGTTCACCGAGATGGTTCCCTGATGCGCCTTGACGACCGCCGATACGATCGCGAGGCCGAGACCGGTGCTGCCCCCCTTGCGGGAGCGGGAGGAATCACCGCGGGCGAACCGCTCGAACACCTCGGATTGCAGCGCGGGCGGGATGCCGGGCCCGTTGTCGATCACCTGCAGCACGCTGTGCGACGGCTCGGTGGTCAGGCGCGTCGTCACGACAGTGCCCGCGCCGGTGTGGACGCGGGCGTTGGCGAGCAGGTTGGTCAGCACCTGGTGTAGCCGCGCCGCGTCGCCCGGCACCACCACGGGTTCTTCGGGCAGGTCGAGCTGCCACTGGTGGTCCGGCCCCGCGACGTGCGCGTCGTTGACCGCGTCCACCGCCAGCCGCGACAGGTCCACCGGTTCGCATTCCAGGGGCCGCCCGGAGTCCAGCCGGGCCAGCAGGAGCAGGTCTTCGACCAGCTGCGTCATCCGCTGCGTCTCCGACGCGACCCTGCTCATGGCGTGCGCCACCGCCTCGCGGTCGTCGCCCATGCGTTGGGTGAGCTCGGTGTAGCCGCGGATGGCGGCGAGCGGGGTTCGCAGCTCGTGGCTGGCGTCGGCGACGAACTGGCGCACCCGGGTCTCGCTCGCCTGCCGCGCCGACAGCGCCGCCGCGATGTGGTCGAGCATCCGGTTGAACGCCCACCCGAGTTGGCCGACCTCCGTCCCCGGGTTGGCGTCGGAATCGGACACCCGCACCGGCAGTTCAACCTCGCCGCGGTCCAGCGGCAGTTCGGCGACCCGGGTCGCCGTCTGCGCGACGCGGCGCAGTGGCGCCAGCGCGCTGCGGATGATGATGGCTCCCGCGGTCGTGGCGGCGGCCAGCGCGACGACGGTGACGATGCCGAAGATGACCAGCATCCGCATCAGCGTGGCGTCGATGTTCGCCATCGAAAGGCCGGTGACAATGACGTCTCCGCCGCTGCGGCTGGGTGCCGCGACCACGCGGTATCGGCCCAGCCCGTCGAGATTTAGGGTCTCCGGCTTGCGGCTGCCGGCGATAGCCTCCAGTTGGTCCTGCGCCTTGGGCGTCAGGCCCGCCCGGGCGCCGCTGCTGGTGAGGTAGCCGGCGTCGACCGTCCTACCGTGATCGACGATCGCGGCCACCATGCCGGTCGGCTGACCCGGCGCATCGAGGAACCAGGGACCCGGCCCGGGCCTCGGGTAAAAGGGCGGGTCGCGGCGCGGACCGGCCCGGTTGTGTTCGCGATGGATCAGCGCCGAACGTTCGGAGGCGCTTGCCAGCTGGCCGTCGAGCTGGGCCTTCAGGTGGTGCAGCAGCGCCAGTTCGGTGACGGCGGTGATGCCGATGCACACGACCGCCAGCACGACGACCTGCCCGACGAGCAGCCGTAAGCGCAGCGACCAGACCTTGCGATCGCTGCTCGCCCGTTGTCGCGACCCGCTCCTAGCGGGCCGGCTTGAGGACATAACCCGCGCCGCGCAGCGTGTGAATCATGGGCTCGCGCCCGTTGTCGATCTTCTTGCGCAGGTAAGAGATGTAGAGCTCGACGATGTTGGAGCGGCCGCCGAAGTCGTAGCTCCACACCCGGTCGAGGATCTGCGCCTTGCTGAGCACCCGCTTGGAGTTGCGCATCATGAACCGCAGAAGTTCGAACTCGGTGGAGGTCAACGAGATCGGTTCGCCGCCGCGCGTCACCTCGTGACTGTCCTCGTCGAGCACCAGGTCGCCGACGACCAGCTGCGCGCCGCTGTCGACGGTGGTCACGCCGGTGCGCCGCAACAGGGCGCGCAACCGCAGCACCACCTCTTCGATGCTGAACGGCTTGGTGACGTAGTCGTCGCCCCCGGCGGTGAGCCCCGCGATCCGGTCCTCGACCGAGTCCTTGGCCGTCAGCAACAGCACCGGCAGTTGCGGGTTCTCCTCGCGCAGCTTGTGCAGGACGTCGAGCCCGCTCATGTCGGGCAGCATGACGTCGAGGACGACGACGTCGGGCCGCTGCGCCCTGGCGGCGGCGATGGCCGACGAACCGTCCCCGGCGGTGGCGATGTTCCAACCCTCATATCGCAGCGCCATCGACACCATTTCGGCGAGCACGCTCTCGTCGTCGACGACGAGCACGTTGATCGGGTTGCCGTCGGCGCGGCACATGACAACCCGCTCGACGGAAGCCCGGGATTGCGTCACAGCTTTAGTATCCGCCGTCGGCTTGGCCGATGCTATGGCGCTGCTGTGTGCGGGCTGTGAAAGATCGCGTGGCCGCCGGGCGGCCACGCGATCCCCGTCAGTGCTGCGCGGTCTAATACCAATACCGGCGGCCGGCGACCGGGCGGCCAACCGAGCCCATGATCCAGAGCACCGCACCGATGACCAGTAAGACGATGCCGAGCACCCAAAGCAGATGGATGCCGAAAACGAATCCGAGAATCAATAAGACGATGCCGAGAATAATCATGACAACTTCCTTTGCGATGAGGGGATTTAGGCCGCGAGGCCACTGGGCATTGAACTCGGTTGCGGCACGTGGCAATCCTTGACCTTTGGGTTCACACCCGCGTAATTCAAGGGCCCCGCGACCACGGTTAACGCGATGTTTCCGGCTGTGACACAACTCGTTGAGCCGCCCTTGAAGTAATCACGCTGATACGCCGCGAAAACCCCAATGAGCAGCCACACCAGAACAATCGTGCCGATTATTCCGCTGCCACGCATGGTGACCTCCATTGTTCGAGAAAGATTTCCCGTGCGCCTAGCGTTACCCATTGCACTCACGTCTAAACATGGACGGCGGCGCTGTATTCGAAACGCAACCGCGTTTCAGGAGTTGGCGGCGAGCCACGCCGCCGCCCGCCGGTTCGACGCTCGCGACAGCCAGGCGTCCTGGATGAGCTCGGCCAGTTCCGCGCTGGTGATCTCCGCCAGCCGGCAGGCGCGCACCAGGACGGACGGATGGCCGTCGAAGCGGTCCGTGGTGAAGAAGGGCGATCCGGGATCCTGGATGAGCGCCAGCTTGTCGCTCTCGGATTCGACCCAGAGCATGATGACGTCGTCATATGGCCGGCCGGTGTCCGGGTCGGACGCGTCGGGTTGCGGAGTGCGGAAGAACACGAACGACTTTCCGCCCACCTGATAGATCGGGTTGCCTTTGGGGCCTTCCACCCGCTTGACATGCGGCATCGACGCGGCGATTCGATGCACGTCGGTCACGGTCGCGGGCCGCTCGGCCATGCCGCCGACATTACCGGCCGGTGTCGGCAGCGTGCCCAGTCGCATTGCCGCGAACGGAGATTGAACGTATCGCGCCGGAGGATTCGGGGTACGCGTTGCACTGTGACCGACACCCTGTTCGCCGATGTCTCCGAGTTTCAGGTGCCGGTGAACGACTCGTACCCGTACCGGGTCCTGTCGATCCGGGTCTGCGACGGCACCTACCGCGATCACAACTTCGCGGCGAACTACGCGTGGATGCGCGCGGCCCTCGACAGCGGACGGCTGACCTTCGGAATCGTGTACACCTACGTGCGGCCCAATTGGCTGGACAACGCCAACACGGTGCGTTCGATGATCGATGCCGCGGGTGGTCTGCACCCCCGAGTCGCGCTGATGCTCGACGTGGAGTCGGGCGGCAACCCGCCCGGCGATGGGTCGGACTGGATCAACGGCGTGTATTGGAACCTCGCCGATTACGCCGGCAATCCGGCGCGAATCATCGGTTACGCCAACAGTTATGACTTCTTCAACATGTGGCGGATTCGCCCGGAGGGGCTGCGCATGATCGGTGCGGGTTACGGGTCGAATCCGAATTTGCCCGGGCAGGTGGCTCACCAATACACCGACGGCACCGGATTCAGCCCCAACCTCCCGCAGGGCTGTCCGCCCTTCGGTCACTGCGACATGAACTCGGCCGACGGGCTCACGCCCGAGCAATTCGCCGCCGCGTGCGGCATCACAATGATCGGAGGATGGCTGATGGCGCTCACCGACGCCGAACAGGCGGAATTGTTGGCTAAGGTCCGCGACATCTGGGACCAGCTGCGGGGACCCGACGGCGCGGGCTGGCCGCAGCTCGGGCAAAACGGCCAGGGCCAGAACCTCACGCCGGTCGACGCGATCGCGGCGATCAAGCAGGATGTGGAAGGCAGGGTCTCGACGGCGTAGCGCGCCGGCCGAGCCTCAGTTCGTGCGCCGCTGCGCGGACACGAAAAGCGTTGGCGGCATGGAGTCCTCGGAGCCGGCCGGCATCTCGCGCGCATAACGCGCCATCAGCTCCGGGAAGGTCTGAGCGGACACATCCCAGCCATGCTCGCGCAGCCACGCGTCGACGGGCGTGCGTTCCTCGGCATACCAGAGGTCGTCGAAGTCCGTGATCTCGGCGTCGACCAGCCTGGCCGCCGCGGCCCGCATCCGCCGCATGTCGTCGCGTTGCCGCCGGACCAGCTCCGGGTCGGTGAAGCCCGCGCCGGGTACGTTCGAGGCCAGCCAACTGCCGGGCGCGCTCAGCGCGTGGATGCGTTCGAACAACAGGTCCTGTGCCTGTGCCGGCAGATAGCGGACCAGGCCCTCGGCCGACCAGGCCGCCGGTTTTGAAGGGTCAAACCCCGCCTCCCGCAACGCCTTCGGCCAGTCCTGTCGGAGGTCTATCGGGACGTTTACCAGGTGAGCCGCCGGTTGCGCGCCGTGGTCTCGCAGCGTGTGGGTCTTGAACTCCAGCACCTTGGGCTGGTCCAGTTCGTATACGACGGTTCCGTCGGGCCACGGCAGCCGCCACGTCCGGGCGTCGAGCCCGGACGCCAGGATCACGACCTGCCGCACTCCGGCATCGGCCGCGCCGAGGAAGAACTCGTCGAAGAACGCCGTCCGCGTGGCCATGAAGTCGATCATCAGCTGGATGCGCGCGTGCACCTCGGGCTCGAGCTCGATCGCCTTGGCCAACAGGTCGGGCCTGGTGTAGATGCTCCACAGGCCCTCCCCCGCGGCGTCGACGAAGACCCGCGCGAAGGGGTCGTTGATGAGCGGGTTGTCGCTCTCGGTCTCCGCGGCGCGGGCCGCGGCCACCCCGACGGCGGTGGCGCCCACGCTTTGAGTGATGTCCCAGGAATCGTTGTCGGTGCGCGGCATCGCCCTTGTCCCCTCCACAACTAGTTGTCCGCACCATTCTTCCAGTCCGGTGCGCCTAGGCTCTGTCCGGAGACGGTTCGATCGTGAGGAGTGGCGATGGCGCGTTCCCCGCAGGAAGTGTTCGCCCACCATGGGAAGGCGCTGGCGGCGGCCGATTTGGACGAGATCGTCGCCGATTACGCGGACGACGCCGTCGTGATCACCCCGGCCGGTGCCGCGCGCGGCCGCGACGGCGTCCGGGGGGCCTTCGCCACGTTGCTGGCCGACCTCCCCAACGCGCGGTGGAACCTCAAGAACCAGGTGTTCGACCGCGACGTGCTGTTCCTCGAGTGGGCCGCCGATTCGGATCTCAGCCGGGTCGACGACGGGGTCGACACCTTCGTGTTCCGGGACGGCATGATCTACGCGCAAACCGTCCGCTACACCGCGCGGCCCAAGTCCTGACCGTGGAGCACGTCGATCTCGGCGCCGTCGCCGACTGGATGACCACGCAGGGCCTGGGCGAGGGCCCGCTCGAGGACGTCGCCACCGTCACCGGCGGAACACAGAACGTGATGTTGCGCTTCACGCGGGCGGGCAGACCCTACGTGTTGCGCCGCGGACCGCGCCACCTGCGGCCCCGGAGCAACAGCGTGATTCTGCGCGAGACGAAAGTGCTTGCCGCCCTGGCGGGTTCGGACGTACCGCACCCCCACCTGATCGCCACCTGCGACGACGTGAACGTCCTCGGGGATGCGGTCTTCTACCTGATGGAGCCGGTCGACGGATTCAACGCGGGCGAAAGCCTGCCCCCGCTGCATGCCGGTGACGCCGACGTGCGGTTCCGGATGGGGCTGTCGATGGCCGACGCGCTGGCGAAGCTCGGCGCCGTCGACCATGTCGCGGTAGGCCTCGCCGACTTCGGCAAACCGGCCGGCTTCCTGGAGCGGCAAGTGCCACGGTGGCTTTCGGAGCTGGATACCTACAGCGAATACGAGAACTACCCGGGCCCGCAGATTCCCGGCGTCGACCAGGTGGCGGCCTGGCTCGAGGAGCGGCGGCCGACGAGCTGGAAGCCCGGCATCATGCACGGCGACTACCACGCCGCCAACGTGATGTTCTCCCGCACCGGGCCCGAGGTGGTCGCCATCGTCGACTGGGAGATGTGCACGATCGGCGACCCGTTGCTGGACCTGGGCTGGCTGCTGGCCACGTGGAAACAGCCCGACGGCGCCAGCGTGTTCAGCCATGCGCTCGGCGGCCAGGACGGGTTGGCCGGCACCGACGACCTGCTCCGGCAGTACGCGGCCAACACCACCCGCGACCTCACGGACATCACCTGGTACACCGTGCTGGCGTGCTTCAAGCTGGGCATCGTGATCGAGGGCACCTTGGCCCGCGCGTGCGCGGGCAAGGCCGAGAAGGCGGTGGGCGACCAACTGCACGCGGCCACGGTCCACCTCTTCGAACGGGCGCTGGCCCTGATCGACGCGGCCTGACGTCCGGCGGCCCGCCGCCCAGCGCGCTCCCAGAAAACGCCGTTACCATCTCCTGTCGTGCCGCCCTACCCCGAGGAACCCGACTTCTACTCCGAGCCCACGCAGGCCGCGCGCTACGGCGTCTACTACGACAGGGAGCCGGAACCGCCCCAACCTCCGCCGACGCCCTGGTACCGCCGCCCGGCGGCGCTCGTCGCGGCCGGCGCGATCGGGGTTGTCGTCCTGGGCGCGGCGGCGTTCGGCGTGATCAAGCTCGCGACCGGGTCACCCGCGCCCGCTCCGGCGGCGACGACCACGACGACGGCACCCACGACGACCGTGACCACGGTGACCACCACGACCCCGCAGCCGACCCGGCATCACGGCGGAGGCGGCGGTGGCGGCGCGCCGACCCAGACCGTCACGGAGACGGCCCCGCCGCCGAGCACCGACACCCCCACGACGACCGTCCCGCCGAGCACCGACACCCCGACGACGACGGTGCCACCCAGCACCGAGACCAGCACGGTCACCCAGACCGTGACGGTGCCGCCGCGCTGGGGGGCGTTCCAACCGCGCCCGTAGCGGCGGCCGGGGAAGTCGCGCGATACCGACACAATCTGGGCACCGGCCGGTTAGCCTCCCACTCGTGGAAGTCGGCGATTCGGTCAGGCGCTCACTGGACCATTGGGAACGGCGGGAATGGCACCCGGCGATGGTGCACGCATGCAATGCGGTCGACGGGACCGCGAAGCAGCGATATCCGCAGCTGGGCATCGCGAATCGGTTCAAGAGCACCATCCGCGATGCGCTCGACATCTTCGGCGTCATGGCGGCGCCGAGCGTCGACTTCCAACAGACCCGTTTTCCCATCGCGGTGAAGTCCGACCTGCCCGACGGCCGCCCCGACATCGCCGACGTCTTGTTCGGCATCTACCGCTGGAACCACGGCCACGAGGACGAACTGCCGAACGGCTACGAGCTGACCCCGCACGGGCCTCGCCCCTTGGGCTTGCACATCTGGCGCGAGGGCAAGATCCAGCTGCCGGCCGCGTCGGCGATCGGGTTGCTCGCTGTCGCCGTGTTCGCCCCGGAGAACAAGGGCCAGCAGATCCCCGACGGCTACACGCTCAGCTGGTTCCAGTACGTCTTCCCCATCTGCATCTGGTGGGGCTGGCAGGACCACTTCCGCGAGATCGTCGGCAGTTCCGAGATAGCCCGGTCGACACTCGACTTCGCCGAGTCGTGGGAGAACTGGACACCGGCCTAGCGCGGTTCGGCTGGCACACTACGGGCATGCGACCGACCGGCGGCCTCGTGCGCCCGGCGTCCCCGGAGGATGCGGCGGCCTGCGTGGCGATCTACCGCCCCTACGTCGAGCAGACGGCGATCAGCTGGGAGATCGAGGTCCCGGCCGTGAGCGAGATGGCGGCGCGCATCGCCGCGGCCCGCGCCACCCACGAGTGGCTGGTCCTCGAGGATGGCCACGGAGTCGTGGGCTTCGCGTACGGGCAGTCCTTCTACCGGCTGCCCGCCTTCCGCTGGTCGGCGCAGACGGGTCTCTACATAGAGGCCGGCCATCACCGCGCGGGCGGCGGCCGCCTGCTCTACACGCGGCTGCTGCACCGCCTTGCCGAGCGCGGCTACCGGCAGGCGCTGGCCGGGATCACCCAACCGAACGACGCCAGCAACGCGTTCCACCGATCCTTCGGCTTCGAAGACGCCGGGCTGTATCGACGCGCCGCGTGGAAACACGACGCATGGCACGACATCGCGTGGATGCAGCTGGACCTGCTCGGAGCCGCCGGCTCGGGCGATCCGCCGAGCCCGATCGCGTAAGCCGCCGCCTGTAGCCCGCTACGGCTTGGGGTCAGCGGCCTCCCCCGCCACCACCGCCGCCGCGGCCACCCGCGCCGCCGCCACCCAGACGGCCTCCGCCGCCACCACCGCCGAGGCGGCCACCGGCGCCGCCGCCACCCTGAAGGACCATCGTTTCCGCAGTGCTGAGTGTCATCATGGGCCGCAGGTTATCGCCGACCACCGCCCGTAACAACCAACGCAGTCTTACGGTTAGGCGACGCGGAGCGCACCGCTGCCTTTCCGCAGACGGGAGCACCCATGACGTGGCCCACCCTGCGCATGTCGGCCCTGGTGCCGGCGTCATTGTTCGCGGCCCTGACCTGGACCGGGCCATCGGCGCACGCCGACCCCGACCCCGTCTCGGTGGCCGCCTACCTGCAAACGCTCGATCAAGCGCACATCCCGTACGACAACCCGGCCCAAGCGATCGATCTCGGCGACCGGGTCTGTCAGCAGTCGCGGGGTGGCACCGGCTTCGACGACGTCGCCCAATCCGTCATCGGTGAGGGCTTCACGCCGGGACAGGCCGGAATCATCATGGGCGCCGCCGCGGGGACGTTGTGTCCCGACATGCAACCCGCAATGGACCGCTGGAGCAACACCTGAATTACGCCTCACGAGCTGTGCATCTGCACCAAAAGCCAACGCGAGGAGCGGAATCGAAATAGTGTGCGTCTGAAGATCGCACGGGGGAAACGTGGGGCGATCGGGTCGAGTGAGTCGTTGGAAACGCTGCTGCAGACAACGACGGGATTGCGCTAACCGGCACCGAGGGGGAGCGAATCTTCTCAGGGAGAGTCCTCGCGTGGCCCCACGGGTTTGCTAGTAGGGAGACAGATATGTCGTATGTGGTCGCGGCGCCCGAATTGATCACGTCGGCGGCAACGGATTTGGCCGGTGTCGGCACGACGATCAACTCGGCCCGCGCGGCCGCGGTGACCCAGACGACGGGGGCGCTGGCCGCTGCTGAGGATGAGGTGTCAGCGGCGACCGCAAAGTTGTTCGGCAGCTATGCCCAGGAGTTTCACACGGTCCTCGCTCAGGCGGCCGCGTTTCCTGAGCAGTTCGCTGCGTCGTTAGCCTCGGCCGGGAACGCCTATCTGGCGGCCGAGGCCGCCAACACCAGCGCGATCTCGGGCGCGTTGGGGCAGCTAACCTTGCCCGTCCAGTCGTCGCTGGGTGGAGTTTCCTCCGCCCCCGCCGCACTCAGCCCTATGGCGGTGCAGCCAGCGTTGCAGGGGACGACCATTGGTTTGTTCATGGGTGGCAGCGGCGACCCGCTCCCCCAGCTGTCGCCCGTGGCCCTCAGCTACATGAACCAACGCTTCAGCGTGCTTCCGGCGAATGCACGGGCCCTGTTTACCCCCGAGAACTTCTACCCGTTCACCGGGGTGAAGAGCCTGCCGTTGGATGTGTCGGTAAGCCAGGGCGTTCAGCTTCTCGACATCGCCATCAAGCAGCAGATCGCTGCTGGAAACAGTGTTGCCGTTTTTGGGGGCTCGCAGAGCGCCATCATTTCCTCACTGGAAATGGACAATTTGGCGAATCCGTTGCTCAACCCGACCCCGCCGACCGCGAATCAACTCGGCTTCACCCTGCTGGGCGATCAAATGAATCCCAACGGCGGCGTGCTCGCGCGGTTCCCGGGCTTCGCGGCGGGTCAGCCACTACGGCTGCCGAGCCTGGGGATTACGTTCTATGGCGCGACGCCCTCAAACACCATCTACCCCACCGACATTTACACGATGGAATACGACGGGTGGGCCGACTTCCCGCAGTACCCGCTCAATGTGATTTCGGACCTGAACGCTGTTGCCGGCATCTTATATGTGCACGGCGCCCTTGCGAGCCTCGATCCGTCGGCGCTTCCCCCTGGCTACACGATTCAACAATTGCCGACGTCGCCGGGCTACACCGGCGTTACCCACTACTACATGATGACCACGCCTAACGGTCTGCCGCTGTTGAATCCAGTGCGGGCGATACCGGTCATCGGCAACCCGATCGCCGACCTGCTGCAACCGGATCTGACGACGATCGTGAATTTGGGCTACGGCAACCCCGACTACGGGTGGAGCCAAGGGCCGGCGGATGTGCAAACCTATTTCGGGCTGTTCCCGGATGTCAGCCCACAGGTGATCGCTCAGCACCTGATCACCGGGGCACAGCAGGGAGCCACCGCCTTCGTGAGCGACATCCGCGCCGAAGCCTCGGGCTTCGCGCTGCCCGGCGTCTCGCCCTCGGTGGCATCGACGACCGCGACGGGCGGCGGGGGCCTGTCCCTGCCCGCGCTGGCGTCCGCGGTTGCGGCGGCCGTGTCGCCCGACAGCCTCATCGGGGGGATCCAGGGGGCGATCACCGATGTCGCCACCGGGATCTCGGGTGCTTCCGCGAATCTGTACGCAAATGCGCTTCCGACGGCAGACATCCTGAATGACATGGTTACCGTGATCCCGGCCTATGACGCCGACCTCTTCCTGAGCGGAATCCAGCAAGCGCTCGACGGGAACGTTGTTGGTGGATTGCAATATGCGCTCGTTGCTCCGCTTGCCGCCGACGCGGGGTTGCTCACGCTGCTAGGTGGTTTTGAGCTCATGCTCGTGCTGGCAGCGCTCTACCCGGCTTAGGACATTTGCCCCGATGCCCCGGTTCGGGGCTGGCGAGGCTGTCGAGAATTTTCCCTTCCGCTCGAGGGTGGGCTCCACCCCCACGCCGGTGCGATCGGCGTTCATCGCGATGAAGGGGTACCGGGGTTCTCGGGATACCGGACGTTTGCGCTGGACGTGAGCGCGCCCGAAGGGATTCGAACCCCTAACCTTCTGATCCGTAGTCAGATGCTCTATCCGTTGAGCTACGGGCGCCTGTGTTCAGTTGTGTTGGGCCCGAAGGACCCAGCGGAGGCGAGAGGATTTGAACCTCCGGTCCCCTTTGAGGGGGACAACTCATTAGCAGTGAGCCCCATTCGGCCGCTCTGGCACGCCTCCATCGGACTCTGAGGGTACCCGACCCCTGCAAGGTCTCCCGAAACCGCCGGAGGGTCAGCGTACACAGCGCCGACATATGCTGTCGAAGTGACCGCCCGCCTGCGCCCCGAGCTGACGGGTCTGCCGGTCTACGTTCCGGGCAAGACGGTGCCGGGCTCCATCAAACTGGCCAGCAACGAGACGGTGTTCGGGCCGCTGCCCAGCGTCCGCGCGGCCATCGAGAAGGCGACCGACGAGCTCCACCGCTACCCGGACAACGGCTGCGTCCAACTCAAGGCCGCACTGGCCAGGCACCTCGGACCGGAATTCGCCAGCGAGCGCGTCGCGGTCGGCTGCGGTTCGGTCAGCCTCTGCCAGCAACTCGTTCAGATCACCGCGTCGCCCGGCGACGAGGTCATCATGGGATGGCACAGCTTCGAGCTCTACCCGCCGCAGGTGCAGGTGGCCGGCGCGACGGCCGTCAAGGTGCCGCTGCGCAACCACACCTACGACCTCGACGCGATGTTCGCCGCGATCACCGACCGCACGCGGCTGATCTTCGTCTGCAACCCGAACAATCCGACGTCGACCGTCGTGGAGCCCGACGCGTTGGTGCGCTTCGTCGAGGCGGTGCCCGACGACATCCTGATCGCCGTCGACGAGGCGTACGTCGAATACATCCGCGACGGCATGCTCCCCGACAGCCTGGGATTGGTTCGCGACCACACGAACGTCGTTGTGCTGCGCACCTTTTCGAAGGCGTACGGGATGGCCGGCCTGAGGGTCGGCTACGCGGTCGGCGACCCCGGCGTCATCACGGCCCTGGATCGGGTCTACGTGCCGTTCTCGGTGACGAGCGTTTCGCAGGCCGCGGCCATCGCCTCGCTGGAGGCGGCGGACGAGCTGTTGCACCGCACCGACGCCGTGGTCGCCGAGCGTGTCCGCGTCCTCGCGGCGCTGCGTGACGCCGGCTACACCGTGCCACCGTCGCAGGCCAACTTCGTCTGGCTGCCGTTGGGCGCCCGCACAGCCGATTTCGTGGCGCGGGCCGCCGACGCGCGAGTGGTGGTCCGCCCGTTCGCGCCGGACGGCGTCCGGGTCACCGTCGGGGCACCAGAGGAGAACGACGCGCTGCTGCGGTTCGCCAGCGACTGGATCAAGGAGAGCGAATGAGTCTGGCCCGCAAGAGGTTCATCGAGTTCAAGGAACGCGGCGGCGACATCGGCGACGCCGAACTCGACGACTTCTGGTCGACCCTCGAGCCGGCGACCATCGACGGCATGATCGGCGAGTGGAAGGGCGGCGAGTTCCGCACCGGCCACAAGATGAACGGTCAGCTGGAGAAGGCGGGCTGGTTCGGCAAGACCTTCACCTCGGCCGCCGACGTGCAGCCCCTGGTCTGCCTGGACGCCGACGGCAACAAGTTCTCCAACGTGGCGATGGGCAAGGGCGAGGCCAGCCTGTGGCTCGAGGAGTTCCGCGGCGAGGTCACCGCCACGATGGTCTACGACGGCCAGCCGGTGCACGACCATTTCAAGACGATCGACGACGACGCCGTGATGGGCATCATGAACGGCAAGGGCGTCCTCGACGGCGGCCGGTACTACTACTTCTACCTCGAACGGGTCTGATCCCCCTCGAGCGTCACGCCAGCGTGGCGTTCGGCGCCGAGCGTAACGCCAGCGCGACGTTCGGCACCTTAAGGCTTAGGCCCGCGCCGGGTTGCGGCCGGTGAAGGCGACCAGCTGCTCGAGGGCGCCGGCGTCGTCGGGCACGTCGACCGGGTCGTCGAATCCGGCCGCTGCGCGGATCTCCGGCCGGATCACCTGCCGCGCCAACCCGAGCACGTACTCGGACAGTGGTTCGGGGGCGTTGAGCTCATGACCGACGGCCGCGGCGTAATCCCAAGCGTGGACCAGGAATTCGACCGAGAAGATGCCGCACGCCGTCTTGGCGGGCATCTCGCCCTTGCCGAACAGCACCGTCCCGTCCAAGCCACGACGATGCCACGCGTCCAGCGCGGGCCGGGCCGCGGCGACGATCTGCCGCTCCACCGAATCGGTCTCGTCGCGCTCCGGTATGTCGGCGCCGACCATGCCACCGAGCCCGGAGATCGACTTCAGCAGGTGCCCGGTGAGGGCGTTCACGTCGTACTCCGAGCACGGGGTCCGCTTGGTCAGGTCGTCGGCGGCGATCGGATGCACGACGCGCTGCAGAACGTTGAGCGTGTCCTCGGCGCTGTGAAGCTCATCGGTGGGCGGGGAATGGGGTCCGGGTCGCAGATCGGGAGCCATATTTGCCACGCTACGGTCTCGCTATGGGCGATACCTACGAATCCGTCACCATCGAGACCAAAGACCAGGTCGCCCAGGTGACGCTGATCGGGCCGGGCAAGGGCAACGCGATGGGACCCGCGTTCTGGTCCGAGATGCCGGAAGTGTTTGCGGCGCTGGACGCCGACCCCGACGTCCGGGCCATCGTCATCACCGGATCGGGCCGCAACTTCAGCTACGGCCTGGACGTGCCCGCGATGGGCGGCTCGTTTACTCCGCTGCTGTCCGGTGAGGCGCTGGCCGGTCCGCGCGCGGTCTTCCATGCGGAGATCAGGCGCATGCAGGGTGCGATCACCGCCATCGCTGATTGCCGGACGCCGACCATTGCCTCGATCCACGGCTGGTGCATCGGCGGCGGCGTCGACCTGATCTCCGCGGTCGATATCCGCTACGCCAGCGCCGACGCCAAGTTCTCCGTGCGCGAGGTGAAGCTGGCGATCGTCGCCGACGTCGGCAGCCTGGCCCGCCTGCCGCTGATCCTGGGCGACGGCCATGTGCGGGAGCTTGCGCTCACCGGCAAGGACATCGACGCGCAGCGCGCCGAGAAGATCGGCCTGGTCAACGACGTCTACGCCGACGCCGACGCCGCCGGCGCCGCGGCGCACGCCACCGCCGCAGAGATCGCCGCCAACCCGCCGCTGACCGTCCACGGCATCAAGGACGTCCTCGACCAGCAGCGGGTCTCGGCCGTCTCGGAGAGCCTCCGCTACGTCGCGGCGTGGAACGCGGCCTTCCTGCCGTCGAAGGACCTCACCGAGGGCATCTCGGCGACGTTCGCCAAGCGACCGCCGCAGTTCACCGGCGAGTAGGGCGCGCACGAAGCCGCCGGCGGGGCGGCACGTACCCTCGCGGGGATGGCTGAAATGACCCCCGACGGGAGAATCCGCGTCCCGTCCGACCTGGACGCCGTGACGGCGATCGGCGACGAAGACCACTCGGAGATCGACACCGCCGCCGTCGAGCGCATCTGGCGGGCCGCCCGGCACTGGTATCAGGCCGGTTTCCATCCGGCGATCGAGCTGTGTATCCGCCACCGCGGGCGCGTCGTCCTCAACCGCGCGATCGGCCACGGCTGGGGCAACGCGCCCACCGACCCGCCCGACGCCGAGAAGATCCCCGTCACCACCGACACGCCGTTCTGCGTGTACTCGGCGGCCAAGGGCATCACCGCGACCGTCGTGCACATGCTCGTCGACCAGGGTGTCTTCTCGCTCGACGACCGCGTGTGCGAGTACATCCCCAGCTACACCAGCCACGGCAAGCACCGCACCACCATCCGCCACGTGCTGACCCACAGCGCGGGCGTGCCGTTCCCCACCGGACCGCGCCCGGACGTCACGCGCGCCGACGACCACGAGTACGCCCAGCAGAAGCTCGGCGAGCTGCGGCCGCTGTACCGACCGGGCCTGGTGCACATCTACCACGCGTTGACCTGGGGTCCGCTGATGCGCGAGATCATCTACGCGGCAACGGGCAAGGAGATTCGCGAGATCCTCGCCACCGAGGTCCTCGACCCGCTGGGCTTCCGTTGGACGAACTTCGGCGTCGACAAGAAGGACGTGCCACTGGTCGCGCCGAGCCACGCCACCGGCCGGCCGTTGCCGGCCCCGATCGCCCAGATCTTCCGCAAGGCGATCGGCGGCACCGTGCACGAGGTCATCCCGTACACCAACACGCCGATGTTCCTGACCACCATCATCCCGTCGTCCAACACGATCTCGACGGCGAATGAGTTGTCGCGGTTCGCCGAAATCTGGCGCCGCGGAGGCGAACTCGAGGGCGTGCGAGTGCTGCGCCCGGAGACCATGCGCGGTGCCGTCGCCGAAAGCCGGCGGCTGAGGCCGGATTTCGCGGTCGGGCTGCAGCCCGCCCGCTGGGGCACCGGATACATGCTGGGCACCAGACGGTGGGGACCTTTCGGGCGCAACGCCCCCGATGCGTTCGGCAACCTCGGCCTGGCCAACATCGCGATCTGGGCGGACCCGGCTCGCGCGCTGGCCGCCGGCGTGATCAGCAGCGGCAAGCCCGGACGCGACCCCGAACTCAAGCGCTACACCGCACTGATGGACACGATCGCGGCCGAGATTCCGACCGGTTGAGGGCGCTCGACCGGGGGAACACTGCCGCCATGGCTACATACCGAGTGCTGAACCCGAAGGGTGACGTCGTCGAAACCAAAGACATCGAAAGCGCCGACAAGGCGCACGCCTATTTCGCCGACAACGCGGTGCCGGGCAACGAACTTGGCTGGCGCATGGAGGTCGAGGAGAACGGCGAATGGCACTACTTCGACAACAGCGAAGGCGATCGCAGCTACTAGTGTTTGTGCCCCGGCAGGCGGGGCAACCAACTACCCATGGAATCCGAACGCTTCCGCAAGCTCCTTGACGCGCCGGGGCCTTTCGCCTCGGTCTACTTCGACGACTCGCACGACACCCACGACGCCGAGGCCCAGCGCGAGCTCAAGTGGCGGGCCGTCAAAGACGAACTCGAACAGCAGGGCGCCGGGCAGGCGGTGACCGATGCGATCGCGGACGCGGTCCTGAACTCGCGTCCCCCCGTTGGGCGGAGCGGACGAGTGGTGATCGCCGGCGCCGGCGGGGTACTGGTCGACGAGCACCTGGCGCGGCCCGCGCCCACCAGCGTGGTCCGGGTCTCCGAACTGCCCTACCTCGTGCCCATTCTCGAGCAGAGTTTCGATCACCCCGACTACGTCCTGGTGGTCGTCGACCACAGCGGCGCCGACCTGACCACGAACATCGGCGGCACCCTGCACGCGGAGACCGTCGACGGTGGCGGCTACCCCGTGCACCATGCCGCCGGGGCCGAGACGTCCGGGTACGGCGACCCGCAGTTGCGCACCGAGGAGGCCGCCCGCAAGAACTTGCGCGCGGTCGCAGAC
The DNA here is from genome assembly GCF_902652685.1 of Mycobacterium sp. Marseille-P9652. Taxonomy (GTDB): domain Bacteria; phylum Actinomycetota; class Actinomycetes; order Mycobacteriales; family Mycobacteriaceae; genus Mycobacterium. The sequence goes on from NZ_CACRUY010000037.1 coordinate 19,756, forward strand.
CGGGTCGCGGAACTCGTTGACGACAAGGGCATCAAGGTGATCTTCGTCGTCGGCGAGGTGCGCTCCCGGTCCGACTTCCTCGCGACGCTGCCCGGACGCCTGCACGAGCGGACGGTCGAGCTGGAGGTCGGCGCCCGGCACAGCGGACACCACTTCGGCGAGATCGAGCGGGCGATCGACGAGGAGCTGATCAAGCGCCAGCTGCGCGCGATGGACGATGCGGCGCAGCAGTTCAGTGCCGAAATCGGCCGCGATTCCGGTCTGGCCGCCGAAGGCCTCGGGCCGGTCTGCTCGGCGTTACGGCAGGGCGCGGTCGAGACGCTGATCATCGGCGACGTCGGCGACGCGACCGTGGTCGCCGACGAGGGCTTCACGACCATCGCCCCGAACGCGGACGTGCTGTCCGAGCAGGGCGCCTCCCCCGACAAGACCCTGCGCGCCGACGAGGCGCTGCCGATGTTCGCCGTCTCGATCGGGGCGGCGCTGGTGCGCACCGACGAACGCATCACCCCGGCCGACGGCGTCGCCGCCGTGCTGCGCTACGCCCCGACGCTGCACTAGCGGGCGGTGGCGGAGGGATTTGAACCCCCGGACGGTGTTAGCCGTCTCTCGCTTTCAAGGCGAGTGCATTAGGCCGCTCTGCCACGCCACCATGGACAAGGCTAGCTAAGGGTAACGGGGCGGACGCTGATAGTAGCGTGGCCCACATGCGCGCGATCGTCGCCGAATCCCCCGACAAGCTGCTCTGGCAGGAAGTGCCCGACGTCTCGCCCGGGCCGGGCGAGGTGCTGGTCAAGGTGACCGCGGCCGGTGTCAATCGCGCCGACCTACTGCAGGCCGCCGGCAAGTACCCGCCACCACCCGGTGCCAGCGAGATCATCGGCATGGAGGTGTCCGGCGTGGTCGCCGACGTCGGCTCGGGTGTCACGGATTGGGCTGTCGGACAAGACGTTTGCGCGCTGCTCGCCGGTGGCGGCTACGCGGAGTACGTCGCCGTTCCGGCCGGCCAGGTGATGCCGGTCCCCGACGGCGTCGACCTCGTGGATGCCGCCGGCCTGCCCGAAGTGGCGTGCACGGTGTGGTCGAACCTGGTGCTGACCGCGCACCTGGGCAAGGGCCAGCTGCTGCTGCTGCACGGCGGCGCGAGCGGCATCGGCAGCCACGCCATCCAGGTGGCGCGCGCGCTGGGCGTCCGGGTGGCCGTCACCGCGGGCTCGGCCGAGAAGCTGGAGTTCTGCCGCGAGCTGGGCGCCGAGATCGTCATCAACTACCGCGACGAGGACTTCGTCGCGCGGCTGCGCGACGAAGGCGGCGCGGACGTGATTCTGGACATCATGGGCGCCGCTTACCTCGACCGCAACATCGACGCCCTGGCCACCGATGGGCAGCTCGTCATCATCGGCATGCAGGGTGGAATCAAGGGCGAGCTCAACATCGGCAAGCTGATGGGCAAGCGGGCGCGGGTCATCGGGACCACGCTGCGGGCCCGGCCGGTGACGGGTCCGAACAGCAAGACGGAGATCGTGCAGGCCGTGATCGCCTCGGTGTGGCCGATGATCGCCGAGGGGCGGGTGCGGCCGATCATCGGAGCGCGCATGCCCATCGAGCAGGCGGCCGAGGCGCACCGAAAGCTCACGGCGAGCGAGGTCACCGGAAAGATTGTGCTGACGGTCTAGCGGCCCGCCGAACGTGCAGCTATAGCGAAAATTCGCAAAATTTCTCGCACTGGCTGCACGTTCGGCGAAACGGCGCGAAACGGCTCAGCCGAAAGAGGCCAGCGCGCGCACCAACTGGTCCACCTCGGCGGTCGTCGAGTAGTGCGCCAGCCCGACGGTCACCGCGCCACCGATGTCGTTGACGCCCAACACGTCGAGCGCCCGCGAACTTTCGTTGCAGACGGCCAGGATCCCGTTGTCCGCCAGGCGCTGCACCACCCGCTCGGCGGGCACCTCGTGCAGCGCGAAGCTGACCACCGGTATCCGGACCTCCGGACGGCCGATCACCATCACCAGGGGCAGCGATCGCAGCGACAACATGAGGTAGTCGAAGACTCGATTCAGGTACGTGGTCGCCGACTGCATGGACACCGACAGGCGCTCGCGACGGCTACCGCGCGCGGACTCGTCGAGCGCGGCCAGGTACTCGATGCTGGCGACCACGCCCGCCAGCAGCCCGAACTGGTGCGCTCCGAGTTCGAGCCGCGCCGGGCCGGCCGCGTGCGGGTCGGTCGAGACCGCGCCGAAAGAGTTCAGCAGCGCCGGATCGCGGAACACCACCGCCCCGATCGGCGGCCCGCCCCACGCCTGGGCGTTCACGGCGACGACGTCGGCGTCGGTCTCCCGGACGTCGAGCAACCGGTAGGGCGCCGCGGCGGAGTGGTCGACGACGACCAGGCCGCCCACGTCGTGCACCAGCTTGGTCATCGCCCGCAGGTCGGTCACCGTCCCGAGCGACGCCGAGGCGGAGGCGACGGCGGCCAGGCGGGTGGACTTGCCGACCAGGCTCTCCCACTGCCACGTCGGCAGCTCGCCGGTCTCGATGTCGATCTCGGCCCACTTCACCTTGGCGCCGTAGCGGTGCGCGGCCCGCAGCCACGGTGCGATGTTCGCCTCGTCGTCCAGCCGACTGACGATCACCTCATACCCGAGGCCGGACCGCGACGACGACGCCTCCGCCAGTGACGACAACAAGATCGCCCGGTCGGCCCCCAGCACCACCCCCGCCGGGTCGGCGTTGAAGAGATCGGCCACAGCGGCCCGGGCCGCGTCCAGCACGGCGGCGCTGCGCTGCGACGACGGGTGCGCGCCGACGGTGCTCGGACCGGATCTGCGGAACGCCGTCGACACGGTGGTGGCGACGGAGTCGGGGATGAGCATCCCGGACGGCGCGTCGAAGTGCACCCATCCGTCACCCAGCGACGGATGCAGTCCGCGCACCCGGGCGACGTCGTAAGCCATGCCAGCCACCTTAGAGCTTCCGCATTTTGCGCGAAATTGCGACGGTAGCGGGTGCCTGGACAGGCCCCAACCGCTCCAGCCAAATGTGGCTTCCCCGAGCCAGGACACCCGGGCAGCCATACTAGTCCAGTGGGTCTCTGGTTCGGAACGCTGATCGCCTTGTTCCTGCTGATCGCGCCGGGGACGATCGTCGCGCGGATCACTCAGCTGAGCTGGCCGGTGGCCGTGGCGGTGGGACCGGCGCTGACCTATGGCGTGGTGGCGCTGGCGATCATTCCCTACGGCGCCATCGGGATTCCGTGGAACGGCTGGACCGCGCTGGCCGCGCTGGCGGTGGTGTGCGTGCTGATGACGGGGCTGCAACTGGTGTTCGCCCGCTACCGCGACGGCGACGCCGAGGCTCGCGGGATCGGCCGTCTGCCGGCTGCGGTCGTCGCCGCCGGTGTCGCGCTGGGCGCGCTGCTCATCATGTGGGCCGCCTACCGCGGGCTCAGACATTGGGAGTCCATTCCCAGCACGTGGGACGCCGTGTGGCACGCCAACGAGGTGCGCTTCATGCTCGACACCGGTCAGGCGTCGTCCACCCACATGGGCGAGCTGCGCAACGTCGAGACCCACCAGCCGTTGTACTACCCGTCCGTGTTCCACGCGCTGGTCGCGGTGTTCTGTCAACTGACGGACGCGGCGCCGACGACCGGCTACACGCTCTCCTCGGTCGCGGCGTCGGTCTGGCTGTTCCCGACGAGCGCGGCGATGCTCACCTGGCGCCTGATCCGCCCGGTGACGGATCAGTGGCGCGCCGCGGGGGCCACGGCCACGGCGGCCGTGCTGTCGGCGTCGTTCACGTCGGTGCCGTACGTCGAGTTCGGCGTCGCCGCGATGCCCAACCTCGCGGCCTACGGGGTGGCGGTGCCCACGTTCGTGCTGATCACGTCGACCCTGCGGCACCGCGACCGCATCCCGGCGGCCGTGCTCGCGCTGGTCGGCGTCTTCTCGGTGCACCTGACGGGCGGGTTCGTCGTCGTCCTGTTCCTGCTGGGCTGGTGGCTGCTCGACGCGCTGCGGCACCCGGTGCGCGGCCGCCTCCCCGACGCGCTGATCCTGGCCGCGATAGCAGTGCCGACCATGGCGGTCCTGGCGCCGCAGTTCCTGGGCGTGATGCGGCAGGCCGACATCATCGCCGGGCACGCGTTCCCGAGCTTCAAGAGCGTCAAGCAGGGTGTCATCGACGCGCTGCTGCTGCACACCCGCCACCTCAACGACTGGCCCATCCAGTACTGGCTGGTGTTTCTGTCCTACGCCGGCATGGCGATCCTGCTGTACAAGCGGATCTGGTGGCCGGCCGCGGTCTGGCTGGTGCTGACCGTCGCGACCATCTATTCGGGCGCGCCGTTCCGCAATCCGCTCGGCCGCACCATCGAGGTGTTCAGCCAGTTCTTCTACAACGATCCGCGGCGCCTGACGGCCGTGGTGACCATGCTCATGACACCGATGGCGGGCGTCGCACTGTTCGCCGGCGTCGTGCTGCTGGTAGCGGGGGCAAGGCGGGTCGCCGACCGTTTCAGACCCCTGCCGTCGCCCGTGTGGGTGGCGGCGACCGCAGGCGTGCTCGTAGTGGCGACGGTGCTCACCGCCCGCCACTACTTGTATCGGCACCTCGTGCTGTTCGGCGACAAGTACGACTCGGTGATCATCGACCAACGGGACCTGATGGCGATGGCGTACCTGGCGACGCTGCCAGGGGCGCACGACACCACGATCGGCGACTCCAACATCGACGGCACCGCCTGGATGTACGCGGTGGCCGACCTGCACCCGCTGTGGACGCACTACGACTTCCCGCAGCAGACCGGCCCGGGGTATTACCGCTACATCTTCTGGACCTCGGCGCGCAAGGGTGTGGCCGATCCGCGGGTGGTCGAGGCGGTTAAAGCGCTCAATATCAGGTACATCCTCACCAGCGCTCCCAACGTCAGAGGGTTCTCCACACCGGACGGACTAGTGTCATTGGACAAGTCCCCGTCGTGGGCGCTGATCTACGACAACGGCGGGGCGCGAATTTACGAGTGGCGCGGGAACACCCCGGCGCCGCGCCCCTAGGACGGCGAAGGATGGTGACGGGTTGAGTATCGGCAACGACGACCAGGACGACGGCGTCGAGGTCATCGGCGGCGGCGTCGACCCCCGGATCATGGTGGCCCGCGACGACGACCTCGACGACGACGAGCGCTCGCTGACCGACCTGGTGGAACAGCCCGCCAAGGTGATGCGCATCGGCACCATGATCAAGCAGTTGCTCGAGGAGGTCCGCGCCGCGCCGCTCGACGAGGCCAGCCGCAACCGACTCCGTGAGATCCACGCCACCAGCATCCGCGAGCTCGAGGGCGGCCTCGCGCCGGAGTTGCGCGAGGAGCTCGAGCGGCTCACGCTGCCGTTCGACGAAGGGTCCGCGCCGTCGGACGCCGAGCTGCGCATCGCGCAGGCTCAGTTGGTCGGTTGGCTGGAGGGGCTGTTCCACGGCATCCAGACCGCGCTGTTCGCCCAGCAGATGGCCGCGCGCGCCCAACTGGAGCAGATGCGCCAGGGCGCGCTCCCGCCGGGAATCGGCAAGCCGGGCCAGAGCGGGCACGGGCAGTACCTGTAAGTAGCGAAAAGTGCCGGCTCCTCACATCGAGACGCGCGACGCGTGGGTCGAATTTCCCATCTTCGACGCCAAGTCACGCTCACTGAAGAAAGCGTTCCTGGGCAAGGCGGGCGGAACGATCGGCCGCAACAACTCCAACGTGGTGGTGGTGGAGGCGCTGCGCGACATCACCATGAGCCTCGAGCTGGGTGATCGAGTCGGCCTCGTCGGCCACAACGGCGCGGGCAAATCGACTCTGCTGCGCCTGCTTTCGGGCATCTACGAACCGACGCGGGGCTGGGCGAAGGTCACCGGCCGCGTCGCGCCCGTCTTCGACCTCGGCGTCGGCATGGACCCGGAGATCTCCGGTTACGAGAACATCATCATCCGCGGCCTGTTCCTCGGGCAGACCCGCAAGCAGATGCTGACCAAGGTCGACGAGATCGCCGAGTTCACCGAGCTGGGCGACTACCTGTCGATGCCCCTGCGCACGTACTCCACCGGGATGCGGGTGCGGCTGGCGATGGGCGTGGTCACCAGCATCGACCCCGAGATCCTGCTGCTCGACGAGGGCATCGGCGCGGTGGACGCGGACTTCTTGAAGAAGGCACAGTCGCGGCTGCAAAGCCTGGTGGAGCGGTCCGGCATCCTGGTGTTCGCCAGCCACTCCAACGAATTCCTTGCCCGGCTGTGCAAGACCGCCATGTGGATCGACCACGGGGTGATCCGCATGTCCGGCGGCATCGAGGACGTGGTGCGGGCCTACGAGGGCGAGGACGCCGCCCGCCACGTCCACGAGGTGCTGGCCGAAACGCGGAACGAGATATGAGCGACACCGTCATCGCCGTCGTCGTGACCCACCGGCGCCCCGACGAACTGGCGAAGTCGCTGGACGCGGTGAGCTCGCAGGACCGGCCGCCCGACCATCTGATCGTCGTCGACAACGATTTTTCCGGCGAAGGCCCCGGCTCCGGGCGGGTTGCGGATTTGGTTGCTGCGCAACCCATTCCGTCGACCTACCTCGGGTCGCACCGAAATCTGGGCGGCGCGGGCGGCTTCGCGCTCGGCATGCTGCACGCGCTCGCGCAGGGCGCCGACTGGGTGTGGCTCGCCGACGACGACGGGCGCCCCGCCGACTCGCACGTCCTGCCGACCCTGCTGGCCTGCGCCGAGAAATACGGCCTGGCCGAGGTGTCGCCGATGGTGTGCAATGCCGATGACCCGCGGCGACTCGCGTTTCCATTGCGTCGCGGCGTCGTATGGCGAAGGTACGCAAGCGAACTGCGCACCGAGGACGGACAGGATCTCTTGCGCGGCATCGCGTCGCTGTTCAACGGGGCGCTCTTCCGGGCGTCCACGCTGGAGTCGATCGGCGTCCCGGACCTGCGGCTGTTCATCCGCGGCGACGAGGTCGAGATGCACCGCCGGCTGGTACGGTCCGGCCTGCCGTTCGGCACCTGCCTGGACGCGGTGTACCTGCACCCGTGCGGCTCCGACGAGTTCCGGCCCATCCTGGGCGGCCGGATGCACACCCAGTACCCCGACGACGCCGCCAAGCGGTTCTTCACTTACCGCAACCGCGGCTACCTGCTGTCGCAGCCGGGCCTGCGCAAGCTGCTCCCCCAGGAATGGCTCCGGTTCGGCTGGTTCTTCCTGGTGACCCGGCGCGATCCCGACGGGCTGCGGGAGTGGATTCGCCTGCGCCGCTTGGGCCGTCGCGAGCAGTTCGGGAAGCCGGGAGGTTCTTCATCATGACTTTTGTCGACGCGGCGGCGCAGTCGCGGACCCTCACCCGCGCCCGCGGCGACCTGGTCGACGGCTTCCGCCGCCACGAGCTGTGGCTGCACCTGGGTTGGCAGGACATCAAGCAGCGCTACCGGCGCTCGGTGCTCGGACCGTTCTGGATCACCATCGCGACCGGCACCACCGCCGTCGCCATGGGTGGGCTGTACTCCAAGCTGTTCCACCTGGACCTGGCGGTGCACCTGCCCTACGTGACTCTCGGGCTGATCATCTGGAACCTGATCAACGCCGCCATCCTCGAGGGCGCCGACGTTTTCGTCGCCAACGAGGGTCTGATCAAGCAGCTCCCCACGCCGCTGAGCGTGCACGTGTACCGGCTGGTGTGGCGGCAGATGATCCTGTTCGCGCACAACATCGTCATCTACCTCGTCGTTGCGATGATCTTCCCCAAGCCCTGGTCGTGGGCCGACCTGTCGGTGCTTCCCGCGCTCGTCCTGATCGTGCTCAACTGCATCTGGGTGTCGCTGTGCTTCGGCATCCTGGCGACGCGCTACCGCGACATCGGCCCGCTGCTGTTCTCGGTGGTGCAGCTGCTGTTCTTCATGACGCCGATCATCTGGAACGACGACACGCTGCGTCAGCAGGGCGCCGGACGCTGGTCGAAGATCGTCGAGCTCAACCCGCTGCTGCACTACCTGGACATCGTGCGCGCGCCGCTGCTGGGCGCGCACCAGGAGTTGCGGCACTGGGCCGTGGTGGTGGTGCTGACGGTCGTCGGCTGGCTGCTCGCGGCCGTCGCGATGCGGCAATACCGCGCGCGAGTGCCGTACTGGGTGTAGGCCCGGTCCAGAATGGCGCCGAGCGTCGACTCGTTGTCGGGATTCGGGGCCGTTTGGCGCAACAAGTCGACGGTCGAACCCCCGAAGGAGGAGTATGCGTTCGTGAGCGACGCGTCGGCAGTCGGCTGCGTGGGGACGCTGACCGTGGCGACCCGCGGTGACCGCGGCGCGGGTGAGGTGCTGGTGACCGTGCGCGGATCGAAGGAGACCTTCATGGCATGGTCCGACGACCCGTTGCCCAAAGGCTCTCAGGTGCTGGTGGTCGAGGCGCGCGGCGCGCGCACCGTGGTCGTCGAACCGTGGGAGCGGCGCCTCACCTGAATTGACGGCCCAATTCGCCTGGGATACAACAGCGAAACCCCGACAAGGAGTCGAACATGCTCGGTTACAAGGTCCCGGCCCCGGACGAGGCGATGCTCATCTCCGGCGGCCGGGCCAAAAGCAACGCCCCGTTCCGCGTCGTCACCGGCCACGGCGCCTTCGTCGTGCCGTTCTTCCGCAAAGCCCGCTTCCTGACGCTGGCCATGTGCGAATCCGAGGTCGGCGAGAAGTGCGTCACCCAGCAGGGCATCACGCTGAACGTCCGCGCCGTGATCGCCTTCAAGGTGGGCAACGACACCGAGAGCATCATCAGCGCCGCGCAACGGTTTCTGTCCGATCAGGACCAGATGGCCGTGCTGACCGGCCGGATATTCGCCGGCCACCTGCGCTCGATCATCGGCTCGATGACCGTCGAGCAGATCATCCGGGAACGCCAGAAGCTGGCCACCGAGGTGCTCGACGGCTCGAAGGAGGAGATGGCCCGGATCGGCCTGACCGTCGACGCCCTGCAGATCCAGTCCATCGACGACGACGGGCTCGGCTACATCAACGCGATGTCGGCGCCGCACAACGCCGCCATCCAGCAGCAGGCGCAGATCGCCCAGGCGCAGGCCAATCAGGCCGCCGCGGAAGCCGAGCAGGAATCACAGCGCAAACAGGCCGAGTTCGCGCGGCAGACCGCGATCGTCAAGGCGCAATACAAGGCCGAGGTCGACAAGGCTCAGGCGCAGGCCGGGCAGGCGGGTCCGCTGGCCGAGGCCGAGGCCCAGCGCGAGGTGCTGCAGATGAAGACCGAACTCGCCGAGCGCGCCGCCGAACTCCGTCAGCAGGAATTGGTCGCCGAGGTGATCAAGCCCGCGGAGGCCGAGGCCGAACGCGTCCGGATCATGGCCGTCGCCGACGCGGAGAAGATGAAGATCCAGGCCGAGGCGGCGGCGTCGCACAACCGCGTCGCCCTGGACCGGATGCTCATCGACCAGCTGCCGCAGATCGTCGAGAAGGCCGCGCTGGGGCTGTCCAACGCCAACCTGACCGTGCTCAACGGCGCCGAAGGGCTCAGCGAGGTGGCCACCGGGCTGGTCGCGCAGGGCAAGGCCATCTTCGACGCGCTGCGCGGCGACGTCGTCGACTATTACGACGACGAACCGCCCGTATCGACGAACTCGGATTCCGGCCACGCGACCCGCTGAGGGTGTCGCCCCGTGAGCTGATCGTCCTGGGCACCGCCAGCCAGGTGCCCACCCGGCACCGCAACCACAACGGGTACCTGCTGCGCTGGGATGGCGAGGGGCTGCTGTTCGATCCCGGTGAGGGAACGCAACGCCAGATGCTGCTGGCCGGCGTGCCGGTGAGTGACGTAACTCGCCTGTGCCTCACCCACTTTCACGGCGACCACTGTTTAGGCGTGCCCGGGATCGTGCAGCGACTGTCCCTCGACGGGATACCGCGCCCCGTGCACGCGCACTACCCGGCGTCCGGCCGGGAATTCTTCGAGCGCTTGCGGCACGCCTGCCTCTTCTACGACCGCGCCGACGTCCGCGAGCAACCGGTGGTCGCGGACGGCCCGGTGGCGACGGGCGCGTTCGGGGTGCTGGAGGCGCGCGCACTCGAGCACTCCGTCGACGCCGTCGGCTACCGGCTGACCGAACCGGACGGCCGCCGCTTCGTGCCCGAACTCCTGGCCCGCCACGGCATCGCGGGACCGGCCGTCGGCGAACTGGAGCGCGCCGGGTCCATCACGCTCGGGGGCCGAACCGTCGCGCTTTCCGACGTCACCGAACCCCGGCCCGGCCAGCGCTTCGCCTTCGTCATGGACACCCGGCTGTGCGACGCCGTGTTCGCCCTGGCCGAGGGAGCAGACATGCTGGTCATCGAGGCGACGTTCCTGAGCGTGGACACCGACCTGGCTGTGCGCTACGGGCATCTGACCGCGCGTCAGGCGGCGCAGGCGGCGGCCGAGTGCGGGGTGCGGCGGCTGGTGCTCACCCACTTCTCTCAGCGCTACCCCGAGAGCCAACGTTTTCGCGACGAGGCGGCCGAGGTGTTCGGCGGTGACATCGTCGTCGCCGAGGATCTCGCCAAGATTCAAGTCCCCAAACGGCTTGCGGAATAGCACTGGCGGCGGCACCCCTCCGGTGTCACACTGGTACGCCACTTGGGCAAACTGGGCGAAAGGTCTCTTCGACGTGAGCGACAAAAAGCGATCGGCGGCGGACGCGGGGCGCGCCAACCTCGCGGCGGAGCTGGAGCGACTGCGGCAGCGGCGGGAACGCCTCGAGCTGGAGGTCCGGGACGATCGCGGAATGGTCGGCGACCACGGCGACGCCGCCGAGGCGATCCAGCGGGCCGACGAACTGGCCGTGCTGGCCGACCGGATCAGCGAACTCGATCACCGGCTGCGGGAAGGGCCGTCGCACGCCCAGGAGTCCGAAGGCCTGCCCGGCGGCACCGAGGTCACCGTGCGCTTCCCGGACGGCGAGGTCGTCACGATGCAGGTCATCTCGATCATCGAAGAGACCCCCGCCGGTCGCGAGGGCGAGACGCTGACCGCCGGCAGCCCGCTGGGCCAGGCCCTGGCCGGGCACCAACCGGGCGACACCGTCACCTACTCCACGCCCCAGGGCGAGAATCAGGTCGAACTGATCTCGGTGAAGCTGCCCCGCTGACACGCGGGGCGGCCACCACGCCGCCCGAGTGTGGGGTGGCGACCCGCTTCGACCGGCTACGCCGCCCTCGCGATCGCCACGCCCGAGTGTGGGGTGGCGACCCGCTTCGACCGGCTACGCCGCCCTCGCGATCGCCACATAGACTCGCCCCGATGGCTGTCCCGACGCCCGATTCCGCGCCGCTGAGCGCGCAACTCAGCCTCAAGACGCAGGTCGTGCGTTTCGTGATCACCGGCGGGCTGGCCGGTGTCGTGGACTTCGGCCTCTACCTGGCGCTCTACAAGGCGGTGGGCCTGCAGGTCGACCTGTCCAAGGCCACCAGCTTCATCGTCGGCACCATCACCGCCTACCTGATCAACCGCCGATGGACGTTTCAGGCCTCCCCCAGCACGGCCCGGTTCGTCGCGGTCATGGTGCTGTATGCCGTCACCTTCGCGGTGCAGGTGGGGCTCAACCACCTCTCGCTCGCACTGCTGCACTACCGGGCGTGGGCGATCCCCGTCGCGTTCGTGATCGCCCAGGGCACCGCGACCGTGATCAACTTCGTCGTGCAGCGGGCCGTCATCTTCCGCATGCGCTGAGCCCCCGCGGTTAAGCGGTAGCCTCTTTGACGATGTCGAGCACCCCAGAAGTGATGGCTCCCGCCCGGCTGACCGGGTGGGGTCGAACCGCCCCGTCGGTCGCCGAGGTCCTGCGCACCGCCGATCCGGAGGTGATCGCCAAGGCCGTGGCGCGGGCCGCTGACCACGGCGCCAGGGGCGTGATCGCGCGCGGCCTCGGCCGGTCCTACGGGGACAACGCGCAAAACGGCGGCGGCCTGGTGATCGACATGAACGCGCTGAACACCATCCACTCGATCAGCGCCGACACCCGGCTGGCCGACCTCGACGCGGGCGTCAACCTCGACCAGCTGATGAAGGCGGCCCTGCCGTTCGGGCTGTGGGTGCCCGTGCTGCCGGGCACCCGACAGGTCACCATCGGCGGCGCGATCGCCTGCGACATCCACGGCAAGAACCACCACAGCGCGGGCAGCTTCGGCAACCACGTCCGCAGCATGGACCTGCTGACCGCCGACGGCCAGATCCGCCGCCTCACCCCGACGGGCGAGGAGTCCGAGCTGTTCTGGGCCACGGTCGGCGGCAACGGGCTGACCGGGATCATCCTGCGGGCCACGATCGAGATGACGCCAACGGAGACCGCCTATTTCGTGGCCGACGGCGACGTCACGGCCAGCCTGGACGAGACGATCGCCTTCCATAGCGACGGCAGCGAGGCCGACTACACCTACTCGAGCGCATGGTTCGACGCCATCAGCGCGCCGCCGAAGCTCGGGCGCGCCGCGATCTCGCGCGGCCGGCTCGCGCGCCTGGACGAACTGCCGGCCAAGCTACGCCGCAGCCCGCTGAAATTCGATGCGCCGCAACTACTTACGCTGCCCGACGTGTTCCCCAACGGGCTGGCTAACAAGTACACCTTCATGCCCATCGGTGAGCTGTGGTACCGCAAGTCGGGCACCTACCGCGGCAAGATCCAGAACCTGACGCAGTTCTATCACCCGCTCGACATGTTCGGGGAGTGGAACCGGGCCTACGGCCGCGCCGGCTTCACCCAATACCAGTTCGTCGTGCCGACCACCGCCGTCGAGGAGTTCAAGGGCATCATCCGCGACATCCAATCCTCCGGGCATTACTCGTTTCTCAACGTGTTCAAGCTCTTCGGCCCGGGCAACCGCGCGCCGCTCAGCTTCCCCATTCCCGGCTGGAACGTGTGCGTGGACTTCCCGATCAAGGCGGGGCTGGGCGGGTTCCTCAACGAGCTGGACAGCCGGGTGCTCGAATTCGGCGGCCGCGTTTACACCGCGAAGGATTCCCGCGTGAGCGCCGACACCTTCCACGCCATGTACCCGCGCATCGACGAATGGATCGCCCTGCGCCGCAGGGTCGACCCGGCGCGGGTGTTCGCCTCCGACATGGCCCGACGTTTGGAGTTGCTGTAAATGCTTGACGCCGTGGGGAATCCACAGACCATCCTGCTGCTCGGGGGCACGTCGGAGATCGGCCTGGCCATCTGCGAGCGTTACCTTCGGGACGCGCACGCGCGCATCATCCTGGCCGCGATGCCCGGCGACCCGGGCCGCGACGCCGCGGTGGCCCAGATGACGGCCGCCGGCGCGAAGTCGGTGGAGCTCATCGACTTCGAGGCCACCGACCCCGATAGTCATCCGAAGACCATCGACCAGGCGTTCAGTGGCGGCGATGTCGACGTGGCGATCGTAGCGTTCGGCATCCTCGGCGACGCCGAGGAGTTGTGGCAGAACCAGCGCAAGGCGGTGCTGGCTGCCGAAATCAACTACACCGCGGCTGTTTCCGTGGGAGTCCTACTCGGCGAGAAGATGCGCGCCCAGGGCTTCGGCCAGATCATCGCGATGAGCACGGTGGCCGGCGAACGGGTGCGGCGGTCCAACTTCGTCTACGGCTCCACCAAGGCAGGGCTGGACGGGTTCTACCTTGGCCTCGGGGAGGCGTTGCGCGAGTACGGCGTTCGCGTCCTGGTGATCCGGCCCGGCCAGGTTCGCACCCGGATGAGCGCGCACATCAAGGAAGCCCCGCTGACCGTCGACAAGGAGTACGTCGCGAACCTCGCGGTGACCGCGGCCGCAAAAGGTAAGGAATTGGTTTGGGCACCAGCAGCATTCCGCTACGTGATGATGGTGTTGCGGCACGTCCCCCGGAGCGTCTTCCGCAGGCTCCCCATCTGAGCGTGCGCAACGCGCTGGCCACCCTGGGCCAGATGGCCGTCGCCGTCGCGGTCTCGGCCGTGGTCGCCGTGGTGTCCCTGATCGCCATCGCCGGCGTGCAGTGGCCCGCCTTCCCGTCGTCGAACCAACTCCACGCGCTGACCACCGTCGGGCAGGTCGGCTGCTTGGCCGGCCTCCTCGTCTCCGCCTGGCTGTGGCGGCGGGCACGCCGGCTCCCGGCCCAACTGTGCGCCGTGGTGTTCGTGTCCGCATTCACGGTGGTGACCCTGGGCATGCCGCTCGGAGCGACGCGGCTTTACCTGTTCGGCATCTCCGTCGACCAGCAGTTCCGCACCGAATACCTGACCCGGCTCGCCGACAGTCCCGCCCTCCACGACATGACCTACCTCGGGCTGCCGTCGTTTTACCCACCCGGCTGGTTCTGGATCGGCGGCCGCGTCGCCGCGCTCGCCGGAGCGCCCGCCTGGGAGATCTTCAAGCCGTGGGCCGTCACCTCCATCACCCTCGCGATCGCCGTCGCGCTGGTGCTGTGGTGGCGGATGATCCGCTTCGAGTACGCGCTGATCGTCACCATCGCGACGGCGGCGGTGACGCTCGCCTACGGCTCCCCCGAGCCCTACTCGGCGATGATCACCGTGCTGCTGCCGCCGGTCCTGGTGCTGACCTGGTCGGGGCTGCGCGCCGGCGACCCCGAGCGTGACAGCACGGTCGCTCCCGACGCCGAGCGTGACGGCAGGGTCACCCTCGAACGGCCGGGCGGCGGCTGGGCGGCGGTGATCGGTGCGGGCCTCTTCCTCGGCTGGACGGCGACCTGGTATTCGCTGCTGTTCGGCTTCGGCGCGTTCACCGTCGCGCTGATGGCGCTGTGTCTGATGGGCGCGCGGTGGCGGCGCGACGGGTTCAGGGCCGCCGTCGACCCCCTGCGCCGGCTGGCCGTCATCGCCGTCATCGCCGCGGCCATCGCCGCGACCACCTGGCTGCCCTTCCTGCTGCGCGCGGCCCACAGCCCGGTCAGCAACAGCGGAAGCGCCTTCCACTACCTGCCCGCCGACGGCGCCGAACTGACCTTCCCGATGCTGCAGTTCTCGCTGCTCGGCGCGGTCTGCATGGTCGGCGCCCTGTGGCTGGTGGTGCGCGCCCGTTCCTCGGTGCGGGCGGGCGCCCTGGCCATCGGCGTGCTGGCGATCTACGTGTGGTCGCTGCTGTCGATGCTGACCACGCTGGCGCGCACCACGCTGTTGTCGTTCCGGCTGCAGCCGACGCTGAGCGTGCTGCTGGTCGCCGCCGGGGCGTTCGGCCTCATCGAGCTCACGCGGGCCTTGAGCTCGCGTGGCCGCGCGGTGCTGCCGGTGGCCGGCGCGATCGGGCTGACCGCCGTCATCGCGTTCAGCCAGGACATTCCCGACGTGCTGCGGCCCGACCTGGCGATCGCCTACACCGACACCGACGGCTACGGGCAGCGCGGCGACCGCAGGCCGCCGAGTTCGGAGAAGTTCTACTCCGAGATCGATGCCGCGATCCAGCGGGTGACGGGCCGTCCCCGCGACCAGACCGTGGTGCTGACCGCCGACTACAGCTTCCTGTCCTACTACCCGTACTGGGGCTTCCAGGGCCTCACCTCGCACTACGCCAATCCGCTGGCCCAGTTCGACCTGCGGGCGGCGCAGATCGAGAAGTGGGCCGGCCTCAAGACCGCCGACGATCTCATCCACGCGCTGGACACCTGCCCGTGGCCGCCCCCGACCGTGTTCCTGATGCGCCGCGGCGCCAGCAACACCTACACCCTGCGGCTGGCCGAGGACGTCTACCCGAACCAGCCGAACGTGCGCCGCTATACCGTCGACCTGCGGGCGGCCCTCTTCAACGATCCGCGCTTCGCCGTCGAGAGCATCGGCCCGTTCGTGCTGGCCATCCGCAAGCCGGGGGCCGGACGATGAGCACCGACACCGCTGGCCGCACGGGTCCTGACACGGGGCCGCAAACGGCCGAAGAACTACGATCTACCTCCGTGAGCGACGCGGGCGGCAATTACCGGATCGCCCGACTGGTTGCCGTCGTCGCCGGCCTGCTGGGGACCGTGCTGGCGCTCGCCACTCCGTTGCTGCCCGTCAACCAGACGATGGCCCGCATCAACTGGCCGCAGAACGGCACGTTCGGCAGCGTCGACGCGCCCCTGATCGGCTACGTCGCGACCGACCTGACCGTCACCGTGCCGTGCCAGGCCGCGGCCGGGCTGGCCGGACCGCAGAACGCCGGCAAGACAGTGCTGTTGTCCACGGTGCCCAAGCAGGCGCCGAAGGCCGTCGACCGCGGCCTGCTGATCCAGCGGGCCAACGACTACCTCGTGGTCGTGGTGCGCAACGTCGCGGTGGTCACCGCCCCGTTGAGCCAGGTGCTGAGCCCCGCCTGTCAGAAGTTGACGTTCACCGCGCACGCCGAGAAGGTCACCGCCGAGTTCGTCGGCCTCACCGAGGGACCCAACGCCGAACACCCCGGGGCGCCGCTGCGCGGCGAGAAGAGCGGCTACGACTTCCGCCCGCAGATCGTGGGGGTGTTCACCGACCTGTCGGGGCCGGCGCCGCCCGGGCTGAGCTTCTCGGCCACCGTCGACACCCGCTACAGCAGCAGTCCGACGCCGCTGAAGATGGCCGCGATGATCCTCGGCGTGGTGCTGACCGGCGCCGCCCTGGTCGCGCTGCACGTCCTCGACACCGCCGACGGCACGCGGCACCGCCGCTTCCTGCCGTCCCGCTGGTGGACGGTCGGCGGGCTCGACGCGCTCGTCATCGCCGTGCTGGTGTGGTGGCACTTCGTCGGCGCCAACACCTCCGACGACGGCTACATCCTCACCATGGCCCGCGTCTCCGAACACGCGGGCTACATGGCCAACTACTACCGCTGGTTCGGCACGCCCGAGGCGCCGTTCGGGTGGTACTACGACCTGCTCGCGCTGTGGGCCCACGTCACCACCGCGAGCATCTGGATGCGGCTGCCCACCCTCGTCATGGCGCTCACCTGCTGGTGGGTGATCAGCCGCGAGGTGATGCCCCGCCTGGGTCACGCCGTCAAGAACAGCCGGGCGGCGGCCTGGACGGCCGCCGGCATGTTCCTGGCGGTCTGGCTGCCGCTGGACAACGGGCTGCGGCCCGAGCCGATCATCGCGCTCGGCATCCTGCTGACCTGGTGTTCGGTCGAACGCGCGGTGGCCACCAGCAGGCTGCTGCCGGTGGCGGCCGCCTGCATCATCGGCGCGCTCACCCTGTTCTCGGGGCCGACGGGCATCGCCTCGATCGGTGCCCTGCTGGTGGCGGTCGGGCCGCTGCTCACGATCCTGCACCGCCGGATCCGGCGGTTCGGCGCCCTCCCGCTGGTGGCTCCCCTGCTGGCGGCGGCCACCGTCACCGTCATCCTGATCTTCCGGGACCAGACCTTGGCCGGCGAGCTGCAGGCGACCGCGCTCAAGCGGGCCGTCGGACCCAGCCTGAGCTGGTTCGACGAACACATCCGCTACGAGCGGCTGTTCATGGCCAGCCCCGACGGCTCGGTCGCGCGCCGGTTCGCCGTCCTGGGTCTGCTGATCGCGCTCGGCATCACGGTGGCGATGTCGTTGCGCAAGGGCCGGATCCCGGGGACGGCCGCCGGGCCTAGCCGGCGCATCGTCGGCATCACGATCATCTCGTTCCTGGCGATGATGTGGACGCCGACCAAGTGGACCCACCACTTCGGGGTGTTCGCCGGCCTCGCCGGATCGCTCGGCGCCCTGGCCGCCGTCGCCGTGACGGGCGTGGCGATGCGTTCCCGGCGCAACCGGACCATGTTCGCCGCCGCGGTGCTGTTCCTGGTGGCGTTGTCGTTCGCCAGCGTGAACGGCTGGTGGTACGTGTCGAACTTCGGTGTGCCGTGGTCGAATTCGTTCCCGCAATGGCACTACGGCTTTGCCACCATGCTGCTCGGGCTGACCCTGCTGGTGCTGCTGCTGGCCGCGTGGTTCCACTTCGTCGCGCCGGACAACGGGCCGTCCGCGCGTCCTCACGCGGCGCGGACGATCCGAATCATTCAGTCGCCCTTGGCCGTTGCCGCGTGGGCGCTGGTGGTGTTCGAGGTGCTGTCGCTGACCCTGGCGATGATCGACCAGTACCCGGCGTGGTCGGTGGGCCGGTCCAACCTGGAGGCGCTCACCGGCAAGACCTGCGGTCTGGCCGAGGACGTGCTGGTCGAGCAGGATCCCAACGCCGGCATGCTGGCCCCCGTGAGCACCCCGGTCGCCGACGCCCTCGGCGCCGGGCTCTCGGAAGCGTTCACGCCCAACGGGATTCCCGCCGACGTCCGCGCCGACCCGGTGATGGAACGCCCCGGCGACCGCAGTTTCGTCAGCGACGACGGCTTGGTCAAGAGCAGCGAGGCCGGCACCGAGGGCGGCACCAACCCGGCGCCGGGCATCAACGGCTCGGTCGCCCAGCTGCCCTACAACCTCGACCCGGCCCGCACGCCGGTGCTGGGCAGCTGGCGCGCCGGCATCCAGGTGCCGGCCCACCTGCGGTCGGGGTGGTACCGGCTGCCGCCGCGCGACAAGTCCGGGCCGCTGCTGGTCGTCACCGCGGCCGGCCGCTTCGATCCCCGCGAGGTCCAGGTGCAGTGGGCCACCGACGACGAGGGCGACGCCGGGCACCCCGGCGGCTCCTTCCAGATGTCCGACGTCGGGGCGTCGCCGGCCTGGCGCAACCTGCGGTTGCCGCTGTCCGCCGTCCCCGCCGCGGCCACCCAGATCCGCCTGGTGGCCGACGACGAGGACCTGGCCCCCCAGCACTGGATCGCGCTCACGCCGCCGCGCATCCCGCAGTTGCGCACCCTGCAGGACGTGGTCGGTTCGAAGGATCCGGTGTTCCTGGATTGGCTTGTGGGGCTGGCGTTTCCGTGCCAGCGACCCTTCGGCCACCAGAACGGGGTGGACGAGACGCCGAAGTGGCGCATCCTGCCGGACCGGTTCGGCGCCGAGGCCAACTCGCCGGTGATGGACAACAACGGCGGCGGCCCGCTGGGCGTCACGGAATTGCTGGTGAAGGCGACCACTATCGCCACCTACCTGAAGGACGACTGGTCGCGCGACTGGGGGTCGCTGCAGCGACTGACGCCCTACTACCCGGACGCGCAGCCCGCCGACCTGCAGCTGGGCACCGCGACGCGCAGCGGCCTATGGAATCCGGCGCCTTTAAGAAAGACTTAGCGCAAGAGTTCGGCGGAACGGACGCGGAGGGGGCCGCCATGACCGCAACCCTGATGGACATGGCCCGCGCCGAGCGGGCCGACCTGGCGGACTTCCTGGCCACGCTGACGCCGCGGGACTGGGACACACCCAGCCTGTGCCAGGGGTGGACCGTCAAAGACGTTGTCGCGCACGTGGTCAGCTACGAGGAACTCGGGCCTCTGGGTCTGCTGGGGCGTTTCGCCAAAGGCCGGGTCGTGCGGGCCAATCAGGTGGGCGTCGACGAGTTCGCGACCCGCAGCCCCCAGGATCTACTGGAGTTCCTGCGGGCACACCTTCACCCGCGCGGCCTCACAGCGGGCTTCGGCGGCATGATCGCTCTGGTCGACGGCACCGTTCATCACCAGGACATCCGCCGAGCGCTCGGCCGGCCGCGCGCCGTACCGGTCGATCGGCTCGAGCGGGTGCTGAGCTTGGTGCCCGGCAACCCCCGGCTCGGCGCCGGGCGCCGGATCAGGGGACTGCGGCTGCGCGCCACCGACCTCGGGTGGACCCACGGCCGGGGCGCGGAGGTGACCGGCCCCGGGGAGGCGCTGCTGATGGCCATGACCGGCCGTCCGGCGGCGCTGGCGGACCTGGGCGGTCCCGGCCTGCCGACCCTCCGCCAGCGGTTAGCGAAATAGGTTCAGACGGAACGCATTTCGAAGCAGAACTCCTGGTTGCCGATCCTGATGCGGTCGCCGTCGGCCAGCGCAGCGCTGCCGCGAATGCGCTGGCCCTCCACCTCCACGCCGTTGGTGGACCGCAGGTCCGTGATGAGAAAGCCGGTTCCAGTGTCGGCGATGACGGCGTGGTGGCGGCTGACGTCGGTGTCGTCGAGCACGACGTCGTTGTCCGTGAACCGCCCGATCCGGGTGGTCGCGCCGCTCAGCCGGTACTCGCGACCGGCCCGGTCGCGCAGGAGCGCGACGGTGGACCCCTGTGCGGCCGCATCCTCCTCCGCGCGATAGGCGCCGCGCTTGTGGGTCGTCAGGGCGGCCAGGTTGGCGCCCAGCGGCTCCTGCCGCAGGATCCGCTCGTGCAGCGTCGTCACCGTCGGACCCGGGTCGATGCCGAGCCCCTCGGCCAGCGCCGTCTTGAGCCGCCGGTAGGCACCGAGCGCGTCGGACTGGCGCTCGGTGACGTAATACGCGGTGATCAGCTGCGCCCACAACGGTTCCCGGTAGGGGTGCTCGGCGGCGAGCGCCTCGAGCTCGCCGATCACCGCACCGGCGCGCCCGCACACGATCTCGGCCTCGGCGCGCGCGGTGTGGGCCGCCACCTTCTCTTCCATCAGTGCCGTGGCGAAGGGGTCGACGAAGGGGAAGTCGCGCAGGTCGTCCAGCACCGGCCCTCGCCATTCCGCCAACGCGAACGCGAAGTGGCTGCTGGCCTCCTCGAACTGCCCCGCGGCCGCGGCCTTGGTGCCCGCCGTCTTGGCCGCCAGGAACCGCCCCACGTCGCAGTCGGCGTCGGCGACGCTGAGCTGGTAGCCGGGCGGCGCGCTCGCCAGCACCTGATACGGGTCGACGCCCGCGGAACGCAGCAGCCGGCGCAAATTGGAAATGTGGGCCTGGATGCTGGGGCGCGCGGCCGGCACCGGGTCCTCGTCCCACACCCCGTTGATCAGCGACTCGACCGACACCGGCCGGTTGCGGTTGATCAGGAGCATCGCCATGACGGCCCGCTGTTTGGGCGGGCCGACCGGCACCCGCACCCCGTGGGACGTCATCAGCAACGGTCCCAGGACACCGAACCCGAGGCCTGAGTTCGTCATCGCGCCGCAGCCTTTCGTCGGGGCCGCCTTTGCCGGCCCGCGTTCCCTATTTTGACCGCCACCCGGGCCGCCGGGGCCGCATTCGCGGGCGGGCGGTCCGGCGATTCGCCACACCGGTGACGCGCGCCCCCGGTTGGGGGCGCCGCGTTTCTCTCCAGCTCAGGGCCACGGCGGCCCTGCGTCCCCGATGCACAAAGCCGCTTCGCTTACGATCGACCCTCGTGCCCCACGACCGAAATGAGCGATCCCTGCGCGTCTCGCGGTTGATCGCCGTGGTCGCGGGACTCGTCGGTCTGTTGCTGTGCGCCCTCGTTCCGCTGCTCCCGGTGCGGCAGACCACCGCCACCGTGCTGTGGCCGCAGGGCAGCACGCCGGACGGGCACGTCGCCCAGCTCACCGCCCCGCTCGTCTCCGGCGCGCCGCGGGCACTCGACATCTCCATCCCGTGCTCGGCGATCGCCACCTTGCCCCCCGAGGGCGGCCTGGTGGTCTCGACCCTGCCGGCCGGCGGGGTGGACACCGGCAAGAACGGGCTGTTCGTTCGCGCCGACAAGAACGTGATCGTTGTGGCCTTCCGGGACTCGGTCGTCACCGTCGCCCAACGCCCGGCCGTGGCCGCGGGCGCCTGCAGCGTCCTGCACGCCTGGGGCAACGCGGGCGGGGTGGGCGCCGACTTCGTCGGCATCCCGGGCGCCGTCGGGACGCTCCCTGCGGAGAAGAAGCCTCAGGTCGCCGGTCTCTTCACCGACCTGAAGATGGCCCCGCAGCCGGGATTGTCGGCCCGCATCGACATCGACACCCGCTTCATCACCGCGCCGACCGCGATCAAGACGGTCGCGATGGCCGTGGGCACGCTCGCCGTGCTCACCGCAATCGCGGCGCTGGCCGTGCTGGACCGGCGCAGCCGCGGCGGCGACACGCTGCTCAACTGGCGTGCCCCGGCCGCGTGGCTGTCGCGCCACCGCACGGGCAGGCGCCGGCGCGCGGGGGTGGCCGTCTGGCTCGCGGACGCCGCCGTCATCGCGACGCTCCTGGTCTGGCACGTCATCGGGGCCACCTCGTCGGACGACGGCTACAACCTGACCATCGCCCGCATCGCGCCCAGGGCCGGCTACGTCCCCGACTATTACCGCTACTTCGGAACCACCGACGCGCCGTTCGACTGGTATCTCGGCGTGCTGGCCCAGTTGGCGAAGGTGAGCACCGACGGCGTCTGGATGCGACTGCCGGCAACCCTGGCCGGCATCTCCTGCTGGCTGCTGATCAGCCACTGGGCGCTGCGCCGGCTGGGGCCGGCCCGCGGCGGACTCGGGGCAAACCGCGTCGCCGTGCTGACCGCGGGCGCGGTGTTCCTGGCCGCGTGGTTGCCGTTCAACAACGGGCTGCGGCCGGAGCCGCTGATCGCCCTCGGCGTCGTCGTCACGTGGGCGCTGGTGGAACGCTCGATCGCGCTGGGGCGGCTGGCGTCCGCGGCGGTCGCGATCGTGGTCGCCATGCTCACCGTGACGCTGGCGCCGCAAGGGTTGATCGGCCTCGCCGCGCTGCTGACCGGCGCCCGCGCGATCGCCCACCTGATCCGGCGGCGGCGGGCGACCGACGGTCTGGTGGCGCCGCTGGCGGTGCTGGCGGCGTCGTTCTCGCTGATCATGGTCGTGGTGTTCCGCACCGAGACGCTGGCCACGGTCGCCGAGTCGGCGCGCATCAAGTACAAGGTCGGGCCGACGATCGCGTGGTACCAGGACTGGCTGCGCTACTACTTCCTCACGGTGGAGAGCAACGCCGAGGGGTCGATGGCGCGGCGATTCGCGGTGCTCGTGATGCTGCTGTCGCTGTTCGGGGTCCTGGTGGTGCTGCTGCGCCGCGGCGGCGTTCCGGGCCTGGCGAGCGGCCCGACGTGGCGGCTGATCGGCACCACGGCGATCGGGCTGCTGCTGCTGACGTTCACCCCGACCAAGTGGGCGGTGCAGTTCGGCGCGTTCGCCGGACTGGCCGGCGCCCTCGGCGCGGTCGCGGCGTTCACCTTCTCCCGGATCGGCCTGCACAGCCGCCGCAACCTGACGCTCTACGTCACCGCGCTGCTGTTCGTGCTCGCGTGGGCCACCTCGGGCATCAACGGGTGGTTCGAGGTCAACAACTACGGCGTCCCCTGGTACGACATCCAGCCGGTGATCGCCAGCCATCCGGTGACGACGATGTTCCTGGTGCTGTCGATCGCCACCGGCTTGCTGGCCGCCTGGTACCACTTCCGCATGGACTACGCCGGTCACACGGAGGTGAAGAACAACCGGCGCAACCGGGTGCTGGCGTCCACGCCGCTGCTCGTCGTGGCGACGATCATGGTGCTCGGCGAGGTCGGCTCGCTGGCCAAGGCCGCCGCCTTCCGGTACCCGCTCTACACCACCGGCAAGGCCAACCTGGCGGCCCTCACCTCAGGCCTCTCGCCGCACAGCTGCGCGATGGCCGACGACGTGCTGGCCGAGCCGGACCCCAATGCCGGCCTGCTGCAACCGGTTCCGGGTCAGCAGTTCGGGCCCGCCGGCCCGCTCGGCGGCGTCAATCCCGTCGGCTTCAAACCCGACGGCGTCGGCGACGACCTGAGGTCCTACCCGGTGGTGACCAAACCGGGCGTGGTGAACTCCGACGCCTCCCCCAACAAGCCCAACGCCACCATGAGTGACTCGGCGGGCACGGCCGGCGGCAAGGGCCCGGTGGGCGTCAACGGCTCGCACGCCGCGCTGCCCTTCGGCCTCGACCCGGCCCGGACCCCCGTGATGGGCAGCTACGGCGAGAACTCCCTGGCGGCCACCGCGACCTCGGCCTGGTACCAGCTGCCGCCCCGGTCCCCGGACCGGCCGCTGGTGGTGGTCTCGGCGACCGGCGCCATCTGGTCGTACAAGGAGGACGGCACCTTCACCTACGGCCAATCGCTGAAGCTGCAGTGGGGGGTCGCCCGGCCCGATGGGACCACCCAGCCGCTCGCGGAGGTGCAGCCGATCGACGTCGGACCCGAGCCGGCGTGGCGCAACCTGCGGTTCCCGCTGGCCTGGGCCCCGCCGGGGGCCAACGTGGCGCGCATCGTGGCCTACGACCCGAACCTCAGCGCCGAACAGTGGTTCGCGTTCACCCCGCCGCGGGTGCCGGTTCTGCAGACGCTGCAGCAGCTGATCGGATCGCGCACCCCGGTGCTGATGGACATGGCGGTCGCCGCCGACTTCCCCTGCCAGCGGCCGTTCTCCGAGCACCTCGGCGTCGCCGAGCTTCCGCAGTACCGCCTTCTGCCGGAGCACAAGCAGACGGCCGCGTCGTCGAACGGCTGGGAGGCCGGCGAGGCCGGTGGTCCGTTCCTGATCACCCAGGCGATGCTGCGGACCTCGACGGTCGCGACCTACCTGCGCGGCGACTGGTACCGCGACTGGGGCTCGGTCGAGCAGTACTACCCATTGGTGCCGGCCGACCAGGCGCCGGACGCCGTGATCGAACAGGGTGTGATGACAGTGAACGGCTGGACCCGGCAGGGACCGATTCGGGCACTCCCATGAGCGTCACCACCGTCGAGAACCGCGAGGAGAAGGCACAACCGTCCGGGCCCCGCGAGGACGTGCGCACCACCCGCTGGGTCGCGACGATCGCCGGGCTGATCGGTTTCGTGCTGTCGATCGCCACGCCCCTGCTGCCCGTCGTGCAGACCACCGCGACGCTGAACTGGCCGCAAAACGGCCAATTGAACAACGTGACGGCCCCGCTGATCTCGCTGACGCCGGTCGACGTGACGGCGACCGTGCCGTGCTCGGTGGTGCGCGACCTGCCGCCCGAGGGCGGCGTCGTGCTGAGCACCGCACCCAAGAAGGGCAAGGACGCCGCGCTCAACGCGCTGTTCGTCGTGGTCGGCAAGCAGCGCGTCGACGTCACCGACCGCAACGTGGTGATCGCCAGCGTGCCGCGCGACCAGGCCGCCTCCCCCCAATGCCAGCGCATCGAGATCAGCTCCACGCTTGCCGGGACGTTCGCCACGTTCGTCGGGCTGACCGACCCGGCCGGCAGGCCGGTGCGCGCCGGCTTCTCCGATCCCAACCTGCGCCCGCAGATCGTCGGGGTGTTCACGGACCTGACCGGTCCCGCTCCGCCCGGGCTGCAGTTCTCGGCGACCATCGACACCCGGTTCTCCACCACACCGACCACGCTGAAGCTCGCCGCGATGGTGCTGGCGATCGTCTCCACGATCGTCGCGCTGATCGCGCTGTGGCGCCTCGACCAGCTCGACGGGCGCCGCATGCACCGGCTGATCCCGACCCGCTGGCGCAAGTTCACCCTCGTCGACGCGACCGTGATCGCCGGGTTCCTGATCTGGCACCTGATCGGCGCGAACTCCTCCGACGACGGCTACATCCTCGGCATGGCCCGGGTGGCCGACCATGCCGGCTACATGTCCAACTACTTCCGCTGGTTCGGCAGCCCGGAGGACCCGTTCGGCTGGTACTACAACCTGCTGGCGCTCATGACCCACGTCAGCGACGGCAGCCTGTGGATGCGGCTGCCGGACCTGGTCGCGGGACTCGTGTGCTGGCTGCTGCTGTCGCGTGAGGTGCTGCCGCGGCTGGGGCCGGCCGTGACCTCGAGCCTGGCCGCCAACTGGGCGGCCGGCCTGGTGCTGCTCACCGCGTGGATGCCGTTCAACAACGGGCTGCGGCCCGAGCCGATCATCGCGCTCGGATCGCTGGTCACCTACGTGCTGATCGAGCGCTCGATGTGCGCGTCGCGGCTGACGCCGGCGGCGCTCGCGGTGATCACCGCGGCCTTCACCCTCGGCGTTCAGCCCACCGGCTTGATCGCGGTGGCGGCGCTGCTCGCCGGCGGCCGCCCGATCCTGCGCATCCTGGTCCGGCGGCACCGCCTGGTAGGTACCTGGCCGCTGGTGGCGCCGATGCTGGCCGCCGGAACGGTCATCCTCACCGTGGTGTTCGCCGACCAGACGCTGTCGACGGTGTTGGAGGCCACCAGGATTCGCACCGCGATCGGCCCAAGCCAGGCCTGGTACACCGAGAACCTGCGCTATTACTACCTGATCCTGCCCACCGTCGACGGCTCGCTGTCACGCCGGTTCGGCTTCCTGATCACCGCCCTCTGCCTGTTCACCGCGGTGTTCATCATGTTGCGGCGCAAGCGGATTCCGGGCGTCGCACGCGGACCGGCGTGGCGCCTGATGGGTGTCATCTTCGGCACCATGTTCTTCCTGATGTTCACGCCCACCAAATGGGTGCACCACTTCGGCCTGTTCGCCGCGGTGGGTGCGGCGATGGCCGCACTCACCACGGTGCTCGTCTCGCCGAAGGTGCTGCGCTGGGCGCGCAACCGGATGGCCTTCCTGGCGGCGGTGCTGTTCATCATGGCGCTGTGCTTTGCCACCACCAACGGCTGGTGGTACGTGTCCAGCTACGGCGTGCCGTTCAACAACGTGATGCCCAGGATCGCCGGATTCTCCATCAGCACAGGGTTTTTCATCCTGTTCGCGATCGCGGCGCTGTACGCGGTCTGGTTGCACTTCGTGTCCCCGGAGCACGGCGAGGGCCGGCTGGCGCGCGCGGTCACGGCCGCGCCCATCCCCCTGGCCGCGGGGTTCATGGCGCTGGTGTTCACCGCGTCCATGGTGGCCGGCATCGTCCGCCAATACCCGACCTACTCCAACGGCTGGGCCAATCTGCGGGAGTTCAGCGGCGGCTGCGGGCTGGCCGACGACGTGCTGGTCGAACCGGACAGCAACGCCGGCTTCATGACGCCGCTGCCGGGCAATTACGGCCCGCTGGGGCCCTTGGGCGGCGTCGACCCGACGGGCTTCTCGCCCAACGGCGTACCCGAACGCACCCTGGCGGAGTCCGTCGAGGAGACGCTGGTGCCGCAGCCCGGCACGGACTACGACTGGTACGGGCCGACCAAGCTGACCACGCCGGGCATCAACGGGTCGCTGGCGCCGCTGCCCTACGGCCTCAACCCGGACCGGGTGCCGATGGCGGGCAGCTACACGACCGGTCCCCAGCAGCAGAGCAGGCTGACGTCGGCGTGGTACCAGCTGCCCAAGCCCGACGACGGCCACCCCCTGCTGGTGGTTACCGCGGCGGGCAGGATCACCGGCAACAGCGTCCTGCACGGGCACACCGACGGGCAGACCGTCGTGCTGGAGTACGGCAGGCCCGGCCCGGGCGGCGACATCGTGCCCGCCGGCCGCGTCGTCCCCTACGACCTCTACGGGGAGCAGCCGAAGGTCTGGCGCAACCTGCGCTACCCCCGGTCGCAGATACCCGCCGACGCCGCCGCCGTGCGGGTGGTGGCCGAGGACCTCTCGTTGACACCGGAGGACTGGATCGCCGTGACCCCGCCCCGGGTGCCGGAACTGCGGTCGGTGCAGGAGTACGTCGGGTCGTCGCAGCCGGTGCTCCTCGACTGGGCCGTCGGGCTGGCCTTCCCGTGCCAGCACCCGATGCTGCACGTCAACGGCGTCACCGAGGTGCCGAAGTTCCGCATCACGCCGGACTACAACGCCAAGAAGCAGGACACCGACACCTGGGAGGACGGCGTCAACGGTGGCCTGCTGGGCATCACCGACCTGCTGCTGCGCGCCCACGTGATGTCCACCTACCTGTCCCGTGACTGGGGCCGGGACTGGGGATCGCTGCGCAAGTTCGAAACCGTCGCCGATGCGCACCCCGCCCAGCTCGATCTCGGCACGGCGACGCGCAGCGGATTGTGGTCGCCCGGGCCGATTCGCATCAAGCCCTGAGCAATTCAATCCGCCCGAATTACGGGCAAATTGACGCCGCAGTAATTGTCGCGAGCAGGTTTATTTTCGCCGAGCCGCGGTCAATATCTATTCCCGCTGTGATCTGGATTACACCGAGGTCAAGGGGTGGCACGATGCGCGCGAAGACCTGTTCGGGAGCAATCGCCGCGATGGTGGTTCCGGCTACCACGTTGGGCGTCGCCGCGGCCGGCGCCGAGGGCGGCACGACGGTGGTGCTGGACGCGAAGCTGCGACGCTGCGACTTCAGCCTGGTGTCGACCGCGGCCTGGCTGCCGGCCACGCCGCTGGGCACCGGATCGGCCGCCATCCACCGCTCGGGGTCGAGCGCGGTCGCGGAAGTGCATCTGTGGGACGAACCGGAGCCCGGCACGCACTTCGACGTCGGACTGATCCAGGAGCCGCGGTCGGCCGCGGCGACCTGCGGCCCGGGGGACCCGGGCACGGCCTTCCGCGGCCTGGACACCGACGGTGCGGGCAACGGAACCGTGACCGTTTCCGACACCATTCGGCCCGGCACGACGGGCGTGTGGGTAATAGTCGAGCGGCCGAATCCCCACTCCCAGAATCCGGGCGAGTTCTACACGTCCGAATTCGTCGCGCCGGTTTAAGCCGACGGCGGTATCGGGGCGCTCATCCGGCGTCCTCATGCCCTTTCCGCTGCCGCCTTCGGTTACCCCCGGGGGTAGTCGGGCCGAATGCCCCGCCAGACAGGGACTTCCGTCCCTAGCTCGGCGCGCGGCCCCGGTGGTCCGATGAGGGAGGTCGACGGCGACCGGCGGGGAGATGGAGGCACGGCAATGAACGCTTCACCGCAGGCGTCACAGACCGCTACGCGAATGTTCGCCCGTGTGCTCGGCCCCTTCCTCGTGATCGTCGACGTGACGGCCGTGGCGCGCGCCTCCGACATGCAGACCCTCCTGTCGCAGTTCGAGGCGAACTCGATGTGGACGTTCGTCACCGGTGCGTTCGTGCTCCTGTTCGGACTGATCGTCGTCGCCGGTCACCCCTACTGGCGGGGCGCCCCGGCGATCATCGTGTCCGCGCTGGGCTGGATGATCGTGCTGCGCGGCCTCATGCTGGTGGCGTTCCCCCGGGCGTTCGTCTGGGTGGCGGACAGCCTGATCGGCGCCGAGGCGTGCGGGGTTTCGCTCTGCATCGTCTTCGCCCTCGTCGGGCTGTATCTGACCGTCGTCGGGTGGGCCCCGTTGGCCAACCGGCCGACCACATCGGCGACCGGCGCGACGCCGGGCCTCCCCCGGGCCGCGTGATCGGAGCACGGTGTCAACCTCACAGCAACCGCTTGCGGCCCGGCAGAGCCATGCCGCGGACGAGACCACCAGAGAAATATTCGACACCTCGGCGACCGTCGCGGAGGCGGCCGTCGAGGACCTCGGCACGCTGGCCAGCGGCCTCGGCGTGCTCGTCGTCAAGCGCGGCCCCAATGCGGGAACCAGGTTCCGGCTGGAGCACGCCGTCATGTCCGCGGGCCGGCACCCGGCCAGCGACATCTTTCTCGACGACATCACCGTCAGCCGCCGGCACGCCGAATTCCGGAAGGACGACGACAGGTTCCGCGTAGTGGACCTGGGCAGCCTGAACAGCACCTACGTCAACCGCGAACCGGTCGACTCGGCGGTGCTGGCCAACGGTGACGAGGTCCAGATCGGCAACTTCCGCCTGGTGTTTCTCACGGGCCCGCTGCCGGAATGACGGCGAGGAGGAGGAACTCATGAGCGTGATGGCCGACGTCGAGTGTCCGGGAGTCCACCCCGTCCTCGCCGGAACCGGAATCCTGCGGCGGGTCCAACCCGACGACGCCTCCGCGCTGGTCGGCCGGCTTCGCCAGGCCGAGTTCCCGGCCGGCGAAACCATCTTCACCGAGGGCGAACCGGGCGACCGGATATACGTCGTCGTCACGGGCAGGGTCAAACTCAGCGTGCGCGGCCCCGGGGGCCGCACCAACCTTCGGGCGATCGTCGGCCCGACGGAAGTGTTCGGTGAGGTGGCCGTCTTCGACCCGGGCCCGCGCACCTGCAGCGCCACGGCGATCACCGACGTCGTCGCGATGTGGCTTGACCGGGCGACGCTGCGGGACTGGGTGGCGCACCGGCCGGCGTTCGCCGAGCAGTTGCTGTATGTGCTTTCCCGGCGGCTCCGGGACACCGACGACGATCTGGTCGAGCTGGTGTCCCGGGACGTCGCCGCCCGCGTGGCCCGGCAGCTGCTGCTGTTGGCCCGACGGTTCGGCGCGGCCGACGGCCGCGGGGTGCGCGTCGCGCACGAGCTCAGTCAGGACGAGATGGCGCAATTGGTCGGGGCGGACCGGACCTCGGTCAACAGGGCACTGCGGGGCTTCGCGAGTCGCGGATGGATTGTGGTGGAAGGCAAGGCCGTCCTGATCCTCGACTCCGACGCGCTGACCCGCCGCGCCGCCGGCCGCGGCCCGGGGGCCCACTCGAGCCGGCGCCGCCGCCCGTTGCGCGCCACCGCGTAGGGGGCACTGCGGTATACCGTCAACCCATGAGCGACTACGCCGTGGAGGCCGTGGACCGACTGCCTTTTTCCACGCCGGAGAAGTCGCGGCGCTACCAGACGGAAAACTACCGCGGAGCGGTGGGCTTGAACTGGTATCGCACGGATCCCACGCTGCAGCGAACGATGGCGTACTACCTGCCCTCCGACGAGCTCGAGTTCGCCGAGCGGCACCTCACCCGCATCGGCGAGCTGATGGGCGGACAGGTCGCCCGGTGGGCCGACGAGACCGACCGCAACCCACCCCGGCTCGAGCGCTACGACCGGTGGGGACACGACATCAGCCAGGTCGTCATGCCGGTGTCGTTCACGCAGTCCAAGCGCGCGGTCCTCGAGGCCCAGCAGGCCCTGCGCGCCGACGCGCGCGCGGCCGGGGTGAGCTCGGGGTTGACGCTGTTCGCGTCGAACTACCTGCTCGACCAGGCCGACATCGGGATGGGTTGCGCCCTGGGCACCGGCGGCGGAATGGTGCAATCGCTGGTCGCCGCCTACGCGCCCGCCGACGTGCGCGAGCACGTGCTGGCCAAGTTCGCCTCCGGCGAATGGGCCGGCGAGACCGCGCAGCTGCTGACGGAACGCACGGGCGGGTCCGACCTCGGTGCGCTGGAGACGACCGCGACCCGCGCCGGCGACGCGTGGCTCCTGAACGGGTTCAAGTGGTTCGCGTCGAACTGCGCCGGGGAGGCGTTCGTCGTGCTGGCCAAACCCGAGGGCGCGCCGGACTCCTCGCGCGGCGTCGCGAACTTCCTCGTGCTGCGCACCCGGCGCGACGGCTCCCGCAACGGCGTGCGGGTGCGGCGGCTCAAGGACAAGCTCGGGACACGGTCGGTCGCGTCCGGCGAGGTGGAATTCGTCGACGCCGAGGCGTTCCTGCTCTCGGGCGAGCCGTCCGGCGAAGCGGGGCCGTCCGACGGCAAGGGCTTGGGCCGGATGATGGAGCTCACCAACGCCGCCCGCCTGGGGATCGCCCTGTTCGCGCTCGGCAACGCCCGCCGCGCCCTGGTCGAATCGCTCTGCTATGCCCGTGCGCGCCGGGCGTTCGGCGGCGCGCTGATCGACAAGCCCCTGATGCGGCGCAAGCTCGCCGAGATGATCGTCGACATGGAGGCGGCGCTCTCGCTGGTGTTCGACGGCACCGGCGCCATCAACCATCGCCGGCCCGGCGGCATGCGGCAGCGCATCGCCGTGCCCGTCACCAAGCTCAAGGTGTGCCGGCTCGGCATCACGGCGGCGTCCGACGCCATCGAGATCCACGGCGGCAACGGATACGTCGAAACTTGGCCGGTGGCAAGGCTTTTGCGCGACGCGCAGGTGAACACGATCTGGGAGGGGCCGGACAACATCCTGTGCCTGGACGTGCGGCGGGGCATCGAGCAGTCGCGCGCGCACGAGACCCTGCTGGCACGCCTTCGCGACGCCGTCTCGGTGTCCGACGACGACGACACCACCCGGCTGGTCGCCGAGCGCATCGAGGATCTGGACGCCGCGATCACCGCTTGGTCCAAGCTCGACCGGGACGTGGGCGAGGCGCGCCTGTTCCCGCTGGCGCAGTTCATGGGTGACGTCTACGCCGCGGCGCTGCTCACCGAGCAGGCGGCGTGGGAGCGCGACACCGGCGGCGGTGACCGCAAGGCGCTGGTCGCGCGGCTCTACGCGCGGCGCTACCTCGCCGAGCGGGGGCCGCTGCGTGGCATCGACGCGGAGTCCGACGAGGCCCTGGAGCGATTCGACGAACTGGTGGAGGGTGCATTCCATGACTGAGCGGATCGAGGTAAGTCGCACCATCAACGCGCCGGCGGCCGACATCTTCGCCGTGCTGTGCGACCCCCGGGGCCACGTCGCGATCGACGCGTCCGGGATGCTGCAGGACGCCGACGGAGACCCGGTGGGCGGCGTCGGCGACAGCTTCGTCGTGCACATGGATCGTGAGGCGCTCAACGATTTTCCGCAGCTGGGCAAGTACGACGTCACGGTCAGCATCACGGAGTTCGAGCCCGACCGGCTGATCGCCTGGACCATCCTCGGGCAGATCCGGCCCCAGATCGGTCACGTGTACGGCTACCGGCTGGAGCCCACCGACGACGCCGCCACGGTGGTCACCTCGTTCTACGACTGGTCGGGCATCGACGACAAGTGGCGGGCCGCCGGGATCTTCCCGGTCATCTCGGAGGACAAGCTTCGGGCGACGCTCGGCATCCTCGACCGCACGGTGCGCCGCGGGTATCCGCGCGGGTAGTCGCCCGGCGTCACAGTCGTCACTCCCGCACCGTCACCCCGGACGCACCTTCGCCACGGCGCAACGCTCATCCGGCTCTGTCGGTCTGCGCAACCGCTATTCAACGCGCGTCGAACTAAGTCCGGGTGGCTCCCAAACGGGGGTCGAAGGTCCCTAGCGGGGGGTGACTGCTCACGCGACGGTTACTGCGGTAGGTCAACCCGATCGGGCCGGGAGGACAACGGTGTCTTATGTGATCGCTGCGCCTGACGAATTTGCGTCGGCGGCAACAACTTTGGCCGGGCTGGGCTCGGACTTGGGTCAGGCGCATGCCGCGGCGGCGGCGTCGACCACGAGCGTTTTGGCCGCGGCTGAGGACGAGGTGTCGACGGCGATTGCGGCGCTGTTCTCCAGCCACGCGCAGGAATTTCAGGCGCTCAGCGCGCGAGCGGCGGCGTTTCACGCCGACATGGTGCAGTCGTTGCAGTCCAGTGCGAGCGCTTACGCGGCCGCCGAGGCCGCCAATACGCTGCCGCTGCAGGCGCAGTCGATCGCGGATGACCTGTTTGGTCTGATCAACGCTCCCAGCCTGACGCTGACGGGCCGGCCGCTCTTCGGCAACGGCGCAAACGGGGCGCCGGGTACCGGGCAGAACGGCGGCGACGGGGGCTGGCTCTGGGGCAACGGTGGCAACGGTGGTTCGGGTGCGCCCGGCGGCAAGGGCGGCAACGGTGGCTCGGCCTTGTTCTGGGGCTCGGGAGGCACCGGTGGCGCCGGCGGGGCCGGCGTGGCCGGCGGTAACGGCGGTAACGGCGGCGCGGGCGGGGCCAATGGTCTGTTCGGCGG
>NZ_CACRUY010000038.1 GCF_902652685.1 Mycobacterium sp. Marseille-P9652
CTGCCCACCGGCGCGGGGGGGGCCCTGCGCGCGGGGGGGGGGGGCCGGGGCCCGGCCGCGGGGGGGGGGGGGGGGGGGGGGGGGGGGGGGGGGGGGGCCCCGCCCCGCCCCCCGGCCGGCGCCGGGAGCCGCCCCTGCGCCATGCGGGTGACCTGCTTCGACGCATCCGACATGGCGCCGACGATCAGGTCCTGCAAAGTCTCGATGTCGTCGCGGTCGACGACCTTCGGATCGATCTGAACCGCCACCACCTCGCCGCTGCCCTTCACGGTGACCTTGACCAGCCCGCCGCCGGCCTCGCCGTGCACCTCGGCGTTCGCGAGTTGTTGCTGGGCCTCCAACAGCTTCTGCTGCATCTGCTGCGCCTGGGCGAGCAGCGCCGACATATCGCCTCCGGGTTGCATGACAGTCCCCTCGCATCTCGGTCTCGACTTGGTTTCGCCTGCGCGTATTGGGCGATTCGGAACACCCAGCGTAGACCGCGCGCCGCTACCTTGGCGCCGTGGACCTAGGACTGAGCAGGCGTGTCGGAATCAAAGTGGTGGTCGGCGTGCTGGTTGCTGCGTCGATGATCCTGACCCCCACCGCGCGAGCGGTTCCCTCCAACATCGCCGGCATGGTGGTCTTCATCGACCCCGGCCACAACGGCTCCAACGACGCGTCCATCACCCGTCAGGTGCCCACCGGCCGGGGCGGCACGAAGGATTGCCAGGCCAGCGGGACGTCGACCAACAGCGGCTACCCGGAGCACACCTTCACGTGGGACACCGCGCTGCGGGTGCGCGCCGCGCTGAACGCCCTCGGTGTGCGGACCGCGATGTCGCGCGGCAACGACACCGGGCTGGGTCCCTGCGTCGACGCGCGCGCCAACGCGGCGAACGCGATGCATCCCAACGCGGTCCTGAGCATCCACGCCGACGGTGGGCCGCCGTCCGGCCGCGGTTTCCACGTCAACTACTCGGCCCCGCCGCTCAACCAGGCGCAGGCCGGGCCGTCGGTGCAGTACGCCAGGATCATGCGTGACCAGATGCAGGCCTCGGGCATCCCGCCCGCCAACTACATCGGCCAGGACGGCCTCTACGGGCGCGCGGATCTGGCGGGCCTGAACCTGGCGCAGTACCCGTCGATCCTGGTCGAGTGCGGCAACATGAAGAACCCGGCCGATTCCGCGCTGATGGAGTCGGCCGAGGGCCGGCAGAAGTACGCCGACGCGCTCGTCCGCGGCGTCGCGGGCTTCCTGGCGACCCAGGGCCAGGCCCGCTAGCTCTCCAGCTCCTTCTTCAGGTTGGCCAGCACCTCGCCCTGAATCCTCTTCAAACCCAGTGGCGCAAAGGTCTTTTCGAAGAAGCCCTTGACGCCGCCCGCGCCGTTCCACGTCGTCTTGACCGTGACGCTCGAGCCGGGCCCGGCCGGAGCGACCGTCCAGTTGGTCAGCATGGACGAGTTCGCGTCCTTCTCGATGACGGTGTGGCCGGCGACGTCGACGTCGACCTGGACGTCACGCACGCGCGACTTGGTGGCCTGCAGCCTCCACTTCGCGACCGTGCCCGCGCCCTGGCCGCCCTGCAGCACCTGGTAGTCGCTGTACTGCGGGGACAGGATTTTCGGACGAACGGTCTGATAGTCGGCGACCGCGGCGAGGGTCGCCGCGGGGTCGGCGTTGATCAATATGGTGCTGTCGGCGCTTACCTGTCCCAAGGCACTCCCCTTTTGTGGTCCTCGTGTTGCAT
Organism: Mycobacterium sp. Marseille-P9652; assembly: GCF_902652685.1. GTDB lineage: Bacteria > Actinomycetota > Actinomycetes > Mycobacteriales > Mycobacteriaceae > Mycobacterium. The sequence continues at coordinate 1,731 of NZ_CACRUY010000038.1, forward strand.
GCGCCCGCGCTCGGGTGCATGGGCTGTCGCCGAAGACTAGGGTATATGTGGTGCCTGTCGGTGGATCTGCACTCTCGGCTCACGCTGCGGGCGTCGAACGGTTGATGGCGAGCTATCGTTCCATCCCGGCGACGTCCGTCGTCCGGCTAGCCAAACCCACCTCAAACCTGTTCCGCGACCGCGCGAAACGCGATGCGCGCGGCCTGGACACCTCAGGCCTGACCGGTGTCTTGTCGGTCGATCCGGAAGCGCGCACCGCCGACGTCGCGGGCATGTGCACCTACGAAGACCTGGTGGCCGCGACTCTGCCGTACGGACTTTCGCCACTGGTGGTACCGCAATTGAAGACGATCACCCTCGGCGGGGCGGTCAGCGGGTTGGGTATCGAGTCGGCGTCGTTCCGCAACGGCCTGCCGCATGAATCGGTACTGGAGATGGACATCCTCACCGGCACCGGCGAATTGGTCACCGCCTCGCGCGAGGAGCATTCCGATCTTTTCCGGGCTTTCCCGAATTCCTATGGCACGCTGGGGTATTCGACCCGTCTGCGGATCGAGCTCGAACCCGTCGCGCCGTTTGTGGCGTTGCGGCACGTGCGATTCCGCTCGTTGCCCGACCTCGTCGCGGCGATGGAACGCATCATCGACACCGGCGGGCAGGGCGGCACCCCGGTGGACTACCTCGACGGGGTGGTGTTCAGCCCCGACGAGAGTTACCTCTGCGTGGGCAGGCGAACCACCACGCCCGGACCGGTCAGCGACTACACCGGCAAGGACATCTACTACCAGTCCATCCGCCACGATTCACCCGGTGTCGAGGCCACCAAGGACGACCGCCTGACGATCCACGACTACTTCTGGCGCTGGGACACCGACTGGTTCTGGTGCTCGCGCGCGTTCGGTGCCCAGGACCCACGCATCCGCCGGTGGTGGCCGCGCCGTTACCGGCGCAGCAGCTTCTACTGGAAGCTGGTGGCGCTCGACCAGCGCTACGGCATCGCCGACCGGATCGAGAAACGCAACGGCCGTCCGCCGCGGGAGCGGGTGGTGCAGGACGTCGAGGTGCCGGTCGAGCGGACCTGCGAGTTCCTCGAATGGTTCCTGGGCAACGTGCCGATCACCCCGATCTGGCTGTGCCCGCTGCGGCTGCGCGACAACGAAGGCTGGCCCCTCTATCCGATGCGACCCGACCACACCTACGTCAACGTCGGGTTCTGGTCGTCGGTCCCCGCCACCGGCACCGAAGGCGCCACCAACCGCTCGATCGAGAAGAAGGTGAGCGAGCTCGACGGACACAAGTCGCTGTACTCCGACTCCTTTTACACCCGCGAGGAGTTTGACGAGCTCTACGGCGGGGAGGCATACAACACGGTCAAGAAGACCTACGATCCCGACTCACGGCTCCTCGATCTCTACGCGAAGGCGGTGCAACGGCGATGACCACGACAAAAGCTTCGAGCCGCGCCACAACCGGCAAGTTCAGCATGGCGGAGGTGCTCGAGATCTTCGCCGCAACCGGGCGTCACCCGCTCAAGTTCACGGCCTACGACGGCAGCACCGCCGGCAGCGAGGACGCCGAGCTGGGCCTGGACCTGCGCACGCCCCGCGGGGCCACCTATCTGGCCACGGCCCCCGGCGAGCTCGGCCTGGCCCGCGCGTACGTGTCGGGTGACCTCGAGGTCACGGGCGTCCATCCCGGTGATCCGTACGAGTTGCTCAAGACGCTGACCGACCGGGTTCAGTTCAAGCGCCCGCCGGCGCGGGTGCTCGCCAACGTCGTGCGGTCCATCGGGGTCGAGCGCCTGGTGCCGGTCGCTCCCCCGCCTCAGGAGGCGCCTCCGCGGTGGCGCCGCGTCGCCGACGGGTTGATGCACAGCAAGACACGTGACGCCGAGGCCATCCACCACCACTACGACGTGTCGAACACCTTCTACGAGTGGGTGCTCGGCCCGTCGATGACCTACACCTGCGCGGTGTATCCCCACGCCGACGCCACCCTGGAAGAGGCGCAGGAGAACAAGTACCGGCTGGTGTTCGACAAGCTGCGGCTGCGGGCCGGCGACCGGCTGCTCGACGTCGGCTGCGGCTGGGGCGGCATGGTCCGGTACGCGGCGCGACGCGGCGTGCGCGTCATCGGCGCCACGCTGTCGGCCGAACAGGCCGCCTGGGCGCGCGCGGCCATCGCCGCCGAGGGGCTGCAGGAGCTGGCCGAGGTGCGGCATTCCGACTACCGCGACGTCGGCGAGTCGGACTTCGACGCCGTGTCGTCGATCGGCTTGACCGAGCACATCGGCGTCAAGAACTATCCCGCCTACTTCGGCTTCCTCAAGTCGAAGCTGCGGACCGGCGGCCTGCTGCTCAACCACTGCATCACCCGCCACGACAACAAGTCGACGTCGTTCGCGGGCGGCTTCACCGACCGCTACGTCTTCCCGGACGGGGAGCTGACCGGCTCCGGGCGGATCACCAGCGAAATCCAGGACATCGGGTTCGAGGTGGTGCACGCCGAGAACTTCCGGCACCACTACGCGATGACGCTGCGGGACTGGAACCGCAACCTGGTGGCGCACTGGGACGAGGCGGTCGCGGAGGTCGGTCTGGCCACCGCCAAGGTGTGGGGCCTGTACATGGCCGCCTCGCGGGTGGCGTTCGAGCAGAACAACCTGCAGTTGCACCACGTGCTGGCGGCGAACGTCGACCCGCGCGGCGGCGACGAGCTGCCACTTCGCCCGTGGTGGACGGCTTAGCCGCCTAGCTGCCGTCTATCCGCCGCGCGCCCAGCTCGTTCTGCAGCAGTTCCAGTGCAGCCTCTTCGGGGTCGCGGCGGGGCACTGAGGGGTCGCTGCGGCCCGCCTCGGCCAGCATGTGTTCCTCTTCGTCACGCTGGGCCGCGTCGACCGCGGCGACGGGTTCCTCGGGTTGCGGCGGCGCGGGGGCCGGTTCGGCGGGCGCGGGACCGCCCGCCTCGCAACGCACCCGCCAGTTGACGCCCAAGGCGTCCTTGAGCGCTTCGGCGATGACGTCGGCGTTGCGCTGCTCGCACAGCCGCTTGGCCAGCGGCGCCGACGCGTGGGTCAGCACGAGAGTGTTGTCCTCGACCGCGCGGACCGTGGCCCCGGCCAGCATCACCTCGGTGGTGCGGCTGCGCTGGCGCACCTTGTCGCGCACCGTCGGCCACATCGTCCGCACCGCTGACGCGTTGAGCTCGCCGGGGGCAGCGACCGGCTCGAAAACCGGCTCGGGCGCGGGAGGCTCGGGCGCGGGAGCCGGCTCGGGCTCCGGGGCCGGCTTGGGTGCGCGCCGGGGCTCGGCCTTCGGTTCGGGCGCCCGTCGCGGCGGCGGCGCGGGCTGGGCGACGGGGGTTGGGGCGTCCTGCGGTACCGAGATGGCCAGCCGGGTCTCGATCCGCTCGACGCGTTGCAGCAGCGCCGATTCGGCGTCGCTGGCCGACGGCAGCAGCAACCGCGCGCAGACGACCTCCAGGAGCAGCCGCGGCGCCGTCGCCCCGCGCATCTCCCCCAGACCGGCCTGCACCACCTCGGCGTAGCGGGTCAGCGTGCCGGGGCCGATCCGGGCCGCCTGATCGCGCATCCGGTCCAGCACGTCCTCGGGCGCATCCACCACGCCGCGGCTCGCCGCGTCGGGAACGGCCTGTAGCAGCAGCAGGTCGCGGAACCGCTCCAGCAGGTCGGTGGCGAAGCGCCGCGGGTCATGGCCGGCGTCGATCACGGACTCGACCGCTCCGAACAACGCGGCGGCGTCCGACGCGGCGAGGGCGTCGACGGCGTCGTCGATCAGCGCGACGTCGGTGGCGCCCAGCAGACCCAGCGCGCGCGGGTACGTCACATGGGCGTTCTCCGCGCCCGCCAGGAGCTGATCCAGCACCGACAGCGTGTCGCGGGGCGAGCCGCCGCCGGCCCGGATCACCAGCGGGTACACCGCGTCGTCGACGACGACGTTCTCCTGCTCGCAGATGCGCCCGATCAGCGCGCGCATGGTCTTGGGCGGCAGCAGCCGGAACGGGTAGTGGTGGGTGCGCGACCGGATCGTCGGCAGCACCTTCTCCGGCTCGGTGGTCGCGAAGATGAAGATGAGGTGTTCGGGCGGCTCCTCGACGATCTTGAGCAGCGCGTTGAAGCCCGCGGTGGTCACCATGTGGGCCTCGTCGATGATGAACACGCGGTAGCGGGACTGCGCCGGGGCGTAGAAGGCGCGGTCGCGCAGCTCGCGGGTGTCGTCCACGCCGCCGTGGCTGGCGGCGTCGAGCTCGACGACGTCGATGCTGCCCGGCGCGTTGGGGGCGAGCGCCTGGCAGGAATCGCAGACCCCGCACGGAGTGGCCGTCGGCCCCTGCACACAGTTCAGGGAACGGGCCAGGATGCGCGCCGAGGACGTCTTCCCGCAGCCGCGCGGCCCGGAGAACAGGTAGGCGTGGTTGATCCGGCCGGCCTCCAGCGCGATGGACAGCGGTTCGGTGACATGCTCCTGTCCCACCACCTCGGCGAACGTCGCCGGTCGGTACTTCCGGTAGAGGGCCACGGTCAGCAGGCTACCGACGACCGGTGACGAAGGCCCGCCGGGCGTCGAACGTGAACTGAGGGCGGGTTTTCGGCGATTTTGCCGCCCTCAGCTCACGCTGGATGCGGCGGACACCAGCAGCGACTCGGAGGCCGCCAGCAAGGCGCAGGTCGCGAGCCCGTCGACGGCGTCGCGCAGATCCGGCAGCGACGGGAAGGTCGGCGCGATGCGAATGTTCTTGTCGTCGGGGTCCTTGCGGTACGGGAACGACGCGCCCGCCTCGGTCACCGCGATGCCGGCGTCCTTGGCCAAGGCGACCGTCCGCCGCGCCGTCCCGGGCAGCACGTCGAGGCTGATGAAGTAGCCGCCCTTGGGGTCGGTCCAGGACGCGATCTTCGCCTCGCTCAGCCGCTGGTCCAGGATTTCCAGGGCCAGCGCGAACTTCGGCGCCAGGATCTGCTGGTGGCGGAGCATGTGCAGGCGCACACCGTCCGCGTCGCCGAAGAAGCGCAGGTGCCGCAGCTGGTTGACCTTGTCCGGACCGATCGACTTCTTCCCCGCGTATTGCAGATACCAGGCGATGTTGCCTAGCGATCCGCCAAGGAAACTGACACCGGCCCCGGCGAACGTGATCTTCGACGTCGAGGCGAAGACGTAGGGCCGATTCGGGTTGCCCGCCTTGGCCGCCAGGCCCAGGACGTCGACCTGGCGGATGAAGTCGTGGGTGAGGGTGTGCACGGCGTACGCGTTGTCCCAGAACAACCGGAAGTCCGGTGCGGCGGTCTGCATCTGGACCAGCCGGCGGACCGTCTCCCAGGAGTACGTGACGCCGGTCGGGTTGCCGAACACCGGGACGGCCCACATGCCCTTGATGGCCGGGTCGACGGCAACGAGCTCTTCGATGAGGTCGACGTCGGGACCGTCGGCCAGCGTCGGGACGGGGATCATCTCGACGCCCATGGTCTCGGTGATGGCGAAGTGGCGGTCGTAGCCGGGCACCGGGCACAGGAACTTGACGGTCGCCTCGTCCTTCCACGGCCGCGGCGAGTCGACGCCGCCGTAGAGCATCGAGAACGCGACCAGGTCGTGCATCAGCTCGAGGCTGGAGTTGTTGCCGGCGATCAGGTTCTGGACGGGGATCCCGAGCAGCTCGCCGAAGATCGCGCGCAGTTCCGGCAGGCCGTGCAGCCCGCCGTAGTTGCGGGTGTCGGTGCCCTCGCCGTCGCGGAAGTCGTCGCCCGGGAGGCTCAGCAGCTGGTTGGACAGGTCGAGCTGCTCGGGCGCGGGCTTGCCGCGCGTCAGGTCCAGCGCCAGCTTCTTGGCCTGCAGATCCGCGTAGTCCTGCTGGTTGCGGGCGTGCACGGCCGCAAGTTCTTGCATGCCGAGGGAATCGAACGACACGGACTGCCTTTCGCTGCATATCTACGGTGGCGATCGCAAGCGCGGCGGTGGGGGTACCCCCGCGAAGCTGGGGGACCGGGCGCTGCGGGTCGCCACCCAAACACTAAGGGGACCCCGCGCACCCGACAGAGCCCATTGACCCTTGCTGCCTTCCGGCCCTGGGGGAGTTCACAGGATAGACGCCGCGCGGGGTCCTCCGGCGAGTCTAATACCTGACCGAAAGCGACTACCGAGGGCGGCCGTGAGGCGCTCGGCTACCATGGCCACGGAGGATTCGCCTAGTGGCCTATGGCGCTCGCCTGGAACGCGGGTTGGGTTAACAGCCCTCGCGGGTTCAAATCCCGCATCCTCCGCCAGTTGTCCGCCACGCGGACATGCACGATATGGGTTCGCAATCGGGTCGGTCCCCTTTAGGCTCGCGTGAACCGACCGGCATGAGGAGGGGTATGGGCCGCAAGGTCGCCATACTGTGGCACGCGTCGTTTTCCATCGCGGCCGGCGTCCTCTACTTCTTCTTCGTGCTGCCCCGCTGGCACGAGTTGATGGGTGACACCAGCCATGGGCTCGGCACGACGCTTCGGATTGTCACGGGCGCGCTGATCGCGCTGGCCGCGCTGCCAGTGGTGTTCACGCTGCTGCGGACCCGCAAGCCGGAGCTGGGCACCCCGCAACTGGCCCTGTCGATCAGGCTGTGGTCGATCGTGGCCCATGTGCTGTCGGGCGTGCTGATCATCGGCACCGCCATCAGCGAGATCTGGCTGAGCCTCGACACCGCCGGGCGGTACCTGTTCGCGGTCTACGGCGCCGCCGCAGCCATCGGTGTCCTCGGGTTCCTCGCGTTCTACCTGTCCTTCGTCGCGGAGCTGCCCCCGCCACCGCCCAAACCGATCAAGCCGAAGAAGGCCAAGGAACCCCGGAAGCGAGGCGTTCGCCGCAAGAAGGCCGAGCTCGACGACGTCGACGAGGCCACCGAAGACGACGACTCGGAGACCACCGAGGAGTCGGAGGAGCCCGCGACCGTCGAGGCCGATGCTCCCGACGCGATCGAGGCGACCGAGGAAGCCGAACCGGCCGAGGCGGAAGAGGCGGCTGAGGAGCCCACCGAGGCCACCGCCGACACCAGCGAGGCGGCGGACGAAACGGCCGAGACGGACGAGGACACGGACGAGCCCCGCAGCGGGCTGCGCAACCGCCGCCCGACCGGCAAGGGCACCCACCGCATGCGCCGCCGGCGCACCCGGGGCGGCGTGGCGGTCGACGAGGCCCCCGCCGAATAGGTCAGTCGCGGCGCCGAAGGCGCTCGACGTAGTCGGCCAGGTGCCGCCGGGTTTCGTCGGCGCCCCACATCCGGCTCACCTCGGCGTCCACGGCGCCGCCGGCACGGATCCGCGAAATCGTCGGCGCCCGCAGCTGCGACTTGGTGTGGCGGTAGGCCTCGGCGGGGATGCCGGCGAGGTCGGTCGCCTCGGCCACGGCCGCCTCCACGAGGTCGTCGGTGACGACCCGATGCGCGAGCCCGGCCGCGACGGCCTCGGGCCCGCGGTAGGTGCGGCCCCCGAGCAGAACCTCTTCGACCCGGTCGCCGCACGCGTGGCGCATCACCTCGAGCGCGGCGACGGGAAACGGCACGCCCACACGCACCTCGGAGGCCCCGATCTGGGCCTCGGGGGCGGCGAGGCGCCGGTCGCAGGCGCACGCGAGTACGCACCCGCCCGCGATGGCGGCGCCGTTGACCGCTGCGACGGTCGGAGCGGGATAGCAGAACAGCGCCTCGAATGCGGCGGACAGCGCGGGGATCAGTCGGTCCGTGTACTCGGCGCCCCCCTGCACCACACGGTTGAGGTCGACCCCGGCGCTGAAGACGCGCCCCTCCCCGGTGACGACCAGCGCGCCGGCTCCCGCGCGCGCCAGGTCGCCGACTGCGAGGGTGAGCTCCTCGAGCAGCTCGACGTCGAGGGCGTTGACGCGGCCCGACGACAGCGAGAGCACCTGAACGCTTCCGGCCGTGTGGACTTCGATCATCATCGGCTCGCTACGGCGAGGACGACGGGGATGTCGGTGTTCTCGTCGGTGTGGTAGCTGGCGCACACGCGGTGGTAGCCGTCGGCGATCTGCAGCGGCACCCCGGTCACGAAGTCGCCGCGTACCAGCAGGATGGGCGAGAGCGGTTGCCCCTTCTTGACCTTGGCGAGGTCGGCGGCGACGTGCGGATTGTCCTCGGGCAGCAGGCTCAGCTGCGCCGCCCGCAGGATGTCCTTGGCTTTCTTGTGCACGATGCCCCCGGCCCGCAGCCGCTGCGTCAACTCGTCGACGGTATGTGAATCCGCAAGCAGGGCAAGGTAATCGGCGGCCGCAGGAAAGTCGTGGGCCTCGGGTTTGTCCAACCACTTGACGCTGGGCACTGCGGGTCTCCCTTCATCGCGCCGACACCGAGGCAGCCTACCGACTGCGGCGACGGAATTTGGGATCGGTAGCGGCCCCGACGATCTGTACTTGCTCCCATGTCGACGCCATTGGGGCGGCGCATGAGGAAAGGGAATCTCGGTGAAACGTCTTCTCGCGGCTGCGATCGGAACACTTGGCTGCGCCACGGCTTCGCTGGCGCTGGTGGGTTGCTCGGACGGCGGCCACACGGCCGGCCCGGCCTCGAGCACGGCACCCAGCGTGGCCACCGGCACGGGCGCGCAGGTGAAGGTGGGCGGCACCGACCTGGCGGGCGTCGATCCCGCTTCGGTGACGTGCGTCAAGACCGGCGGCAAGATCAACATCGGCAGCGGGTCCACCGGCGGTCGGCAGGCGCTGGCCGTCGTCATGACCGACGAGGCGACCCCCAAGGTCGAGTCGCTGGCGCTCGTCGTCGACGGCAACGCGCTGTCGGTCGCCAACAACATGGGCGCCAAGGTCGGATCGGCCAACGTGGCGGTGGACGGCAAGACCTACACCATCACCGGCCAGGCGCAGGGCGCCGACCTGAAGAACCCGATGGCCGGGATGATCACCAAGGACTTCAACATCAAGGTGTCCTGCGGGTGATCGGTTGAACTCCGGAGCGGCGGACGTGCCCCCCAACGTCCGCCGCTCCGGCTTATGATGCTGCCGTGTCGATCCCCGGTGAACTGGAGCGCGCACGTCACCTGGCGTTCGCCGCCGACGAGGCCGGCGCCCGGGACCTGCTGCTGTCCCTGATACCCGGGATCGAGCGTGAGGACCGTGACGACCTGATGCTGGAAGTGCTTGCCCAGCTTGGCGACATCTATCTCGCCCGCGGGGCGCACGACGGGGTGCGTGAGTCGGTCCTGCGCATCCGCGACTGCCTCGCCACCTACGCCGCGATCGCCGCCGGCGCCATGCCCGAAGCCGCCGGGCGGGTACGCATGTCGGATGCCGAAGTGGCGCACATGACGTGCCGCTACTCGCGTCGGGCCGGGTTCCTGGAGACGGGCCTGGCCGCGGCGCTGGGGGACCACGAGGGCGCCGCGACCGCGCTCGCGGCACTCGACGACATGGGATCGGACGAGTTCGGCGACCTCGCAGACGAATTCGCATCTCTGCGGTGTCACGCGCGCGTGCTCTGTGCGACCGCGCTCTGCGACGACGATCTGCACGTACGCTCGGTTCCGTTGTGGGACGAGGTACTTCGCACTCTGGAGGACGCCCGCTGCCCCGACCACCTCAGGGTGTCCGCGGCCACCGCGTACGGCAGGTTCTGCGTCGAAACCGGACGACTGGCGGACGCCGAGCCGTGGCTGCGTCGCGCCGAGGCCCGGGCAGAAGCGAACGGCTGGGAATTGGCCAGAGCCACCGCTCAATTGGAGCGCGCCGCGGGGTGCTGGGCGGCGAACGACCACACGACGACCGAGCGGCTGGTTTCGGAGGCCTACCCGGTGATCGCCCGTTACGCCCGCGCGCACGACATGGCCCGGTGCTGGCTCTACCAGGGCCTGACCCGGCTGGGGTCCGGCGCGCTCGAGGCGGCCGACGAGTGCTGGCAGCACGCCGAGCGGCACTGGCGGGAGTTGGGCAAGCCGTTGTACCTGCACCGGATTTTGTTGCAGCGCAGTTGGATTCCGATCTTCTGGGGCCGCTTCGCGACGGCGGTCGAGCTGATCGCCCAGGCGCGCGAGGTGCTCGACTCGTCGCCGCGCAGCACGTGGCTGCAGTACGCCAGGCTCGACAACCACCTGGGCACCGTGTGGCGCGCGGACGCGCTGACCGACCTCGGCTTCGACGCCTCCGGCGACCCGGACGAGACGCTGCAGGAAACCGAAGCGCGGCAGGCCGAGTCGCTCGGCGTCCTCGTCGGCGAGGTCGGCACGCCGGAGTATCACCGCGGGCTGGCCAAGCTCGAACAGGCCGCCGAACTGAAGGTGCCGGCGGCCCTGGCGGTGGACTCGGTGCGGTATGCGATCGCCGACCCCGACGCGCGGGCGCGCTGGGCGGCCGGCGTGGCCGCGCCGATGCTGGCCGGCGCCTTCGCCGTGGCGTGGGAGTGGGAGAACACCCAACTGGTCAGCGAGCTCGTCGAATACCACAGCGCCCGAGGGACATTCGATACCGAGGCGAAAGGGCCGGCCTCCGGTGAATGGGCGTCGACGGCCACCGCGGCGGTGCCCGTGGACGCCGCCGATGCCCTTGCCGCGGCCGCCCCACCCGTGCGGGGAGCGGGGGTGCTGACAAGGCTCGGGCCGCTGCCCCCGCTGCAGATGCAGCCGGACGCGCCGCCGATCCTCAGTCACTACCGTGGGCTGGCATTCGAACGCTACGGTCGCGAGGTCACCGCGGCCGAGCCCGCCTGGTCGACGTGGCCGTGAGCGAGCGCCTGACGCTGGTCCTGCGGTACGCCGACCTCGGCATCGCCACCTACGCCAGCCTGCGTATCGTCGGGCAGCCCGCGCGGACGGTCACCTGGGTGGTCGAGGAACCCATTCTGCTGGCGGCGCTGCAGGAGCTCACCGACGCCCTGCCCGAGCCGCACGGCGGCGAGACCCTGCGCGACGCGATCGAAAGGGCCTTGACCCGGGGAGCTTTCGCCCGGCCCGACACCGAGCTCACGGTGGCCTACATCCTCGGCGTGCTGTTGATCGGGGCGGCCGGGTGGCAGCTGCTGACCGAGTGCGCGGCGACGCCGCGCGCGACGCTGTTCGTGTCGCCCAGTGCGCGGCTTGCGCGGGTCCCGTGGGGCCTGCTGTCCCTGCCGAAGTCGGGTCCGAGCAAGGAAGAGCTGGTGCGCGCCCGCCAGGAGGCGATTACGCCCGACGGCCGGGTGGCCGCGCGTATCCCGTGGCAGCTGGCCGACATTCGCGAACACACCGACGGGTATCGGCTCATGGAGATGGTGGACGTGCTGATGGCGCCCCCCCAGAACATCGTGCACTCCGCGCGGGCGGCGGCGCGCTGGGACGACAGGAAGGGCCACCCGCCCGCGCTCGTCCTGGATCCGCGGGTGCCCGGCCAGCTGCCGGACTCCCCGCTCGGCTCGGTCCTCGGGCGGCCCTCGCCGCAGACACCGCTGGCGCTGCATTACACCGACCTGATGCGGCGCCGCCCCGTGTTGCCCGCCGTCGACGGTGCGGTGGATCTGTTCCGCCGCCGCGACGCCGACCGCACCTGGCTGCAGACGCTCCTGGCGCAGGCGCCCAGCCGGCTGGTGTACGTCGGCCACGCCAGCTCGGCCGAGGGGCGGGCGGACCGCGCCGCCCTGCATCTGGCCTGTACGGCCGCGGCGCCGGGCGACGCCGAGCCCATCGGCGACCACCGGCCGCTGACGGCGTCCGACCTGATGTCCTCGAAGGTGCCGATGCCGCCGCGCGTCGCCATGCTGGCGTGCGGTTCGGGCGGCGACTACCAGTTCGACGAGGCCACCGGCCTGGTGGCGGCCGTGATCCTGGCCGGGGCCCAGGTGGTGACCGCCACGCTATGGTCGCTGCCGACCACCGCGGCGTATCGGCAATTCGCGGGCGGATCGAGCGACCCGATGTCGGACCTCGTCATCGCCGTGGACACCGCACACCAGGAGGCCGACGCCGGTTGCGCGGTGAACCGGTGGCAGCGCGCGCAGATGCGGCGCTGGCGCGACGGCGACACCGCCGCCAGCCCGCTGTACTGGGCGGCCCTGGTCACGTTCACCGTGGACGGCGCGCGGTAGCTCAAACCGCGACCGGCCAGGAGGCGTGCACGGCCAGCACGTCGTCGGGCAACGAGAGTTGTTCTCGCGCAGCGGGATCGAACGCCACCAGCACGACGAGTCCCGGGCGCAGCATCGACAGGTCCGGCCCGTCGCCGCAGCGGGCCAGTTTGCCGATGAACGTCTCCCCCGACACGGCCACCACCTCGACGAAGACCTGTCGCTCGTCGGCGGCGGTCGCGCGGACGGTGCCGACCCCGACGGTGCGGCCGTGCGATGCCCGACGCCGGGCGGACACGAAGCGGCGGGCGCGTTCTGCGAGCCTGGTCAGCGAATTCATGCGACCAGAATCGCGACGCCGGCCGGCTACCGAACCCAACTTTTCGGCTGCCGGATTCTCGGCGATCCCCCTATCCTGTCCAGATGAGCGCGGATTCGCCGGTGGCGACTGCCATCGCGGGGGGGCATCCCCGCCGGTCGGTCATCGACCGGGCGTGGCGGGCGATCGGCCCCGGCGTGGAGGTGCTCAGCAGCGACGACGGCGGCCCGTTGACCCGCACCGTCAAGCGCATCATCGACCCGTTGGTGCTCCGGCTGCGCTCGAATCCCCAGTACTCCGCCCCGGTCGTCACGCCGGATACGGCCACGGCGATGCACGACCTGATCGTCGGGAGCGGCAGCGAGTTACGTTCGGCCGCAGCATGGTTCGAGGCTCTCAAGCTGGAGCGCCGCAGGCAGCGGATTCGCACGGGGAACGCCCAGGAGCTGTACTTCCCGGTGTGCTTCGAGCTGGCGGTCACCAAGGGGCCGCCCGGGCCGCACGACCACCAGACGGCCGCCGCCGTGCTCGCCGACATCCACCAGGGCCGCGACCGCACCGCGATCGAGGTGTTGCACGAATACGTGGCCGACCCAGGCGTTGTCGCCACGCTGGTCGAACAGCTCGACCGCAGTTGGCGCGACGTGCAACCGGGCGAGACGGTGACCGGCCCGTTCCTGGCCGAGCTCGCCACGGTGCTGGGGCCGGCGCACGGCCACAGTGCCACGACGGCCCGGCAGCGGGTGTGGTCGGCCATGATCGCCGACGCCACCCCCTACAACCTCGGCGCGCTGGCCCACACCGAATCGGACGCGCTGCCGTGGTCGATCGTCGAGCTCGGGCTGAGTTCGGCTGCCCCGCAACGACAGCCGTGCATCGCCGGCGGCTCCGACAGCGACCGGCCCCTGGACCGCACCGTCGTGGACCGGGTGCGGGGGACGCTGCGGCGCGCGCTGGATCGCGACGCGCTGCCCGACATCCCGCTGCTGTGCGAAGAAGAGGTCGACCGCGCGTGCGCGCCGTGGGGTCTGCTGAGCGAGGACAAGCAGGCCACGCTGGTCGCAGGCATCGAGGTCGCGGTCGATCTCGCGCCGCTGGACCAATCCGTATGCAGCCGTTACGCGTTGGGCGCGCAGATTCAGGCGCGCCTGCGCAAGGAGGCGTACGTGCTGCACGCCCGGCGCTACCTCGCCGAGGGCGGCCCGATCCATCCCCGGCAGCGGCAGGTGGTCGAGGACCTCGCCGCGTACGCCCAGCCGTACCTCAGCCGGCTGTGGGCGCGCCTGCATGGGCGCGACGTGTGGCAGGAACCCTGTGACGACGTCGACGACGTGCGGTCGCTGCTCGAGGGGGTAGCGCGGTCGGTGAGCCTCGACCACCGGCAGCGCATCAAGGCGATGCTCGAACTGCAGGTGGCCGGATGAGATTGGTCGCCGATTCCGGTCTGTGGAGCACGGGGGCGTCACCCGGCGCGACGCCGCTGGTCGCGGTTCTGGAGGTCAGTGGCGCCGTCCTGTCCTGGGTCGTCGACGAGCGACCGGACAACGCGCCCGTCGGGATCACGTTCACCGATGTGGTCCGGGCGGACTGGCTTTGGCGTGTCGTCGGCGACGCCGGGCACGTCGCCATCGCCTCCGCCGTGGCCGGGGTCGACGAACCCGGCGGCCTGGACATCGCCGGCGTCGACATCTCGCCGTCGGCCGTCGCACCTCTGCGCAGGCTCGCCGTCGGGCACTGGTTGCGGCGGTGGTGGCCCGCCAGCGGCCGCGATGCGATCCCGCTTCTCGACCACGCGCTGCTCGACGCCGAGATCGCGTTGCTCACCGCGCGCGCGCAGGGCTACTTCTCCGACGACACGCTCGATTCGGACGTGACCGAACTGCTCGCCCCGCACGGCGCCGCGTTGCTGGCACACGTGCGTGACGGCGACCCCCGGGTGATCGAATTGATCCGCGCGGCAGCGGAATTGGCCGACGAGGTCGGCGTCGAAGGCCCCGAGTGGGCGGACCTGTTGTCCGCCCTGGACGATCCGGTTCCCCTCGCGGAACCGGCGGGCGGGCGCCGCGACGACTACGCGCTGGCCGCCGGGCGCGACGGTGGCCCACCCGGCGCCGCGATAGCCCGCGGCCTCGCGTCCATCACCTGGAGCGCGGTTCCGGCCCAGGTGTTCGACGCGGCCGAGGACACGGTCGAGTGGACGATCGAGGCGGAGGACGGGGCCGCGATCGCGGTCGTGCGGGCGGCGACCGTGGGACCGGGGCGGCCCACCGGCATCGCGGTGCGCCTGCGGTCGGGCGATATCACCGGCGCGGGCGCGCTGGACGCCGACGGTCGCGCCGTCCTGCCACTGGTCGACTCCCGGAACCGGCCGGCCACGGAGGCGGCCGCCTGGGGCCACGATTGGTCGGCGACCTCGGTGCTCGTCGGCGCCGACGCGGCGGAGGAGACGCCCGCCCTGCGCGAGCGGGTCCGCCGGTGGGCACGCGCGCGGATCGACCGGCCGGCCGACGACGCGTTCCTCGCCGAGATCCTGGCGTCGGAGTCGTCCTACTGATCCGAAAATTTCACTCTCGCAGATGAGAGCGCCATTCTCTATGCTGTGCGAGTGCCCAACAAGTATCGAGTCGTGCAATGGAACACCGGAAACGTCGGCAAGAGCTCGCTGCAGTCCATCGCCGGCCATCCGGCGCTGGAACTGGTGGGCTGCTACGCCTGGTCACCGGAGAAGGCCGGCCGCGACGCAGGGGAGCTGGTCGGCATCGCGCCGCTGGGCGTGGCGGCCACCAATGACGTCGACGCGCTGCTCGCGCTGAAGCCGGACTGTGTCGTCTACAACCCGATGTGGATCGACGTCGACGAGCTCGTCCGGATCCTGTCGGCGGGCGTCAACGTCGTGACGACGGCCTCGTTCATCACCGGGGAGAACCTCGGCGACGGACGCGACCGCATCCTCGAGGCGTGCCGGCAGGGCGGGTCGACGATCTTCGGTTCGGGCGTCAGCCCCGGCTTCGCCGAACTGCTCGCCATCGTGTCGGCCATGGTGTGCAACCGGGTCGACAAGGTCACCGTCTTCGAGGCCGCCGACACCACCTTCTACGACTCGCCGGACACCGAGAAGCCGGTGGGCTTCGGCCAGCCCATCGACCACCCCGACCTGCCGGCGATGGCGGCGAAGGGCACCGCCATCTTCGGCGAGGCCGTCCGGCTCGTCGGCGACGCGTTGGGCGTCGACCTCGACGAGGTCCGCTGCGTGGCCGAATTCGCCCAGACGACAGCCGATCTCGAGATGGCGTCGTGGACCATCCCGGCGGGATGCGTGGCCGGCGTGTACATCAGCTGGCAGGGGGTCATCGGCGGCAGGACGGTGATCGACCTCAACGTGCGGTGGCGCAAGGGCCAGACGCTCGAGCCGGATTGGCAGATCGAGCAGGACGGCTGGGTGATCCAGATCGACGGGCAGCCCACGGTGACGACGAAGGTCGGCTTCCTGCCGCCGCCGTACTTCCAGGCCGAGACCATCGCCGACTTCATGGCGCTCGGGCACATCATGACGGCCATGCCCACCATCAACGCGATCCCGGCCGTCGTGGCCGCGCCGCCGGGCATCGCTACGTACACCGACCTGCCGCTGACGCTGCCCCGCGGGCACGTGCCGACCGGCTAGCGCCGGCCCGACACCGCCGCCCGCCGCCGGGCGGGTTTGGCGTACGGCGCGCCGAGGCGCGGGACCTCCACGGGGCCCCGATGCCGGGCCGCGGCGATGGCGTTGCGCAGCGGACCTGCCAGTCCCGCAAACGATCCCATGTCGAACAGCAACGGCGTCAGCAGCCGGTTGTGGACGAAGCCGAAGGCGCTGCCCGATTCGGGATCGGCCCAGCCCAGCGTTCCGCCCAGCCCGACGTGGCCGAACCCGCTGAGCAGACCGGGCACGGGCGTCTCGTGATAGCCCAGGTGAAAAGGCATGGGCACCACCATGTTCGCGTCGGGCCACTTGCGCCGCGCCTGACCCGTCAGGCCCCGCGTCAACTCCGCGGACAGGAACGTCCGGCCGTCGATGCGGCCGTCGTTGGCCAGCGCCGCGTACATCTTGGCCAGGCCGCGGCCGGTCACCACGCCGTTGGCCGCCGGCACCTCGCCGTCCAGGAACGGCGTGTCGCCCTTGAGCAGCGAGACGACGCCGGGAAAGTACATCGCGCCCAGCGCGCCCGAGAAGGGCAGCCCGGCCACCTTGGGCGCGATGAAGTTGAAGACCGGTGCGCGCAGCCTCCCTTGCGGGATCAGGATCTGCGCCGGCTTGGTGGGCGCGTCCTCGGGTGGCCGGCCGAGATGCAGGCCGTCGGTGTCGAGTGGGCGGGCGACCTCCTCGCGGATGAGCTCGCGCATGCCCTTGCCGGTCACGGCCCTGGCGAGGCCCGAGAGGAGCCACCCATAGGTCAGGGCGTGATAGGCCTGGACCCCGCGCAGGTGGTCGACGCGCGCGGCGGCCATGCGCTCCTCCATCGCGACGTGGTCCATCAGCTCCGCCTTGGTGACGCCGCGCAGGTGCGACAGGCCGGAGCGGTGCCGCAGGACGTCGCGCACGGTGATGTCCTGTTTGCCGTTGGCCGCGAACTCGGGCCAGTATTCGGCGACGGGCTCGTCGTAGGACAGCAGGCCCCGGTCGGCCAACCGGTGAATGACGGTGGACGCGACGCCTTTGGTCGCCGAGAACACCATGGCGCCCGTGTCCGCGGTCCAGGGTTGCGTGCCGGCCCGATCCGACCAGCCCGTCCAGACATCGACGACGGGCACGCCGTCGATGAACACGCACAGGGCCCCGCCACCGAACCGGCGGCCGAAGAACAGCCGGGAGAACAGCTTGACGACGTTGGCGAAATGGGGGTCCGCCGCGCCGGAGACACCCCGCGGCAAGCCGTCGTCGGTTACCAGCGGAGCCGTCGCCGTCACCGGATCCCGACCCCCTCGTCGGCCATCACGTCCACGAAGCTATCACCAGGCAACAGACCTGAACAGGCGCCAGTTTTGACGGGCGGGAAACGCCCTCAGGAGGGGAGCGGACCTGGGGGGTCGCGGGGCTTGTCGCCGGGGAGCGGGCCGGGCGGCGCCTCCCGGAGGTACCGCCTCAGGCGAAGCAGTTGATTGGTGACCATGCCGATGCCGAGCAGCACCAGCAGGCCGACCACTGCCACCACGATCGCGGCGCTCATGGTTTCCATCATGACAGGCATCGCGGGTTTCGACCGGACCCTTCGCCGGGTAGACGGGACGAATGAGCACAGAAGACAAGATCAAGAACAAGATTCAGGATGTCGGCGGAAAGGCCAAGGAGGCCGTGGGCAAGGCCACGGGCGACCACGACACCAAGAACGAGGGCCGCGCCGACCAGTCGAAGTCCAGCCTGAAGGACGCGGGCGAGAAGGTGAAGGACGCCTTCAAGAAATAGGCGGGCCACCCGCGAGATTGGGTAACAACGATTGAGGACGCCGTCTTCTGGTAATCCACCGGGGGATGAACGTTTTCACAGAACAGCGTGCGCGGCGGCTGTCGGCATCCTTCGGGGTGGCGGCGGCCGTCGCGTTTTCCGTCGTATCCAGCACGCACGCCCCCTCGGCGTCCGCCGATCCCTGCCCCGACGTTGAGGTGGTGTTCGCCCGTGGTTCGGGCGAACCGCCCGGCGTCGGCGGCATCGGCGGATCGTTCGTCGACGCGCTGCGCCCCCAGCTCGGTTCGAGGTCCCTGGGCGTCTACCCGGTGAATTACCCTGCGAGCACGGACTTTTCGAGCCCCAGTTTTCCGGAGGGGGTGATCGACGGGATCCGTGACGCCAGCGGTCACATCGAGTCCATGGCGGCGAACTGCCCCAAGACCCGGGAGGTGCTCGGCGGGTATTCGCAGGGCGCGGCGGTCGCGGGGTTCGTCACCTCTCAATCGGTGCCGCCCGGCGTCCCCGCCGCTGCGGTGCCCAAGCCGTTGCCGCCCGACGTCGCAAATCACGTCGCCGCCGTCACGCTCTTCGGCACGCCCTCGGACCAGTTCCTGCAGAAGTACGGCGCGCCGACCATCGCCATCGGCGCTCCGTACCAGCCGAAGACGCTGGAGCTGTGCGCCCCGGGCGACGGGATCTGCGGAGGTGGCAACGATCCCGCGGCACACGTGTCGTACGGCATCAACGGCATGACCGGCCAGGCCGCAAACTTCGCCGCCAGCCACCTGTAATCGGTGGGGACCCGCCAGGGCAGAATCGCAGCATGCGCGTTCTGATCACGGGGGGGACCGGGTTTGTGGGCGGCTGGACCGCCAAGGCCGTCGCCGACGCCGGGCACGACGTCCGGTTCCTGGTTCGCACTCCCGACAAGCTCAAGACGTCCGTCGCCCAGCTAGGCGTCGACGTGTCCGACTTCGCCGTCGGGGACATCACCGATCGCGTCTCGGTGCGGGAGGCGCTCACCGGGTGCGACGCCGTCGTGCACAGCGCCGCGCTGGTCGCGACGGACCCGCGACAGACGGCCGAGATGCTCGCGACCAACATGCAAGGCGCCCAGAACGTGCTCGGGCAGTCCGTCGAACTTGGGCTGGACCCCATCGTTCACGTGTCGAGCTTCAGCGCGCTGTTCCACCCGGGCCTGGAGACGCTGACGGCGGACCTGCCGGTCGTCGGCGGCGCGGACGGATACGGAACGTCCAAGGCGCAGGTGGAGATCTACGCGCGCGGGCTGCAGGATGCGGGTGCGCCGGTGGACATCACCTACCCGGGAATGGTCATCGGCCCGCCCGTCGGCGACCAGTTCGGCGAGGCCGGCGAGGGTGTCAAGGCGGCCGTGCAGATGCACGCGATCCCGGGCCGCAGCGCGGCGTGGTTGATCGTCGACGTGCGCGACCTGGCCGCGCTGCACGCGGCGCTGCTCGAGCCGGGCCGCGGCCCGCGCCGCTACATGGCGGGCGGCCATCGGGTGCCGGCCGCCGAGCTGGCGAACCTGCTCGGCCAGGTCGCCGGGACGCCGATGGTCTCGGTCCCGATCCCTGACACCGCCCTGCGCGTCGCCGGGGCGGTGATGGACCGGGCGGGGCGCTTCCTGCCTTTCGACACGCCGATCACCTGGGCGGGCATGCAGTACTACACGCAGATGCCCGCGTCGGACGATTCGCCCAGCGAACGCGAACTCGGCATCAGCTACCGGGACCCGCTGGAGACCCTGACCGACACCTTCGAGGCCCTGCGCGCCGCCGGCTGAACGCCCCGAGGACCTAAGACTGCACGGCCGGGGCCGTAAGGCCCTCGCCTGCCGCGCTCCGCGGGGCGACCATCACCGCAAGGTTCGGATTGTCGTGCCGCCGAAACCTCGGACAGGAGCCTCGTGATGACGAAAACCATTCCGCCACTGGATCTTTCGTGGCTCTTGATCGAGTCACCGGCCGGCACCACGCATGTCGGGGCGATGATGCTGTTCAAGAAGCCGGCAGGTCGCAGGCCCGTCGTCCGCGAGATCGTGGAGGCCTACCGGGCCTGTTCTCCCACGCCGCCGTTCAACTACGTCCCGGAGCTTCTGGTCAAGGGCGCGCCCCACTTCCGCGAGGTGACGAACTGGGATCCGCATTACCACGTCGGGCACCTGGCGCTGCCCGCCCATGCGTCCTACGACGACCTGCTCCGGCTCGTGGCCGAACTTCATGAGCCCCAACTGGACCGGGACCGGCCCCTGTTTCGCTGCTGGGTCATCGACGGCGTGCCGAACCGGATGTTCGCCATCTACACCAAAACCCACCACTCGATCATCGACGGCGAATCGGGCCTCAAGCGCATCTACGCCGGCCTCAGCACATCGGACGCGCCCACCATCCCCACCCCCGCCTTCGCGCTCGACGCGCCCGCGCCCGCGCCGCACCCGCGGTCGCATCTGGCCGAGAAGATCGCCGACGCGATTCGTGGCGCCATCAGCGGCGCCGGCACGCTCAACCAGGTCTCGGTGAGCGCCGTGCGCAAGGTTCTCGCCGGCGCACTGGGGTCCCACCTCGAGGGCAGCCTCCCGTTCGCGGCGCAGCACGCCCCGACGAACGCGCCGCTCACCATCGGGCGTCGATTCGCGACGCTGTCCCTGCCCCTCGCCGAGATGCAGGCCGTCGGCCGGCACTTCGGCGCGACGCTGAACGACGTGGCCGTCACGGTCGTCGATGCCGGCTTGCACGCCTACCTGCGCGAGAACGGGCGCGCCTACGGGCACCCGTTCATCGCCATGTGCCCGGTGTCGCTGCGCAGCGCCGGCGACGAGACCATCGGCACCCGGGTGTCCGCGATCTTCGCACGACTCGGGGAGCCCGACGTCGACGCGGCGGAGCGGCTGCGCCAAGTGGTCGAGTCGGTCGCCGCCTGCAAGAAGGAACTCGCCCACATGTCCAGTAGCGCCGCGATGACCTACGCGGCCGGGCTCGTGGCGCTCGCGGGCATGGGCACCGCGACGCACCTGGATCGCATCACGCACCCGGCCTGCAACCTGGTCGTGTCCAACGTCGCGGGGGCCAAGGAACCGCGGTACCTCAACGGCGCGCGCTTGCTGGGTCTCTACCCGGTGTCGGCCCTCGCGGCCTCGATCGGGCTCAACGCCACTCTGGCCTCCTACCACGACAGCATGAACTTCGGATTCGTCGGCAACGCGGCCGCGTTCGACGACCTGTCACGACTCGCCGCCCACACCCGGCGGGCCTACGACGAGCTCAGGGAGGCGGCCGGTATCTCGTCGGCGTCGCGAAAGCGCGCCGCGACGGCGTCTTAGCGCAGCGGGCTCGGGTTGTGCCATCCTGCGTCTGTGTTCGCTCTCCCGGCGGGTGCGGTGAAGGCGAGGTGGACCCGGCAGGCTCCGACCGGGCGCGAGCCATAGTCAAGCAACGGAGGATCGACCAGTGAAGAGTGTCACCTGCACCAACGCCAAGCTCGAGGTCGTGGACCTGCCGACCCCGACACCCGCCAAGGGCCAGTTGCTGATCGAGGTCCTCAGGTGCGGGATCTGCGGGTCCGATCTGCATGCGCGCCACCACTGCGACGAGCTCGCCGACGTGATGGCCGAGTCCGGCTACGACGCGTTCATGCGATCGGACCAACAGGTGGTGTTCGGTCACGAGTTCTGCGGTGAGGTGCTCGACTACGGGCCGGGCACCCGCAAGGCTCCCCGGCCCGGAACGACGGTCGTGGCGCTGCCGCTGCTGCGCCGCGGCAAGGAGGTGCACGGGATCGGGCTGTCGACCATGGCGCCGGGGGCCTACGCCGAACGGCTACTGGTCGAGCAGTCGCTGACGCTCCCCGTCCCGAACGGGTTGTCCCCCGAGATCGCCGCGCTCACCGAGCCGATGGCCGTCGGCTGGCACGCCGTCCGGCGCGGCGAGGTGAAGAAGGGCGATGTCGCCATCGTCATCGGTTGCGGCCCAATCGGTCTCGCGGTGATCTGCATGCTCAAGGCGCACGGCGTGCGCACCGTCGTCGCCAGCGACTTCTCGCCGGGCCGGCGCGCGTTGGCGACGGCGTGCGGCGCCGATATCGTCGTCGACCCAGCCCAGGATTCGCCCTACGCGACCGAGGCCGGCCGGAAACACCTGCGAGGCATCCTCGAGGCGTTCGACCTTGCGGTCGGCACGATCGAGAAGGTGCAACGGCTGCGGCTGCCGTGGTGGCACGTGTGGCGCGCCGCCGAAGCGGCCGGCGCGGCGACGCCGAAGCATCCCGTCGTCTTCGAATGCGTCGGCGTCCCGGGCATCATCGACGGCATCATCGCCGCCGCGCCCCTGTTCTCGCGCGTCGTCGTGGTCGGCGTGTGCATGGGCTCCGACCACATCCGGCCGGCCATGGCCATCAATAAGGAAATTGACCTGCGCTTCGTCCTCGGCTACACGCCACTGGAATTCCGGGACACGCTGCACATGCTCGCCGACGGCAAGGTCAACGTGGCCCCGCTGATCACGGGAACGGTCGGGTTGCCGGGTGTCGCGGCCGCATTCGACGCGCTCGGCGATCCCGAGGCACACGCGAAGATCCTGATCGATCCCAGGAGCGACGCTAGCCGGCCGGCTTGATCTCCAGCCCCACATGCACCTTGTCGATGCCGCCACGCACGATTGAGTGCGCGTAGAACCACCAGGCGTGGTACCAGTACCGCTTCAGCACGGCGTTGTAGACGCGGCGGGTCTCCGACTTCGGCAGCACCCGCGCGACGCCTTCGACCGGCTCGCTCTTCGGTTTGCCCAGCGACCCACTGCGCGCGATCGTGACTCGCGGCGTGTTGTTGATCCGCTTCACCTTCCACGAGCCGTCGTCAGTGATGACCAGGAGCTTGTCACCCTCGGGCACGCCCCAGATCGCCGTCGGCTTCGGCCGGCCGTCCTTGGTGAACGTCGTCAGGAGCAGATACTTGGACTGAATGACATCGGTGAAGCTGGCAGCCATTGTTCCTTCACTTTCTGAACCGTTCGGGTGATCAGTTCCCCGAAGGTCAATCTTCTAATCAACGGCGTTGTTGATTACGGGCGACCGCCCAAATTAGGGTCCGGTGATGGCCAGGGACTCCACCACTCGCGACATGCTGATCGACGCCACGGTGCAGGTCATGGTCGACGAGGGCTATGCGGCGGCGACGTCGCGCCGGGTGGCGGCCAAGGCGGGCGTCAAACCGGCGCTGGTGCACTACTACTTCCCCACAATGGACGAGCTGTACCTGGAGGTTTTTCGCCGGGGCGCCGCGGCCTACCTCGAACGCCAGAATGAGGCGCTGGCATCGGATCATCCCCTGCACGCTTTGTGGAGCACCCTCATCGAGCCGAAGGATGCCCGGCTGCTGCAGGAGTTCATGGGACTTGCTAATCACCGCAAGGATATTCGGGCCGAGATCGCGGCGTGGTCGGATCGCTGGCGGAGCATGCATATCGCCGCGCTCACCAAGGTGATTCACGAGAATGCTTTGGATGTGGCGGATTTCCCACCCGCCGGCCTCGCGGTCGTCGTTGCCGCCGTCGGTCAGACGCTCATCATGGAACAGTCCCTCGGTGCCACCCGTGGACACGACGAAGCCGTCGCGCTGGTCAGCCGACTCATCGACCGTTTCGAGAAGCCGGCCTGACTCAGGGCAGCACCACCCGCAGGCGCTCCCAACCCCTGACCGTCGAGGTCGGAGCCAACTTCGCTGTCTCGTAGTCGATTCCCCACTCGGGCCAGCGGTTCAGGAGCTCGTCGAGCGCCACGCGGCCCTCCAAGCGGGCGAGGTTCGCCCCGAGGCAATAGTGCACGCCCTTGCCGAAGGTGATGTGCGAGATGTTGTCGCGGTGAATGTCGAAGGTATCGGGATCGGCGTAGCGGCGGTGGTCACGGTTGGCGGCTCCGAACAGCAGGAGCATCGCGCTGCCCGCCGGAACGGTCGTGCCGTAGCACTCGAAATCCCTTGCCATCCAACGCGCGACATGGGGCCCGGTCGGTTCGAACCGCAGGGTCTCGTCGACGGCCCGGTTCAGCAGTGATCGATCCTCGTACACCTCGCGGCGCTGGTCCGGGTGCTCGGCCAGCACCTTGGCCAGCCAGCCGATCAGCCGACCGGTGGTTTCGTTGCCCGCACCGGCGACCACCTGCGTGTAGTGCAGCACCTCCTTGCGGGTCAGCTTCCGACGGACGCCGTGCTCGTCGTCGAACTCGACGTTGAGCAAGGTCGTCATCAGGTCGTCGGACGGGTTCTTCGACCGCCATTCGACGTAGTCGGCATAGATCCGTCCGTCCGCGATGGAGTCGGCGTCGGAGACCTTCAGCGGGGCGCCGGGTTTGGTGCGCAGGTTGGCGTCGTTGGCGTCGCGCACCGAAACCTGTTCGGACTCGGGGATTCCCAGCAGCATGCCGATGACGCGCATCGGCATCATCGACGCCAGCTCGGCGATGATGTCGAACCCGCCCGACCCGACCAGCGGATCCAGGCAGCGGACGCAGTACTGCCGGATCTGATCCTCGAGCTCCGCCATCCTGCGCGGCGTGAACACCCGCGACATCAGGCCCCGCAGCCTCGTGTGCTCGGGCGGGTCCTGGAACATCATCACGCCGCCGGGCATGTCGAACTTCGACTTGATCAGCTCGAGGATGTCGCTGCGCCGGTTGGAGAAGGTCTCCCAGCTTCCCAGGGCCTTCTCTACGTCCGAATGCCTTGACAGCGCCCAGAAGTCGTACTTCTCGTTGTAATAGATCGGCGCCTCTTCGCGCAGGCGCGCGTAGACGGGATAAGGGTCGGCGATGATGCCGACGTCATAGGGGTCGTAGTAGACGTCCGTGTCGTGTGCGACGCTCATCGGCGGTTCCTCACTTCAAGCCGCTGCCGGCGTCCACCCGAAGCGCTACGCCGGTGATGTAGCGCGACTCGTCGGAGGCCAGGAACAGCACGGCGTTGCTGATGTCTTCGGGGGTCACCCACGGGATGGGCAGAACGTGAAAGCTCTGGCACACCGGCGCAAGGTCGTCAGGCCCCGGGTTCTGCAACTCGGGACGAAAGGCGCGGTAGGTGGCCTCGTTGATCAGCGAAGGGGTGTTCACGTGGGTGGGGAGCACGGCGTTGACCCTTATCATGCGCTGGCCCAATTCGACGGCGAACGCACGCATCAGGCCGATGACTCCGTGTTTGGCCGCGACGTAATGACCGACGTACGGGTACGCCTTGAACCCGGCCACCGAAGACGTCAGGACCACCGATCCGCCGCCATCGCCGCGAAGGATATGCGGCACCCCGGCCTTCACGGTCTTCCACACGCCACTCAGGTTGACGTCGATCATCTCCTGCCACCGCGCCTCGTCGGCCTTGTGCAGTTTTCCTGCGGTGGTGCCGATGCCGGCGTTGGCCACGATGACGTCCAGGCGGCCCAGTTGTTCCACACCGTTGTCCACGGCCGTCTTCATCGCGTCGAAGTCACGCACGTCGACCTGTGCGGTCACCACGCGGGCACCGGCGTCTTTGACCATGCCCGCGGTGATATCGAGATCCTCCGCCGTCGCACCCGGCGCCGGCGAGGCGTCGAATGGGCGGCAGATGTCGACGGCGATGATGTCGGCGCCCTCCTCCGCGAGCCGGACCGCGTGGCTTCGGCCCTGCCCGCGCGCCGCGCCCGTTATGAACGCGACCTTGCCGTCCATCCGGCCCATCACCGCTCCGTTCCGTTTTGGGCGATCGCCCAAATTGGTGCACGCCATGTGTAACAGGACGGCACTGCGAACGTCAAGAGGTCAGGGCGGCGTCGATCAGGGTGGCCGCGGCCGCGCGGGCGTGGACGGCGGGGGCCGTGTCGTTCAGTGATGTCGCCATCGCGGTGGCACCCTCGAACAGCACGGCCAGCTGCCTTCCGAGCGACTCCGGATCGCCGGCACCGGCCTCCCGCGCCAGCGTGACAAGGCGCCGGGTGAACTCGCGCTTGTGGGCGCGCACGATCGCGTCGGAAGTCTTCAAGGCCCCGGCGGATTCCACTGCGGCGTTGTGGAAGGGGCAGCCCCGCACGACGTCGGATCGTGGAATGTCGAAGATCGCCAGCAGCCGCTCGCGAGCGGAAAGGCCGGTGTCGTCAAGGCGTCTCTCCGGCGAGCTTCCTCGGGCATCCACGTTACGCAGGTAACTGTCAACCAGGTGCTGCTTGCTGGGAAAATGTTGATAGAGCGTGCGTTTCGAAACATTGGCCTCATGCGCGATGAGCTCGACACCGGTCGCATGAATCCCGTTACGGTAGAACAACCGCGCCGCGGATCGCTCGATGCGCTCCCGCGCACCGCGTCCACCGCGCTGGTCCGTCATCGGCGTCGGCATCGCCCGATTGTATACCGCTCGGTTTACAATGCGCGAGATTGTCGCTATCGTC
Organism: Mycobacterium sp. Marseille-P9652; assembly: GCF_902652685.1. Taxonomy (GTDB): domain Bacteria; phylum Actinomycetota; class Actinomycetes; order Mycobacteriales; family Mycobacteriaceae; genus Mycobacterium. The sequence goes on from NZ_CACRUY010000038.1 coordinate 27,943, forward strand.
AGAGTTTCATATAAACCGATCGGTTTACCGGGAGCTCGTATGACGAAGCCGCAGCAGCCGCAGCCAGCGTGGGGACCGACCGAGTCTCGTGTGGTGAGCTGGCGGGACCCGATCGGGACACATGCCGCCGTCGGGTCGATGTCCGGGTTGTCATACTGGCAAGCGGTCGCTGGGGGCAGCCTGCCGCAGCCGCCCATCGCCGAGCTGATGCGGATGGATGTCGTCGAAGTCGACAGCGGCCGTATTGTCTTCAGCTGCAAGCCCGATGCATCGATGTACAACCCGTTGGGAATGGTTCACGGCGGGGCGGTGTGCACCTTGCTCGACACCGTAACGGCCTGCGCGCTGCACACGACGTTGCCCCAAGGCGTGACCTACACGTCGGTCGAGATCAAAGTCAATTACCTCAAGGCGGTCACCGTCGACAGCGGACCGCTCACCGCCGTCGGCACCGTCGTGCGAGCGGGCTCGCGGATCGGGTTCGCCGAGGGACAGGTCACCGATGCCTCGGGCGATCTCGTCGCCACCGCCACCAGCACCCTGCTCGTGTTCGCCGCTCGCTGAAAGGATTTGTTGCCGAATGTCTTCCATCCTGATCACCGGAGCCAGCCGCGGCATCGGTCGCGCCCTCACCGCCGAATTCGCACGCCGGGGACATCGCGTCGTGGCTACCGCCCGCGACCCGCGCGCGCTGGCGGACCTCGACGCCGACGAGCGCCTGGCGCTGGACGTCACCAATGACGCCAGCGTGGCCGCGGCGGTCGCCGCCGCCGGTGAGGTCGACGTCCTCGTCGCCAACGCCGGAGCCATCTTCTACGCCTCCGTCGAGGCAACCCCCGCGTCCGAGCTGCAGCGGCTGTTCAACCTCAACACCCTCGGCGCAGTGCGCGTGGCGCAAGCAGTGTTGCCGCAGATGCGTGCCCGGGGCGACGGCAAGCTTCTGTTCATGTCGAGCGTCCTCGGACGGGTCGTCCTGCCCCCCGCGGCCGCGTACGCGGCGACCAAGTGGGCGATGGAAGCGCTCGTCGAAGCGCTGGCCATCGAGGCCTCACCGTTCGGCGTCCAGGCCGCGCTGCTGGAACCCGGCGCAGTCAGCTCGGGCGCCCTCGACGACGTGACCACATACAGGCTGCCCGACGACCCGTACGCCGCCATCCTTGGCGGCGGTGGTCTCCGCGCCGGAGCCATCACCCCCGAAGAGGTTGCCGCCGAGATCGTCGACGCCGCGGAGAAACCCGGACTGCCGCTGCGTATTCCGATCGGCGATGCCGCACGGACGTTGCTGGCGGCAAGGCATGCCGCTCCGGATGACGTGCCGTTCGGCGGTTAGGCGTGACGCGCGGCCTCCTGCGCCAGCTGCACGCGTGAGGTGAGTCCGAGCTTGGTGTAGACGTGCGTCAGGTGTGATTGGACGGTGCGCGGTGAGACAAAAAGCCTTGAGGCAATGTCGTTGTTTCCGAGGCCTTCGGTGACCAGTCGGACGACATCGTGCTCGGCCGGGGTGAGCGACGCCCAGCCGCTTGCGGGGCGCCTGCGCTCACCACGTCCGCGCTGCGCGTAGGCGATCGCCTCATCGGTGGACAAGGCGGCGCCCTCACCCCATGCGTCATCAAACTCGTTCTGGCCCATCACGTCTCGCAGTGCAGCTACCGAGGCCTCATAGGCGGCGTCGTAGACCTTGAAGCGCACTGCGCCCATGCTTTCCCGAATCCCGCCTGCCGCCCCGAACAGCCGCGCCGCTTCGCGGTGAGCGCCGGTTCGGGCCGTTACTGTGCCGAGACATTCCAGGGTGTCAGGAAAGCCCAAATACGCCTGCACACTGGCGGTGATTGCGAGCGCATCATGGGCGTCACGCTCAGCTCGCTGGAGCTCGCCCTGCGCGATCAGCACCCGGGCGCGCGTGGTCAAGGCATGGGACAGGTAATTGCCGCCCGTCGCGGTAGCGACAGCTTCATCGGCAGCCTGGCCGGCCGTGAGCAGGTCCTCACTGGCCAGCGCAGCCTCCGCTCTAGACCGATGACGCACCCCGACGGTCTGGGCCAGTGCACTCAAGTGCGGCCAGGCAGCGATCGCCTCCAGCGTCGTCGTGACATCCCCGACGGCCAGCGCGGCATCGGCCAGAGCCCTGCAGGCGACCCCCTTGTGAATGTCGCCGCACTCCGACGCGGCCTCGATCGCCGCCTCGGCGACGGCGCGGGCAGCCGTGTCCCCCTGGTACGCCAGTACGCAGCCCAGCAACCCCAGCGCACTCGCCTCAACGAGGACGTCGTGAGCTGCCTTGGCCTCGACCGCCAGCTCGGTGAATTCTTTGGCGGCCCCGGCAAGCTCACCCCGCAACATCTGGGCCACACCCAAGCACCAGCGGCACGCGCGGGATACAAACTTGTCACCGATCGCCTCGGCGAGGTCGCGTCCTTCTTCGGCGGCGGCGCGCACCGCCATGGGGTCACCCGTGGCGATCGCCGCCACCGCCTGCCACGGAAGCACCTGGCTCAGAATCCAGCGATCGCCGGCAGCGCGGGCGAGCTCGATCGCCTCGGCGAAGTATTGCCGGGCGACCTCAGGGTTGTTGAAGGCGGCGACGTAGCCGCAGGGGATCAGCGCGCGGGTCAGCACGGCAGTACCCTCGACCTCGCGTGCGATCGCCAGTGCCTGCTGGGCCCGATCCGCGCTGTCGGCCGTGCCCATCCGCACGGCGAGCATCGCCCCGTCCGCCAGCGCGCGCGCCCGCACGGCGGCGCTCACCTTGCGGCCATGTGCGTCATCGTCGGCAAGGGCGGCGTCGAACCAGGCCAGCCCTTGCCGGTGCCGGCTTCGTGTGAGCCACAACGGTTGCAGCGCGGATGCCAAGGTCAACGCCAGCTCGATAGCGGAGCTTTCGCGGCGCCACTCGAACGCGGCGCGCAGATTGTCGATCTCGATCTCGACCTGCTCGAGACGCTGTTCGTAGTTGCCGTCTGCCGGCGCATCGAGCCGGATTGCCAGAGCGGTGTAGTGGTCGCAGTGCCGGGTGCGCACTGCGTTGGCTTCGCCGGACTCGAGCAGTTTTTCTTGGGCGTACTGGCGCACCGTTTCAAGCAATCGGTAGCGCGTTGCGCTACCGATTTTTTCGGCCACCACGAGGGACTTGTCCACCAGCAGCGTGAGCAGGTCTAGAACCTGGAATCGCTCCACCTCGCCGGAGCCCGCCACCCCTTGAGCGGCCCTGAGATCGTAGCCACCCAGGAAAGCGGCCAGCCTGCGGAACAACACTCGCTCGGGCTCGGTTAAAAGTGCATGCGACCAGTCCACCGAGGCGCGCAAGGTTTGTTGTCGGCGCACCGCCGTGCGCGCGCCGCCGGTCAGCAGCCGAAACCGATCATGCAGGCTGCCCAGGATCTCGGCCAGCGACAAGGCCCGCACCCGGGCGGCCGCCAGTTCGATCGCCAGCGGCATGCCATCCAAACGCTCGCAGATGTCCGTGACGGTGGCGATGTTGTCGTCGGTCACGGCGAAGCCGGGCTCGGCCAACCGCGCCCGGTCGGCGAACAACTCGATCGCTTCATCGACCGTCGACAGCGACGGCACCCGCCACGTCGCCTCGCCCGCCACTCCGATCGGTTCTCGGCTGGTCGCCAGGACCGTCAGTCCCGGCGCCGCACCCAACAGCGTAACAATCAGCTCCGCACACGCGTCGAGCAGATGCTCGCAGTTGTCCAACACCGCCAACAGATGACCGCCGCGCACGAACCGCAGCAGTGTCTCGATCGTCGAGCGGCCTGGTTGGTCCGGAAGCCCAAGTGCGCGGGCCACCGTCACGGGCACAGAGGCAGAATTGGTGATTGGCGCCAGGTCCACATACCAGACACCCTCGGCATACTCGCCGACCAGTTGGTACGCGATTTCGGTTGCCAACCGCGTCTTGCCTACCCCGCCGGCCCCGGTCAACGTCACCAGACGGTTCTGCGCCAACAGCTTTCGCACTTCGTCCAGCTGTGGGCCGCGACCCACAAAGGTGGTGAATTGCGCCGGAAGATTGTGCGCTTCAGAGCTCTTCGCGGCGCGCAGCGGCGGGAACTCGCTGCGCAGGTCGGGATGACACAGTTGCACAACGCGTTCCGGACGGGGAACCCCGCGCAATTCGTGCATGCCCAGCTCGGTCAGCCACGCGTCGGCCGGCAGCGCGTCGACGACGAGCGACTCGGTCACGCCCGAGAGCACCGTTTGACCGCCGTGGGCGAGATCGCGCAGCCGCGCCGTGCGGTTGATCGTCGGGCCGATGTAGTTGCTCTCGTCGCGCAGCTGCACCTCGCCGGTGTGCACGCCAATGCGCAAGCTGATCGGAGCGAGTGGTGCCCGCTGCAATCCGAGCGCGCACGCCACCGCGTCAGTGGCCCGCGCGAAGGCCACCACGAAGCTGTCGCCCTCACCCTGCTCCACCGGCCGCACCCCGCCGTGGGCGACCAACAGATCCGACAGGACCCCGTCCAACAAGCAAAACGCCGCGGTCATTTGCTCAGGCTGCGACTCCCACAACCCGGTGGAGTTCTCCACATCCGCCAACAGCAACGTCACCGTGCCCGTCGGCAACAGCCCACTCACGCCAAAAGCGCTCCAGTCCACCCCCGGTAGGTCCGCATATGAATCGATCTCGCTCATGCTAGCCAGCCTGCGACACGGCCGAAATAGAAACATCAGCTAAAACGCGCATAAATCGCCGCCCGCTGGCTATGCAAATCTCCGCGACGGAAGATAGCCACCGTGACTTACACCAAGGACACGACGGGCCTGCTGGTTATCGATCCCTACAACGACTTCATCTCGCCGGGCGGGAAGGTGTGGGACCGGTTGAAGGGCGTGATCGAGTCCAACGACTGCGTGGCGCACATGAAACAGATTCTCGACGCCGCCCGGAGCGCGAATATCCGCGTCTTCTACGCGTTGCACCGCCGCTATCGGCCCGGAGATTACGAGTCCTGGAGATATGTTGCGCCGGTCCAAAGGGCGGCGTGGTCACGAAAAACATTCGAGTACGGCACGTGGGGCGGTGAATTGCACAGCGATTTCACGCCGCAATCCGGAGACATCGTCGCCGATGAGCATTGGTGTTCGAGCGGCTTCGCCAACACCGACCTGGACCTTCAATTGAAAAGGCACGGCATACAGGGCCTGATCATTATGGGGCTCATCGCGCACACGTGCCTGGAAGCCACCGTTCGATTCGCCGCCGAACTCGGATACGACGTGACGGTGGTTCGCGACGCGACGGCCGACTACTCGGACACCGAAATGCGCGCCGCCCTCGAGGTGAATATCCCCAATTACGCCAGCGCCATAGTGTCAGCCGACGAGGTGCTCGCCGCTATCAATCCGTGAAGATTTGTCTCGGGGGTGTGAAAGCTTCGTTAACAACGCGGCTCCCTCACCAACAGACCCGCACGCTGGGAGCATGACGCTCTTTGAGCTGCTTCCCTCGCCTCGGCGGGCTCTGGCCGTCCGCGGCGACGGCATGAACCGCTGGACGGCGGTGGCCGTGCGGATGCTCTCGGGCGCGGTATCTCTGCGCGTCACCGCCGCCTACGCGGCGTTGCTCCTGGCGGTTTCGGCGACGCTCACGGCCATGGGTCCGCATGCGCGGGCCGTCGCGGTGAGCCAGATGAGCACGAACCTGCACAACCTGGCGCACGGCCGCGTGGCCACGTTGATCGGCAGCGCGTTCGTCAACGACGGCGACGACGTATACCTCTGGCTTCCGGGGCTGGTCTGCCTGCTGGCGCTCGGTGAGATCATCTGGCGCAGTACAGGTTTGATCGTCACCTTCGCGGTCGGCCACATCGGCGCCACGGCGCTCGTGGCGGTGGGGCTCGTCGCCGCCGTCGAGAACAGGTGGGTCCCGGTGTCGGTCGCCCGCGCGACCGACGTCGGAATCAGCTACGGGGCCGTGTGTGTCCTCGGCGCGCTGACAGCATCCATCCCCGCGCGCTGGAGGCCGGCCTGGATCGGCTGGTGGCTGGGGGTCGCGATGGTCGCGGCGTGGGGCGCGGACTTCACCGCCGTCGGTCACGTCCTGGCGCTTTTGTTGGGCATCGGCCTGTCGTCGCGATTGCCGTCAATCGAACACTGGACGCGCTGGCGGGTTCTGCTGCTGGTGGTCGGTGGCACATTCGGCTACCTGGTGTTGTCCGGGTGGTGGGTCTCGGCGCCCGTCGCGGGCGTGACGACGGCCCTTGGCGCGCACGCGTGGGCCCGCGCGGTGCGGTGGCGCGATCGGACGGCCCCGGCGTCAGGTTGATTTCGCCTTGAGATCCCGGTCCTTGCTCGGCTGCACCCGCTTCGGTTCGCCCGGCATCTTCGGGTAGTTCGGCGGATACGGCATGTCGCCCAGCCCGCGCTCCTCGTCGGCCTTGACCATCGCCAGCAGCGGATCGATGGACTGCGCGACGGAATCGATTGCCGCCCAGGGGTCCTCGCGGCGCCGCACCAGATCGGGCACGGTCGCCATCGTGTAGTCGTCGGGGTCGGCGTCGGCCAGCTCGTCCCACGTCAGCGGCGCCGACACGGTCGCGATGGGTGTCGGCCGCACGGAATACGCCGACGCCATGGTCCGGTCGCGGGCGTTCTGGTTGAAGTCAATGAAGATCCGCGCGCCCCGTTCCTCTTTCCACCACGAGGTGGTCACCGCCTCGGGCGCGCGGCGCTCGATCTCCCTGGCCAGCGCGATCCCGGCCCGGCGCACCGCGACGAAATCCCACTCGGTGGCGATCCGCAGGAACACATGAACGCCGCGTCCTCCGGACGTCTTCGGGTATCCCACCAGGCCGAGCTCGTCGAGCAGGGGCCGGAGAACGTCGACGGCGACGGCCCGCGCCTGCTCGAATCCGGTGCCGGGCTGTGGGTCCAGGTCGATGCGCAGTTCGTCGGGGTGGTCGGCGTCCGGGCAGCGCACCTGCCAGGGATGCAGCGTGATGGTGCCCATCTGGGCCGCCCACACGATCGCGGCGGGGTGGGTGACCTTGAGGGCGTCGGCGGTGCGGCCGGACGGGAATGTGACCTGGCACGTCTCCAGGTAGTCGGGATGGTGCTGCGGCACCCGCTTCTGATAAATCTCCTCGCCGTCGATGCCGTCCGGGAAGCGCTGCAGGTGCGTGGGCCGGTCCCGCAGGCTCGCCAGCATCGGACCGCCCGCCACGGCGAGGTAGTACTCGACAAGCCGCCGCTTGGTCCCGTTGGGGCCGAGCCTGGGGAAATACACCTTGTCCGGATTGGTCAGACGCACCGCGATGCCGTCGACGTCCAGCTCCTCTGCAGCAGCCATATCCTCACCCTATGGACCTACCCGTGATGCCGCCGGTCTCACCCATGCTGGCGAAGTCGGTGCCCTCGATTCCGCCGGACGCGTCATACGAGCCCAAGTGGGACGGATTCCGGTCCATCTGCTTCCGCGACGGCGACGACGTCGAGCTCGGCAGCCGCAACGAACGGCCGATGACCCGGTACTTCCCCGAACTGGTGGCGGCCGTGCGGGCCGAGCTGCCGCCGCGGTGCGTCATCGACGGCGAGATCGTCATCGCGACCGACCACGGCCTGGACTTCGAGGCGCTGCAACAGCGCATCCATCCGGCGGAGTCGCGGGTGCGCATGCTTTCCGAGGCGACCCCGGCGTCGTTCATCGCCTTCGACGTCCTCGCGCTCGGCGACGACGACCTCACCCGGCGCCCGTTCAGCGAGCGCCGCGCCGCCCTTGTCGGCGCGTTGGCCGGCGCCGGGCCGTCGATCCACGTCACGCCCGCCACTACGGATCTGGCGACGGCGCAGCGCTGGTTCTCCGAGTTCGAGGGGGCGGGCCTGGACGGTGTGGTCGCCAAGCCGCTGACCGTGACGTATCAGCCGGACAAGCGGGTCATGTACAAGATCAAGCACGAGCGGACCGCCGATTGTGTGGTGGCCGGCTACCGGGTCCACAAGTCGGGCTCAGATGCCATCGGCTCGCTGCTGCTCGGCCTCTACCAGGCTGACGGGCAGCTCGCGTCCGTCGGGGTGATCGGCGCCTTCCCGATGGCCGAGCGACGCCGGCTCTTCGCCGAATTGCAGCCCCTCGTCACCGGTTTCGACGATCACCCCTGGAACTGGGCCGCGCACGAGGCCGGCGAGCGGACCCCGCGCAAGAACGAGTTCTCGCGCTGGAACGCCGGCAAGGACCTGTCCTTCGTGCCGCTGCGCCCCGAGCGCGTGGTCGAGGTCCGCTACGACCACATGGAGGGTCAGCGGTTCCGTCACACGGCCCAGTTCAACCGGTGGCGCCCCGACCGGGACCCGCGCTCGTGCACCTACGAGCAACTCGACCAGCCGCTCACCTTCAGCCTCGGGGACATCGTCCCCGGACTCGGCTCCGTGCGGGAGGGTTGAGTTTCACCACAACGGAGGCGGCCACGGACGATTAGTGACTTCCGGTGGCGGATTCTCGCCGTCCCAGATCGAGGTGGGCCGACCGTTCTCCGTCACATTGCCATGGCCGTAATTGGCGGGATACCAGGTGTGGCAGATCGACCAATCCCAATCGATGTACTGATTAGGCGCATATGGCATTTGCTTGGGATTTCCCGGGCACCAGTGGTAGGGGCCGTCGGCATGCGCGATCGCCGGTGCCAGCCCAAGAGCCGCCATGCTCAGGCCGCCCAACACCACAGCGGTCGTCGCGGAGCGCGTGATTCGTCGGTTCTTATTCATGGCAATCCTTTCGCCGCCTGGCCCCATTTCGGTAATCGGCTCACGGTGTGCCCGAGCACATGAACGGGAAACCGCACCATGGCTTTTGCAACGCCTCGGGCGGCGGCGGCGGAGGTCCCTCCCAGATACCGGGGGCAACGTTGCCATGCCCCCAATAGACGCCCCACCAGCTATGGCATTGATTCCAGTCCCAGTTGACATCGGTCCCCGGGCACCCCCGTCCGGTGTCCGGGTGAAGCCCGCTGTGTTGTTCCCCCGGGCAGCACATATAGGGTCCGCTTGCGCCGTGCGGCACCGGGTCGTCCGCCAGGGAACCGTGCGTCGGAGTAAAGCCGGGCCCGGCTTGGGCGATAGCCGGTGCCACTCCCAATAGGGCCGCCGTGCAGCCGCCGGACAACAACGCGCCGGCAACGACTTTGCGTAATCTTCGGGTGGCGCTCATCGCAATTCCTTTCGCCTCAATGTCCGTGAACGTAATCCCGGCGGCTTGCGGAAATCTTGCGATTGTCGATCACCGATTCGAGCGTTTATCCGCGCCCTATAGCGGGCACGCGACCGCCATGTCAGTCACATCGTTTCAGGACCTGCCACTGGCGGACCGCGACCGCAAGTGGGACGGTGACGCCGCGGAGAAGCGAGTTCGCAAGTGGGCCGGCGCCGAGGACGGGCCGAACCAGAAGTACCGCGACGCCCACGTCTGGTACGACGGCGACAAGAAGGACAACTTCACGGGCTACAAGCTGCTCATCGCCGACGTGGTCGGCGGCGACCTTCAGGCCGTGCCGCGGGGCGTGATGGCGGCGGGGGCGATCATGGACGGCGCGCGCGGCGGCATCAATCTGCCCGAGAGCGACGTCCCCCGGGTGAAGAGCCACCTGGCCAAGTACTACACGAAGATGGGCGAGAGCCCACCCTGGAAGCGCTGACCCCGCGCCGAGCGTGCGCAGTTGTGCGCGAATACCGGCGTGTCGTTGTACAAACGCGCACGCTCGCCGGGAAACCGGACCCGAGCTACACCGCGACCGTCAGCTCCGACAGTCCGCGCAGCGTGACGTTCGCCTTATACTGCGGATCGCCGGCCAGGCGGGCATGCGGGAAGCGCCCGGCGACGGCCGACAGGGCGACCCCCGCCTCCAGCCGCGCCAGCGGCGCGCCCAGGCAGTAGTGAATGCCACGCCCAAAGCCTAGGTGGCGCAACGCATTCCGCTCGGGGTCGAAGGTGTCCGGCCGGTCGAACTCGGCGGGGTCGCGCTGGGCCACGGCCAGCAGCAGCATCATGATGTCGCCCGCGGGCACGTCGACGCCGCCGATCGTCACGTCGGCGAGGGCGACCCGGCTGACGAGTTGCACCGGCGGGTCGTAACGCAGCGTCTCCTCGACGATCAGCGGCGCACGCCCGGGATCTGCGCCCAACGCCGTCCAGTGCCGCGGATTGCGGAGCATCGCCAGGACGGCGTTCCCGATCAGGTTGACGGTCGTCTCGTGCCCCGCGATCAGCAGCAGGTTGCAGGTGGAGACGATCTCGTCCTCGGTCAGCTGATCACCGGACTCTTCCACCGCGATCAGCCCCGACAGGAGATCGTCGCCGGGTTCGGACCGGCGCCGCTCGATGAGGCCGTGAAAGTAGTTGCGCAGCCACGTCACCGCCTCGATCCGAGCGTTCACCACGTCCTGGGGAACGCCGACGACCGTCGAGAACGGGTCCAACGCCTGCGCCAGTACCGCCGACGCACGGCTGAACTGGGGCTCGTCGTCGAGCGGCACGCCGAGCAGCCGACAGATCACGGCCACAGGTAGCGGGTAGGCGAAGTCCTCGACGACGTCGAACTCGCCCCGGTCGGCGATCCGGTCGAGCAACCCGGCCACCAGCGACTCGATCCCGGGCTGCAGGGCGTTGACCACCCTCGGCACGAAAGCCTTGCTCACCAGCCTCCGCAGCCGCGTGTGATCGGGCGGATCGAGGAACAAGAACCCGGGCGGGAACGGCCGGCGCCGCCACACGCCGGCCTCGATCTGCCGCCTGGCGACCGTCGAGTTCATGTTGTCGCTGCTCGACGACGGGTGCCGCAGCACGTCGTCGCAGTCGCGGTAGCTCGAGAAGACAACGAGGTTGGCGTCGGACAGTTGCACCGGTCCGTGGTCACGGAACTCGGCGCCCAGCCGATAGGGGTCGGCGCGATTGGCCGGATCCATCAGCCGCAGCAGCATCGCCCTGGAATGGGCCTGCGCCGCCGTCATGGGACCATTCTGCCCGTCCCGGGAGCGGCGCCTTGGAAACCCGAGGTCGCGGCCTGCCGAAGGCGGCGCTCAGTCCTATTGGCGGCGACCCGCTGCGCCCGGCTAACGCCTTCGGCGGCCGCGCTTGCGATCGCCACCGGTCCTATTGGCGGCGACCCGCCGCGCCCGGCTAACGCCTTCGGCGGCCGCGCTTGCGATCGCCACCGGTCCTATTGGCGGCGCAAGAAATTCACGATGTGACCGGCCAGCTCTTCGCCGGCGTCCTCCTGCAGGAAGTGCCCCGCGCCGCGGATGACGGGGTGCTCGATGCCCTGCGCGCCGCGCATCTCCCGCTGGAAGATCGCGCCCATCGGGCCGGTGATGGGATCGCTGTCGCTGAACGCGACGAGCATGGGCGTGGGGCTGACACAGAGCTTCGCCCACGCCGCCTTGTTGGCCGCCGCCGCGGGGTCGTCGGGTGAGGTTGGCACGAGCGTCGGCATGGCGCGCGGCCCGGCGCAGTACTCGTCGGACGGGAACGGTGCGTCGTAGCCCGCCCGCACCTCGTCGCTCATCTGCTGACGGCACCCGCCCTGGACGAACCAGCCGACGTTCAGCGTCGGAGTCGTCGTGATGGCCTCGCGGAAGCGCCACCAGATCTCGGCCATCGGCTGCTCTCCGTTGGGCAGGCCGGTGTTCGCGACGACAAGCCGCGAGAACCGTTCGGGGTGCTCCGCGGCCAGCCGCAGGCCGATCAGTCCGCCCCAGTCCTGGCAGACCAGGGTCACGTTGCGGAGGTCGAGCACGTCGAACGCGAGCGCACGCATCCACTCGACGTGCCGCGCGTACGTGTGGTCCTCGCGGCGCGTCGGCTTGTCGGAGCGGCCGAACCCGACGAGGTCCGGGCAGATGACGCGGTGCCCGGCGTCGACGAGAATCGGAATCATCTTGCGGTACAGGTACGACCACGACGGCTCGCCGTGCAGCATCAGCACCGGGTCGGCGTCGTCGGGGCCGTCTTGCACCCACGCGACCCGCAATGTCCCGCCCTCGCCGTCCGAGATCTCGGAATAGCCTGGCGCGTAAGGAAAATCGGGCACATCGTCGAATCGGTCGTCGGGTGTCTGCAATGTCTGCATCTCAGGTCCCTTCGGTCAATCCGGACAACGCCGGCTGGGTCATCAAGCGATCGAGGAATCCGCGCTGGCCCTTGAGCAGCTTGTCACGCGCCGCCGCCACCGGGAACCAGCCGACCCGGTCGACTTCGGGAAACTCGCGCATCGTGCCCGAGCCCTTCGGCCACTCGATCGAAAAGGTGTTGCTGCGCGCGTCGGTCACGTCGAGGTCTGCCCGCACGGCGAAGGCGGCGACGAGCTTGCCGCTGGGTTGCTTGAGCGTGCCGAGGTCGGTGCGGGGGCCGGCGGGCACCGCCAACCCGAGTTCCTCGCGGAACTCCCGCTGCGCCGCCTCCCACGGGTCGTCGCCGTCGGCATACTCGCCCTTGGGGATCGACCAGGCCCCGTCGTCCTTGCGGGCCCAGAACGGGCCGCCCGGATGCGCGATCAGGACCTCGACGACGTCGTCGACCGTCCGGTACAGCAACACACCGGCGCTGAGCTTGGCCAAGTTTCAGACCCCGACGGCGCGTTCGAGGTCCTTCAGCGACGACTCCAGGTGCGCGAGGAGCCGTTGCAGGTGCGGCACGCTGCGGCGGCAGCCGACCAGGCCGAAGTCGATGTTGTCGGCGTTGCTGACCAGCGTGATGTTCAGCGCCTGCCCGTCGAGGACGATGGACATCGGGTAGTTGCCGTCGAGGCGGGCGCCCCCGTAGTACATCGGCTGGGTCGGACCCGGAACGTTCGAGATGATCACGTTGAACGGCGGCGGCGTCGACGGCACCCAGCCCGGAATGGCGACCAGGCCGAGCGAGGCCATGTTGACCGCCGACAGTGCCAGCGCCTGGAGGCGGGGCAACTGCGAGAACACCTTCTTGTTGCTGCGCATCGACTCGCTGATGGTCCGCAACCGCAGCGCGGGGTCCTCGGCATCGGTGGCCAGGTTGCACAGGATGGCACCCACCAGGTTGCCGCCCGCGTCGGCCTCGTCCTCGGTGCGCAGGCTCACCGGGACCATGGCGAGCAGTGGAGTGTCCGGCAGGGCGCTCTGCTCGAGCAGGTAATAGCGCAGGGCGCCGGAACACATGGCCAGCACGACATCGTTGACCGTCACGCCGGCGGCCTTCTTGACGTTCTTGATCCGCTCCACCGGCCACGACTGCGCGGCGCAGCGGCGGGCACCGCCGATCTTGACGTTCAACATGGTGCGGGGCGCGCCGAACGGCAGCGTCAGCTGCTGCTCGAGCAGCGCCGCCCGGGCCAGCGACACGCTCGACGGGGCAAGCGCGGCAACGGATCCCGCGGTGCGGATCAGCCTATTGAGCGGCGACGACCGGGCCACTTCGCGCTTGCGCTTGGGCAGGGCCCAGGGAGCGCGGATCTCGCGGTCGTCGGGATCGGTCGACAACGCGCGCTGCATCAGCTTGAGCGCCGAGACACCGTCGACCAGCGAGTGGTGCAGCTTGGTGTACACGGCGAACCGGCCGTCCTTGAGGCCCTCGATCACGTGGGTCTCCCACAGCGGGCGGTGGCGATCGAGAAGGCTGCTGTGCCAACGCGAGGTCAGCTCGAGCAGTTCGCGGACGCGCCCCGGCGACGGCAGTGCGGAGCGGCGGACGTGATAGTCGATGTCGATGTTCTTGTCGTACGCCCAAGCCAGGTTCGCGATCCCGCCCCAGAACGACGCGGGATGCTTGAGGAACGTGGGCTGGAAATCCTTTTGCGCGACCAGGGTTTCGTGGAACTCGCGGACGAACCCGCGACCGGCGCCCTGGGGCGGCTTGAACAGCTGCAGACCGCCGACGTGCATGGGATGCTCGCGGGACTCTCCCAGCAGGAAGATCGCGTCGGTGGGGGCCATCAGTTCCATCCACCAATTAAAGCGCGCGGCGCAAGCCCCGATAGTTTCTTCTAGAACATCGCCGCGGTGCTGACTTCGCGGTGGTGGCGCATGTACTCGACGAGCCGGTCGACGTAGCTGCCGAACGACGGCACCTCGATGCCGCTGCCGGCGAGATCGGCGCGGCAATGCTCGGTCAGGTAGTACGTGGGGTGCGCGAAGTAGTCGACTGCCTCCGGCGGAATCCGCATCAGACGGTAGAGCCCCGGAACGTACGCCAACGACGCCTTGGCCACCGACCGCGGCAGCCGGACCTTGACCAGTTGACGACCCGTGGCCTCGGCCAGCACATCGGCCATCTCGTCGACGGTCAGCGGCCGCGGGTCCGCCAGTTGGTACGTCTTTCCCTCGGAAGCGGGCAGGCCGCTCAGATACGCGACCGCGTCGATGACGAAGTCGCGCGGCACCACGTTCACGCGGGTCGCGGTCGGGTCACCCGCCACGGGCATGACCGCGAGCCGGGGCTGCCGCAGCAGCCACTGCATGACGAAATAGGGCCCGTCGAACTTCTGCGTCTCGCCGGTCCGGCTGTCCCCCACCACTATCGCGGGGCGATAGATGGTGGCCGGCAGGCCGGCGTCCATGTGCCACCGCACGTCCGCCTCGGCGAGGTTCTTGGTCTCCTCGTAGTAGTTGTTGAACGCCGCCCCGACCTCGAGGTCGTCCTCGCTGAACGGGCCGGAATAGCGCCCGCTGACGTAGCAGGTGCTGAAGTAGTGCAGACGCGTCAGGCGCGGACAACGCTCCAGCGCGTCGAGGACGTGCCGGGTGCCGTCGACGTTCACCCGTACCGCCACGTCCCGGGGCACCGTCAGGTCGTATGCCGCGGCGAGGTGCCACACCTCCGTGACATCGGCGAGGGCGTCCGGGGCGAGGCCGAGGCCCGGCTCGGTGATGTCGCCCTCGGCGAGCTGGATCCTGCCCTCCAGGAAGGGGTCCGACGTGCACAACTGTTCCGCGCGCCGCTGCGCCGCCGCCCGGTACTTCGGCTGCACCAGACAGGTCGCGGAACCGTCGGTGCGTTTGAGGATGTTCGGCAGCAACGCGCTGCCGAGGAAGCCCGGGAACCCTGTCATCAGAACGGTCATTGCGACACTCCCTCGCCCGATGGCGTTCGATACCGAAAGCGTTGGTGCGCAACATCGCGCACTCATCGCCCCAGTCGAGGCTAGCCACGTCCCCCGCACCCTGAGACGGGTCTTTCGGCCCACCTTGACCGCCATTGGTCCCCGTGTTCTTGACGAAAGGTCGGCCGCGTCGGGGCGAGTGTGAAACCACGGCGTTGAGCGTGTATCCACGGCGCTATTTCGGCCGAATCTCCGCCCTGCATACACACTCAAAACCCTGAGTACACACTCAAATGCCGGCGGGCTCGAGAGGGGCGGCCGCACCGGGGCGAGTGTGAACCACGGCGTTGAGTACACACTCAAGAAACTCAACCCTTGCTGTACAGCGCCTCGATCTCGTTGGCGAACCGCGCGGCCACCACGTTGCGCTTGACCTTCAGCGTCGGCGTCAATTCGCCGGTCAGGACGGTGAAGTCGACCGGCAGAATGTGGAACTTGCGGATCGACTCGGCGTTCGACACCGTCTGGTTGGCGGCCTTGACGGCCAGGTCGATCTCGCCGATCAGGTCGGGATCGCCGGCCAGGTCGGCGACCGACGCGGTCGCCTCCTTGCCGTGGTGCTGCTTCCAGACCTCGAAGCCCTCCGGGTCGATCGCGATCAGCGCGGCGACGAACGGCCGGTTGTCGCCGACCACCATCGCCTGGCTGATCAGCGGGTGCGCTCGCAGCTGGTCTTCGAGCACCGCCGGGGCGACGTTCTTGCCGCCCGCCGTCACGATGATTTCCTTCTTGCGGCCGACGATCGACAGGAATCCGTCGGCGTCGATCGAGCCGAGGTCGCCGGTGTGGAACCAGCCGTTGACGATCGCCTCCTGAGTGGCTTTGTCGTTGTGCCAGTACCCGTTGAACACCACGCCGCCGCGCACCAGCACCTCGCCGTCGTTGGCGATCGCCATGCTGTTGCCGGGCAACAACTTTCCGACCGTGCCGACGCGTTCCTCGCCGATGCGGTTGACGGTGATGGCGGAGCTGGTCTCGGTCAGGCCGTAGCCCTCGTACACCGTGAGCCCCACGCCGCGGTAGAAGTGGCAGAGCCGCTTGCCGAGGGGGGCTCCGCCCGAGACGGCGGCGGTGCAGTCGCCGCCGAGCGCGGCGCGCAGCTTGCCGTACACCAGCCGGTCGAACAGGGCGT
The DNA here is from genome assembly GCF_902652685.1 of Mycobacterium sp. Marseille-P9652. Lineage (GTDB taxonomy): Bacteria > Actinomycetota > Actinomycetes > Mycobacteriales > Mycobacteriaceae > Mycobacterium. Next base: position 44,140 of record NZ_CACRUY010000038.1, read on the forward strand.
GCCTGGCCCGGAGCAGCGTTCCCGGACCGCCGGCGTCCAGCGCCGTGCTCCACTCGATGGCGGTGCGGGCGGCCAGGTCGAAGACCCAGCCCCGGCCGCTGTCGCGGGCGTTCAATTCGGCTGTGTTGTAGACCTTTTCGAACACCCGGGGCACCGACACCACCACGGTGGGCTTGAAAACGCCCAGGATGGCAACCAGGTTCTTGATGTCGCTGGTGTAGCCGATGGTGACCTTGTTGGCGAACGCCGACATCGACAGCGAGCGCGCCAGCACGTGCGCCAGCGGCAGGAAGACCAGCAGCCGGCCGCCCTTGCGCAGCAGCGTCGGAAAGCAGTCGGCCGCGCCGCGCGTCTCGTAGAGCAGGTTCGAGTGGGTCAGCTGACAGCCCTTCGGGCGGCCCGTCGTGCCCGACGTGTAGATGAGCGTGGCCGCGTCGGCCGACCGCAACCCCGCCAGGCGCTCGTCGAGCAGGCCCGCGTCCACCGCCTTGCCCGCCTCGGCGAGCTCGTCGAGCGCCGCCGGACCGCCCTCTAGGTGCAGGATCTTGCGCAGGTTCGGCAGCTCGTCGGTGAGCTCCTTGACCAGGAGCGCGTGCGCGTCGGTCTCGGCGATCACCAGCACCGCGCCGGAGTCCTCCAGCACCCAGCGCACCTGCTCGGCCGACGACGTGTCGTAGATGGGCACGGTGACGGCGCCCACCGAGAGGATCGCGTAGTCGAGGATCACCCACTCGTAGCGGGTGCCCGACAGGATGGCCACCCGGTCGCCGGCGTTCACCCCCTCGGCGATCAGGCCGAGCGCGGCTTCCCGGATCTGCCGGGCGGCCTCCGCGCACGTCACGTCGGTCCAGACGCCATCGACCTGGCGCTGAAAGATGACGTGCCGGGGGTCGTCGCGCTCGTGCGCGTAGACACTGTGGACGACGCTGTCGTGCTCTTCGACCGTGAAGCCGGCCGGGACGCTGTATTCACGCATAAAGCAACACTCTCAAAAGATGGGCTGTGGGCCCGACGGTAGTCGGCCCGACCACAGGCTCGCAGTGGCCGAAGGTCACCGCTTCGCGGCGCGTCGCCTGATTGCCGACACACCGGCGGTGTCTCACCCTTGACAGGGCCGCGGCGGCCGCTGAAGGTCGTCGGCATGTCGGTGGTTCGCGGCACGGCCCTCTCCGGCTACTCCGACCTGGTCGCGGAGCTGGGCGGCGACCCGGTGGCGCTGCTGCGCGCGGCGGGCGTCCGAGAGCGGGACGTCGGGAACTACGACGCGTTCATCTCCTACCGGGCGACCGTGGCGGCGATCGAATCGGCGGCGCACGTCACGGGGACCCCGGACTTCGGGCGGCGGTTGGCGCAGCGGCAGGGCATCGAGATCCTGGGGCCGGTCGGGGTGGCGGCGCGCACCACCGCGACGGTGGCCGATGCTTTGACGATCTTCACCACCTACATGGCGGCCTACAGTCCCGCGATCGTCATCCGGTTGACGCCGGTGGGCGACGGCGACCGGTCGATGTTCACGATCGAGTTCGTGATGGAACGGCTGCCACCGCACCCCCAGACGACGGAGCTGTCGCTGGGCGTCGCGCTGCGGGTTCTGCGCTTCCTCATTGGTTCGGAGTACTCGCCGTTGTCGGTGCATCTGCCCCACGACCCCCTTTCCCCCGAGGCCGACTACGTGAGGTACTTCGGCTGCAGACCCCACTTCGCCGAGCGGAACGCCGGCCTCACCGTCAGCACCGCCGACCTGGCCCGCCCCCTCAACCGTGACGACGTCGCGCACCGCGCGGTCGTCGACTACCTGAGCCGCATCACGCCGCACGGGGCGAGCTTCACCGAATCGGTGCAGAGCATCGTCCGGCAGCTGCTGCCCACGGGGGCCGCGACGCTCGAGGTCGTCGCCCACGAATTCCACCTGCATCCCAAGACGCTGCAGCGCCGGCTCGCCGGCGAGCACACCACCTTCGCCGCCGTCGTCGACCGGGTCCGCAAGGACATGGCTGAGCGCTACCTGCGCTCCACCGGCATCAGCCTGTCGCACCTGACCCGCGAACTCGGCTACGCCGAGCAGAGCGTGTTGACCCGTTCGTGCAAGCGATGGTTCGGGATGGGACCGGCGGCCTACCGCAACCGGGCGCGCGTGCCGGCGGTTCCGCTACCCGGTTAGCGCCGCCTGCCGCACGGCCTGGAAGCACAGGTTCTCGTCCTCGACGGGTCCCTCGCGCAAGGTGTGGTAGTCGGCCCGATAGTCCATGCACGTCCGCCACGGGTATTCGGCGCCCTGGCGCGGGAACTGGTCGATCGATCGCTTGACGTAGTTGGCGCCGATGTCGAGCAGCGGCATCGTCGGCATCCCCTCGGGCACGCGCGGGTAGCAGACGACATGGCCGTGGGCGTCCATGTGAGCGAGCAGCCGGCAGAAGTGCTCGCACACCAGGCCGACCCGCAGCGTCCAGGACGAGTTCGTGTACCCGAACATGTAGACGAAGTTGGGCACGTCGCTGAGCAGGAACCCCTTGAAGGCCACCTTCTCCGAGAGGTCGACCGGCGCACCGTCCACGGTGAGGCTGATGCCGCCGAACGCCAGGAGGTTCAGGCCGGTCGCGGTCACGACGATGTCGGCTTCCAGTTCGCGCCCCGACTGCAGCCTGACCCCCTTCTCGGTGAAGGTGTCGATGCGGTCGGTGACCACCGATGCCCGCCCGTCGCGGATCGCCTTGAACATGTCGGAATCCGGTACCGCACAGAGCCTTTGGTCCCAGGGGTTGTACGCGGGCCGGAAGTGCTCGTCGACCGGGTACCCCTTCGGCAGCTGCCTGGCGTTGAGGTGGCGGATCAGCCGGCGGGCGGCGCCGGGGTGCTGCTGGCAGAAGCGGTAGATGAGCCGCTGCCGGGCGATGTTCTTGCGCCGGGTCAGCGCGTAGGCGCGGTCGCGGCCGATCACTTTGGGCAGGGTGTTGGCCAGCCGGTCCTCAGACGGCACCGGAACGATGTAGGTCGGCGAGCGCTGCAGCATCGTGACGTGCCCGGCCGTCTCGGCCAGCGCGGGGACCAGGGTCACCGCGGTCGCGCCGCTGCCGATGATGAGCACCCGCTTGCCGCGGTAGTCGAGGTCTTCCGGCCACTGCTGGGGGTGCACGATCTGCCCGGTGAACCGTTCCCGGCCGGGGAACTCCGGGGTGAACCCCTCGTCATAGCGGTAGTAGCCGCCGGCGCAGAAGAACCAGCCGCATGTCATGTGGATGCGGTCGCCGGAGTCGACGCGCTCGATCTCCACCAGCCAGCGCCCGTCGCGACTGGACCACGCGGCGCTGATCACCTTGTGGTGCAGGCGGATCGCCTGCCTGATCCCGTGCTCGGCGACCGTCTCGCGAAGGTAGGCCATGATCGCATCCGCGCTGGCGATCGCCTTCTCGTTCTCCCACGCCTTGAACTCGTAGCTGAAGGTGTGCAGGTCGGAGTCCGACCGGATGCCCGGGTACCGGAACAGGTCCCAGGTCCCGCCGATCTCCCCGCGGCCCTCCAGGATCGCGAAGGTCTTACCCGGCTGCAGCGTTCGCAGGTAGCAGGCGGCGCCGATGCCCGAGATACCGGCGCCCATGATCAACACGTCGACATGTTCGATTGCGTTGGACGTCATCGCCGCTGTCCTCTTTCGAGAGCGCCCCCGGGTGTCGGGAACTCTTGTGGACAGCCTGCGTCAGCACCCCGCCCGCGGTCTTGACACCAGGGGACAACCTTTTGACATTTGCGCCCATCGGCGCGGGTCACCCGACGGCGCTGACCCCGGCCGTCGACATCGTGAAGCCGCGCCGGGACGTGATCGTGCACGTCACCCCACTGGGTTCGGACCGGCAGGCGAAGGGGCCGACGGCGGCGGTCTGCCCGTACGCCAGGGTCGGCGTGCCCTGCCCCGGGTTGCCCAGGCAGGTCTCTCCCGTGCAGGTCTTGAACGAGCCGTCCGTGGACAGCCGCGCGGTCTGCGGCGGCGAGTCGGTCTGGCAGTAGGTTTCGTCGGGTATGCCGCCGCGTCCGTAGTCCATCTCGCAGCTGATGTTGCGCGACGGCAGCAGGAATGCGCACCACGTCGACGTGCAGACCGGGTTGTCCGCGGCGGCGCGGGGCAGGCCCACACCGCTGCCGACGACCGCGAACGCCAGGGCTGCGACCAATGTCCGGTACACGACTCCCCCCTTTTCGTAGCTCAGGGGAAGTATTCACCCGATCCCGATCGGGGGTGGCGGCTTTCGCGATATCGCGCGCTCACAACAGGTCGGTGATGGTCTTGAGGCCGGTGTCGTACAGGACTCCGGGCAGCATGCCCCCGTCGTGTTCGATGGTGGTGCCGTTGACGAAGTCCGCCTCCCCGCCGGCGAGGAAGACGCAGACGCGTCCCACCTCCGCCGGCTCGCCCGCGCGGCGCATCGGCACGGCCGCGAAATACGTTGCGCCGGTTGGGTCGTCTTTCGGCAGCACGAACGACCGGAAGTTCTCGGTCATGGTCGGGCCGAGCGCGATGCAGTTGACCCGCACCTTCGGGCCCCACTCCTCGGCCAGGGATCGCGTGAGGTGGTTGAGACCGCTCTTGGCCGCGCCATAGGAAACCAGGGTCGGCGATCCCGCCGGATGTCCCGCGCCGCTGGAGATGTTGATGATGCAGCCCGTGCCGTCCTGCGTGCGCATCTGCCGGTATACGCGAATGGCGAACCACAGCGGGCTGATGAGGTTCATCTGCACGGCGTACGCGTGGAACAGCGCCGTACGCTCGTACTCGTCATCACTGGCGGGCGCGCCCTGAATGCGTTGCACGAGTTCGGGAATGCTCTCGACGTGCGGCGCCGGCACGGTACCTCCGGCGTTGTTCACCAGGATGTCGATGCGGCCGTGGGCGGCGACGACGTCGCTCACCATGGCGTCGATCGCCCGGTAATCGCCTTGGTCGCAGACCATTTGGTGGGCACGCGTGGCCCAGTCGGGTTCGTCTTCCGCTCCCGGGATGGCGCCGAGGGGCGAGCGCGAGCAGCCGATCACGGTCGCTCCCGCGCGCAGGAGTTCGTGGGCGATGCCGACGCCGACGCCGCGGCTGGTGCCGGTGACGATCGCGATCTTGCCGTCGAGGACGCCCATCGTCGCACCTTCCCCGCGTTGACAGTGACTGCCAGCCGGTCATACTGTGCCATCCAGTCGTCGGCGTGTAAAGGCGCCCGTGGTTGGAGGTCACCGATGAGCAGCCCACCCAAGCTTCGTGTCATCCAGTGGGCGACGGGAGGCGTGGGCCGGGCCGCCATCGAGTGCGTGCACAATCACCCCCAGCTCGAGCTGGTCGGGTGCTGGGTGCATTCCCCGGACAAGAACGGCCGCGACGTCGGCGAGATCGCCGGCATCGGGACGGTCGGAGTGACCGCGACGAGCGACATCGCCGAGGTGCTCGGGCTCGACGCCGATTGCGTGGTGTACAGCCCGCTGATACCGAAAGACGATGAGGTGGTGGCGATCCTGCGCTCCGGCAAGAACGTCGTCACCCCGGTCGGATGGGTGTATCCGGACCTGGACAATCCGTCGGTCAAGGCGATCGTCGACGCCGCCGAGGAGGGCGGGGTGACGCTGCACGGGTCGGGGATCCATCCCGGCGGCATCACCGAGCGATTCCCGCTCATGGTGTCGTCGCTGTCGTCGGCCGTGACGCACGTGCGGGCCGAGGAGTTCTCCGACATCCGCACCTACAACGCCCCGGACGTCGTGCGCCACATCATGGGGTTCGGCGGCACGCCCGAGGAAGCCATGGGCGGCCCGATGGCCGGCCTGCTGGAGTCCGGCTTCAAGATGTCGGTGCGAATGATCGCCGATCTCATGGGCTTTCGCATCGACCCGACGATCAGGACGACTCAGGAGATCGCGGTGGCGACCGCCGACATCGACTACGAGCCGTTTCCGATCACCGCCGGAGCCGTGGCCGCGCGGCGGTTCCGTTGGCAGGCCCTGGTCGACGGCGAGCCCGTCATCACGGCGGCGGTCAACTGGCTGATGGGTGAGGAAAACCTGGATCCCGCCTGGTCGTTCGGCGAGCGCGGTGAACGCTTCGAGGTGGAGATCACCGGCGAACCCACGGTCAGCCTCACGTTCAAGGGGCTGCAACCGGAGACGATCGCCGAAGGGCTGCAACGCAACCCGGGGGTGGTGGCCACCGCGAACCACTGCGTCAACGCCATCCCCGACGTGTGCGCCGCGGAGCCCGGCATCAAGACCTATCTCGACCTGCCCCTGTTCGCGGGCCGCGCGGCCCCGCGCCTGGCGGTCGGATGACCTACTCCCACCCCGACTCGATGCGCGGCCACGCCGCGATCGTCACCGGTGCCGCGCAGGGGGTCGGTAAAGGCATCGCGGCGGCGCTGCTCGAACGCGGCGCTTCGGTGCTGCTGGTCGACATCCAGGAGGACAAGCTGGCGGCGACGGCCGCGGAACTCCGGTCGTCCGGGCCCGTCGAGACGATCGTGGCCGATCTGCGTGACCCGGGCAATGCGCAGCGCATCGTGGCGGCCGCCGTCGACGCATTCGGCACCGTCAACGGCCTGGTGAACAACGCGATAGCCACCAACGAGCCGAAGCGGTTCGTCGACATCACCGACGACGACCTGGCCCTGGGCTACGAGGTCGGCCCGCGTGCGACGTTCGTGCTCATGCAGGCGGTGCATCCGGTGATGGTGGCGGCGGGCGGCGGATCGATCGTCAACCTCGGCTCGGGGACGGGCACGGGCGGCGAACCGCGATGGGGCGGTTACGCCGCCGCTAAGGAAGCCATCCGGGGCCTCTCCAAGGTCGCCGCCCTGGAGTGGGGCCGCGACAACATCCGCGTCAACGTCATCTGCCCGTTCGCCGAGTCCGACGGCGTGAAGCTGTGGAAGCAATTCGCGCCGGACGACTACACCAAGGCGGTCAGGCGTATTCCGATGAAACGCATCGGCGACGTCCGCACCGATGTGGGTGCGCTGACGGCGTTTCTGCTCGGCGGGGACGCGACGTTCATCACCGGGCAGACCATCCACGTCGACGGCGGGATCGGCTGCTTCCGGTGATCGCCGGCGAGGGATCCTTGCGCGAGCGGCAGCGCGCGCAGGTCCGCGCCGAGATCAGGCGCGCCGCATTCCGCCTGTTCGTCGATCGCGGGTACGACGCGGTGACCACCGAGGAGATCGCTTCTGCCGCAGGGGTTTCCCCTCGTACCCTGTTCCGCTACGTCCCGGCCAAGGAAGACCTCCTGCTCGCGCCCGTGCGGCATGGGGGCGCTGCGATCCTGAGCCTGCTCGAACGCCGGCCGCCCGGTGAGTCGCCCGACGCGGCGCTGGTCAACGCGATCGTCGCGCGGGTGCGGTCGTTCGACCAGGCCGACTGCGAGGAGTGGCGCGAGGCCTTGCTCGCCTCCCCCGGCCTGCTGGGCCGGGTCACCATTCACACGCCCGTTGACCGGGAACGGGCGACGCAGCTGATCGCCGAGCGCATGGGCGTCGACGCCGACCGGGACATCCGCCCCGGGCTGCTCGTCCAACTAGCGTTCGCCGCAGCGGATTTCGCGTTCCAACGCTGGGTGCGGCAACCGTCGGACCCGCGCCCGCTCGACGTCTGCGTGTCGGAGGCCCTGGCGGCGGTCAGGAGCCGCCACTGGCGGATAGGTGGCGGGGCTTAGCCGCCCCCGCCGCCCGCGCCACCGCCCCCGCCGCCCGCGCCACCGGCT
>NZ_CACRUY010000039.1 GCF_902652685.1 Mycobacterium sp. Marseille-P9652
GTCCAGCTCCGTGTCGATGCGGCGCGGGTCGAAGGTTTCAGGCTGGAACATCTCCAGCTGGATGGCGGCGCTGGACGTGATGTAGTTGACCACGACGAGCCAGCCCTGCGCCTGATGCCACGTGTTGGCGCGCCCGGGAGGCCACCGCCTCGCTTGCGGCGGGTCGGGGGGGGGTTGCGCGGCGGCGCCGGGGGGCCCGGTGGCCCTGGCGGCGCGCTGGGCACCGGCGGCGCCTTCGGCACCGGGTCCACCAGCAACGGCAACCCCGGCGGCAACGGGACCGGCGGTGGCCCCGGCGCGCCCGGCCAGCACGGTTAATCCTCCCTGACACCGATACGGTGTCCGGGTGACCCGCGACCATCCCAGGCACCCCGGCGGCGGCTTCAACCCGCCCGAGCCCACTACCAAGGGTGGGCCCGATTATGGCCGGTTCATCGACGCGGTCCGCAAGATGCAGGACCACGCCCGCGCCGTCGACGCCCCCGACAAGGTGATCACCGAGGCCGCCGACCTGCTGGAGAAGGTGTCGGCGCTGCTGAGCCCGTTCGACGCCGACGAGTGGCACTCGCCGTCGGGGCGGCGGATGGACCTGCCGATGCGCGGCAACATCCTCACGGTGCCGATGGGGGCACGCAAAACCGATGACGGGCGCATCGAGGGCTGGGCCCGGTTCGGCAGGTACCACCTGGGCCGCAATGGCGCCGTGCACGGCGGCTGCCTCGGCATGCTGTTCGACACCGTGCTCGGCCTGGCGGCGGTGATCCTGACCGGGAGCCGTCGCCAGCGCACCGCCTACCTCAAGATCGACTACCGCAACATCGTGCCGATCGAAAAGGAGTTGCGGTTCGACGCCGGGGTGGATCGGGTGGAGGGCCGCAAGATTTTCGTGTCGGGGCGGCTGATGGACGGCGACACCCTGCTCACCGAGGCCGACGCCCTGTTCGTGCGGCTCAAGCCTGGCCAGCCCTGAGGCCAGTCGTCCCCCGATAGCATGGGCACGATCAATCACCCCACACTTTTGGAGACCCTGCCGCATGAGCGCCCCCGCTGACCCGACCCTCGCAGCCCCGATCCGGGTGCCCGCGGGGACCACCACGGCCGCCGCGGTCGGCGAGGCGGGGCTGCCGCGGCGGGGCGCGCCCGACGCGGTCGTGGTGGTGCGCGACGCCGAGGGCAAGCTGCGCGACCTGAGCTGGGCGCCCGACGCCGACGCCGAAGTGGTCCCCGTCGCCGCCAACACCGACGAGGGCCGCAGCGTCATCCGGCACTCGGCCGCGCACGTCCTGGCCCAGGCGGTGCAGGACCTCTTTCCCGGGGCGAAATTGGGCATCGGCCCGCCGATCACCGACGGCTTCTACTACGACTTCGACGTCCCCGACCCGTTCACGCCCGAGGACCTCGACAAGCTCGAGAAGCGGATGCGCCAGATCGTCAAGGACGGCCAGCTGTTCGCCCGGCGCGTCTACGAGTCGAAGGATCAGGCCCGCGCGGAGCTGGCCGACGAGCCCTACAAGCTCGAGCTCGTCGACGACAAATCGGGCGACCCGGACGTCATGGAAGTAGGCGGTGATGAGCTCACCGCCTACGACAACCTCAATCCCCGCACCCGCGAACGGGTTTGGGGAGACCTGTGCCGGGGTCCGCACATCCCCACCACCAAACACATCCCGGCGTTCAAGCTGACCAGGAGCTCGGCGGCCTATTGGCGCGGCGACCAGCAGAACGCCAGCCTGCAGCGCATCTACGGCACGGCGTGGGAATCGCAGGAGGCGCTCGACCGCCATCTCGAGCTGCTCGAGGAGGCGCAGCGCCGCGATCACCGCAAGCTGGGCGCCGAGCTGGACCTGTTCAGCTTCCCGGACGAAATCGGTTCGGGCCTCGCGGTTTTCCACCCCAAGGGCGGCATCGTGCGCAGCGAGCTGGAGGACTACTCGCGGCGCAAGCACGCCCAGGCGGGCTACGAGTTCGTCAACACCCCCCACATCACCAAGGAGCAGCTGTACATCACCTCGGGCCACCTCGAGTGGTACGCCGAGGGCATGTTCCCGCCGATGCACATCGACGCGGAGTACAACCCGGACGGCACGGTGCGCAAGCCGGGGCAGGACTACTACCTCAAGCCGATGAACTGCCCGATGCACCACCTGATCTACCGCTCCCGCGGCCGTTCGTACCGCGAACTTCCCTTGCGGCTCTTCGAGTTCGGCAGCGTCTACCGGTACGAGAAGTCGGGCGTGGTGCACGGGCTGACCCGGGTGCGCGGCATGACGCAGGACGACGCCCACATCTACTGCGCCGCCGAACAGATGCGCGACGAACTGGCGTCGCTCCTGCGGTTCGTGCTGGACCTGCTGGCCGACTACGGGCTCAACGACTTCTACCTCGAGCTGTCCACCAAGGACCCGGAGAAGTTCGTCGGCTCCGACGAGGCGTGGGAAGAGGCGACCGACGTGTTGCGGGAGGTGGCCGAAAGCTCCGGCCTGCAACTGGTTCCGGATCCCGGAGGTGCGGCGTTCTACGGCCCCAAGATCTCGGTTCAGGTCAAGGACGCGCTGGGCCGCAGCTGGCAGATGTCGACCATCCAGCTCGACTTCAACATGCCGGAGCGATTCGATCTCGAGTACACGGCCGCCGACGGCACGCGGCGGCGGCCGGTGCTGATCCACCGGGCGCTGTTCGGGTCGATCGAACGGTTCTTCGGCATCCTCACCGAGCACTATGCCGGCGCGTTCCCGGCGTGGCTGGCCCCGGTTCAAGCGGTCGGCATCCCCGTGGCCGACGAGCACCTGCCCTACCTGGAAGACGTTGCAGCACAATTGAAGTCGCACGGTGTGCGGGTCGAGGTGGACGCCAGCGACGACCGGATGGCCAAGAAGATCGTCCACCACACCAACCAGAAAGTGCCGTTCATGTTGCTGGCCGGCGACCGCGACGTGCAGGCCGGGGCGGTCAGCTTCCGCTTCGGTGACCGCACCCAACTCAACGGCGTGCCCCGCGACGACGCGGTCGACGCGATCGTGAAGTGGATCGCCGACCGGGAGAACGCCGCTCCGACAGCCGATCTGGTGAAAGTGGCGCGAGGTGAGTGACGAGCAGCGGGCCGAGCGCGCCGAGGAGACGATCCTCGACACCGGCGTCGGCCAGCGCGACCACCTGATCCGGCTGTGGACGCCGTACCGGATGACCTACCTGGCCGAATCGCCGATGAAGCGCGAGAACGCCGGGCCGGCGGAGCCTTTCACCGACATCCCACGGATGTCGGACGAGGAGGGCTTGGTGGTTGCCCGCGGCGACCTGGTCTACGCCGTGCTGAACCTGTACCCCTACAACCCCGGCCACCTGATGGTGGTGCCGTACCGGAAGGTGTCGGAGCTCGAGGACCTGAGCGAGGCCGAGAGCGCCGAGCTGATGGCGTTCACCCAGAAGGCGATTCGCGTCATCAAGGCCGTGTCGCGGCCGCACGGCTTCAACGTGGGCATGAACCTGGGCACGTCGGCGGGCGGCTCGCTGGCCGAGCACCTGCACGTCCACGTGGTGCCGCGCTGGGGCGGGGACGCCAACTTCATCACGATCATCGGCGGGTCGAAGGTGATCCCGCAGCTGCTGCGCGAGACGCGCCGGCTGCTGGCCACGGAATGGGCCAACCAGCAATGAGTAAGGTGCCGTTCCTGTCCCGGGCGGCATTCGCGCGGGTCACCACCCCGACCGCCCGCGCCTGCCTGCGCCTGGGACTCACCCCGGACATCGTGACCGTCCTCGGCACCACCGGGTCGGTGGCGGGAGCCGTGGCGCTTTTCCCGATGGGCAAGCTGTTCGCGGCCTCGTGCGTGGTGTGGTTCTTCGTCCTGTTCGACATGCTCGACGGCGCGATGGCCCGGGAGCGCGGTGGCGGCACCCGGTTCGGCGCGGTGCTGGACGCGACGTGCGACCGGGTGAGTGACGGCGCGATATTCGGCGGCCTGCTCTGGTGGATCGCGTTCGGAATGCACGACAAGCCGCTGGTGGTGGCGACGCTGATCTGCCTGGTGACCTCGCAGGTGATCTCCTACATCAAGGCGCGCGCCGAGGCCAGCGGTCTGCGCGGTGACGGCGGCATCATCGAGCGGCCCGAGCGGCTGATCATCGTGCTCGCCGGCGCCGGCGTGTCCGACTTCCCGTTCGTCGCCTGGCCGCCGGCCCTGCCGATCGCGATGTGGGCGCTCGCGGTGGCCAGCGTGGTCACGTGCGTGCAGCGGCTGCGCACGGTGTGGACGTCCCCCGGCGCGACGGAGCGCATGCCGTGATCCTCGATCTGGGCGGGAGGGCCACCGACTGGGCGTACGCGGCCGGCTGGATGACCGTGCGCTCGCTGCCGGAATTCGCCGCGCGCACCGCGTTCGACGCCGGGGCGCGCTACGCGGCCCGCGGCGGCGGGCCCGAGCAGCTGCGCAAGAACCTGGCCCGCGTGATCGGGGTGCCGCCCGCCGAGGTGCCGGACGCGCTGATGCGCGCGGCGCTGGCGTCCTACGCCCGCTACTGGCGCGAGGCGTTCCGCCTGCCGACGATGGACCTGCGCGCGGTGGCCCGCGAACTCGACAAGTCGATGCAGCCGAGCAAAGACAATTTGGACGCCGCGCTGGCGAAGGGCCGCGGGGCGGTGTGCGCGCTACCGCACAGCGGCAATTGGGACATGGCCGGGGTGTGGCTGGCGCAGACGCGCGGCACCTTCACCACCGTCGCCGAACGCCTCAAACCCGAGTCGCTGTATCGGCGTTTCGTCGCCTACCGGGAAACCCTCGGGTTCGAGGTGCTGCCGGCCTCCGGCGGCGAGCGGCCGCCGTTCGAGGTGCTGTGCGAGCGGCTCCGTGACAACCGGGTGGTCTGCCTGATGGCCGAGCGCGACCTCACCCGCTCGGGCGTGGAGGTCGACTTCTTCGGCGAGCCCACCCGGATGCCCGCGGGCCCCGCCAAGCTGGCGATCGAGACCGGGGCGGCGCTGCTGCCGGCGCACTGCTGGTATGAGGCCGACGGCTCACGCGTCTGGATACAGCCGCCGCTGGACTGCAGTAGCGGCGACGTCGGGGTGATCACCCAGGCGCTGGCCGACCGGTTCGCCCACAACATCGCCGGCCACCCGGAGGACTGGCACATGCTGCAGCCGCAGTGGCTGGCCGACCTGTCCGAGGCGCGACAGGCCCGGCTGAAGGCGACCTGATGCGGATCGGGATGGTGTGTCCGTACTCGTTCGACGTGCCGGGCGGGGTGCAGTCTCACGTGCTGCAGCTGGCCGCGGTGATGCGGGCGCGCGGGCACGAGGTGAGCGTGCTGGCGCCGTCGTCGCCGCACGCCTCGGTGCCCGACTACGTCGTCTCGGCGGGCCGCGCCGTCCCGATTCCCTACAACGGCTCCGTGGCGCGGCTGCGGTTCGGCCCGGCGACGCACCGCAAGGTCAAGAAGTGGCTCGCCGACGGCGATTTCGACGTCCTGCACCTGCACGAGCCGAACGCGCCGAGCCTGTCGATGCTCGCGCTGAACATCGCCGAGGGGCCGATCGTGGCGACGTTTCACACGTCGACCACCAAATCGCTGACCCTCACGGTCTTCCAGGGCATCCTGCGCCCGATGCACGAGAAGATCGTCGGCCGCATCGCGGTCTCCGACCTGGCCCGGCGCTGGCAGATGGAGGCGCTGGGCACCGACGCAGTGGAGATCCCCAACGGCGTCGACGTCGACTCGTTCGCCTCCGCGCCGCCGCTCGACGGCTATCCGCGGCCGGGCCGGACGGTGTTGTTCCTGGGCCGCTACGACGAGCCCCGCAAGGGCATGTCGGTGCTGCTCGACGCGCTGCCGCGGGTGGTCGAGCGCTTCGCAGGGGTGCAGCTGCTCATCGTCGGCCGCGGCGACGAGGAGGAACTGCGCGAGCAGGCCGGCGAACTCGCGGCCCACCTGCGTTTCCTCGGGCAGGTCGACGACGCCGCGAAGGCGTCGGCGATGCGCAGCGCCGACGTCTACTGCGCCCCGAACACCGGGGGCGAGAGCTTCGGCATCGTGCTGGTCGAGGCGATGGCCGCGGGCACCGCCGTGGTGGCCAGCGACCTGGACGCGTTCCGGCGCGTGCTGCGCGACGGCGAGGTGGGGCGGCTCGTGCCCGTCGGTGACGGCGCCGCCCTGGCCGCCGCACTGATCGCCGTGCTCGAGGACGACGCGCTGCGGCGGCGGTACGTCGCGGCCGGCGCCCAGGCGGTGCAGCGCTACGACTGGTCGGTGGTGGCGAGCCAGATCATGCGGGTGTACGAGACGGTCGCCGGCTCGGGCGCCAAGGTTCAGGTGGCCAGCTGATGACGTGGCTCATCGTGGCCGTCGCGCTGCTGGTCGTGGCGCTCGCCGTGGCCGGCGCCTGGGCGTACCGCACGGCCAACCGGCTGGACCGGCTGCACGTCCGCTACGACCTGTCCTGGCAGGCGCTGGACGGCGCGCTGGCGCGGCGGGCGGTGGTCGCCCGCGCGGTCGCGATCGACGCCTACGGCGGCGCGCCCGAGGGCCGGCGGCTGGCGGCGCTGGCCGACGCCGCCGAGAACGCGCCACGCACCGCGCGCGAAGCCTGCGAGAACGAACTCTCGGCCGCCCTGGCGCTCGTCGACCCGGCGTCGCTGCCGACGGGCCTCATCGCGGAGCTCGCCGACGCCGAGGCTCGCGTGCTCCTGGCCCGGCGGTTCCACAACGACGCGGTGCGCGACACGCTGGCGCTGCGTGAGCGATTCCTGGTGCGCACGTTCCGGCTGGGCGGAACGGCCGCCCTGCCAAGCTATTTCGAGATCGCCGAGCGGCCGCACGCGCTGGCGCACGGCGATCACGGCGTGCTCAACCACCGCACGTCGGCGCGGGTCGTGCTGCTCGACGAGGCGGGCGCGGTGCTGCTGCTCTGCGGGTCGGACCCGGCGGTCGACGAGGATCAGCCGCACACCGTCGCCCCCAGGTGGTGGTTCACGGTGGGCGGCCAGGTGGGGCCGGGGGAGCGGCTGGCCGAGGCCGCCGCCCGGGAACTGGCCGAGGAGACCGGCCTGCGGGTCGCGGCCGCCGACATGATCGGGCCCGTCTGGCGGCGCGACGAGGTGTTCGAGTTCAACGGCTCGCTGATCGACAGCGAGGAGTTCTTCTTCGTCCACCGCACCCGCCGGTTCGAGCCGTCCTGCCTCGGCCGGACCGAACTCGAGCGACGGTACATCCACGGGCACCGCTGGTGTGACGCCGACGACATCGCCGGCCTCGTCGCGGACGGGCAGACCGTCTACCCGATCCAGCTGCCCGAACTGCTCGGCCAGGCCGCCGAAGTCGCCGCCAGCCGCGCGCCGCGGCAGCTGCAGTCGATCCGCTGAGCCACCCCTTGACGCCCAACGTCGAGTTGTAGCGGCTAGTCGGCGCTCGGGACGACAACAACTCGACGTTCGGCGGGAGCTTTTTGGCCACCACTAGACTGGTGCACGCACCAAGACGATCGAAGGAGAGTTGTGGATACCCACGCCCAGTCCGGCCAGACCGGAACGGCGCGCGTCAAACGCGGCATGGCCGAGATGCTCAAGGGCGGCGTCATCATGGACGTCGTCACCCCCGAGCAGGCCCGCATCGCCGAGGGCGCCGGCGCCGTCGCCGTGATGGCGCTGGAGCGGGTGCCCGCTGACATCCGCGCCCAGGGCGGCGTGTCGCGGATGAGCGACCCCGACATGATCGAGGGCATCATCGAAGCCGTCACCATCCCGGTGATGGCCAAGGTGCGCATCGGGCATTTCGTGGAGGCGCAGATCCTGCAGAGCCTCGGCGTGGACTACATCGACGAGTCCGAGGTGCTGACCCCCGCGGACTACTCCCACCACATCGACAAGTGGAAGTTCACTGTGCCGTTCGTGTGCGGGGCGACCAACCTCGGCGAGGCGCTGCGGCGCATCAGCGAGGGTGCGGCCATGATCCGCTCGAAGGGCGAGGCCGGCACCGGCGACGTCTCCAACGCGACCACCCACATGCGGGCCATCAGCGGCGAGATCCGCCGCCTGACGTCGCTGTCCGAGGACGAATTGTTCGTCGCGGCAAAGGAATTGCAGGCCCCCTACGACCTCGTCGTCGAGGTGGCCCGGGCGGGCAAGCTGCCGGTGACGCTGTTCACGGCCGGCGGCATCGCGACGCCGGCCGACGCGGCGATGATGATGCAGCTCGGCGCGGAGGGCGTGTTCGTCGGCTCCGGCATCTTCAAGTCCGGCGCGCCCGAGCACCGCGCCGCCGCGATCGTCAAGGCCACCACCTTCTACGACGACCCCGACGTGCTGGCCAAGGTGTCGCGCGGGCTGGGCGAGGCGATGGTCGGCATCAACGTCGAGGAGATCGCACAGCCGCACCGGCTGGCCGAGCGCGGCTGGTAAGAACGTCTCCGTGTCGATCGAGCAGATCCTCGATCTCGAGCAGCTCGAGGTCAACATCTACCGCGGGCGCGTGTTCAGCCCGGAGTCGGGCTATTTCCAGCGCACGTTCGGCGGTCACGTGGCCGGCCAGTCGCTGGTGTCGGCGGTGCGCACCGTGGAACCCGGCCACCTGGTGCACTCCCTGCACGGCTACTTCATCCGGCCCGGGGACGCCAAGGCGCCGACGGTGTTCATCGTCGAGCGCATCCGCGACGGGGGCTCGTTCTGCACCCGGCGCGTCAACGCCATCCAGCACGGCGAGACCATCTTCTCGATGTCGGCGTCGTTCCAGGCCGACCAGGAGGGCATCAACCACCAGGACGCCATGCCGGAGGCACCCCCGCCCGACGCCGACCTGCCGGGGCTGAACTCGATCAAGGTGTTCGACGACGCCGGGTTCCGCCAGTTCGAGGAGTGGGACATCCGGATCGTCCCGCAGGACCGCTTGCAGCGCCTGCCAGGCAAGGCCTCGCAGCAGCAGGTGTGGTTCCGCCACCGCGACCCCCTGCCCGACGACCCGGTGCTGCACATCTGCGCGCTGGCCTACATGAGCGACCTCACGCTGCTGGGCTCGGCGCAGGTCAATCACCTCGACGAGCGCGAGCACCTGCAGGTGGCGTCGCTGGACCACGCGATGTGGTTCATGCGGATGTTCCGGGCCGACGAGTGGCTGCTCTACGACCAGTCGTCGCCGTCGGCCTGCGGCGGGCGGGCGCTGTGCCAGGGCAAGATATTCAACCGGGCGGGGGAGATGGTCGCGGCGGTGATGCAGGAGGGACTGACCCGCTTCCCGCGCGGATACACCCACCGGTGAGCGCCCCGAAGATCGGCGTCCTGGCGCTGCAGGGCGACACCCGCGAGCACCTCGCGGCGCTGCGCGAGGCGGGCGCCGAGTCGATGCCGGTGCGCCGCCGCGACGAGCTGGAGGCGGTCGACGGGCTCGTGATCCCCGGTGGCGAGTCGACCACGATCAGCCACCTGCTGCTGGACTTCGACCTGCTGGAGCCGCTGCGGGCGCGGCTCGCCGAGGGGTTGCCGGCGTACGGCGCATGCGCGGGAATGATCCTGCTGGCCACCGAGATCCTGGACGCCGGCGCGCGGGGCCGGCAGGCCATTCCGCTGCGCGCCATCGACATGACCGTGCGGCGCAACGCCTTTGGCCGGCAAGTGGATTCGTTCGAGGGCGACGTGGCGTTCGCGGGCTTCGACGACCCGGTGCGAGGCGTGTTCATCCGGGCGCCGTGGGTCGAGCGCACCGGCGACGGCGTGCGGGTGCTGGCGAGCGCCGCGGGCCACCCCGTCGCGGTCCGGCAGGGCCCCATGCTGGCGACGGCGTTCCACCCGGAGGTGACGGGCGACCGGCGGGTGCACCAGTTGTTCGTCGACATCGTGACCGGCGAGGCGTGACGCCGACCGCCACGCTGGCGTGACACCCGGCGCCGAGTGCCACGCTGGCGTGACGCTCGGCGGCCCTCGGCGCCCACGTAGACTCGTTGGGCGAAGTTTGATGCAAGAGGAGAGGTACACCACGCGATGAGCGGCCATTCCAAGTGGGCCACCACCAAGCACCAGAAGGCCGTCAAGGACGCCCGCCGCGGCAAGGAGTTCGCCCGGCTGATCAAGAACATCGAGGTCGCCGCCCGTACCGGCGGTGGCGACCCGGCCGGCAACCCGACGCTCTACGACGCGATCCAAAAGGCGAAGAAGACCTCGGTGCCCAACGACAACATCGAGCGCGCCCGGAAGCGGGGCGCGGGCGAGGAAGCCGGCGGAGCCGACTACCAGACGATCATGTACGAGGGCTACGGGCCCAACGGCGTCGCCGTGCTGATCGAATGCCTGACCGACAACCGCAACCGCGCGGCCGGCGAGGTCCGGGTGGCCGTGACCCGCAACGGCGGCAACATGGCCGACCCGGGCTCGGTGTCCTATCTGTTCACCCGCAAGGGCGTCGTCACGCTGGAAAAGAACGGGCTGACCGAGGACGACCTGCTGACGGCCGTGCTGGACGCCGGCGCCGAGGACGTCAACGACCTGGGCGACAGCTTCGAGATCATTTCCGAGCCCACCGACCTGGTGGCGGTGCGCACTGCGCTGCAGGACGCCGGCATCGACTACGAGTCCGCCGAGGCCAGCTTCCAGCCGTCGGTCAGCGTGCCCGTCGACGTCGAGGGTGCCCGCAAGGTGTTCAAGCTCGTCGACGCCCTGGAAGACAGCGACGACGTGCAGAACGTCTGGACGAACGTCGACTTGTCCGACGAGGTTCTGGCCGCCCTCGACGAGGACTGACTACTCGTACCCGTGGCGCATGTCGTCGACGATGCGCGGGTTCTCCAGCGTCGACGGGTCCAGCGCACGCGGCCCGGTGTCGGTGGAGAACACCGTCGCGGCGTCGAGCACCTGCTGGTTGAGGAAGCGCAGCGGCGGCGCGTTCGGCGGCACCCGGGGAACCGGCGGGACATCCCCGCGGCGGGCCAGCGCGAAACCCCAGTCGCCGAACGTGGGCACGTGCACGTGGTACGGGGTGACCGCGTAGCCGGCGGCCCGGACCGTCGACACCGTGCGCCAGAAGGCGGTCGACGTCGAGAACGGGCTGCCCGCCTGCACCACCATCAGCCCCCCGGGCGCCAGCGCACGCGTGACGAGCGCGTAGAACTCGGTGGAGTACAGCCGGCCCAGCACCGGGGTGTCCGGGTCGGGGAGGTCGACGAGCACCGCGTCGAAGCGCTCGGAGGACGCCCGCAGCCACGTCATCGCGTCGTCGATCACGACGTTCACGCGGGGGTTGTCCAGTGAGCCGCCGTTGGCCTCGCGCATGGTGGTGCGCGCCAGGTCGATGACCGCGGGGTCCAGTTCGACCTGCACGATCCTGCCGATGCCCGGCTGGCGCAGCAGCTCGCGGGCCGCCAGCCCGTCGCCGCCGCCGAGCACCAGCACCGATCGCGCCCCGGCGCCGAGGGCCGGGTAGACCAGGCTCTCGGTGTACCGGTACTCGTCGCGGGTGGAGAACTGCAGCCCGCCGTCGAGGTAAAGCCGCATGTCGGCGCCGCGACGGGTCACCACGATCTCCTGGTAAGGCGTGTGCCGGTAGGCGATGATCGGGTCGGCGTAGAGCCGCTGGCGGCTGGTCGTCTCGACGTCGTGGGAGCGCACGAGCAGCGTGCCCAGGAGCGCGACGGCCGCCGCCAGCGCGCACAGCGCCGTCGCGAGCTGCCGGACGGGAACGGCGCGGCGCAGCAGGAAGACGGCCACGACGGCCGCGGCCGCCAGGTTGATCATGCCGGTCGCCGCCGCGCCGCGGATCATCCCCAGCTGCGGCAGCAGCAGGAACGGCCACACCAGCCCGCCGAGCAGCGCGCCGAGGTAGTCGGCGGCGTTGAGGTTGGCCAGCGTCCGTCCGGTGTCGGCGGCCGCGTCGGCCTCGCCCGCGACGCGCCCGCGCTGCAGCAACGTCATCAGCAGCGGCACCTCGGCGCCCACCAGGCCGCCGATCAGCGCCGTGCCCAGCGCCAGCACCCACGTCGACTCATCGTCGATGAACGCGAACACCGTGTACAGCGCGGCCGCGGACAGGCCGCCGACGACGCCCAGCAACGCCTCGACCGCCACGAAGGTGATCTCGGCGTGCGCCAGCAGCGGCTTGACCAGCAGCGCGCCGGCGCCCAGCGCGGCGATGTAGCCGGCCACGATCAGCGAGGTGGCGACGATTCCGCCGCCGTTGAGGCTGGCCGAAAGCGTCAGCAGCGCGAGCTCGTAGACGATGCCGCATGCCGCGCACGCGGCGACCGCGGCCAGCAGCACCGCCCGCCAGCGCGGGGAAACGGCCGTCATGAGATGGCGGCGGCGATGACCCCGCCCACGGCCACCAGCATGGTGGCCGTCGCGAAGGCCGCCGGGTGCAGCGTCTCCTCGTCGACGTGCTCGCGGAAATGCCCGGGCACGGCGACCTGCACGATCAGCAGCGCCCCGCCCTGCAGCACGACGCCGACCAGCCCGTACACCGCCACCCCGATCAACCCCTGGCCGAGCTGGCTGTAGCTGCTGGCGATCGCGCTGATGATGACGATCGCGAGCGCCACGTACATCGCCGACGCCAGCACGACCGCGTTGGGGCGGCGGTCGATGAACACGAGCCGGCGCAGATTCCCGGGCGTGAGCACGTCGACCATCAGGAAGCCGGCGATCAGGACTGCGACCCCGACGAGGAAATAGAGGACGACGGCGACCACGCCTTGGGCGATCGTGCCCATGTTGAGGGCGCCGAAATCGAGGGCCAGATACATGCCGATCTCCTTACTCACTTGATGCCGCCCGGGCCGCCCGGGCTGCCGCCGGTGCCGCCCGCCGGGGATCCCGGGCTGAACCCGGGGCCGAGGAAGATGAACCCGCCGTGGCTGTACCGGGCGCCGAGATCCTCGACGCGGATGGTGCACGGGCGGGTGCCGTCGGGGCCGACGATCACGATGTCGCCGCTGTAGCGCAGGTATTCGCTGTCGCCCTCGGCGGCGCGCGCCGCCGGGGCCTGGTAGCCGGCGAGCGTGTCGGCCACGTCGTCCGGCGACCCGCTGCAGTCGTAGCGTGTGCCGTCGGCGTCGCGGGCGTACTCGCGGTAGTGCGAGGCGATGTAGGAGTTGACGTCCGTGTGCAGCAACATGATTCCGGGCACCAGGCACGCGACGGCGGCGGCCGCCAGCCCGCCGGCGATCAGGAGGAGGCGGTTGCGGGTCACGGGCGCCACCGGCTCGTCGTGCGGACCACCATCCCGCCCGGGGTTCGGTGTTCCGGATACAGATGCCAGGTCTGCCAGCGCCAGCCGGCGCCGTCGGGTACGGCCGTCAGCGCGGTGAGCGCGGCGTCGTCGCCGGGGAAGGTGCCGCCGAGCCAGTCGGGTTCCCGGGCGCACCGCGCGCGCAGGTCACTCGCGATGCGCCGGAAGGTCGCCTCGTCGTGGGTGTCGGTCCGCGACTCGAGGTGGTAGCCCGGCGCG
This sequence comes from Mycobacterium sp. Marseille-P9652, assembly GCF_902652685.1. GTDB lineage: Bacteria > Actinomycetota > Actinomycetes > Mycobacteriales > Mycobacteriaceae > Mycobacterium. The sequence goes on from NZ_CACRUY010000039.1 coordinate 13,417, forward strand.
TCCGTGCGTTCCGGCAGCGCGGCGCCGCGCGCGGCGCACGACACCTGCTCGCAGAAGCGGTCGGCGCCGTGCTCGACCGCGACGACGTGCGAGGCGCCGAGGACGCCGAGCAGCAGCGCGCCGCCGTCGGGGTGGCTCAGCCGGCAGGTCGCGAGCGGGGTCGGCGCGGGCGCGTTGAGCAGCAGCCCGAGCGCCCGGCCGGACACGTCCGTCGGGGCGACGGCGAGCTGATGAAGCGGCACCGAGGCACTCCTATGGGGACGGGGGCGCCGCGTACACGGTGAGTTCGCCGGTCCGGACGGGCTTGCCGGTCGACACCTCCCAGGGCGTTTCGGGGGCCCAGCGTTCGAACGAGAGCAGCGTCTTCTCGTCGGCGCTGGCGCAGTCGACGAACTCCATCTCCCCGCCGGCGGGCAGGCCCGTCGTGCCCTCGGTCGTGTACGAGGCGCGACCGCGCTCGGACTCGTGGAAGGTCACGCCGTCGACGACGTAGGGGTCGCCGGGCTGCAGTGTCACGTCCTTGCGGGCGACCCACATCGCGAGCTCGAGGCGACCGTCGTCCTCCTCGACGCTGAACCAGAGGGGCTCATCGCCGCCCTCCAGCAGGTGCTCCCACCACACGAACGGCCCCTCGCGGTAGGTGACCGACCCGCGCACCACGTAGTCGACGCCGCCGTAGCTGACGATCGCGCCTGGGCCGAGCTGTCGCGGGCCGAACTCCGCGGGCGCGTCGGCCGAGAGCGGGTCGGTGCGCGCCGCGCGCGGCCGGGCCGTCGGCGTCTTACCCCGGCGCAGCGCCACGACGAGGACGACGACGGACGCGATGAACAACACCGCGGCGAGCACGAGGAGCAGCGGTCCCACGCGAGGAAATGTACAGCTTTTACGGCGCCACGCTCCGCGACTGCCGCAGAAACGCGCCGATCTCGGCGGCGGTGCGTTCCGGCTGGTCAAGCATCGTCAGGACGTACGCGTCGTCGATGTGGCGCCGGCGGGCACCGCGCAGCAGGGCGGCCAGCCGCTCGGCGTGGCTTCGGGGCATCACGGGGTTGTCGCTCCACAGCACCAGCGCCGGGCCGGCGAAGCCCGACAGCGCGTTGGTGGCCCGGATGAGTTCGCCGCGGTCGAACCGGGTGCGGCAGTATTTGACGAGGTCGCGGCGAATTCGCCGGTCGGCCAGCGCGGGTGCCAGCCACGCGTCGACAATGCGTTGCGGCACAGGGCTTTTGGCCATCATCCCGAAGATGGGATATTGCCGGCGCAGCCAGCCGGCCTTGAGCATTCGCAGGGTCGCGCGCACCGTGAGGTCGGTGCGGACCGCGAGCGCGACCACCTTGCCGGGAAAGCCCGGCGGGAAGTTGTCGAACGCCTCGCAGGGGCAGATCACCAGCCGGCCGATCCGCGCGTCGCAGCCGGTGTCGGTGAGGAACAGCGGACCGCCCCAGTCGGTGACCACCAGGGTGACGTCGGAAAGGTCGAGCGCGTCGAGGAAGTCCGCCAGGATGCCCACCATCCCGGGCATCGTCAGGTCGGCGTCGGGCCGCATCGGGACGCGGTGGCCCCCGAGGGGCAACACCGGCAGCAGGTAACGGAAGCCCGAGGGCAGGTGTGGCAGCGCCAGGTCCCACTGCGCGTCGTTCATGAGCAGGCCGTGCAGCAGCACGACCGGCGGTCCGGCCGGGTCGCCGAGCTCGCGGTACTCGACGGTCCCGGCGGCGACATCGACGGATTTCATGGCGGCTCCTTCGCTAGAACATCAATTCTAGAATGTATGCTCTAGTGTGACTGGAAGGGAGGCGCGATGGCAAGGTCCACCCGGGAGGCGATCCTCACCGCGACCATGGAGCTCCTGCGCCGCAAGGGGTACGACGCGGTGGGCATGAAGGAGATCGTCGCGGCGTCCGGCGCGCCTATCGGGTCGCTCTACCACCACTTCCGCGACGGCAAGGTGCAGATCGCCCGCGAGGCCCTGATCAACGCCGGTGACGCCTACGCCCAGCTCATTCCGTCGGTCATGGAGGCTCACACGGACCTCGGCGACGGGGTGGAGGCGGCGTTCGCCCAGGCGGCCGAGGACATGCGCGCCACCGGCTTCGCCAACATGTGCCCCGTGGCCAGCGTCGCGGGCGAGGTCGCCGACACGGTCGAGCCGCTGCGCGACGCCTGCGCGTCGGTGTTCACGTCGTGGTTCGACTCGGGCGCCGCGTATTTCGCCGCTCGTGGGGTGCCCCCCGAGGTCGCGCGGGAGGTCACCGTCGCGCTAGTGGGCGCGCTCGAGGGCGCCTTCGTGCTGGCCCGTACGCTGCGCGACACGGAGGCGCTGCTCGCGGCCGGCCGGGCGCTATCCCCCCGGTACCGCGGCGTCGCGCTGTCGCCGCGTGTCGTGCGCGCCGATGTCGCACCGAGCCGCTAGCCTAATCGAACAGGCGTTCGGCAGCAGGCGGGAGCGGGAATGCGGGTGATGGGTGTCGATCCGGGGCTGACCCGGTGCGGCCTGTCGGTCGTCGAAACCGCGCGCGGGCGGTCCGTGGTCGCCCTCGACGTCGACGTGGTGCGCACGCCATCGAGCGTCCCCCTGGCGAAGCGGTTGCTGGCGATCAGCGACGCGGTCGAGCACTGGCTGGACACCCACCGCCCGGACGTCGTCGCCATCGAGCGGGTGTTCTCCCAGCTGAACGTGACGACCGTGATGGGCACCGCCCAGGCCGGCGGGGTGGTCGCGCTGGCCGCGGCCAGGCGCGGGATCGACGTGCACTTCCACACGCCCACCGAGGTCAAGGCCGCGGTCACCGGCAACGGCACCGCGGACAAGGCTCAGGTCACGGCGATGGTGACGAGAATCCTTGCGCTGCAGGCGAAGCCGACGCCTGCCGACGCCGCGGACGCGCTCGCCCTGGCGATCTGCCACTGCTGGCGAGCCCCGATGCTGGCGCGGATGGCTCAGGCCGAGGCGCTGGCCGCCCAGCAACGGCACGCCTACCGGGCCAAATTGGAAGCCAAGCTGAAGGCCGCGCGGTGATCGCCTCGGTGCGCGGGGAGGTGCTCGAGGTGGCGCTCGACCACGCGGTGATCGAGGCCGCCGGTGTCGGCTACCGCGTGAACGCGACACCGTCCACGCTGGCCACCCTGCGGCAGGGCAGCGAGGCCAGGCTCGTCACCGCGATGATCGTCCGCGAGGACTCGATGACGCTGTACGGGTTCGCCGACTCGGAGACGCGCGACCTGTTCTTGATCCTGCTGTCGGTTTCGGGGGTGGGGCCGCGGCTGGCGATGGCGACGCTCGCCGTCCACGACGCCGCCGCGCTGAGGCAGGCGCTGCACGACGGCGACGTCGCCGCGCTGACCCGGGTGCCCGGCATCGGCAAGCGTGGCGCCGAGCGCATGGTGCTGGAACTGCGCGACAAGATCGTCGCCCCGGGACCGGCCGCCACCGGCGCCCCCGCGCTGAACGGCCACGCGGTGCGCGGCCCCGTCGTGGAGGCGCTGGTCGGGCTAGGGTTCGCGGCCAAGCAGGCCGAGGAGGCCACCGATAAGGTGCTGGCCGCAGAGCACGACGCGACGACCTCCGGGGTCCTGCGGGCGGCCCTCTCGCTGCTGGGTAAGTCCCGATGACCCGCGCCGGCGACGATGCAGAGCGCAGCGATGAGGTGGGGGCACCTCCCGCTTGCGGGGGAGAGCGGCGCAATTGACCGACGACGAATACGAGGAACGCGACGTGTCGCCCGCCCTGACCGTCGGCGAGGGCGACATCGACGTCAGCCTGCGGCCACGGTCGCTGAACGAGTTCATCGGGCAGCCCCGGGTGCGCGAGCAGCTGCAGCTCGTCATCGAGGGGGCGAAGAACCGGGGCGGCACGCCGGACCACATCCTGCTGTCCGGCCCGCCGGGCCTCGGCAAGACGTCGCTGGCCATGATCATCGCGGCCGAGCTCGGGTCGGCGCTGCGGGTGACGTCGGGGCCGGCGCTCGAACGCGCCGGCGACCTGGCCGCGATGCTGTCCAACCTGGTCGAGCACGACGTGCTGTTCATCGACGAGATCCACCGCATCGCGCGGCCCGCCGAGGAGATGCTCTACCTGGCCATGGAGGACTTCCGGGTCGACGTGGTGGTCGGCAAGGGGCCCGGCGCGACTTCGATCCCGCTGGAGGTGGCGCCGTTCACGCTGGTCGGGGCCACCACCCGGTCGGGCGCCCTGACCGGCCCGCTGCGCGACCGGTTCGGCTTCACCGCGCACATGGACTTCTACGAACCCGCCGAGCTGGAACGGGTGCTGGCCCGCTCGGCCGGCATCCTGGGCATCGAGCTGGGCGGCGACGCCGCCGCCGAGATCGCCCGGCGCTCCCGGGGGACGCCGCGCATCGCCAACCGGCTGCTGCGCCGGGTCCGCGACTTCGCCGAGGTGCGCGCGGACGGCCTGATCACCCGCGACGTCGCCAAGGCAGCGCTCGAGGTCTACGACGTCGACGAGCTGGGCCTGGACCGGCTGGACCGGGCGGTGCTGTCGGCGCTCACCCGCAGCTTCGGCGGCGGTCCTGTGGGCGTGTCGACGCTCGCCGTCGCGGTGGGCGAGGAGGCCGCCACCGTCGAGGAGGTGTGCGAACCTTTCCTCGTGCGCGCCGGCATGATCGCGCGCACCCCGCGCGGGCGGGTCGCCACCGCGCAGGCCTGGACGCACCTCGGCCTGACGCCGCCCGCCGGGGCTGTCGGGCTCGGACAACCGGGGTTATTCGACACCATCGACTAAGGCAAGGAGGACGAGATGCTCACGGCCGGATTGGTGTTCGCGGCGCTGGCCGCCCTCCTGCACGTATACATCTTCACGATGGAGTCCCTGACCTGGACCTCGGCGCGCACCCGGGCGGCGTTCGGCACCACCGCCGAGGAGGCCGAGACCACCAAGCTGCTCGCGTTCAACCAGGGCTTCTACAACCTCTTTCTGGCGATCGTCACCGGCATCGGGGTCGCGGCGCTCGCCCTCGGGCATCGCCCCGTCGGCGCCGCGCTGACCTTCGCCGGTGTGGGCTCGATGGCCGCCGCCGCGGCGGTCTTGGTGCTGTCGGCGCGCGACAAGGCCCGCGCGGCGGTGGTTCAGGGCGCGTTTCCCGTGGTCGCGATCGCGTTGCTGCTCCTCGGCCTGCGCTGACACGGCGATCCCCGAGTGTGGGCCAGGTTACATCGGGGTCTCCTGGGGTAATCAGCGCTCACCCGATTACTCGAGGAGTTGTCATGAGAAACGCAGAATACGACCGCCCGCACCGGGTGGGCATGCCCCGCTCGCGCGGCGCGCTCAGCGGATTGCTGCTGATCCTGCTGGGGGCGTGGGGAGCCCTGATCCCGTTGATCGGACCCGCCGTCAACTGGGCGTACACGGCCGACCCGGCCTGGACCTGGACCACCGCGAAGGGCTGGCTCGAGGTGCTGCCCGGAGTGGTCACCGCCGTGGGCGGGCTGCTGCTCCTCGTGTCCGGCAACCGCGGAAGCGCGGTCCTGGGTGGCTGGCTGGCGGTCGTCGGTGGCGCCTGGTTCGTGGTGGGCCAGGCCTTCGCCCCGACGCTGAGCATCGGCGACGTCGGTCAGCCGGTGGCGTCGACGGACCTCAAGCGAGCCCTGCTCGAGATCACCTACTTCACCGGCCTGGGTGCGTTGATCGTCTTCCTCGGCGGAGCGGCCCTGGGTCGCGTCGCGGTGCGGCACGCGCGTGACGTCGTCGTGGCCGACCGCGCGGCGGTGGCGGCCCCGGTCGCGGCCGGCGCGGCCCCGGCGGGCGAACCGGCGATGTACGACGAGTCGCGCGTGGCGGCCGAGCCGGAGCCGCGGGCCCGCGGTGGGCTGTTCGGACGGCGCGACGGCGGCGGCCTGTTCCGCCGGCACCATCACCACGCCGGCGTCTAAAGCTGGGCGTCTAAAGCGCCGCACACCGGTAGCCCGCCCGCAGGGCCGGCTACCGGTGTGGTCGCGCGGGTTAGATCGCGGCCCGGCGGGTACCCGTATCGGGCCGGAATTCGGGCCGGCGCCATAGGAGGGGAGACAAGGGGAATGAGAAACGCTGACAGGGACTATCCCGGCGCGCTGACGATGCCGCGCTCGCGCGGTGCGGTGAGCGGCCTGCTGCTGCTCATCTTGGGCGCCTGGGGGGCATTGATCCCGTTCGTCGGTCCTCGAATCAACTTCGCGTACAGCCCCGATCAGGACTGGGCGTGGAATTCGGCGCGCGGCTGGCTCGAGGTGCTGCCGGGGGCCGCGACGGCGCTGGGCGGCTTCCTGCTGATCGTCGCCGGCAACCGCGTGGCGGCGATGCTGGGCGGCTGGCTCGCCGTCCTGTCCGGCGCGTGGTTCGTCGTCGGCAACCAGGTCGCCCCGCTGATCGGGATCGGCTCGCCGGGCGACCCGATCGCGGCGACCGAGCGCAAGCGGACCGTCCTGGAGATCTGCTACTTCACCGGGCTGGGCGCGCTCATCATCTTCATCGGCGGCGTCGTCCTGGCGCGCACCGCCGTGCGCCTGGCCCGCGATGTTCCCGCGGTGACGGCGACCCCGCCGGCGGAGGCGCAGGCCGCGGCGCCCTATGACGAGTCACTGGAGGAACCGGTGTCCTCGGGTGCGCTGACCAAGCCGCGGGTGGACCGCTACGGGCCGGCCAGCGCCCAGCCCAGGCGCGGATGGCGCCGACCGGGCGCCGGCTCGGGTTCGAGCCAGAACGCCGCGTACCTGAGGTGGCCGCACCCCCAGTAATTCGGGCAAACACAACTCGCCCGGTCCTCTCGGGACCGGGCGAGTTGTTGTCGCGGTACTTACAGCAGCCCGAGCAGCTGCAGGTCGGTGATGTACTTGACGATCACCGGCGGCGAGACGTGCGGGATGTCCTTGTCGGGGCCGATCTTCGCCTCCTGCACCGCCGCGCGGAACCGGTCCGTCGGGGCCAGCGACCCGCGCAACGGCTTCTCCGGCCGCTGGTAGTTGTGCAGCAGCGGCAGCAGCGAGTACTGGCGCTGACGGTCCGGCAGGGCCCGCAACGAGGTCTCGAACCGGTGCAGCCAGTCGGAGTAATCGGCGATCCGCCGGATCGAATAGCCGGCCTCGACCAGCCAGTCGACGTACTCGTCGAGCCCGATCCCGTCGTCGTACGGGTTCATCACGTGGTACGTCTCAAACCCGGCACCGTCCAGCGCCTGGGCCCCCAGCGTGGAGATCGCCGCGGCGATGAACTCCACCGGCAAGCCGTCGTAGTGGGCGCGCTGTCGGTTGCCCTCGGCGTCCAGCTCGTAGAACGAACCGGGCGCGATGCCGGAGGCGACCAGGCTCAGCATCAGCCGGGTGAACATGTCCGGCAGGTTGAGCTGACCGGCGTAGGTGGTGTCGGCGAGGATCATGTCGCACCGGAACACCGCGACGGGCAGGCCGCACAGGTCGTGCGCCTCGCGGAGCAACACCTCGCCGGCCCACTTGCTGTTGCCGTAGCCGTTGGCGTAGTTGTCGTTGATCGCCCGTGTCGCGCTGATCTGCCGGATGTCGGCGTCCTCGACGAACTGGCCAGGCTGGATCTGGTCGCCCACCCCGATCGTCGACACGTAGGTGAACGGCTTCAGCTTGGTGGTCAGCGCGATCCGGATCAGCTCCGCGGTGCCCAGCGCGTTCGGGCCGAACAGCTCGCTGTACGGCAGCACATGGTTCACCAGGGCCGCCGGGTCGACGATCAGGTCGACGGTGTCGGCGAGCCGCTGCCACGTCTGCGGGTCGAGGCCCAGGTTGGCCTCGCCCTTGTCGCCGGCGAGCACCTCCAAGTGGGCCGCGAGCTCGCGGTAGTGCGCGAGCAGGGCGGGGTCGCCGCTGTCGAACGTCTTGTCCAACCGGGCCCGGGCCTCCTCGTCGGACTTGGCGCGCACCAGGGCGATCACCTTGCCGCCGGCCAGGTCCATCCGCTCGAGCCACTCCAGGGCCAGGTAGCGGCCCAGGAAGCCGGTCGCTCCGGTCAGCAGCACGGTCCGCACCTCGGCGGCCGGCTTCGGCAACCCGGGCGCGGCGGACAGCGTCGCCTCGTCGAGGAACTTGTCGAGCGTGAGGTCGCTTGCGCGCACCTCAATCGCGTCGCGGCCGTGCAGCGAGGAGAAGGTCGGGCGCTTGGTGCCCTGACGCTCGGCCTCGATGTAGGCGGCGATCGCGGCCAGGTCATTGGCCGGGCTGACGATGACACCCACCGGCACGTCGATGTCGAAGATCTCGCGCAGCAGGTTGCCGAATGTCAACGCCGACAACGAGTCTCCACCGAGTTCGGTGAAGTGGGCGTCGGGCGCCAGGTCGGTGGCCGCCGTGCCCAGCATGGCCGCCGCGGCCCTGCTCACGGTCTGCAGCACGGGCGCGTCGGCGCCGCTGTTGCGCAGCTCGGCCAGCTCGTTGGCCTGCCCCTCGGCCAGGTCGGCGTAGAGCTGTTCCAGCCGCTCGCCGTAGTGCTGCTTCAGCTTCGGCCACGCCAGCTTGCGGATCCCGGTCAGCAGCCCGTTCTCCAAAGTGAACGGGGTGGTCTCGATGATGAAGTCGCGCGGCACCTCGTAGGACTGCAGGCCGGTCTCCCGGGCGACGTTCTGCAGCGAGTCGGCGATCCTCGGCTTCAGCGCCTCCAGGTCGCCATCGGCCAGGGCCTCGTCGGTCGGCACGACGACGGCCAGCAGGTAGGGCTGCGCGCTGTTGCCGTAGACGTAGATCTGGCGGATCAGCGGGCTGTTGCCGAACACCGCCTCGAGCTTGGCCAGGGTGACGAACTCGCCCTGCGCGAGCTTGAGCACGTTGTTGCGGCGGTCGACGTACACCAGACGGTCGGGTGCGATCTCGGCGAAGACGTCGCCGGTGCGGTAGTAGCCGTCCTCGTCGAACACGCCCGCGGTGGTCTCGGCGCGCTTGTAGTAGCCGGGGAACATGTTCTCGGTCCGCAGCAGCAGTTCACCGCGCGGGTGCGGCCGGTCGGTGGAGAAGTAGCCCAGGTCCGGGACGTCGACCAGCTTGTAGTCGATGACCGGCGGCCGCTGGATCTCGCCGTCGAACAACACCATCCCGGCCTCGGTGGAGCCGTAGCCGTCGAGCAGGTGCATCTCGAGCAGGGCCTCGACCCACTCGCGCAGCTCGGGCGAGGTGGGCGCCGAGCCCGTCATCGCGAAGATGAACCGCCCGCCGAGCTGGTATTGGCGCTGCTCGTCGATGACCTCGGCCTCGACGGCCCGGCGCTCCTCGGGGTCGGTGCGGTCGGACAGCCGCCGCTCGACCTGCCGCTGGAACTCGCCGTACAGCGTCTCCCAGATGCGGGGCACGAAGTTGAGCTCGGTCGGCCGCACCAGCTCGAGGTCCTCGAGCAGCGTCGAGAGGTCGCTCTTGGCGGCGAAGTAGGCGGTGCCGCCGTTGCCGAGCGTGCCGTAGAGGATGCCGCGTCCCATGACGTGGCTCATCGGCATGAAGTTGAGGGTGATCGACGCGGCCGTCTCCCCGAACCAGTTGCGGCTGGAACGGCGGAACATCTTGCCGACGTTGCTCTGCGGGTACATGGCCCCCTTGGGCGCGCCGGTGCTGCCGGAGGTGTAGATCAGCAGCGCGAGCGAGTCCTCGTCGCGGGCTGCCGGGAAGTCCGTCTCGGGCAGGGTGGCCCCGAGTTCGAGGAGGTCGGCCAGCGCGCGGACGCCGACTCCGAGGCCGGCCAATCGCTCGCGGACGGCGTCGACGGCCTCCCGCTCGTCGTCGACCTCGGGGTGGTAGTCGAACACGATGAGCTCCGACGGTGCGGGCCCGCCCTCGATGAGTTCGGCGGCCTCGGTGAGCTGGTCGACACTGGCGGCGACGACGCTCGGCTCGGTCTCGGCGATGATCGGCTGCAGCTGGGCGGTCGCGGCGCTGGTCTGCAGCGGCACGGACACGGCACCGATCTGGCCCAGCGCCATGTCGATGGTGGCGTAGTCGACGCTGTTGAAGCCGAGCACGCAGACGCGGTCGCCTGCCGAGACCGGCCCGTCGGCCAGGGCGCGGGCCAGAGCACCGACGCGTTGGCCCAGCTCGCCGTAGGTGATCGTCTCGTAGCGGGGGAGCAGCGCCAGCGTCGTGCGCCCGGTGGCGGGGTCCTTGACGTATTCCACCGCGCGCTGCCCGAGCGCGGGCCGCTCGGCGTAGCCGTTCAGCAGCGTCCGCACGATCTCCGGCAGGCGCAGGCCGGGCTGCTCGAGGGCCGCGGCGATCGCCGGGTCGGGCGCGGCGGCGGCGAACTGCGGGTCGGTGGCGGTCAGGTGGTCGATGCGGCGGGCGAGTCGCTCGTCAATGGTGGGTGTCGACATGCGGTTCCTTACAAATGGAAGTTAGTGAGCTTGATTCGCGCCAACAGCGCTGCCGTTTAGAACGTTAGCTAAAGTAACTTTAATCCTCCATGGGCAGTGCCGTGGGCGGTGATGTGAGATTGCCCACCGGCGCGGGCGCCGGGCTTCGGGTTACAGATCGCCCAGCGTGCTGACGAGGACGTCTATTCCCTCCGCCAGCAACTCATCGCTGATGGCCAGTGGGGGCAGCAGGCGGATGATGTTGCCGAACATGCCGCAGGTCAGGACGATCACTCCGGCCGCGTGGGCGGCCTTGGACCACTTCTTGGCCAGTTCCCCGTCGGGCTCGGTGGATCCCGATTTCACCAACTCGACGGCGATCATCGCGCCGCGGCCCCGTACCTCGCCGATCCGGTCGTCGCCCGCCTGCAGGCGCAAGAGCGGCTCGGTGATCAGCCGTTCCATCTGTCGCGCCCGCTCGACGAGGCCGTCCTTCTCGATCGTCTCGATCGTCGCCAGCGCCGCGGCACAGGCAACGGGGTTTCCGCCGAATGTGCCCCCCAAACCGCCCAGGTGCGACGCATCCATGATTTCGGCGCTCCCGGTGACCGCCGACAGCGGCAGGCCATCGGCGATCCCCTTGGCGGTGCAGATCAGGTCCGGTTCGATCCCCTCGTGTTCACAGGCGAACATCGCGCCCGTCCGCGCGAACCCGGTCTGCACCTCGTCGGCGATGAACACCACCCCGTTGTCGCGGCACCAGTCCCGCAGCGCCGGCAGGAAACCCTCGGCGGGGACGATGAAACCGCCCTCGCCGGCGATCGGCTCGATGATGACGGCGGCCAGGCTGTCGGCGCCGACCTGGCTGTCGATGATGGTGATGGCGCGGGCGGCGGCCTTCTCGCCGTCGGTGGCCAGTTCCTTGTCCAGCAGGCCGTCCCGGAAGGGGTAGGACATCGGGGCCCGGTACACCTCGGGAGCGAAGGGGCCGAAGCCGCTCTTGTAGGGCATGGACTTGGCGGTGAGCGCCATCGCCAGGTTGGTGCGGCCGTGGTAGGCGTGATTGAACGCCACCACCGCGGGCTTGCGGGTGTGGGCGCGCGCGATCTTGACGGCGTTCTCGACGGCCTCGGCGCCGGAATTGAAGAGCACCGAGCGCTTTTCGCCGGAGCCGGGGGTGATCCGGTTGAGCTCCTCGGCGACCGCGACGTACTGCTCGTAGGGGGCCACCATGAAACAGGTGTGGGTGAACTCGGCGACCTGCGCCCGCACCGCGTCGACGACCCGCGGCGCCGAGTTGCCGATCGTGGTGACGGCGATGCCGGAGCCCAGGTCGATGAGCCGGTTGCCGTCGACGTCCTCGACGATGCCGCCGCCGGCGCGCGCGACGAACACGGGCACCGACACGTTGACCCCGTGGGAGACGGCGGCGGCGCGGCGCTTGGTGAGCTCCAGCGATGCGGGGCCGGGGATTTCGGTGACCAGCTGGCGGCTTTGCTCGAGGCTGGCCACTCTCGTTCTCCTCACCGCGGCGCGCGTCTCACGTCGCGGTTAAAGCCTAGCCGTCGCCCGCCGCCCGCGGCCTGCCAAACTGGACGGGCAGACTGGACGCAACACCAGTGGCGAAAAAGAAAGACGGGTCTCCGGGTCGCTATGAACTCCCTTGTCATGTTCCTGCCGTTCCTGCTCATCATGGGCGGCTTCATGTACTTCGCGTCGCGGCGCCAGCGGCGCGCGATGCAGGCCACCATCGACCTGCACGAGTCGCTGCAGCCGGGCGACCGGGTGCACACCACGTCGGGCCTGCAGGCCACCGTCGTCGACATCACCGACGACACCGTCGACCTCGAGATCGCGCCCGGTGTGGTGACGACGTGGATGAAGCTCGCGATCCGCGACCGCATCCTGCCCGACGACGACCTGGACGACGACGGGACCGAGGCCGACGGCCTGGCCGGCACCGAGGGCGTCGAGGGCTCCGCCGGCGTCGCCAAAGATTCCTGACGCTCGTCACCACGTAGGCTCTGTCGGGGTCGGGAACCGATTCCCGGGCCAGAAGGGAAGGGAAGGAACGTGGCATCGTCTTCGGCGCCGGTGCATCCTGCCCGCTACCTGTCGGTGTTCCTGCTCTTGCTCGTCGGCGTCTACCTGCTGGTCTTCCTCACCGGTGACAAGCGCGCGGCTCCCAAGCTGGGCATCGACCTGCAAGGCGGCACCCGCGTCACGCTGACCGCGCGCACACCCGACGGCTCGCGCCCGAGCCGGGAGGCGCTGGCCCAGGCGCAGCAGATCATCAGCGCCCGGGTCAACGGGCTCGGTGTCTCCGGGTCCGAGGTCGTCGTCGACGGCGACAACCTGGTGATCACGGTGCCCGGGAACGACGGGACCCAGGCCCGCAACCTCGGGCAGACGGCCCGGCTGTACATCCGCCCAGTCATCCTCGCGGTGCCGGCCCAGCCCGCCCAGCAGAAACCGCGGCAGCCCGCCGGCGCGCCCCCCGGGCGGCCGCGCCGGGGCGAGGGCGGCGGGGGGGCGGGGGCGGCGGGGCGGCGGCCCGGGGCGGCGGGGCCGCCGGCCTCCTGGCGCCCCGCGGGGGGGGTGCGGGGCCCGCCGCCCGCCATGATCAGCCCCTGCGGGGTGACCGCCGGCGGCGTCTGCGCCAGGAACCCCAGCGGCGCCGACCACTTCGGCTTCCCGTCGGCGGCCCGCAGCGCCCACAGCCGCTGGTCGCGGCCGTTGACGTACACGGTCGACCCGTCGGCGGAGAGGACCGGGCTGCCGATGACGCCGGCGCTCACGGCGTCGCTCGTCCAGTCGCGCACCAGCAGCGGGGTCTGCCCGGGGTGGTACTTGAGCCCCACCAGCGCCGCCGCCGGCGCGCCCGGCTGCCAGACGCCGATCACCACGGTCCCGCCGGCCGCCGCGAAGGCGGGCGCCGCCGCCACCGGGCAGCCCTCGCGGGCGGGCGCGCAGTCGGCGAGCCCGCGGGTGGCGTCCGTCGGGTCGACGCCATCGACGAGGTCCAGCGGGGTGCCGACCACCTCGCCGCGGTGGGCGTTGAACACCAGCACCTGGCCCAGGTGGGTGGTCACCAGCAGGAGGCCGGGCCCGAGGAAGCGGGGGGTGGTGGGCATCCCGATCACCGGCGCGCGCCACCGGGTCCACTGCGTCACCGGGAAGGAGAGGAAGGCCCCCGGCTGGCCGACGTAGAGGTTGTCGAAGCCGTCGAACAGCGGCCCCGCGAAGCCGCCGCCCTGGACGAGCCGGACGCACCAGCGCTGCCGGCCCTTGTCGTCGTTCTCCCACTCCATCAGCGAGCACCCGCCGGGCGTCTGCGCGTTGAGGGCCAGGTAGTTGCGCGCGCTGAGCGCCGGACCGGCCGCCAGGCTGCCCTTGACCGACCGCGTCCACTGCAGCGACAGCTTGGCCGCCCCGCCGACCGGGGTGTAGCCGCTGTTGGCGGCGTCGCCGAACTGCGCGGGCCAGCCCTGCGCGGGGGAGGCGTCGACCCAGGAGTCGGTGTCGCCGCAGCCGCCGAGCCCGAGTGTCAGCAGGGCCGCCAGAACCACGGATGACCAACACCGGAGCCCACGCGGGAGATGTCGGGCAAGCACGTGGTTTTCCAAAGTCCTTGAGTTCTGGGGCCGAACGTCGAGTTGTTTAGGCACACACCCCCGCAACGACGCAACGACTCGACGTTCGAACGACGGATTGCAGGTACAGGTGAGGGTAACCCGTGACGATCGCGTCTCGGGCCATCGCTAGGCTTTCCGGCCATGACGAGCATGTGGGGGGCCCCGGTTCACCGCCGCTGGCGGGGATCGAACCTGCGGGACCCGCGGCAGGCCAAGTTCCTCACGCTGGCCTCGCTGAAATGGGTGCTGCGCAACCGCGCGTACACGCCCTGGTACCTGGTCCGCTACTGGCGGCTGCTGAAGTTCAAGCTGGCCAACCCGCACATCATCACCCGCGGCATGGTGTTTCTGGGCAAGGACGTCGAGATCCACGCGACGCCCGAGTTGGCGCAGCTGGAGATCGGCCGCTGGGTGCACATCGGCGACAAGAACACCATTCGCGCGCACGAGGGCTCGCTGCGCTTCGGCGACAAGGTTGTGCTGGGCCGCGACAACGTGATCAACGCCTACCTCGACATCGAGCTCGGCGACTCGGTGCTGATGGCCGACTGGTGTTACGTCTGCGACTTCGACCACCGCATGGACAACATCAACATGCCCATCAAGGACCAGGGGATCGTCAAGTCCCCGGTGCGAATCGGACCCGACACGTGGGTCGGCGTGAAGGTGACGGTGTTGCGCGGCACGTCGATCGGGCGCGGGTGCGTGCTGGGCTCGCACGCGGTGGTGCGCGGGGAGATCCCCGACTACTCGATCGCCGTCGGGGCGCCGGCCAAGGTGGTCAAGAACCGCCAGCTGTCGTGGGAGAACTCGGCCGCGCAGCGCGCCGAGCTGGCCGCCGCGCTGGCCGACATCGAGCGGAAGAAGGCCGCCCGCTAGGTCAATGGCGGTGACCCGCAGCGCCCGGCTTCGCCTGTTGGTGGCGACCCGTCCCCAGCTCCGCGGGGGCCCATCGCCCGGCTACGCCGCGCTCGCGATCGCCACGGCCGCGCTTGCGATCCCCGCTAGGGGTTCGGCTCCGGGTGGTCGTCGACCTTGAAGTCGAAGGTGACGTCGCCGGCGTCGACGTTGGTGACCGTGACGTTCACCCCGTACGTCTGGGTGCCGTCCTTGAGCTGGCACCGCAGGGTCGCGCCCTGAACGCCCTTGAGGTTGTCGGGGCACGTCACCGAATCGGGCCGGCTCCCGACCTGCTGGGCGAGCTTGTCGCTGATCTCGCTGGCCACCTGGACCTTGTCGACGGTCTCGACCATGTCGAACTTGACGTTGCTGCCCTCGACGCTGGTGACGGTGACGTTGACGTTGAAGGTCTGGTTCTTGACCTTCATCGTGCAGTTCAGCTGCGCGCCGACCTTGGCGGGCAGGTCGTTCGGGCAGTCCACGGTGTCGGGCTTGTTGCCGGCCGCGTCGGTCAGCTTGGAGGTGATCTGGCTCGCGACGTCCTTCTTGTCCACCGCGTGCGACGACGATCCGACGGAACACGAACAGGCGCCGGTGCCGACCATCAGGCCGGCCGCGGCGGCCGAGAGCAGCGCTGCGCGAACGATCGAGTGAGCCATCATCCCCTCCGATGCCAGGGTCACAGCGGGTTTACTGTGAGTCGGCTGATAATGGCATGCCAACTAGCTTGGAGTAAACGATTCGTTCCGAGAGTGCGTGGGACGGTGCGGCGCTCAGATGCCCTGGTAGCGACGCAGCGCCTCGGCGCGTTCGGCGGCGTGGTCGACGATGGGTGCCGGATACCCTTGCGGGCGTTCGCCTTTCAGCAAATGGACGTCGTCGGCGGCGCGTAGTTCCGGCACCCACTGGCGGATGTAATCGCCGTGGGGATCGAATTTCTCGCCCTGTGTGGTCGGGTTGAACACGCGAAAGTAGGGCGCCGCATCGGTGCCCGATCCCGCGCACCATTGCCAGCCGTGCTGATTGTTGGCCATGTCGCCGTCCACCAGTTGCTCGAGGAACCATTCGGCACCCCACTGCCACGGCAGGTGGAGGTCCTTCACGAGGAACGACGCCACGATCATCCGCACCCGGTTGTGCATGTAGCCGATCTCGCGAAGTTGACGCATGCCCGCGTCGACGACGGGAAATCCGGTTTCCCCCGCCTTCCAGGATTCGAAGCGCCGCTTGGCCTCCGGCCCGGTGTCGACTTCGATGGCGTCGAAGTTGCTGTTCCAGTTTCGCCACGTGCTGGCCGGCCAGTGATGCAGGACGTCGGCGTAGAAATCACGAAATGCCAACTCGCGCAGGTACGCAGCCGCCCCGGGGTTGCGGCCGTCGAGGTCGGCGGCCAGCGTGCGCGGGTGGATGGTGCCGAACTTCAGGTGCGCCGACATCCGGCTGGTGCCCTTGACGTCGGGGCGGTTGCGGTCGTCGCCGTACCGCTTTAACCCGTTGTGGACGAACGACTTCCACTGCTCCAGTGCGGCGGGCTCGCCGGCGGGGACGTCGAGCGTGGCGCCCGGGTCGGGGATGTCGCACGCCGGGGTCCGCAACTGCGCGGGATCGATCCAGCGCGCCGATCCCGCGCCCGACTGCGCGGGCGCGCGCCAGCCCACCTCACGCCACTGGCGCAGGAACGGCGTGAACACCCGGTAGGGCGAGCCGTCGTTCTTGGTGACCCGGCCGGGCGACACCAGGTACGGCGACCCCGTCGCGACCAGCGGCACCGTGCCCAGCGCCGCGCGCACCCGTTCGTCGCGGCGTTTCCCGAACGGCGCGAAGTCCTCCGAGATGTGCACCGCCGCCGCGTCGATCTCGGCGGCGATGCGGGGGATCGCCTCCTCGGGCCGCCCGCGGGTGACCAGCAGCCGGCCGCCGAGGTCGTCGCGCAGGCGGCGCAGCGAATCACCCAGGAACTGCAGGCGGCGTGGGCCCGACGACGCCTCCAGCCGCGGGTCCAGCACGAAACAGGCGAGCACTTCCCCGTCGCGGGCGGCGGCGGCCAGGGCGGGGTGATCGCTCAGCCGCAGGTCGCGGCGAAACCACAGCAGGCTAGGCACCTTCGCAGAATCCCTCAGCGGTTGAGCCGCCAAACATGGGTGGCCAGCACCGTGGCGAAGCTGGTCCACACCGCGTACGGCGACATGGCCAGACCGGCCCGCGGGTCGGCCTGCGCCGTGCGGCGCACCAGGTCGGCGCTGCTGGCCGCCAGCACCGCCGCGCCGATCGCGGACGCACCGAGCCGGTGGTACCGGAAGAACAACCAACTCCAGCTGCCGTTGAGCACCAGGTTCACCCCCAGCGCCGCGGTGTAGCGGCGCGCCTCGTCGTCACGGCCCGCCGCGCGCAACCGGTCGATGGCCACCGCTGACGACGCCGCGATGTCGGTGTAGAGGCTGGTCCACACGATCGGGAAGACCACGTTCGGCGGCTGGTAGGGCGGCTTGCGCAGCCGGTCGAACCACACGGTCCGGGCGCTGGCGACGCTCCCGGCGCCCGCGGCGGTGGCGACGGCGGCCGACGTCGCGGCCAGTATCGACTTCTTCACAGCGTGCTCTCCTCTTGTAGGGCCCTATCTTCTTGCGTACGAGCATGTTTGGCGCGCCTCGGAACGGCCGGCCACCAGACGCGGTCGCCGATCAGGGCGAACAGCGCCGGGATGACGAGCGTCCGCACGACGAACGTGTCGAGCAGGATGCCCAGGCCGACGATGATGCCCAGCTGGGTGAGCACGATCAACGGCAGCACGCCCAGCACGCAGAAGACGGCGGCCAGCACGATGCCCGCGCTGGTGATGACGCCGCCCGTGGCCGACACGGCGCGGACCATGCCGCGGCGCGCGCCGTGGTCGGCCGCCTCCTCGCGGGCGCGGGTGACCAGGAAGATCGTGTAGTCGACCCCCAGCGCGGCCAGGAAGAGGAAGGCGAACAACGGGGTGCTGTTGTCGAGCGCCGGGAAGCCGAACACGTGGATGCTGGACCAGCCGCCGAGGCCCAGCGCGGCCAGCGCGCCCAGGATCGTCGCCGCCAACAGGATCGGCGGCGCCAGCGCCGACCGAAGCAGCGCGAGCAGCACGAGGAAGATCACGCCGAGGATGGCCGGGATGACCAGGTGCCGGTCGTGGGTGGCGGCGTCGCGCACGTCGAGCGCCTGGGCGTCGGGGCCGCCCACCAGCGCCCCGGCGTCGGCCGCCCGCGCCGAGGCCCGCAGCGCCGCGATGGTGGCGAACGCGCGGTCCGAGGCGGGCGGCGCGTCGATCACCACCGACCACTTGGTGAGGCCGCTCGCCGACCGGCCCGACGGGGTCGCCGAGACGACGCCCGGGGTGGCCGCGACTGCCTCTTGGACGCGGGGCGCGGCGGCCGTGGAGGCGACGACGAGGGTGGGGTTGGCCAGCCCGGCGGGGAAGTGCGCCGCCACGATGTCGTAGCCGGTCACCGAGTCGGCGCGCACCCGGAACTGCTCGGTCTGCGACAGGCCGATCCGCGTTCCCAACAGACCGGTGGCCAGGGCCGCCAGGACCACGACGGTGACCGCCCCCACCGCCGCCGGACGCCGGGCGACCCACTCGGCGACCCGGTGCCACGGCCCGGACTCCAGGGTGTCGCGGTCCCCGGGGTGCGGGATGAACGGCCAGAACAGCCGGCGGCCGAGCAGCCCGAGGAGCGGCGGGAGCACCGTGAGCACCGAGACCGCGGCCACGAGCAGGCCGCACGCCGCGAGGGCGCCGAGGCTGCGGGTGCTGGGCGTGGAGGCGAACAGGAGGGTGAGCAACGCCAGCACGACGGTGGCGTTGCTGGCGACGATGGCCGGGCCGGCCATGCGCACCGCCCGGCGCAGCGCGTCACGATGGTCTTGGCGCAGCGCGCCAGCATCCACCGGGTGGCGCGACAGCTCCTGCCGGTAGCGCGAGATCAGCAGCAGCGCGTAGTTGGTCCCCGCGCCGAACACGAGGACGCTGGTGATCCCCGACGTGGCGCCGTCGAAGCTCAGCCCGAGCAGCGGAGCCACCGCCGTGCCGGCCGCGGCGGCGACGCGGTCGGCGAAGCCGATCACCACCAGCGGCACCAGCCACAGCACCGGCGAGCGGTAGGTGGCGATCAGCAGCAGGGCCACCACCGAGGCCGTCACCGCCAGCAGGGTGACGTTGGCGTCGGTGAACGCGCTGGCGATGTCGGCCCCGAAGGCGGGACCCCCCGTGACGTGCGCCTTGAGGTCTTCGGGCAGCCCCTTCGCGGCGGCCGCGCGCAGCGCGGCGACGCGGTCGTTGAGGTCCAGTCCCGACAGGTCGGCGCTGACGGGGACGACGCCGATGGCCGCCCTGCGGTCCGCCGAGACCGTCACGGGCGGGCCGCCGCCCGCGTCGGTGCCACCGGCGACCCCCTGCATCCGGTCCCGGGCGGCCCCGGCGGCGGCCGTGTCGGCGGCGCTCAGCTCGGCGCCGTCCGGGCGGCTGACCACGAGGATCAGCGGCGCGCGGTCGCCGCCGGGGAACTGCCGGGCCAGCGCGTCGACCCGGGCGGAATCCGAGTTGGGCGGGACCGACAGCGGCGCCTGGCCGGCCGCGGCGTTCCCGCCGACGAGCACCATGAAGCCGATGCCCAGCAGCACGACGGCCAACCCCAGCAGCCACGACCGCCGCCCCGTCACGGCGCCGGCCACACCCTCCCATGCCATACCACAAGCATTTCAGTTGCTTAACCATTAATCAACTGAAATGCTGTCCCCGAGCACTGGGCGAGCGAAGTTGCGCCGGGCGGCGCGCGGTGGAAGGCAAAATGGTGAGCATGCACTGGACGCGGGCGGCGAGCCCGCCGGTCACCGGCCGAAGAGTCGCGGCGGGCCGGCCATGAGCGCCGACCCGCGCGCGATGAGCACCCGCAAGCGACGGCACATCGACGTGTGCCTGACCGAGCGGGTCGACTACGAGGCGCTGAGCACCGGGCTGGAGCGCTACCGGCTGCCCTACAACGCGTTCACGCAGACGAACCTCGCCGACATCGACCTGTCCACCGAGTTCTTCGGCGCCGCGCTGCGGGCCCCGGTGCTGATCGGCGCGATGACAGGCGGCGCCGAGCTCTCGCGGACCATCAACCGCAACCTCGCGACCGCCGCCCAGCAACTCGGCGTCGGGATGATGCTCGGTTCCCAGCGGATCATGCTCGACAGCGCCATGGGCGAGCGCGCGGCCCGCAGCTTCGCCATTCGCGACCTGGCTCCGGACGTGCTGTTGTTCGGCAACATCGGGCTGTCGCAGGTGACGAAGGCCGTCGTGCCGGACCTCGTGAAGGCCCTCGACCGGGTGGGCGCCGACGTGCTGGCGGTGCACACCAACCCGCTGCAGGAGGCCATGCAGCACAACGGGGACACCGACTGCACCGGGTCGCTGGGCAGGCTGCGCGAGGTCGCCGACGCGATCGGCTATCCCGTGCTGCTCAAGGAGGTCGGCCACGGGATCGGTGGGGCCGCCGTCGCGGAACTGCTTGGGGCCGAGGGCAATCTGCCGGTGGCCGGCATCGACGTGGCGGGTGCCGGGGGCACCTCCTGGTCACGCGTCGAGCAGTTCGTCCGCTACGGCGAGCTGCGCTACCCGGACCTGGCGGACTGGGGCATCCCCACCGCGCGGGCGATCGTGGAGGTGCGCGAGGCCCTCCCGGGCGTCCCCCTGGTGGCGTCCGGCGGGATCCGCACGGGCATGGACGCGGCCAAGGCGATCGCACTGGGCGCCGACGTGGTGGCGATCGCCCGGCCGCTGCTGGCGCCCGCGATCGAGTCCGCGGCCGCGGTAGTCGACTGGCTGCAGCCGTTCCTCGACGAGCTGCGCGTCTGCCTGCACGGCTGCGGCGTGGCGGACGTCGCGGGCCTGCGCGCCGTCACCCCGATCCAGTGACTCCGACATGTCCGTGATCCTGGCGTACGGCTCGCCCAGCCTGGGCCACCTGCTGCCCATCGGCGCGCTGTTGCGCGAGCTCGCGCGGCGGGGCCACGAGGTGCACCTGCGCTCGATGTCCACCGGCGTCGCGACCATGCGCGCGGCCGGGGTGTATGCCGAGCCGGTCGACCCCGCGATCGAGGCGATCGTCGGGGAGGACTGGCGGGCCCGTAACGCGTTGGGGGTGCTGAAGCGTTCGATCGACGTACTGTGCCGGCGCGCCGTCCTGGAGGTCGGCGACCTGCGTCGCGCGGTGGAGGAGATCCGCCCCGACGCGGTCATCATCGACGCGAACTGCTGGGGCGCGATGTCGGCGGCCGAGGCGGGATCGGTTCCGTGGCTGATCTTTTCGCCCTTCACCCCCTATCTGGCCTCCCGAGGGGTGCCGCCCTTCGGGCCGGGGATGCGGCCGCTGCCGGGCGTCGCCGGCGCCGTCCGTGACGCCTGCGTGCGCCCGATCGTGCGCTACCTGTTCGACGCGCCAATGCTGCCGCGGGTCAACGCGATTCGCGCCCGCCTGGGTGTGCCTGCGGTCGCTTCGGTCGACGAGTTCATGCGACGTGCGCCGCTGCTGCTTGCGGTCGGCGGTGAGCCGTTCGAATACCCGCACCCCGACTGGGGCGATCTGGTGCACCACATCGGGGCGTGCGTGTTCGAACCCTCGACCGCGAGCGCACCCGAGTGGGTGGAGGCCATCGACCGGCCGCTGGTGCTGGTGAACACCTCCTCGATCAAGCAGCCCGATTCCGCGCTCGGCCGAACGGCATTGCAGGCGCTGGCCGACGAGGAGGTGCACGTGGTGGCGACGTTCCCGGCGGGCGTGCCCCGGGACCTGCCGCGTCCCTCCAACGCCACCGTGTGCCGGTTCGTTCCGCATGCGGCCATCCTCGACCGGGCCAGCTGTGCGATCACCCACGGCGGAATGGGCACGACGCTCAAGGCCCTCGACCGCGGGGTTCCCGTGGTGGTGGTCCCCTTCGCGCGCGACCAGGCCGAGGTCGCCCGGCGCGTGCAGGTCGCCCGGTGCGGGGCTCGCCTGCCGGCCAGCAGGCTCACCCCGGACAGGCTGCGGGCCGCGGTCCGCACGGCGATCACGATGGCCGACGGCGCGCGCCGAGTGGCCGCGGGCTTCGCCGCGACGGGAGGCGTCGCGCACGGGGCCGACCTGATCGAGCAGCGGGTGCTCGGCTTCACCGCCGAGCGGCCGGTGCACTGACTAGCGCGCGGCGCGCCGCCGGCCCCTGGTGGTGGCCGCCTTGGTCTCGGCGGCCTTCCCCTCGGCCACCCCGCCATTCTTCGCGGCCTTGGCGTGTTGCGAGAGCTCGGATTCGAAGTCGGCCATCGCCCCGATCATCGCCGTGAAGACGCGGTGGGCGGCGGCGAGGTCCCGGTCGGAGAGGCCCGCCAGCGCCGAATGCAGTTGCGCGCCAAGCGGAGTGAAGAAGGAACGGGCCAGCGCCATGCCGGGCTTTTCGTAGCGGAGCAGCGACTTGCGCCGATCGCCCGGGTCGGGCTCGCGGCGGATGTGGCCGGACTCGATCATCCGGTCCACCAGGTAGGTGATCGCGGCCGGTGAGACGTCCATGCGCTGACGCAGCTGGGCCAGCGTCAGCGGTTCACCCGCCGTCTCGGCGACCATGATGTGCAGCAACGCGTGGAAGTCGCTGCCGCCGACGTCGTTCTGGCGGGCGAAGTGGCGGCCGATGCGGTCAGATTGCGCTGTGATGGCGCGCATGTCGGAAGACATGAGCTTTTCCAGTTCGGCACGGTCGAGTCGCCGATCAGTAGCGCCGCGCTTGGTCACCTACCCGCATTCTTCTTAGAAGGTACGCCGCTCAGCGTATCGGTGACCGCGCGGTGCGGCCGACCCACGCTGTGGGCGTTTCTCTTTTCTCGTCGACGGTCAAGTGACAGTACTCGCCTCGCGGGCCGGTCGCGGCACCGGCGGCTCCAAACCGGTGGTCAGGTTTTGGCCGGGTCGTGCCCCCAGTTCATCAGCGAGTGGCGCCAGGCGGTGTCGTCGATGTTGCCCTTGGGCCGCTGCGCCAGGTGGCGCTTGGCGTACCCGACGACCTTGCGCATGTGCGCGTAGTCGTCGTCGGTGAGGTCGCCCTTCTTCGTGTGCAGTAGCTCGACGATGCGGCGGCCGCTGGCGTGACCGGTCGACTCGTCGCCGTCCCGTTTCTGTCCCACGCTCTGCGACTCGTCGGAATGCAGCCACTTCTCGAGCTCGCGTGCGGTCATGTTGACCGTCTCGTGGAAGCGGTCCCACGTGTCCTGGTCGTCGTCGGCCATGGTGGTCTCCTGTCAGTCCGCGCGGCGCAGCGCGTCGGGCTTGTGCACCGCGTCGGCGCCCGTCTTGTCGCTGCGCACGAGGTATTGCGGGTCGTCCTTGGAGGCGCGCACCCTGCGCCCGGCCGCCTCCGTGTCGGAGGTGATCTTCCGCTCGACCGTTCCCTCGACCGTTTGGCCGTGGCTCTTCCACTCGACCTTGTCGCCCTTGCGAAACGTCTTGTCGCTCATGCCAATCTGTCCTTCACTCGAGTCGCTCTCAACAATGTGCGGGGGCTGCGGCGGCGGTGGTCCCGTGCCGTGCGGTGGCGGTGATGTCGCGCGCGATGCCCCCGAACACCGCCTCCCGGGACGGTCCCGACGCGCTCCACAACAGTTGTCCCGCAAGGCCGTACGGCTGGAACATCGCGCGCTGCCGGTAGAGGGAACCGCCGTTGCCGTCGGAGGCGGCGGACAGTTCCAGCCACAGGCGGCCCGGGAGCGGGATGTCGGCCCGCAGCCGCAGCCGCCGCGGGGCGTCGACGCGTTCCACCCGCCACCAGTCCAGTGCCTCGCCGACGTGCAACCGGTGCCCGTCCAGCGGCCGGCGGCGCGCCCACACCACGCCGACGAGCCCGTTGATCCAGCCGCGCAACGGCCAGCCCAGGGGTGACACCGACCAATTGCGCTCGGCGACAGCGGTTTCGATGGCGCGCCACAGAGTCGCCGGGTCGGTGGGGCTGCGGTGCTGGCGGACGTCGTCGTACAAAGACCCGCCGGCCCACTGCGGGTCGGTGGGCAGGGGCCGGGACGGCTCGCCGTTGGTCTCGGCGCGCGTCCACCGGGTGGACAGGTCGTTGTCCCGCGCGTGGGCCAGCGCGAGCTCGACGGCCTCCTCGTAGTGGGTGAGGCCGCCCTCCGGGTCGGGGATGTGGCGGGCGATGTCGCGGTCGCCGCAGACCACGTCGTTCTCGAGGGACTTCATCAGCGAGACGGCAAGCTGGCGGGGGATGGGGGTCAGCAGGTCCACCCATGGCGCCGAGAGCCGCGGCGTGAGCAACGGCACCGGCAGCGTCGGGCGCCTGGTGAGACCCGCGACGGCGGCGAATTTGCGGATCATCTCCGTGTACGGGAAGCGGTCCGGGCCGCCGATGTCGAACGGCCGGTTGACCTCGGGCGGCAGCTCGGCCGAGTGCACCAGGTAGTAGAGCACGTCGCGCACCGCGATCGGTTGGACGCAGGTCTGCAGCCAGCGCGGCGTGACGATCAGCGGCAGCCGCTCGGTGAGGTAGCGCAGCATCTCGAAGCTGGCCGAACCCGCCCCGATGATCGCGGCCGCGCGCAGTTCCACGGTGGGCACGCCCGACTCCATCAGCACCTCGCCGACCTCGGCGCGCGACGCCAGGTGATCGGACAGCTTCTGGCCCTCCGGGATGATGCCGCCGACGTAGACGATTCGGGACACGCCGGCCTGCGCGGCGGCCCGGGCGACGGTGCGCGCGGCGCGGTGGTCGAATTCGACGAAGTCCGGCCGCATCAGCGAGTGCACCAGGTAGTAGAGAACCTGCTGACCCTCGAGCGCCGCACGGACGGTGTCGCCGTCGACGACGTCGCCCTCGACGACCTCGACGTCGCCGCGCCAGCTCACCGCGTCGAGCTTGGCCGGGTTGCGGGCCAGCACCCGCACGGTGTGCCCCTCCGACAGCAGCTGGGGGATCAGCCGCGTGCCCAGGTATCCCGTGGCGCCGAAGACGGCGCAGCGCAGCGAATCACTCATCGTGGTCGGGGGAGGCGGTATGGGCGGGGTGGCCGTGCGTGCGCCGGCGCTCCTTCATCCCGGCTTCGTGGAGGTGGCGGCGCCCGTCGGTGAGGGCGGTGCGCACCTCCCGTTCGATCTGTTGGAAGCAGCGGTAGTAGCCGTCGTCGTAGTCCTCGACGACCTGGAAGCTCCACCGGCCCGGCAGCACGTTGCGCCCGATCAGCTCGTCGGTGATGCGCTGCGCCAGGTCGGCCTGCCCCAGTTCGCGCAGCTTCGCCACCGCCTCGTCGAGCTGCAGATCGGCGCGGCCGGTAAGCTGGTGAAACGAATACAGGTGTCCGCGTGCCCGTTCGGTCGTCTCCAGCGCCTCGGTCACCTTGCCCACTGCCTGCGCGACGGCTTGGTCGTCACTGTCGTCGGTCATCGGTCTCCTCCCCGCGTGTCACCTGGATGACTTCCCAATGCGCACAGCCTCAATCGCAAAGGAGAATGAAGATCAGTTAAGAAACTTAATGATCAAGAGATAGCGGATTCGGGCCCGGCCACGCTCGGGTGAGGGAGAGCGGGCTAGAGCGGCCGCAGGTTCTTCTTGGCCGCGCGGCGGAGCTGGATCATGCGGGCGGCCCCGACCAGCACGGTGGTGGTGGCACCCGCGACGGCGGCCAGCAGGTAGCCCACCCCGACCGGCAGGTTCCAGTCGAACATCAAGAAGTGCACGGCGACGTTGTCGGTGTTCTGGGCGACGAAGATCAGCAGGATGATGAGGACGAGCAGTCCGAACACCAGCGCCCACCACGCGGCGGCGAGCCGCGTGAACGACGCCGCCCGGTTCGCCCGCGGCGGCACGGCGGTCGCGGGTCCGGGGGAGGCCGGGGAGGGGACGGACGGGTCAGTGCTCATGCCGCTGACTAGCCCTAAACGCGGTCGCCCAAACGCCCTGGGCGGTCGGGTTTGGCCGACGATTGCGCGGGTTAACCGGTCGCCATGGAATACACGGCGGCAGTGCGGCGCGTCCGGAACGGACAGAAGCGGGTGCTGCGCCTGCAGCGGCGCCTGTGGCTGGCCGAGTTGGCCCTCTGGCCGGCCGCCATCGCCTGCACGGCGCTGGTCGCGGCCGGCGGGTGGGTGTGGTGGCAACGCAGGTCGCGCGGCCGTCAAGCCGAGACGGCGGCCAACGCGTGGACGCCCGCCCCTGCACCCGATCCCGCCCCCGAACCGGCGGCCAGCGGGTAGCGGTCGTCAGCCCAGGCGCCGGAACGCCAGCACCGCCCACGAGACGGCGGCGGCGACGAACGCCAGCGCCTGCGCGGCGCCCGTGCGGCCTGTCGGATACACGACGCCCGAGACGTAGCGGTCGATGAAGCCCGTCTCCGGCAGCGGATTCATGCCGGCGCGCCGCCGCGCCCACGCTTCCAGGGCCGTCAGGGGGCAGGGCAGTTCCCAACCCACGACCGCGACCCCCCAGGCGACCACGGGCACGTGCAGCGCCATGGTCTTTGGCCAGCGCAGCGCGAGGAAGCCCCCGACCGGCAGATACATCAGGTAGGCGAAGTGGGCGCCGACGGTCGCGGCGACGGCGGCGGAGTACCCCTTCCTCACGGCCGGTGCGGGGGCTGGGCTGAGCGCAACGCGTACCGGCGCTCGGCGTACGCGATGTCGTCGCGCCACAGGCGCGCCGCCGCGTACCGCATCAGCGGGGAAACCAGGGGCGCGACGCGCGACGCCAGTCGGAACCCGGGGCGATGCGAGTGCGCGATGGTGGCCTCGAGCACGGCCGTCCGCGGCCGACCATCGGGCCCCAAACCGATTGGGGTGGCGTGGGTTTCGACGGTGCTGCCCACGCCCTCGCCGTCCACGATGCGCATCACGATGGTGCGCGCCTCCGGGCAGCTGAATTCGGCGATGACGGGCACGCCGAGGCGACCGAGCCGGAAGGTGACCGCGACGAGGAAGTGGTCGGCCTGCTCGGTGGGCGTGGTGAGCACCTCGAGCCGGGTGAACGAGTACGGGTGGAACCACGCGCCGTGCCACGGGTCGAGCCGGTTGGCGATGACGTCGGCCGGCTCGCAGACCCCGACCATGCCGGCGACGGCGACCATCGTGTCCCCGTCGGGTCGGGCCGGGATCACCGGCTCCTCCAGCGGCGCCTCGCCGCCCACCTTGTCGAGCCGGACCCACACCAGCGCGCCGTCGTCGTGGCTGGGCAGCGGGTTCCAGCCGAACTCGCGCCGCGTGCCGTCGAGCGCGAGACCGTGCCAACGGCACACCAGCGCCCCGTCGCACACGGCGCCGGTGGCCAGGTCGGCCCCGAGGTGGGGGCAGCTGCGCGGACCCACCCGCAGGCGGTGCAGGTCGTCGCGCCAGGCGACGACCTCGACGCCGGCGACGCGCGCGCCGAAGGGCCGGCCGGGCCGCACGTCGCGGCTGGCGGCGAACGCGTACCAGTTGCCGGTGGGCCTGCGCTGCGCGCGTCGCAGCGCGGACTCGATGATCGCGGGGTCGGCGTCCCGGTATGTCGGCCGCTGGCCGGCCCAGGATGTGCGCGGAATGACCTGCAGCGGTGGGTCTTTCGGCCACCTCCACCGGAGCTGTTCGCGGACGTTCATCATCGCCTGGCTCTTTCACGCGTGGCCAGCCTGCGCAGCAGCGGCGAGCGGCCTCGGGTGGGTACGGTCTGCAGCGGGTGACCCGCCAGTCCCCATGATCTCAGCAATTCGTTGGCTGCGCACCATCCGGTGGTGGCGGCGCGTTCCATCAGCGCCACCGGCAGGTCGACGCGGATGGCGTCCCCGGCCAGCAGCAGGCGGGGATGGGGCGTGACGACCCGCGGCCGGTGATCGTAGGTCCCTGGCGCGAACAGCGGGCAGTCCGCGCGTACCAGCGTCCGCTCGGAAACGATCTGTGCCGCTGCCGTTTCCGGGTAGATCCGGTGCAGCTGGCGCACCGCCTCGGCGCGGGAATCCTCGAATTCCATTGCGTAGCAGTGTAGTTCGACGACGGAGCCGGCGTGCGCGCGGGCCCAGTCGGCGGCCTCGCGTTCGTAGCGCTCCAGCACGCTGATGTTGTCCAGCGGCTTGTGGCCGGCGGTCCCTAGGAACGCCGGCCGGTCGGCGGCGACGGGGCGGTCGAGCCACAGCCGGTGCACGGCGAAGGGCGGGGCGATGCGCATCTGGGCGATCTGCGCGCGCCACGCCTCGCCGGACAGGCCATCTGAGGCGGCGACGATGCGCTGCAGGGCCGCGACGTCGGTGGCGAGCACGACCGCGTCTGCGTCGAGGTGCTCGCCGGTGTCGGTGTGCACCGTGAAAGGCGCGCCGCCACCCGTCTCGACCCGCAGGGCGCCGGTGCCGAGCCGGAACCGCACGCCGTGCTTCTCCAGGTAGCGCTGCAGCGGCCGCCAGAGGGCGGTGTCGTAGTTCGCGGTCGGGACGTCGAAGATGAGTCCCTCGCTGGAGCCGAGGAAGTAGATGTGGAACATCGCCGCCAGCTCGGCCGCCGACAGCTCCGACGGGTCGGCGAAGAAGCTGCGCGAGAACACCTCGAACGCCAGGTGGCGCGCCGCCTCGGGGAACCGGATGTCGGCGAGAAAGGTTGCGGCGTCCCGACTGTCGAGCCGCTCGTAGATCCCGGGGACCGACACCGCGGCCAGCGGCGCGGCGGCCCGGGCGTCGATGACCAGGAAGTCGCGCAACCGGAACGTCGGGCTGCGCGGGGCGAAGGCGACCGCGTTCCACGGCGGGCTCTGTGGCAGCCCGCGGAAGGTGTCGCGCCGGCCGTCGCCGTCGATCAGCGGGTAGTCGTCGACCGCGGTGAGCATGTCCAGCCGCGGGTCGATCCGGCCGAGCAGCGCGCGCAGGTTGTAGTACTGGCGGAAGAAGGCGTGAAACCCGCGATTCATGGCGAGTTCGGGGCCCGTCCCGTCGGCGTCCTCGGTCCAGCCGCCGACCCGGCCGCCCAGGTAGCGCTCGCGTTCGATCACCTCGACGTCGACGCCACGTTCGGCGAGCCCGGTCGCGGCGGTCAGTCCCGCGATGCCCCCGCCGACGACGACCACCCGCGGCCGAGATGGCAGCGCGGCGGCGTGGGGCAATCCGGCTGCGGCGGGCAGGGTTTCGCGGCGGCGGTCGGTGCCGTACTCAGTCATCGGGGGCGTCTGCGAGGAAGGTGTGAACAATGTTGGCCTCCCAGCCGGGCACCGTTTCGCTGCGCACGGCGGTGAAGCCGGCGTCGGCGAGGCGCTGCCGAAACTTCGTGGCGCCGTCGAAGGCCAGCACGCTGCGCCACAGGTAGCGGTACAGGCCCGCGTCGCGCGTGCGCCACCACCCGGACGGGATGATGATGCCCCAGCACACGGCGTGCCAGACGCAGGTGGCCACCCGGGAGTCGCCCACGGAGTATTCGTGCACGGCAAGCGTGCCGCCGGGGCGCAGCAGTTCGCGGAACCTGCGCAGCTGGCCGTCGCGGTCGTCGACATTGCGGATCAAGTAGGCGGCCAGGATGCCGTCGAACGGGCCGGTGACGCCGTGCTCGGCCAGTTGCTCGACGGGGGAGTGCACGAACCGCACCGTCGCCGGCCAGTCCTTGGCGAGCGCGGAGTCGAGCATGCCCTTCGAGGCGTCCACGGCGACGATCTCGGCCTCGGGGGCGGCCGCGAGCAGGGCGGCCGTCGACGCGCCGGTGCCGCAGCCGGCGTCGAGCAGGCGTAATCCCTTGCCCCTGTTGGGTAGGTGCATGCGCCGTGCCGACAGGGCCAGGTGGGCGTGATAGCCCGGATTGGCGCCGACGAGGCGGTCGTAAGCCGCCGCCCCGGCATCGAACGCGGCCGACAGGTCGCCCCGCGGCACACCGAGTTCACCCACGCGCACGTTGCCGTTCCCAGAGCAGGAGCACCGCTGTGACGAGGGCGAAGCCGAACAGGAAATCTTCGACGGGAATGTCGAACGGGAAGCGCACGCCGCTGGTCTGGCGGTCGTCGTAAATGACGACGGGGGCGCTCAGCTTGGTCAGCCACCCGTCGACCGGCACCTGGAAGCCCAGGACGATGAGCATGGACAGCCAGTAGGCCGGCCGCCGGAACAGGCCGGTGCGCAGCACCGCCAATTCCATTGCGCAGACCGCGATGACGGCCACGACCGCCGGCACTGTGTAACCCAGTCCGGTCACCGCTGGCGGACCTTCCCGAGGATGGTGCTGACGGCGTTGTAGGTCAGCAGGCCGCAGATCGGGATCACGAGAAAGAACAGCACCTCCTCGATCGGCACGTGGACGGGCACGCTCAGGCCGCTGATGTAGGCGGCGCTGTAGGTCCACACGTGCGCGGCGACGGCGATCTCGTCCCAGACGAGGAACACGGCCGCGACCGGCAGGACGGAGACGGCGAGGCGCCGCCACTGGCGGTAGACACCCGGACCGAACAGCTCGAGCGGCGCGGTGACGGCCAGACATGCGGCGAGAACCAGAAGGTACTGCCACCGATCGCTCATGCGGCTCCCGAATTCCGGGGATCAGGGACGTTTGCCGCGCTGCCGCGCGCCCGCCACGACCGTATCAGCCCGACACCGGCGACCTGCAGCCGTCGAGCCTTGCCGACGGTGGCCCGGTGGCTGAACACGGCGAAGTCGCTGGCCTCGATGCGGTCCAGGATTTCCGAGTACAGCTCCGACGCGGTCGCGACGCACGGGCGGGAGCGGGGCGCCAGCGTGGCGATGCCCGCGTCGGCGAAACGGTATGTGTCGCGCGTGATTTCGTGCTGGGCCGCCAGGGCCTCGCGCACGCGCGGTTCGGTGCGGCGGTTGCGGTGACACCACATGAGCAGGTCGCGGTCGACGCCGTGGGCCGCGAGCTCGTCGGCCGGCAGGTAGACCCGGCCGCGCAGCAGGTCCTCGTCGACGTCGCGCAGGAAGTTGGTGAGCTGGAACGCCCGGCCCAGCCCGGCGGCGTAGGGCGCCGCCTCCTCGACGGGCACCACGGTGCCGAGGATCGGCAGCACCTGCAGCCCGATGGCCTCCGCGGAGCCGCGCATGTAGAGGTTGAGCGCCTCGCGGTCGGGATAGTCGGTGACGGTGAAGTCCATCCGCATCGACGCGAGGAAGTCCTCGAACAGCGCGGCGTCGATCCCG
Source organism: Mycobacterium sp. Marseille-P9652 (assembly GCF_902652685.1). GTDB lineage: Bacteria > Actinomycetota > Actinomycetes > Mycobacteriales > Mycobacteriaceae > Mycobacterium. The sequence goes on from NZ_CACRUY010000039.1 coordinate 44,361, forward strand.
TACCGCCGCACCGTGTGGAGGACGGCGGTCAGCACCGGGTCGCCGGCGTGGTCGCCGGCGAAGAACCGGTCGGTGAGTTGCTGCAGCCGCTCGGCGCGGACGTCGGTGCCCAGCGCCGGGTCGAGGTCGTCGAGGATGTCGTCGGCGTAGCGGGCGAAGCCGTACAGCGCGTGGATGCCCGGCCGTTGGTCGGGCGCCAGCAGCCGGGTGGCCAGAAAGAACGTCCGGCCGTGCGCGGCGTTGAGTTCGCGGCAGCGGCGGTATCCCTCGCGCAGGGCGGGATCGTCGATACCGGCCGCGTCCAGTTCGCTGCGCATCATGGCAATCCAGCTTTCATGTCGATCTGCGTCGGCCTGCGGTCAGCCCGCCCGCCGTCTGGTCCGGTGACGCGGTCGGCGGCCAGCCGCCCCGAGATCAGCGCGGTGGGCACGCCCACACCGGGGACGGTGGACGACCCGGCCAGCACGGCGTTCTCGATTCCGCGCACCATGTTGCCCGGGCGGAACGGGCCGGTCTGCCCGAACGTGTGGGCCAGCGCGAACGGGCTGCCGGCCGCCATGCCCTGGCGGGCCCAGTCGGCGGGGGTTACGACGTCGAGGACGGTCGCGTCCTCACGGAGGTGGGGCAGCAGCCGGTCGGTCACCTCGTCGATCATCGTCTCGGTGTAGGTGTCGCGGACGGCGGCCCAGTCGACGGTGCCGCGCTCGAGGTTGGGCGCCGGGGCGAGCACGTACAGCAGGTCGCGGCCGGCGGGCGCGAGCGTGGGGTCGCTGGCCGTCGGCCGGGTGACGAGCAGCGACGGGTCCCGCATCAGCCGCCCGTCGCGGATGATGTCGGTGAACGTCTGGTTCCACTCGTCGCCGAACAGGATGGTGTGGTGCGGCGTCGGGGGCGTGACGGCGCGGCAGCCGATGTGGGCCACCACCGCCGACGGCGACGGCCGCAGCCGCAGCAGCCGCCGCGGCGTGCGGCCGAGCAGTGCATACGTCTGGGGCAGTTCGGTGGTGAGCACCACGGCGTCGCACGGAATCCGGCCGGTTTCCTGCGTGCGCACGGCGCTGACCCGGCCGGCGGTGCGTTCCAGGCCGGTGACCGTGGCGCCGTAGCTGAACCGCACACCGGCATCGACCGCGGCGGCGGCCAGCGCGTCGGGCAGGGCCCGCACACCGCCGCGGGGGAAGAACACGCCCGAGATGGTGTCCATGTAGGCGATGACGGCGTAGGCGGCCAGCGCGTCGCGCGGCGCGACGCCGGCGTACAGCGACTGGAATGTGAAGACCCGCTGCAGGCGGTCGTCGCTGATGTAGCGCCGGACCATGCGCCCCCACTTGCGGAAGCCGCCGATCGCGGCGAGTCGGGCCAGCTGCGGGGTGAGCAGCGACAGCGGGGAGTCGAAGTTGGCGGAGATGAACCCGTCGAACTCGACGCGGTACAACCGCTCCAGCCACTCGCGCAGCCGCTGGTAGCCGGCCGCCTCACCGGCGCCGGCGAACTCCTCGATCGCGGCCGTCATCCGCGCGGCGTCGGAGTGCACGTCGATCGCGCTGCCGTCGGCGAACGCGGCGCGGTAGGCCGGGTCGACCGGCAGCAGCTCGAGCCGGCTGGACCGGTCCTCGCCGACGGCGGCGAAGACGTCGTCGATGATGTCGGGCATCGTCAGCACCGTCGGGCCCGTGTCGATGCGGTAGCCGTCGACGTCGAGCCGCCCGGCCCGCCCGCCCGGCCACGGGTTGCGCTCGACGACGGTGACCGCGCGGCCCCGGCCCGCCAGGTGCAGCGCCGCCGCCAGCCCGGCCAGGCCGGCGCCGACGACCACCACGTGGTCGCCTCGTCCCTCGATGGTCCGCATGGTCACTCCGATACCACCTTCGTCATGTCAGACGGCCCTGTCGGTGCAGGCGGCCGCCATGTTGTGCAGCGCGGCGCGCAGCGCGTCGTCGATGCCCAGGTCGTCGATCTGCTCGCGCGCCGACGCGACGCGCCCACTGATCATCTCTTCTATCAAGTCGGCCGCGCCGGTGGCGGCGATCAGGCCTTTCCACCGGTCGATCGCGGCGTCGTCGAGGCGCTCGGCGTTCATCAGCTCGCCCATCTCCCTGCGGGCGGACGCGTCGGCCAGTTGGTAGGCGGTGACGACGACGCTCGTCGCCTTGCGTTCGAGCAGGTCGCCGGCGTTGGGCTTGCCCGTCGTCTCCGGGGTGCCGAAGACGCCCAGCAGGTCGTCGCGAAGCTGGAAGGCCTCGCCGACGGCGTCGCCGTAGCGGCCGAGGTGCGCGAGGGTCCGCTCGTCGCAGTCGGCCATCGCCGCGCCGATCTCCAGCGGACGGCGCACCGTGTAGTTGCCCGACTTGCGCCTCGCCACGTCGAGCACGGTCTCCAGCGACGGCAGGCAGCGGACGTCGTTGGCCAGATCGGCGAACTGTCCCACCGCGAGTTCGGTGCGCATGGCGTCATAGCGCCGGCACACCCGCTGAAGGCTTTGCGGATCGGGGATGTTTTCGCGGAGCATCTGTTCGGCCCAGATCAGGCACAGGTCGCCCAGCAGGGTCGCCGCGGATTCGCCGAACCGCCAAGCCGAGCCCGACAGGCCGCGCCGGCGATGCCAGTCGGCGAATTGCAGGTGCGCCGCGGGCCGGCCGCGCCGTTCCGCGGATCCGTCCATCACGTCGTCCTGCAGCAGGGCGAAGGCGTGCAGCAACTCCAGGCTCGCCGCGGCCTTTAATGCCGCGCGGTTCGGCGCGGCCCCGCACAGCCAGCCCAGGTACATGAAGGTCGAGCGCAGGCACTTGCCGCCCGAGACGAACTCGACGAGCACGTCGCCCGCCACGTCGACCCCCGTCCCGGCCAGGTCGGTGACCCGGCGTTCGGCGACGAACTCGGCGACCTCGGCGAGGACGGCGCGCCGCACCCCCGACCGCCAGCCGTCGAAGTCGTCCGTGTCAGGCCAGGTGGGCACCGCCCGGGTGGCGGTCCTCAATGTCAAAGCACGCATTCGCCCACGCGCTCCCTTCCGGATGGTTCGGCTTCGGCAGGCTCCAACGGCTCAAACACCGCGGTCATACCCCCGGTCGACGGGGGCAAAACCGCGACGTCCTCGCTGACCGCCGGGCCCTGTCGACGTACACGATGGGTCAAGCTCGTAGGTTCAATTTCTTAAAGATTAATTTAGTGAAGGTCATCCTGCACGGTCGACGGAGGGTGGGATTGGTGGAGCTGCCCAGCCGCCGTTAAGCGACTTAACCGTTAACGAACTGAATAATTTCCCATTTGCGGGATATGCTGAGTTCGTTATGGACGCTGACGACCAGCGCTGGGGGCGGGACGCCCTGGAGTGGCTGATCTCGGCCGATCTGCGCGAGGTCTCGACCGAATCGGACCAGATCGGCCGCCTGTTCGCGTTGTCACACGACTTGCGGCCCAACGACTTCCGGGCACTTTTACACATCATGGTGGCCGAGACCGCCGGGCTGCCGATGACCTCCGGCGACCTCAGTCATCGGATGGGACTGTCGGGGTCGGCCATCACCTACCTGGTGGACCGTCTGATCGAGGCGGGCCATATCCGCCGCGATTCCCACCCGGATGACCGTCGCAAGGTGGTCCTGAGGCACGGGGACTCAGCCGTCGCGACCGCCCGCTCGTTCTTCAGCCCGCTCGGCGAACACACCCACATCGCACTCGCGGACCTTCCCGACAGCGACCTGGAGGCGGCGCATCGCGTGCTCACCGGGCTTATCGCCGCGATGCGCGGGTTTCGGGAGGAACTGGGCGCCCCCCAGGGCTGACGGCCGTCGTTTCAGACGTCCTCGAGGCCGCATCACTATGGGCGGGGGCGGTCCGGACTCGGCGGGTGGAGAATATTCCGCCGACCCCTGGTCGGATAATCACCGGACCAATTCAAATAAGAATGGATCCTTCCCGTGTCATCGAATCTTCGAAAGGCAACAGCTTAGCGGCGCTGGTAATTCAATACAGTCGTCCCGTCGGAGGCGGCGCAACACCGCCGTCGCTGATGTGGACAAGGTCCGCCACGAACTGAAATCACCTAGCCGGCAGAACAACCGGTCGTCTATCAGTTGGCAAGCCTAGCCTTCGAGAACGGCTACTTCAGATTTTTCAGTATCGGCGGTTTCATCGCCGCCAATGGCGGTTTGGGTCGTAGCGCGGATTTCCATAAAGGCAATATTCCGGGCACGAGGTTCGGCTAAGATCACGGCATCACAAGTTCGATTTTGCGGGCAATGCCATGGCGCGCAGAGTAAGCCGGGGAGTGTTCTTCGATGACCATCCACTTCATCTCGGGTCTGCCGCGTTCGGGTTCGACGTTGCTGGCCGCGTTGCTCCGGCAAAACCCGCGGTTTCAGGCCGGGATGTCCGGTCCGCTGGCCGGGCTGTTCGGCGCTCTTCTGGGTGAGATGAGCGGGCGCAACGAGTTTTCGGTGTTCATCGACGACACCAGGCGCGAGCGCATCTTGAGGGGATTGTTCGACAACTTCTACGCCGACAGCACCGCCGACGTGATCTTTGACACCAACCGCGGCTGGTGTCAGTGGATGCCGGCGATCGCGCGGCTGTTTCCAGATGCGAAAGTCATCGCCTGCGTGCGCGAATTGCAGTGGATTGTGGACAGCATCGAGCGGTTGATCCAGCGCAACGTCTTCAGCCCGTCGTCGATCTTTAACTACAGTGCCGGCGGCACGGTCTACACCCGCGCGCAACAGGTGGTGGGTCCCGACGGCATGGTCGGTGGGCCCTACGACGCGCTCAAGCAGGCCTGTTATGGCGCGCAACGGGATCGCCTGCTGTTGGTGCAGTACGAAACGTTGACCGTCGACCCGGCCACGACGATGAAGGCTATCTACGCGTTCCTGGGCGAGCCACAGTTCGAGCACGATTTCAGCCACGTCGATTACGACGTCACCGAGTTCGACGAGCGGGCCGGCACCCCGGGCCTGCACACCGTGCGGGGCACGGTGAAGGCAGAACCGCGCGACACCTTGCTGCCCCCGGACCTGTTCAACCGTTTCCTCAACGACGCCTTCTGGCGCAACCAGGACCGGATTCCGCCCGGGCTGCAGGTCCTGTAGGGCTTCTCTTTTCGTAACGCTCAGTCGGACGGCCAAGGCGACTTGGCTCGCACGTCCTGTCTTCTCGGAGTTGATCGAGCACCGGGTCCTGCCCTGGCGCAGGCTTGGCCAACCGTGGGTGGTGCGATCGTGAGATCTACTCCACCACGTGGGGCTTGAGGCGCACTTCCTAAGTGCCGTGCCCCGACCGGGATCCACGCTCGGGCTCGGGACGGCGCCGACGAGCTCCGTCGCCGATTTGGCTGGCACCGCATCCGACCGGCACGAGTCGTGTTGGGCTCGCTGCCTAAAACCGGCAGCCGCGGCCGGTCCTTTCGGACCCAGCCGCGGCTGCCGTCTTCACCGGCCGACGACCTGTTATGGGAAGTTGAGGCCGTTGACGCCGTTGGTGCCGTTGACGTTGCCGATGCCATCGGTGGCCTGCTGCCCGAAGCCGCCGGCGCCGCCAATGCCGTGTCCGCCGTCACCGCCGTTGCCGCCGTGCCCGACACCGGTCAGGCTGCCCGCGCCACCGGCTCCGCCGTGCCCGCCGACACCGGACGCGTTGCCGTTGTTGCGGGCGTAGCCGCCGTTACCGCCGTTGCCGCCATAGGCACCGGGGACGGCACCACCGGCACCGCCGGCCGCGCCATAGCCGCCGGTGGCGTTGGCGGTTACGGTGCCCGCAGCCCCTTGGACCACGGCGAAGCCGCCGGTGCCTCCGTAGCCGCCCGCAGCCCCCGGAACGGTCCCGTTGCCGCCAGCCCCACCGGCCCCGCCGGTGGCGGTGCCGGTGACAATAGTGCCGGCACCATTGGCGAGTACTGCGCCGCTGCCGCCGGTCCCGCCGTGACCGCGAGAGGCCCCGGTGCCGCTGTCGCCACCGGCACCGCCGATGGCGTGGGCAGACTTGACGGTGCCGCCGTTGTAGCCGCCGAGGCGGGCGTATTGTCCGCGACCGCCGTAGCTGCCATCGTGCCCGGCGCCGCCCGCGCCGCCAATCGCGCTGCTATTAGCGATTGCGCCGCCGAAGAGGGCCCTGACGCTGGCGTAGCCTCCGCTCCGGCCGGCGCCGCCGTTGGTACCGGCACCGCCCGCGCCGCCGGTGCCGGTGGTGCCGGTAATGGTGCTGTTGCCGTAGGAGCTGACGATGACCCTGCCTCCGTAGCCGGTGAAGGCGCTGGCGTCACCGGCGCCACCGGCACCGCCGGTGAAGGTGCTGGCACCGATTGAGCCGCCGGTACTCACCCGGCTGTTGACATTGCCGCCGGCGCCGCCGGTGCCGCCATTGGTGCCGGCGCCGCCGGCGCCACCGGTGAAGGTGCTGTTGGCAACCTTGCCGGTGGAGTCTGCCCGCAAGCGGTTGTAGCCTCCGTTGCCGCCGTGGCCGCCGTTGCTGCCGGCGCCGCCGGCACCACCGGTGACGTTGCTGCCAGTTACGTTGGCGCCGCCACCGTAAGCCCCGACGCGGCCGTCAGCTCCGGCACCTCCAACACCGTTATCGCCGGCGCCTCCGGCAC
>NZ_CACRUY010000040.1 GCF_902652685.1 Mycobacterium sp. Marseille-P9652
TGCCGCCGGTAACGGTGGGGCGGGCGGCGACGCCGTCGCCAACACCCTCTTCCCCCCGCAGTTCAACGGCGGCGCCGGTGGGACGGGTAGCACCAGCACCGGCGGTGGTGGCGGCGGCGGCGCCATTGACAACGGCGGCGCCAACGGCGACGGTGGCGCCGGCAGCAACGGTGCCAGCGGCGGCGCAGGCGGCCCCGGCGCCACTGGCAACATCGTGGGCAACAGCGGCGGCAACGCCGGCACCGCCGGAGCCGGCGGTGCCGGCGGTGCGAGCAACACCAGCTTTACCAATGGCGGCAGCAACGGCGGGTCAGCCTAACCGAGCAGCGCTCAGAACTGCAGCGCGCTGAACCGCCAGTCCAGCACCTGGCGGTCCGGCTCGCCGACGGCGAATACCGTTGAGCGCAGCCGCAGCACGCCACCGTGCGCCGTCGGCTCGGCCGACTCGACGTGCAATTCGCTGTAGAGCGTGTCGCCCTCGTGCACGGGCCCGGTGTGGTCGCACGACTGCCACCCCAGCACCGTGACGAGGTTGGGTAGCAGCCGCGACGCCTGCGCCAACGCCAGCCCGATGGTGTGCCCGCCGTAGACCAGCCGGCGCCCGCCGACCCGCGAATCATGGTGCGTGGCAGCGATGTTCAACGTCAGGCGGGCGAGTTCGGGCGCAGAGGTGACCACGTCCGCGGTGCTGTGCAACACCGCGCCGGCCAGGCCGGGGTCGAAGTGCGGACGGGGCACCCGGTTGCGGAAGACGTCGGCGTCCCAGTGCGCGGTCGGGTCGGCGGCCGGTCCGGGCGCGTCGGCGCCGATGGCGGACAGGTCGTCGCCGGGCGCCCCGGACGGCCGAAAGTCCGGGCCCGCCGGCAGCATCGCGCACCGGTAGAAGTCGAGCACCAGGCGGTCGGCCTGGTCGATGGTGATCATGCGCAGCGCCGCCATCCCGGTCGGCGCCCGCCCCGGCTTGACCGAATTGGCGCGCAGCCCAACGACTTCCGTGCGGGTGTAGATGGTATCGCCGACAACGGGGAACCGGTGAAACGTCAGGCCGCGGTAGAACAGATTCGCCTTGACGCGCTGCGTCGCCAGCGTCGACTGGCCGATCGCGACGTCGCACACCAGCGCCGGATGGGCCAGCGGCCCCGGCTCGCCGGTCACCGCGGTGGCCAGCACCGCGTCCAGCGAGAGGCGCAACCGGTCCCCCACGATCGCCTGATGCGCCGCGGCCAGACCCGGCGACAGCGTCGCCGCCGGCGCCCAGTCGAACACCTGGCCCACCGCCAGGTCGTCGAAGTACGGGCCGCCCTCGCGTAACCGCGCGTAAGTCACCGGGCCAATATGGCATGCGTGAACGACGAAGAAGAAATGCTGGTCGCCACGGTGCGGGCGTTCATCGACCGCGACGTGAAGCCGACCGTGCGCGAGGTGGAGCACGCCAACACTTACCCGGAGGCGTGGATCGAGCAGATGAAGCGGATCGGCATCTACGGCCTGGCCGTCCCGGAGGAGCACGGCGGGTCGCCCGTGTCGATGCCGTGCTACGCCCGGGTCACCGAGGAACTGGCGCGCGGCTGGATGAGCCTGGCCGGTGCGATGGGCGGGCACACCGTGGTGGCCAAGCTGCTCGCGTTGTTCGGCACCGACGAGCAGAAGCGCGCATACCTGCCCCCGATGGCCACCGGCGAGCTGCGGGCCACGATGGCGCTGACCGAACCGGGCGGCGGTTCGGACCTGCAGAACATGTCGACGACGGCACTGCCCGACCGCAACGGCGGGCTGCTGATCAACGGCGCCAAGACCTGGATCAGCAACGCACGCCGGTCGGGGCTCATCGCGCTGCTGTGCAAGACCGATCCCGACGCCACCCCGAAGCACGCGGGCATCTCGATCGTGCTCGTCGAACCCGGCCCCGGCCTGATGGTCTCGCGGGACCTGCCCAAGCTCGGCTACAAGGGTGTGGAGTCCTGCGAGCTGTCGTTCGACAACTTCGCCGCGCCCGCGTCGGCGATCCTGGGCGGCGTTGCGGGCCAGGGCTTCTCGCAGATGATGAAGGGCCTGGAGACGGGCCGCATCCAGGTGGCCGCCCGCGCGCTGGGCGTCGCCGCCGCGGCGCTCGAGGACGCGCTGGCCTACGCCCAGGAGCGCGAGAGCTTCGGCCAGCCGATCTGGAAGCACCAGTCGGTCGGCAACTACCTGGCCGACATGGCGACCAAGCTGACCGCCGCCCGCCAGCTCACCCGCTACGCCGCCGAACGCTACGACAGCGGCGAGCGCTGCGACATGGAGGCCGGGATGGCCAAGCTGTTCGCCTCCGAGGTCGGCATGGAGATCGCCCTGGACGCCGTCCGCATTCACGGCGGCTACGGCTACTCCACGGAGTACGACGTGGAACGCTACTTCCGCGACGCGCCGCTGATGATCGTGGGCGAGGGCACCAACGAGATCCAGCGCAACGTCATCGCGCGGCAACTGGTGTCCCGCGGCGGCATCTGACGAGCGAAAATGCGGGGCGGACGCGCGGCGCTGCGCTATATTTGCCTGACTTCTCCCGCCGTCGGTCCGCAGAAGGTTGGTCGCCATGAGTTATCCGCCGCCCGGGCCGTACGAGGGCTCCCCCGAATGGCAAGGCCAGCAGCCGTATTGGCAGAACCCGCAGCCGCAGGGCTGGCCGGGCCAGCAGCCCGCCTGGCAGGGCCAGCGCGAGCCCGACAACTACCTGGTCTGGGCGATCCTGGTGACCGTGCTGTGCTGCCTCCCGTTCGGCATCGTGTCGATCGTGTACTCGACCAAGGTTTCTGGCCTGTGGTCGCAGGGCCGCTACGCCGAGGCCCAGAGCGCGGCCGACAACGCCAAGAAGTGGGCGATCATCGGCGCGATCGTGGGCGTCGTCGCGTCGGTGATCGGCGTCATCCTGTGGTTCACCCTGTTCGCGGTGGCCATCTCGAACCTGCCCAGCACCACGACCACCACCTACTCGGGCTTCTGAGTCACCGCGTCCGCCAGTCCCCAGGACAGGGCCACGTCGGCGCCGATCGTGCGTCCGGACAACACCAGATAGGCGGTGCGCCAACGGCCTATCCGGCGGCTGACGCTGACGGTGCCGCCGGCGCCGGGAATGAGCCCGAGCGCCAGCTCGGGTAGCCCGAACACCGAATCATTCTGCGCCTCAACCCATCCACAGAAAGCCGCCATCTCCAGCCCGCTGCCCAACACCCGGCCGTGCACCTCGGCCCGGCAGGAGCGCCCCAGCCGCGCGGTGAGCGCGTCGAGCGCCAGGGCGGGGCTGTGCCGGGTGCGGGCGAGGTGCGCCGACGCCGGGTCGGCGAGCGTGCCGAACTCCGCGAGGTCGCCGCCGCTGCAGAACGAGGGACCGTTGCCGCGCAACACGATTCCCGTCACCGAGGGGTCAAGCAGGGCGACGGTCAGCGCTTCCAGCAGCGCGGCGCGCGCGTCGGTGGAGAACGCGTTGTGCCGCTGCGGGCGGTCGAACTCGACGCGCAAAGTGTCGCCGTCGCGCCGCGCGCGGACCGGTTCGGCGATCTCGGGCATGCGCGCCGGCCCGCGTTCGGCCAGCCAGCGCGCGAACTCCGGGCCGGCCTGCAGCGTGGAATAGGCCAGCGATTCGGTCACCACCCCCGCCAGTGCGGGGCCCGCCGGGTCGACCGCGCGCAGCACGTCGTCGCACACGGCGCTGGCGTGGGGCCAGCGCGCGCAGCGTTCGGTCACCTCGGCCAGGGTTTCGGCCACCGAGTCGACGACCACCACCCTCCGGTCGTCACACGGATCCTCGGTGAGCGTGAAAGTGGCGTGCTCGAGCCAGAATTCGGGCGCGCCGGCAACCTTCCCCACGGCGACGACCACTCCCGGCGGGACGGAGAGTTCGGCCGGCTCCGTCAGATCGACGACGCGCAGGGTCACACGGAGTACTTCTCGATCAAACCGTTCTTGTAGAGCTTGCCGGTGTCGGTGCGCGGCAACTGGGCCTCGAAGGCGATCGAGCGCGGACACTTGTAGTGCGCCAGACGATCCCGCAGCCACGTGATGAGCTCCTCGGCGAACGCGTCGGTCGCGTCGGCCGGGTCGACGGTCTGCACGGCCGCCACCACCCGCTGACCCATCTCGTCGTCGGGCACGCCGAACACGGCCGCGTCCAACACCTTTGGATGGGTGACCAGAAGGTTCTCCGCTTCCTGCGGGTAGATGTTCACCCCGCCGGAAATGATCATGTGGTGGCGCCGGTCGGTCAGGTACAGGTAACCCTCCTCGTCGAGGTAGCCGATGTCGCCGACCGTCGCCCACCCGTGCTTTGAGCGCGACGCGGCGGTCTTCGCCTCGTCGTTGAGGTATTCGAAGGAGACCCCGCCCTCGAAGTAGATCTCACCGGCCTGCCCGGGCGGCAGCTCGTTGCCGTCCTCGTCGAGGATGTGCACGGCGCCGGCCATGGGTTTGCCGACCGAACCCGGGTGCGCCAACCAGTCCTCGGCGGAAATCAGCGTGGACCCGTGGGCCTCCGAGGACGCGTAGTACTCGTCGATGATCGGCCCCCACCAGTCCATCATCTGCTTCTTGATCTCCACGGGGCACGGCGCCGCCGCATGCATCACCCGCTGCAGGCTGGACAGGTCGTACGAATCACGCACCGCCTGAGGAAGTTTCAGCATGCGGGTGAACATCGCCGGGACGAACTGGCCGTGCGTCACCCGGTGGCGCGCGATCGCGTCGAGGCAACCCTCGGGATCGAACTTCTCCAGGACCACCGTCGTGATGCCGCCGGCCTGCGCGCTCATCGACCACACCGACGGCGCCGTGTGGTACAGCGGCGCCGGGCTCAGATAGATCGAGTCGGGCGTCATCCAGAAGCTGACGAGCGCCGACATCATGCCGGGCGCCTCGGCCGGGGACACGTGCGGCAGTTCCCGTTTGATGCCCTTGGGGCGGCCGGTGGTGCCCGACGAGTACTGCAGCAGGTCACCCTCGCGCTCGTCGGGAATCGGCGTATCGGGCTCGCCCGCAACGCATTCCGGATATCGCTCCCAGCCGGGAAGGTCGTCGTCCGCGATGAGCAACACCTTCGGCAGACCGCCCGGCAAGTGCTCGCCGAGGTTCTCGCACGTCTTGCGCAGCGCGGCGGACCCGACGATGGCCTTGGCGGCGCTGTTGTCGACGATGTAGGCGGCCTCGGCCGCGGTCAGGTGGGTGTTGATCGGCACGTAGTACAGGCCGCTGCGCCGCGCCGCCCACATCACGGCGTGGATGTGCTCGTTGTTCTCCATGAGGATCGCGACGACGTCGCCCTCGCGCAGGCCGGCCCGGCGGAAATAGTGCGCCAGCCGGTTGGCGCGCGCCTCCAGCTCGTCGAACGTGACGACGGTGCCGGACGGGTACAGGATGACGGCCGGCTTGCCCGAGCCGCAGTGCTCGCGAATCTGCATGCGCCGACTGTACCGCCGAAAAACTTGACGGGTGTCAAGTGGTCGGGTCCTTCGCCGACAAGACGCAAAAGCACACGACACGCCGGGCGCGCGTGTGCTTTTGCGACTGCTCGCGCAGGTCGATCAACTGCCGGGGGCGGCCAGGATCGGTAGAGTGCTGGCTCTGGTGGAAGCCGAGGATTGGCCGCTGCTGCGCCGCGAGCCGGAGTTCGCGGCGGTTCACGCTGCCCTCACCGAGCGATCCCGCACCGCCGGCGTCGTGGTGGTCGGGGCGGCCGGCGTCGGAAAGACCACGCTGGCCCGCGATGTCGCCGATTCCTTGCCCGAACGCGTGCGCTGGGTGGCGGGCACCGCCTCGTCGCGCAGCATTCCCCTCGGTCCGTTCACCTACCTCGTCGGGGCGGGCACCGCCCGCGACCCGACGGCCTACCTGGCGGCCGCCCGCGACGCGCTCACCGCCGATCGCGGCGCGGTCCTGGGCGTCGACGATGCCCACCTGCTCGACGACCTGTCGGCCACGCTGGTGTTGCAGCTGGCGCTGGAGCGGTCGGTGCCGATGGTGGCCAACGTGCGGGCCAACGAGCCGGTGCCCGACGCCATCACCTCGCTGTGGAAGGACCGCTACCTGCGGCGCGTCGAGCTGCGGCCCTTCACCCGCGACCAGTGCGCCGAGCTCGTCGAGCGGGTGCTGGGCGGGCCGGTCGAGGGCCTCAGCGTGGACGTCATGTGGCAGGACTCGGGCGGCAACGCGCTCTTCCTGCGCAACCTGGTCGAGGGGGCGGTGGAGGCCGGGACGCTGCGCCAGGTGCGGGGCATCTGGCAGCTGCGCGGGCCGGCCGTGGTGCGCGACGAGCTGGCCGCGCTGGTCGACGAGCGGGTCGAGCAGCTGCCCGAGGACGTCACCCACGCGTTGGGACTGCTGGCGATCTGCGAGCCGCTCGACCTGGACACGCTGATCGGATTGACCGGCGCCGGCGCCGTCGAGCAGGCCGAACGGCGCGGCCTCATCCGCATCACCGACGAGCGGGAGGTCAGCGAGGTCCAGTTCAATCAGCTGCTGCTCAGCGACGTGATGCGCCGGCGCATCGGGGTGGCCGCCGGCCGCCGGCTGCGCGGGGAGCTGGTCGACGCGCTGGCCGCCAAGCCGCTCCGGGGACCGGGCGAGCGGATCCGGCTGGCCGGGCTCACCTTGGACAGTGACGCGCACGCCGACCCCGAGCTGCTGGTGGCGGCCGCCGACGACGCGATCGCGCTGACCGACGTCACCCTGGGCGAGCGCCTGGCCCGCGCCGCCGTCGACCGTGGCGCCGGCCCGGCCGCCGGCGAGCTGCTGGCCAGATCTCTGCTGTGGCAGGGCAGGGCCGCGGAGGCCGACCAGGCCCTGAGCGCCTACGACCCGGACGCGATGGACGAGGAGCAGGTGCTCGGCTGGGGCGTCGTGCGCGTCGCCAATCTGCAGCTATCGGCCGGCGACGCCGACGCCGCCGACGACGTGCTCGCGGTGCTGCGCCGGCGGATCGCCGACCCGGGGCTCCGCCTGGTGGTCGACGGCCTGGCGGCGGCGTCGCTGGCCTTGGAGAACCGGCTGGCCGACGCCGCGGAGCTGTCCCGCCGCGTGCTGGCCGATCCGGCGTCGTCCCCGGACGCGCTCGGCTGGGCGCTGGTCGGCGGGGGTTTCGCGTGGGCGTTCACCGGGCGCGGAGACCAACTCACGGCCCTGGCCGAGCGCGCCCGCCGCGACGAGCGCGGCGTCGACGGCGTGCTACGACACCTGATGGCCTACGCCGAGGTCTGGGCCCTGGTGCTGACCGGCGAGTTCGACGCCGCCGAGACCCGCCTCGCGGGCGGCGACCAGATCTTCTCGATGCACCAGTACCTCGACTGGGGGCTGGACAACATGGCGGCCGGCACCGTCGACCTCGCCCGCGGGCGGTTCGCTGCGGCGGCGTCGCGCATGGAGCAGACGGTCGCGGCGCTCACCACGAAGTCGGCCGCCTGGTGGAGCGTGCCCAGAATGTCCTTGGCGCAGGCCTATTGCGGGCTCGGCCGTGCCGAGGCGGCCGCCGCCACCATCGACGAGCTGAACTCCCGCGCGGGCGCACACCGCGCCGTGTTCGGTCCGCAGCTGCGCCTGCTCGACGCCTGGCTCGCCGCCGCCCGGGGCGATACCCGCGGCGCCATCGCGGCCGCGATCGACGCCGCCGACTCGGCCCGGCGCTGCGGCCAATGCGCGATCGAAATGCTCGCCCTGCACGACGCCGCCCGGTTCGGGGGACGCGAGTGGCTGCAACGGCTGATCGACGTCGCCGAATCCGTCGACGGCCGCCTCGCGCCGGCGCACGCCGCCGACGGTGCGGCGCTGCGCGACCGCGACCCCGTCGCGCTGTGCGCGGCGAGCGAACGGTTCGAAAGGATCGGGGCGATGCTGTCGGCCGCGGACACGGCCGCCCAGGCCGCGGAGCTGTTCGGACGCCGCGACGACCGCCGCCGGGCGACCGAGGCCGTGGTGCGCGCCGACCGCATCGCCGCGGCGGCCGGAGGCATGCGGAGCCCGGCGCTGGCCGCGGCGGCCACGCCGCTGCCGCTCACCTCCCGCGAACGCGACGTCGCCAACCTGGTCGCATCGGGCCTGACCAGCCGGGAGATCGCCGAGCGGCTCAGCCTGTCGGCGCGCACCGTCGAGGGCCACGTCCTGCACGCGTGCACCAAGCTCGGCGTCGCCGACCGCAAGGCCCTGGCGGAATTCATGCGACGCGGCGCGCGGACGTAGTAGCCTCCCGGTCGCCCGGACGACCCGGCGCCGGGGGCGGTCGAACTCGCCCACGTAGCGGGCTACGCGGCCCGCTCGCGTGTCGTCCGGTGGCCTCACCCCGGTGACCGGCAAATCCGCGCCGCCGCAGCGCATCTGCGCGAGTCGACACCAAGTAGGTCACCCGCCGGCGCGTGGTCCCGGCGTGCCCAAATCAGGTAGTCGACTACGGATGTGCGTGCCGTACCCGCCGTCATAGCGTGACGCCATCGCCCCGCCGACGAGTCGAGGAGAAGCCGGTGACGAATTCACGCGGACTCTTGCACGCCCCCTACCCACAGCGCTCAGCCTCTGCGCCGCAACGCTTTCCGGCACAGCGGCGGCTGCGGGACAGCGTCTGGTTGGCGCCGAGCCTGGCCGCGGGCGCGATCGCGGCACGGGTAGTGGGCTTCGTCGAACGGCGTGTGCCGACCCGCGACCGCCGGGGCCGGTTCGCGCCCGCCACAGGGCCGTTCGTGATCGCCGTCCCGACCCGCCACCCCCCCCCCCCCGCTTAGCGCCGGAGGCCCCGTGTTCAACCACCACCATCGCCGCCGATCGGGCGGGGGGCCGAACGGGGTGGTGATCGATCTGCTCGAAGCGCGACGCGACCGGCTGCGGGCGAAGTTCGGACCGGTGCACCCCGCGCTCTGGGTGGACGAGCCGGAGATCGAACTCGCGACCGTCATTCCGTTTCGCGATGCCCGACGGCCGGAGTTGACGTCGTGATCGACGCGAGGCACTCGCCCCCGCGGGGTGGGGAGAGCGCCTCGGACGGCCCCGGTTTGGCGTCGTGGATCGCCGACGCTTTCGCGCGCGGCGAAGCGGCAAGCGCCACCGCGTTCTGGGCCAAGCCACGCCTGCAGCCGATGATCCAGCGCCTGCTGTGGACCCGCAGCCTGGGCCGCGCCGAGCTGGCGTTGGTCGAGGCGGCGTCGCACCGGAAGAAGACGTACCAGCTGTTCGTGATCAGCAACGGGAATTGGCTGGCGGCCGGGGACTTTCGGCGCTACGCCGACGCGCTCGCCGTCGTCGACCGCTGGGTCGGTTACCTCGAGGCGGGTGGCACCGTGCGGGCGTGGCTCGAACAGGAGAGCTGAACGCCGCCAAGGCGTCCCGAAACGCAAAGTCCCCGACACGCTTGCGCGCGCGGGGACTTCAGCGTCAAGCGCTACCCGGCGTCGGACAGCCGCTGCTTGAGGGCCTCGAACTCGTCCTTTACACCGGTCGGGAGCCGCTCCCCGATGAACTCGAACCACTCCTCGATCGACGGGAGCTCCTTGCGCCACTCGTCGGCGTTCACCGCGAGCGCCTCAGCCACGGCGCCGCTTTCGACGTCGAGCCCGTCCAGGTCGAGGTCATCGGCGCTCGGCACGATGCCGATCGGGGTGTCCTGGCCGCCGGCGCGGTGCTCGATGCGGTCGACGATCCACTTGAGCACCCGGCTGTTCTCGCCGAAGCCGGGCCACAGGAAGTCGCCATCGGAGTCGCGGCGGAACCAGTTGACGAAGAACACCTGCGGCAGCTTGGACTCGTCGGAGTTCTTGCCGAGGTCCAGCCAGTGCTGGAAGTAGTCGCCGACGTGGTAGCCGAGGAACGGCAGCATCGCCATCGGGTCGCGGCGGACGGTGCCCACCTTGCCCTCGGCGGCGGCGGTCTGCTCGCTGCCCATCGTGGCGCCCATGAACACGCCGTGTTGCCAGTTGCGGGCCTGCGTCACCAGCGGGACCGTGGTCTTGCGGCGGGCGCCGAACAGGATGCCCGAGATCGGCACGCCCTGCGGGTCGTCCCACTCGGGCGCCAGGATCGGGCACTGCGACATGGGCGTGCAGTACCGCGAGTTCGGGTGCGCCGCAGTGGTTTCCGTCTCGCGGAAGTACCAGTCGTTGCCCTTCCAGTCGATGAGGTGCTCGGGGCTGCCCTCGAGGCCCTCCCACCACACCTCGTTCTCGTCGGTGAGCGCGACGTTGGTGAAGACGGTGTTGCCGGCCTCGATGGTGCGCATGGCGTTGGGGTTGGACTTCCAGTTGGTGCCCGGGGCCACCCCGAAGAAGCCGAACTCGGGGTTGACGGCGTACAGCCGGCCGTCCTTGCCGAACCGCAGCCAGGCGATGTCGTCGCCCAGGGTCTCGGCGCGCCAGCCGGGGACCGTCGGCTGCAGCATGGCGAGGTTGGTCTTGCCGCACGCCGACGGGAACGCCGCGGCGAAGTAGTAGGCCTTGTTCTCCGGGGAGATCAGCTTGAGGATCAGCATGTGCTCGGCGAGCCAGCCCTCGTCGTGGGCCATCGCCGAGGCGATGCGCAGCGAGTAGCACTTCTTACCGAGCAGGGCGTTGCCGCCATAGCCCGACCCGTAGCTCCAGATCTCGCGGGTCTCCGGGAAGTGGGTGATGTACTTGGTGTCGTTGCACGGCCACGGCACGTCGGCCTGGCCCGGCTCCAGCGGGGCGCCCACCGAGTGCAGCGCCTTGACGAAGAACCCGTCGTCGCCCATCTTCTCCAGGGCGGCCTTGCCCATCCGGGTCATCACCTTCATCGAGACGACGACGTATTCGGAGTCGGTGATCTCCACACCCAGCTTGGGGTCCTCGGCGCCGAGCGGGCCCATGCAGAACGGCACCACGTACATGGTGCGGCCGCGCATGCAGCCGCGGTACAGCTCGGTCATGGTGGACCGCATCTCGGCGGGTTCCATCCAGTTGTTGGTGGGCCCGGCGTCCTCCTTGCGCTCCGAGCAGATGAAGGTGCGCGACTCCACCCGCGCGACGTCGGAGGGGTCGGACAGGGCCAGGAAGGAGTTGGGGTGCTTGTGGGGGTTGAGCTTCTTGAACGTGCCGGCCTCGACGAGCTGGTCGGTGAGCCGCTGCCACTCCTCGTCGGAGCCGTCAGCGAACACCACGCGGTCGGGCTGCGTGAGCTCGGCGACCTCCTGAACCCACGCGAGCAGCCCCGGGTGATTCGTCGGCGCGTTGTCTAGTCCGGGAATGGTCGCTGAGGTCATCGAAGTCTCCTGAATTCGTCTTTGTACTCGGGCTTCTCTTGCCTGCTTGGAGCAGTCGCCCACTCAACCCATTTCTGCTGGTTCAAAAGTGGCGTTAACTACAGGTTATCGTGAGTGCCTTGTCGGGGAAGCCTCGGGCGGGTATAGGACTCCTCACAGGAACGATTCAGAAACGTCACCGGACGTCACAAAATCTCCTCGTCACCGCTCGTCGGGACCGGTTTCTCCGGGTCGCCCGCGCCCTCCCCCCCGGCCGGGATCCCGGTTTGCGGCGGCCCCGGTTCGCCGAGCTCCGCACGCACCGCGTCCAGCGCGGCCCGGACAGCCGGCATCTCCCGGTCCCGCACCGCCGCCGCGCGGGCGACGGCGACGGCGTGCTCGCGCAGTTCGCCGTCGATGGTGTTGACCTGGGCGGACACCTGCGAGTTCTCCGCCTCGTCCTGCGCCGCCAGGGCGGTGGTCAGGGCCGTCTCCGCCGCCAGCACGCGGGTGGCCACCAGCTCCTCGACCGCGGACCGCAGCGCCGACGTGACGTCGCCGATCCAGCGATCCAGCAACGCCCGGTCGCGCAGCAGCCCGCGGATGTGGATCACCACGAAGGTCAGCGCCAGCCCGACCGCCACGCAGGCCGCCGCGCCCGCCACGGTGAGCGCGGGGCTCAGCCGCGAAGCCAGGCCGCCCACCAGGCGGGCGAGGGTGAGCGCGACCCCGAGCCCGAAACCGGCGCCCAGCAGCATCAGCAACCAGGCCTCCTGGCGCCGGGCCTTCAGCGGCGGGGGCGACGCCTCCACGGTGGGCACCGGCCCGGGGGCCGGCAGGGTCACCGGCACGCCGGTGAGCCGCGCGACCTCGTCGAGCTGGGTGGCCGTGCCCTCGACGACCTCGCCGACCACCTCGTCGAGCCGCGCCCGGGTGTGCGCCTCGAATCCGCTCATGTTGCGGCGCGGCAGGGCCGCGGCGTCCTCCTGCAACTCGGTGCGCACCGACGCGCACCGGTTGCGCGCGAAGTGCGTCAGCTGCACCCGTGCCTGCTGGAGCTGCCCGCGCAGCGTGATGCTGCGCTCGGTCTTGTGCTCGCGCCGCTCCCGCAGGGCCGTGCTGCGCTGCTCGCGCAGCGCGTCGACCCGCGCCCGGCGGCCGGCGCCCTCCACGTCGCGGTCGAACCGCCGCGCGACGTTCTGCAGCCGGGAATCCCACGCCCGCAGCCTGTTGCGGCGCGGGATGTCCGGGTCGGCGAGCCGGTCGGAAACCTCCCGGACGAGCTCGTCGACGTCCGCGTCGCCGAGGTCGGGCAGCGCGGCCACGCCCACCCACGGCACCCGGGCGTAGCGCGGGGCGTGGGCGGCCAGAGTCGCGGAGTTGGCGGCGACCGCTTCGCGCCAGCCGCGGTGGACGTCGATCTTGGACACCACGCCCACCACCACATCGGTGTGCTCGGCCGCCGCGTCCAGCAGCGCGCAGTCCGAGGCGGTCAGGTGGGCCGCCGCCGAGACGACGAACACGACGGCGATCGGCGCCTCGCCTGGACCGAGGTCGGTCGACTCGACGAACTTGTACTGCGACAACCGTTCGCCCAGCGCCGCGGCGACCGCCGTCACACCGGCCAGCCAGGGTCCCGTGACAAGCACCACGTCACGCCGGTTGACCGCGGGCGGATCCAGCCGCGGCCCCGCCGCGGCCACCAGCGCGTCCACCTCTGCGACCGGGTCGTCGGTCACAACGTCTCTTTCGGCAGGGGCGTTTCTCCAGGCAGCGATCGGCGGGTTTGCGTCCACAACCGTAGCGATCCCCGCACGATGTCCGCACCGCAGGCCCGCCGCAGCTCGCCCGCCGAGGCGCGGCCGTAGCGCTGCCACCGCAGGGCCCGGGACAGGTGCCCGGCCGGGGCGAGGGGGTCCAGCCCGGCCGCCTCGGCCATTGCGGCGGCCGCGGCCATGCGCGCCAGCACGGCGTCGTCGGAGGACAGGAAGGCGCAGATCGGCCCGGCCAGGCGCCTGTCGGCGGCGGCCAGCGCCTCCAACTCGACGACGGCGTCGAGCACCCGCCGGTAGCCCGGCTCGGCGCCGGCCGCGGCCACCCTGCCCAGGACGGCGTCGATCCCGCTCACCCGCCGCAGCAGGGCCCGCAGCTGGGCGGGTGTCCGGCCGCGCCGGACCGCGGCCATCCCCAGCGCGACCCCGAACAGGTCCAGGGTGTCGAGCAGGCGCACGCGCACGTCGGCCGGCACCGGGTTGTCGGCGCTCAGGAAGCCGGCGAAGGACCCGTCGAGGCTGGCCGCGCCGGAAGGATGGTCCGCCAGAACCCGCAGCGCCGCCCACGTTTGGCGGTCCAGGCCGTCCAGGGCGGCGACCGCCAACGGCCCGATCATCGGCTCG
Source organism: Mycobacterium sp. Marseille-P9652 (assembly GCF_902652685.1). GTDB lineage: Bacteria > Actinomycetota > Actinomycetes > Mycobacteriales > Mycobacteriaceae > Mycobacterium. The sequence continues at coordinate 13,594 of NZ_CACRUY010000040.1, forward strand.
ACGGGCTCGCCGAGTAGCGCCGACAGCTTGGCGCAGCGCGCTCGCGCCGCGACCGTCGGGGGCTCTCCGGTGCGCCCCGACAGGGATCCGGTCAGATCGGCCTTGTTCAGGACCGCGACCACGGCGGGTCGCGCCGCGGCGATCGCGTCGGCGTCCTCGGGCTTGACGACCTCGGCGGTGACGTAGAGCAAGACGTCGGAGTCGGGTCCGGCGGCTTGGACAGCCAGTCCCGCCGGCCCGCCGGCGCGGGCCAGCGCCCGCGCCACCGTCGCGCGACCGACGCCGGGACGGCCGCGGACCGCCACCCGCAGCGGCGCGGCCGCCCGCTCGGCGACCGCCGTCAGGCCCGGGTCGGCGTGGCGGGCGGCGAAGCGCGCCAGCTCGCCGGCGAACCTCCGGTGTCCCCGTTCTTCCATGTCCCGCCCGTACGCTGTGGTCGCCCCCGCATGGTGGCACCCGCGCGGGCCGGCCGCGAGCCACTTCCCGGTCGACTACCAGGCGAAGGCAACTGTTGGGTATCAATCTGGACCCGGAGGCGGCCGCATCTATAGGTCATGGGCCACCATGGACAAATGCGTGCGCAATCCGGGGTGGGTCGGTGTCCCGACCTTCGGTAGAGGTGGAGGCCGGCTCCGGACAGCGCTACCTGCCGGCCTCGAGCTTCCGCTCCCGGCGCTCCGCCCTGTCCGACGCCCAGCGACAGACCTGGGAGAGGCTGTGGCCCGAGCTCGGCCTCTCGGTCGGCACCCCCACCGAGGGCGGCGCCGGCGAGCCCGGCCCGCTGGACATCCCCGCATGGTTCGGCCGGCAGGCGCCCGTCGTGCTCGAGATCGGTTGCGGCAGCGGCACCTCGACCCTGGCGATGGCGCAGGAGGAACCGGGCGTCGACGTGATCGCCGTGGAGATCTACCGGCGGGGCCTGGCGCAACTGCTGAGCGCGATCGACCGCGAGCGGGTGGGCAACATCCGGTTGATCCGCGGGAACGCGCTCGTCGTGCTGCAGCATCTCCTCGCGCCCGTGACGCTGACCGGGGTCCGCGTCTTCTTCCCCGATCCGTGGCCCAAAGCCCGCCACCACAAGCGCCGGTTCCTGCAGCCCGGCACGGTTGGGCTGATCGCCGACCGGCTACTCCCCGGTGGTGTCCTGCACGCCGCCACGGACCATCCGGGCTACGCCGAGCACATCGCCGAGGTCGGCGATGCCGAGCCGCGGTTGCGCCGCGCCGCCCCCGAAGACGCGTTGCCGATCTCGATCGAGCGGCCCATCACCAAGTACGAGACGAAGGCCCACCGGGCGGGCAGCGACGTCACGGAGTTCATCTGGGTCAGACGCCCATCCGGGCTCGACGATGAATAGGCGGTCACCATGAGCCTGACCGAGGAAACCGCGGCAACCGAACACGCAGAACCAGTGGCGCCGCCGGCGGTCCTGTCCGGCGAGACGGTGGCGAGCCTGGCCCCGGGCGGCCGCGTGCTGCTCGTCTGGGACGCACCCAACCTCGACATGGGTCTGGGGTCGATCCTGGGCCGGCGCCCGACCGCGCTCGAGCGGCCGCGCTTCGACGCGTTGGGCCGCTGGCTGCTGGCGCGCACGGCCGAGATCAGCGCCGGCCGTCCGGGCGTCGTCATCGAGCCGGAGGCCACCGTCTTCACCAACATCGCGCCGGGCAGCGCGGACGTGGTCCGCCCGTGGGTGGACGCGCTGCGCAACGTGGGCTTCGCCGTCTTCGCCAAGCCGAAGATCGACGAGGACAGCGACGTCGACCGCGACATGCTCAACCACATCGAGCGGCGGCGCGCCGAGGGGCTCGCGGCCCTGGTGGTGGCGTCGGCCGACGGTCAGGCGTTCCGGCAACCGCTGGAGGAAATCGCCCGCTCAGGGGCGACCGTCCAGGTGATCGGATTTCGCGAACATGCGAGTTGGGCGCTAGCGTCGGATACCTTGGAGTTCGTCGACCTGGAGGACATCGCGGGTGTCTTCCGGGAACCACTCCCGCGGATCGGTCTTGATTCGCTTCCCGAGCAGGGGGCGTGGCTGCAGCCTTTCCGGCCGCTGTCCGCCCTGTTGACCGCGCGTGTGTGAGACTGGGAAATCAATGCGCGGGTCGTCACCGATCCAGTAAGGAGCTCACGTGTTCGCCTGGTGGGGTCGAACTGTGTACCGCTACCGGTACATCGTAATCGGGGTCATGGTGGCCCTGTGCCTCGGTGGCGGCGTCTTCGGCATGAGCCTGGGCAAGCACGTCACGCAGAGCGGTTTCTACGACGACGGCAGCCAGTCCGTGAAGGCCTCGGTCCTGGGTGACAAGGTGTACGGCCGCGACCGCACTGGCCACATCGTGGCCACCTTCACCGCCCCCGACGGCAAGACCGTCGACGACCCGGCGTGGCGGCAGAAGGTGGTCGACGAGCTCAACAAGTTCAAGAACGACCACCCCGACCAGGTCCTCGGCTGGGCCGGCTACCTGGCCCTGCCGCCAGGCAGCGACCCGCCCAACGCGCAGATCAAGGGCATGGCGACCGAGGACAAGAAGCACACCTTCGTCAGCATCCCGCTGAAGGGCAATGACGACGACACCATCCTCAACAACTACAAAGCCGTCGCGCCCGACCTGCAGAAGCTCGACGGCGGCACGGTGGAACTGGCGGGCCTCGAGCCGATCGCCAACGCCCTGGCCGGAACGATCGCCACCGACCAGCGCCGCATGGAGGTGCTGGCGCTGCCCGCGGTGACGGTGGTGCTGTTCCTGGTGTTCGGCGGCGCGATCGCCGCCGGCCTGCCCGTCATGGTCGGCGGGTTGAGCATCGCCGGCGCGCTGGGCATCCTGCGCGGCATCGCCATGTTCGGGCCGGTGCACTTCTTCGCCCAACCTGTGGTCTCGCTGATCGGCCTGGGTCTCGCGATCGACTACGGGCTCTTTGTCGTGAGCCGATTCCGGGAGGAGATCGCCGAGGGCTACGACACCGAGACCGCGGTCCGAAGAACGGTGATGACGGCCGGGCGCACGGTGACGTTCTCGGCGGTGCTGATCATCGCCTCGGGCGCCACCCTGCTGCTGCTGCCGCAGGGGTTCGTCAAGTCGCTGACCTACGCGCTGATCGCGGCGGTCGGCTTCGCCGCGCTGCTGTCGATCACGCTGCTGCCCGCGTGCCTGGGCATCCTGGGCCGCCACGTCGACGCGCTGGGCGTGCGGACCGCGCTGAAGGTGCCCTTCCTGCGGAACTGGAAGCCCTCGCGCGTCTACCTGGAGTGGCTGGCGGAGCGCCTGCAGAAGACCAAGACCCGCGAAGAGGTGGAGGCCGGGTTCTGGGGCAAGCTCACCAACTTCGTGATGAAGCGGCCGCTGGCGTTCGCCGTCCCGATCATCGTCGGCATGATCCTGCTGGTGATCCCGCTGGGCAACCTCTCGTTCGGGGGCATCAGCGAGAAGTACCTGCCGCCCAACAGTTCGGTCCGCCTGGCCCAGGAGCACTTCGACAAGCTCTTCCCCGGCTACCGCACCGAGCAGCTCACCCTGGTGATCGAGAGCAACAACCACAACGCGGTCACCGACCAGCAGGTCAACGACATCCGGAGCAAGGTGTCGGGCTTCACCGGGTTCACCAACAAGCAGTGGGACGAGCGCCCGTGCCCGGCGATCGCCGGTAACCCCTGCGCCGCTGGTCCCAACGGGACGACGCATCCCGAGGACGGCTCCGTCCGGGTGATCGAGAACGGTCTCGTCAACCGCAACGAGGCGGCGAAGAAGATCGCCGAGTTGCGGTCCATCACCCCGCCGAAGGGGTTGACCGTCCTGGTCGGTGGCACGCCGGCGCTGGAACAGGACAGCATCCACGCCCTGTTCGACAAGGCGCCGCTGATGCTGGTGGTGCTGGTGACGGCCACCATGCTGTTGATGTTCCTGGCCTTTGGGTCGATGGTGTTGCCCATCAAGGCCGCGGTGATGAGCGCGCTGACGCTGGGCTCGACGATGGGCATCCTGACGTGGATCTTCGTCGACGGGCATTTCGCGAAGCAGCTGAACTTCACGCCGACACCGCTGATGGTGGTGATCATCGCGCTCGTCGTGGCGGTGGGCTACGGGCTGGCCACCGACTATGAGGTGTTCCTGGTGTCCCGGATGGTCGAGGCCCGCGAACGGGGCATGTCGACCGCCGAGGCCATCCGGATCGGCACGGCGACCACGGGCCGCCTGATCACCGCCGCCGCGTGCGTGCTCGCCGTGGTGGCCGCGTCGTTCGTGTTCTCCGACCTGGTGATGATGAAATACCTGGCGTTCGGCCTGATGGCGGCCCTGCTGCTGGACGCGACGATCGTCCGGATGTTCCTGGTGCCCTCGGTGATGAAGCTGCTCGGCGACGACTGCTGGTGGGCGCCGCGCTGGGCGAGGCGGCTGCAGAACAAGGTCGGGCTCGGCGAGATCGACCTGCACCCCGAGCGCAAGCGGCCGACGTTCAACGGGCGGCCCACGCGTCCGCCGGTGGCGGCGGCCAGCCTGGCGGCCGCGCCGCCGCGCGCGCCGAAGGACCCGACGCATCCCGGCGCGCTGGAGCCGTCCCGGGCCCGGCCGACGAGAATTCCTGAGCCGCCCGAGCCCCGCCCCGCCGGGGCCGCGGGAGCCACTGGAGCCTCAGTGGCCGGCACGCGCGCGCAGCCGAGGCCGACCGAGGCCAAGACGTCGCGGCTGTCGGCCCAGGGCGGCGCGACGCCGGCCCCGGAGCGGCCCGCCGACGCGCGGGGTCCGGCCAACGCGGCACCCCGTCCGGCGCCGACGCCACCGCCGCCGCCGTCGAGCGGCCAGACCAGGGCCATCCCGGTGCCCACCAACCACGACAGCGCCAACGACGCCGCCGATCCCACCGCCGCGCTGCCGGTCATGCGTCCGGAAGACAACGACTCCGACGCGGCGACCGAGAAGATGAACACCCGCGGTCAGGGTGAGAACGGGGACCCGTCGCGCCAGCGCCGCCGCGCCGGCGGGGGCCTGTCGGCCCAGGACCTGCTCCGCCGCGAGGGTCGGCTCTAGGCGCTCGAGCCCAGCCGAGTCCGGACCGCCGGCCTCGGCGTGCAGCGACACGTAAACGTCGCACACGACACGCCGAAAAACGCCGCAGCCGTTTACGTTTCGTGGCCCCGGTCGTCAGCGGGGCGCGTGCTCCGGGTCGTCCGGTTCCACCTGCAGGATGGGGCCCGTCTCGTCGGCCGCCTCCACCTGCTTCTCGGCCTCGGCATCGGGGTCCGGCGCCAAAAGCACCTGGATCGCGTTGTTGAGGAAGGCCACCGTCGGGACGGCGAGCAGGGCGCCGACGATCCCGGCCAGCACACCACCGGTCGAGATGGCGAGCACGACGGCCAGCGGGTGGATCGACACCGCCCGGCCCATCACCAGCGGCTGCAGCAGGTGCGCCTCGACCTGGTTGACCGCGACGAGCAGTCCGAGCGTGATCAGCGCGTACACGATGCCCTTGGCCAGCAGCGCCACCACGACGGCCAGGAAGCCGGCGACCACGGCCCCGACCAGCGGGATGAACGCCCCCAGGAACACCAGCGACGCCAGCGGCAGCGCCAGCGGGATGTGCATGATCGCCAGGCCGGTGCCCACACCGGCCGCGTCCGTCAGGGCGACCAGGAACGTGGCCCGCACATAGCCGATCAGGGAGCCGTACCCTGCGGTGCCGGCCTCGCGCACGCGGTGACGGACGCCGGCGGGAACGATCTGGGTGACGTACTGCCAGATGTTGCGCCCGCCGTACAGGAAGAAGATGAGCGTGAACAGCACCAGCACGGCGGCCGTGACGAGTTCGGTGATGGTTGCGGCGGTGGCCAGCGCGCCGCTGGTCAGCTTCGACTGATTGTTGTGCAGCGCGTCGATCGCGGCGTTGCCGGCGTTCTTGATCTGCTCGTTGCGTAAGTGAAACGGCCCGTGTTCGAGCCAACTGCGGGTGGAGTCGATGCTGCGGCTGATCTGCTCGGTCAGGCCCGGCAGGCCGTCGATGAACTGGATGATGACAAACGTCAAGATGCCGCCCAGGATCCCGAAGCCGGCCAGCAGCACGATCGCCACGGCGCCGCCGCGCGGCACGCCGCGGCGGTCCATCAGGTCGACCACCGGCACCAGCAGCGCGCTGAGCAGCAACGCGACCAGCACCGGGACGACGATCACCTCGAGCTTGCCCAGCACCCACACCAGGGCGACGAACGCGGCCAGGATGACGAGCAGGCGCCACGCCCAGGCTGCGGTCTTGCGGACAAAGGGCTCGACCGACGCGTCGTCGACGTTTGCTGGCATTCGCCAAGCCTAGCCGTCGGCACCCCGGCCGGGCCCCACCGCGGGGCTTGTCAGGAGCCTAAGCGGCTGGCACGATCCGGTTACGACCCCGACACGGTCGGAACTGCGCCGCGATCCCCTCCCCACCTGCACCGTTACCCTAAAGCACGTGTCGCACGACGCCCCCGTCCGCAAGCTCGACTTGCCCCGCGAACAGACCTCGCGCGGCAAGTACTGGTGGTTGCGTTGGGTGATCCTGGCGATCGTCGCGGTCGTGCTTGCCGTGGAGGTCGCGCTGGGCTGGGACCAGCTGGCCAAGGCGTGGATGAGCCTCAACTCGGCGAACTGGTGGTGGTTGCTGGCGGCGGTGGCCGCGGCCGCGGCATCGATGCACAGCTTTGCCCAGATCCAGCGCACGCTGCTCAGGTCGGCGGGTGTGCACGTCAAGCAGCTGCGGTCGGAGGCGGCCTTCTACGCCGCCAACTCGCTGAGCACCACGCTGCCGGGCGGCCCGGTGCTGTCGGCGACGTTCTTGCTGCGCCAGCAGCGGATCTGGGGCGCCTCCACGGTGGTCGCGTCGTGGCAGCTGGTGATGTCCGGCGTGCTGCAGGCGGTCGGGCTGGCCCTGCTGGGCCTGGGCGGCGCCTTCTTCCTGGGCGCCAAGAACAACCCGTTCTCGCTGCTGTTCACCCTGGGCGGCTTCATCGCGCTGCTGATCCTGGCGCAGGCGGTGGCCTCGCGGCCGGAGCTGATCGACGGCATCGGCGGCCGAATCCTGGCGTGGTACAACGGGGTTCGGGGCAAGCCGGCCGACACGGGGTTGGACAAGTGGCGCGAGACCCTGATGCAGCTGGAGTCGGTCAGCCTGAGCCGGCGCGACCTGGGCGTCGCGTTCAGCTGGTCGATGTTCAACTGGATCGCCGACGTGGCCTGCCTGGGCTTCGCCGCATACGCGGCGGGCGACCACGCCTCGGTGGCGGGGCTGACGGTGGCCTACGCGGCCGCCCGGGCCGTCGGGACGATCCCGCTGATGCCCGGCGGCCTGCTGGTGGTCGAGGCCGTACTGGTGCCCGGCCTGGTCTCCAGCGGCATGTCGCTGCCGAGCGCGATCTCGGCGATGCTGATCTACCGGCTGATCAGCTGGCTGCTGATCGCCGCCGTCGGCTGGGTGGTGTTCTTCTTCGTGTTCCGCACCGAGAAGGTCTCCGACTCCGACGACGAGCCGCCCACCGGCCCGCTGGACCTTCCGCTGTACCAAGCGGACCCCACCGAGACCGCCCTGCAGGGCCCGCTGCCGCCCGACCGCGAGCCGGAACCGGAGGGTTAGCTAGCTAGCCACGCGGTTGGCCCGACCCCACCGTGACCCCCGGCGGGGTGGTCGACGGCGGCGTCGAAACCGGAGCGGCCGGAGCGGCCGGACCGCCGAGCGGCGACGCGGCCGCGGCTCCGCCCGGCAGGCCGCCGGGCAGCGAGGGCAGGCCGCCGCCGGCCTGCGCCTGCTGCAGAGCGCCCATCACCTGCGGGATGCTGATCGGCAGCTTGCACTGCGTCGAGATGGTGGTCAGCGGCGCCGCGATCGACGTCATGTCGCCGGCCACCTTGGGGTTCGCCTCGAAGTAGGACTTCAGCCCCGTCAGGGACTGCGGCCCGGCCTGCTGCTGGAGCATCGAGGTCATCGTCTGGTTGGTCTCCGGGTGCGAATCGAGGTAATCGCCCATCGACTTGGACACCGAACCGATCGTGCGCGCGACCTCGCTGGCCGAGCACGGGTCGGTCGAACCGGTCGCCGACGGGCCGGCCGAGAGCGCGAACACCGCACCCGGCAGCGCGGCCGCGAACAGCCCCGCGAAGAACCTGCGGCGTGTGGTCATGGACAACTCCTTCGAAGTTTGCGACGGCAGCCAACGGGTGCGCCGCGCAAACGGCTCACAAAGTCGGGTGGACGGCCAGCAAATGTCGCGGAGTAACCCCGATCCCCCGCAGGCCAACCGATATCCTGCCATCCGCGTCCGCGCCCTGCCAGCTCGCGTGAGCCCGGTGTGAGCTACGTCCCGTTGGTCACCGGGCGACAACGGCTTGGCAGCTCTTGAGCAACATCGTCGTCACCGCAGCTCAGGATGCAGATAAGCCCAACTCATCCACAGGCCGCTGCGGTATCCTCGCCTGCACGCGTCGCGAGACACCCCGGGGAGCCCAAAATCCAGCAGTTCATGATGCGCCTGAGCCGCAGCCTGCGCCGGTACCGCTGGTTGGTGTTCGCGGGCTGGTTGCTGGCGTTGGTTCCCGCCGTCTATCTGGCGATGACGCAGTCCGGCAACCTCACCGGCGGTGGCTTCGAGGTCGCCGGCTCGCAGTCGCTGGCCGTGCACGACCAGCTCGAGGACCTCTACCACGACCAGGGGGCCTCGTCGCTGGCGCTGGTGGCCGCGCCGCGGCCCGACGCCACCTACCAGGACATGACCGATGCTGTCGCGCAGCTCCGGCAGATCGCGGGCGAGTTCCCGGGCATCACCGAGGTCCCCAACCCCACTCAGCGCCCGCCCCAGCCCGACCGGCCGTACGTGCTGTCCCTGAAGCTGGACGCCCGCAACGCCGGCACCAGTGACGTCGCCAAGCAACTCCAGAAGAAGATCGGCGTCAACGGCGACCAGCCGGGCCAGACGGCCGACGGCCGGGTGCGGCTCTACGTCATCGGGCAAGGCGCGCTGAGCGCCGCCGCGGCGCAGAACACCAAGCACGACATCGCCGCCGCCGAGAAGTGGAACCTGCCGATCATCCTGGTCGTGCTGCTGGCGGTGTTCGGCTCGCTGGCGGCCGCGGCCATCCCGCTGGCGCTGGGCGTGTGCACGGTCGTGGTCACGATGGGACTGGTTTACCTGCTGTCGGAGTTCACGACCATGTCGGTGTTCGTGACGTCGACCGTGTCGATGTTCGGCATCGCCCTCGCCGTGGACTATTCGCTGTTCATCCTCATGCGATTCCGTGAGGAGCTGCGCACGGGCCGCGACCACCACGACGCCGTCGACGCGGCGATGGCCACGTCCGGCCTGGCGGTGGTGCTGTCCGGGATGACGGTCGTCGCCTCGCTCACCGGGATCTATCTGATCAACACGCCCGCCCTGAAGTCGATGGCCACCGGCGCGATCCTGGCCGTCGCGGTGGCCATGCTGACGTCGGCGACGCTCACGCCCGCGGTGCTGGCGACGTTCGGCCGGGCGGCCGCCAAGCGCTCGGCCCTGCTGCACTGGTCGCGGCGGCCGGAGTCCACCCAGTCCCGCTTCTGGAACCGGTGGATCGGCTGGGTGATGCACCGGCCGTGGATCTCGGCGCTGGCCGCGGCGGCGGTTCTGCTGGTCATGGCCCTGCCGACGTCGTCGATGGTGCTCGGCAACAGCCTGCTGCGCCAGTTCGACTCGGCGCACCAGATCCGCGCCGGCGTGGGGGCGGCGGCCCAGGCGCTCGGGCCCGGCGCGCTCGGCCCGGTCAGCGTGCTGATCACCTTCCCCGACGGGGGCGCCGCCTCGCCCGAACATGCGCAGACCGTCGGCGCGATCCGTCAGCGCATGACGCAGGCACCCGAGATCGCGTCCGTGAGCCCGCCGCAGTTCGCCGAGGACAACGGCAGCGCGTTGCTCTCCGCGGTGCTGAAGGTGGATCCCGAGGACATGCGGGCCAGGGAGACCGTTGGCTGGCTGCGCACCGAACTGCCCAAGATCCCCGACGCGGGCACGGCGCGGGTGGACGTCGGCGGGCCGACGGCGCTGATCAAGGACTTCGACGACCGGGTGTCGCAGACCGAGCCGCTGGTGCTGGCGTTCGTGGCGCTGATCGCGTTCGTGATGCTGCTGATCTCGATCCACTCGGTGTTCCTTGCCCTCAAGGGCGTGCTGATGACGCTGCTGTCGGTGGCGGCGGCCTACGGCAGCCTGGTGATGGTGTTCCAGTGGGGCTGGCTGCAGAACCTCGGCTTCGCCCACATCACCTCGATCGACAGCACGGTGCCCCCGCTGGTCCTGGCGATGACGTTCGGGTTGTCGATGGACTACGAGATCTTCCTGCTCACCCGCATCCGCGAACGCTTCCTGCACTCGGGCAACACCCGGGACGCCGTCGCGTACGGCGTGAGCACCAGCGCCCGCACGATCACCAGCGCGGCGCTGATCATGATCGCCGTGTTCATCGGGTTCGCGTTCGCCGGGATGCCGCTGGTGGCCGAGATCGGCGTGGCCTGCGCCGTCGCGATCGCCGTCGACGCGACCGTGGTGCGGCTGGTCCTGGTGCCGGCGCTGATGGCGATGTTCGCGCAGTGGAATTGGTGGATCCCAGGCTGGCTGTCCCGGGTGTTGCCGTCGGTCGACTTCGACCGGCCGCTGCCCGAGGTCGACCTCGGAGACGTGGTCGTCATCCCCGACGACATCTCGGCGCTGACGGCGCCGCACGCCGACCTGAAGATGGTGCTCAAGTCGGCCGCGAAGCTGAAGAACCTGGCGCCTGACGCCATCTGCGTGGCCGACCCGCTGGCCTTCTCCGGCTGCGGGCGCAACGGCAAGACGACGCAGTCCGCCGAGGGCCGGGGCCGCGGGCCCGAGCAGATCCCGCACCAGGTCAACATCCGCGCCAAGCCCATGCGGATCCCGGCGCGCAACGGGAACGGCGCCAACTGGCACGGGACCGCCAAGAAGGCGTCCCGCAACGGGGCGGCGCAGGCGATCGCCGGGCCGGACCGGCCCGTGCACCCGGTCACGGTGTGGCGGGGGCGGCTGTCGGTCGCGCTGGACGCGCTGCAGACCGGTTGCGACGACGACGACCAGCCGCATTACGAGCGAAGCAGCCCGGTGGAGACCACCCACGTGCAGCTGCCGACGGGCGACCGGCTGATGATCCCCACCGGCGCCGAGGCGCTGCGCCTCAAGGGCTACCTGATCATGTGCCGTAACAGTCGGCGCGATTACGCCGACTTTGCTGACATGGTGCAGACCGTGGAACCCGAAACCGCTGCGCTCGTGCTGGCCGGGATGGACAGGTATTACTGTAGTCAGCCACCCAAGCGGCACTGGATCGCCAGCCAGCTGGTCCGCCAGCTCGCGGATCCCCACCCGTCCGACCTGAGCGATCATTCTGCGCCGGATGCCCACGACGAGGCAGACTGGGAGGAAGTCAGGCAGCGGTGCCTGTCGGTGGCCGTGGCAATGCTGGAGGAGGCGAGGTGACGTTGGCACCCGACCGGCGCTCCGCGCCGCCGCCGCGGCAACGCTCCGCCGACAGCGGAAGCCCCTCCGCCGGCCCCGACGGCCCCGCCGCCGACCCGCCGCAGGATTCCGACCAGCCCGTCGAGTTCTGGCCGACCGCCGCCATCCGGTCGGCGCTGCAGGCCGGCGACATCGCCACCTGGAAGCGCATCGCCACCGCGCTCAAGCGTGACCCGTACGGTCGGACCGCGCGTCAGGTGGAGGAGGTGCTGGACGGCAGCCGGCCGTTCGGCATCACAGGTGTTTCCAGGGCCCTGTGGGAGGTGCTCGAACGCGCCCGCACCCACCTGGAGGCCGACGAGCGCGCCGAGGTGGCCCGGCACGTCCGCCTGCTGATCGACCGCTCGGGGCTCGGGCACCAGGAGTTCGCGTCCCGGATCGGGGTTTCGGCGGACGAGCTGTTCGCTTACCTGGACGGCAGCACCAGCCCGTCGGCGTCGCTGATGATCCGGATGCGCCGCCTGTCGGACCGGTTCGTCAAGGTGAAGTCCGCGCGGTCGGCCGAGTCGAACTGACCCCTCAGCGGGAGTTGACGGGCAGCACGTCGGAGACCAGCCAGTTGTCGCCGCGCTTGATCAGCGTGACGCGCAGCGCGGGCGACGCCTGACTGGGCGGCTGACCCGGGGTGGTCTGCGTGACCCGCAGGATCACCGCCACACTCGCCGCCGACGGTCCCTGGGCCTCCACCCCGGCCGACAGCGTCGCCGCCTGCGCGGTGACGTTGTGCTGCGCCAGGTCGACGCTGGTCCTCTGGTACTGCTCCTTGAACGCCTTGGCCTGCTCGGGCACCATCATCGCCGCGGCGCGGTCGATGGAGCTGCCGGGGGCGCTCGGCGTGAACGACGCCATGGCCTCGGCCATCGCCGTCGCGATCCGCACCACGTCGCGCGAATCCTGCCGGAACCCGCGGTCGGCCCTCGTCCAGTGCACGTAGCCGGTCGCGACGGCGGCCGACAGGGCGGCCGTGCACAGCACGACGACGGCCAGCCGCAGCCCCGGCGCGTCGTCGTCGGTGCCGACGCTCACCGAGTCGCGGCGCAACAGCCAGAAGTCGACCACCATGCCCTCGACGACGAGCAGCGCCAACACCGAGCACGCCGACACCCACCACAGCGGCCAGTCGAGCACCAATCCGATCGCCAGCAGCGCGACGATGGTGGCCAGCGGGGCCAGGATGTCGAAGGCGAACAGCCGCCACACGTTTCTCATCGACTGCCTCACCGGATCGACGCCAGCCCGGAGACCATGAGCTTGCCGTCGACGTTCGCGATGTCCAGGCGCAGGTTCCAGTGCACGGTGGTGGGCTTGCCGCCGGCGTTCTCGCTCACCGACGTCGCGACCAGCAGCACGGAATCCGACCGGCTGGCGAACGCCGGCAGCGCGGTGGTGACGACCGGGCGCGCCGTTCCCGGCTGGGTGTCGAGGTCGTGGTGCACCGTTTCGATCGCGACCGCCTCGATCCGCCCCGTGCTCTGCGACTGCAGCTTCTGCACCACCTGCCGGTAGGGCTGCACCGCGGCGTCGAAGTCGGCGTTGAGTTCGCCGACCGTGCCGTCGTGCAGCCGCTGCAGGCTCCCGTCGATGTTGGCGCTGTTCATGTTGATCAGCACGTTCGTCCAGTCCGCGGCGGCTTGCATGACCCGGCTCAGGTAGACCCGTTCGGCCAGCTCGTCGCGGTGGCCCGACCAGATGAGGACCGCGAGCACCACCGCCGCCACCGACAGCACGCCCAGGACAGCCGACGCGACGCCGTAGGGCGAAAACATGCCGCCGCCCTCGTATTCGGCGTCGGACGCCTCGGTCCCGGCGTCGTCGTCGGAACCGACGGACTCGTCGTCGTCGGGGGGCTCGGCGTCTGACATGGCCCGATCGTTGCACCCAAAAGAAGATGGAAGGATGGCGGGGTGACAGTAGAGGCCATCCGCTCGGGCATCGACCTGAGCCACGTCGACGCCGATGCCCGCCCGCAAGACGACCTGTTCGGTCACGTCAACGGCCGCTGGCTGGCCGACTACCAGATACCGGCCGACCAGGCCACCGACGGCGCGTTCCGCCACCTCTACGACCGCGCCGAGGAGCAGGTGCGCGACCTGATCGTCGAGGCCAGCCAGACCGCCGCTAACGGCAACGCGGGCACCGTCGATCCGGATGCGCAGCGCATCGGCGACCTGTACGCCAGCTTCCTCGACGAGCAGACGGTCGAAAGCCGCGGCGTGCGGCCGCTGCTCGACGAGCTGGCCACCATCGACGACGCCGCCGACGCCGACGCGCTGGCCGCCGCGGTCGGGGCGCTGCAGCGCACCGGGGTGGGCGGCGGCGTCGCGCTCTACATCGACACCGACGCCAAGAACTCGTCGCGCTACCTGGTCCACGTCACCCAGTCCGGCATCGGGCTGCCCGACGAGTCGTACTTCCGCGACGAGCAGCACGCCGAGGTGCTGGCGGCCTATCCCGGGCACATCGCGCGGATGTTCGGCCTGGTTTACGGCGGTGACGCGGACGAGCACGCCGAGACGGCGGCCCGGATCGTCGCGCTGGAGGCCAAGCTGGCCGCCGCGCACTGGGACGTCGTCAAGCGCCGCGACGCCGAACTGAGCTACAACCTGCGCACCTTCGCCGACCTGCAGACCGAGGGTGTCGGGTTCGACTGGGCCGGCTGGGTCGGCGCCCTCGGCACGACACCCGACGCCGTCGCGGAAGTGATTGTGCGCCAACCGGATTATTTGAGCGCGTTCGCCGCCCTGTGGGCGAGCGAGGACTTGGAGGACTGGAAGGCCTGGGCGCGGTGGCGGGTGATCCGCTCCCGCGCCGCGTGGCTGACCGACGACATCGTCGCGGCGGACTTCGACTTCTACGGCCGCCTGCTGACCGGGGCCGAGCAGATCCGCGACCGCTGGAAGCGGGCGGTGTCCCTGGTGGAGAGCCTCATGGGCGACGCCGTCGGAAAGCTCTACGTGCAAAGGCATTTCCCGCCGGGCGCCAAGGCACGGGTGGACGCCCTGGTGGAGAATCTGAAGGCGGCGTACCGGCAGAGCATCAACGACCTGGACTGGATGACGCCGCAGACCCGGGACCGCGCGCTGGCCAAGCTGGACAAGTTCACCGCCAAGGTCGGCTACCCGGCGAAGTGGCACGACTACTCCGCGCTGGTGGTCGACCGCGGTGACCTCTACGGCAACTGCCGGCGCGGCTACGCCGTGAATCACGACCGTGAACTGGCCAAGCTCGGCGGACCCGTCGACCGCGACGAGTGGTTCATGACCCCGCAGACCGTCAACGCCTACTACAACCCGGGCATGAACGAAATCGTCTTTCCCGCAGCCATTCTGCAGCCGCCGTTCTTCGACGCCGAGGCCGACGACGCGGCCAACTACGGCGGCATCGGCGCGGTGATCGGTCACGAGATCGGGCACGGCTTCGACGACCAGGGCGCCAAGTACGACGGCGACGGAAATCTCGTCGACTGGTGGACCGACGACGACCGCACCGAGTTCGGCGCCCGCACCAAGGCACTCATCGAGCAGTACGAGGCCTATACCCCGCGCCAGCTCGACAACGGTCATCACGTCAACGGCGCGTTCACCGTCGGCGAGAACATCGGCGACCTCGGCGGGCTGTCCATCGCGCTGCTGGCCTACCAGCTGTCGCTGAACGGCGAACCCGCCCCCGTCATCGACGGGCTCACCGGCGTGCAGCGCGTGTTCTACGGCTGGGCGCAGGTGTGGCGCACCAAATCCCGCGACGCGGAAGCGATCCGGCGGCTGGCGACCGACCCGCACTCGCCGCCTGAATTCCGGTGCAACGGTGTGGTCCGCAACATGGACGCCTTCTACGAGGCGTTCGACGTGACCAAGGACGACGCGCTGTTCCTCAAGCCGGAGAGCCGGGTCAGGATCTGGAACTAGGCGCTCAATGCGTCGCCACGGACAGGCCGTATCGCCGCACCACGTCGTCGAGCCAGTCGGGCGTCCCGTACGTCAGGCCGTACTTCTTCGCCAGCTCGGCGAAGTCGGCTGACTCATGAACCGGGGTCGCCGGGTCCGCGGACGTGAGTAGCTCACTCAGTTCGCGGAAGTAGTTCTCGAAACCGTTACCGGGAGTGATGACCTCGAGGATCCGCCCGGGCTCGGAGCCGGCGTTCCACATGGCGTGCATCTGACCGCGGGGTTTCGTGATGTAGCCACCGGGTCCGAGCACCACCTCGGTGTCGTCGGACCGAAAACCGATCTCGCCGGCCAGCACGAAGGAGTGCTCGTCCTCGTGGGTGTGCCGATGCGCCGCGGTGATCGTGCCGACCGCGAACGGATGCTCGACCATCGCCACCAGGCCGCCGGTGGTTCGGCTGGTGAGCTTGAAGACGGCCCCGAAGCCCGGGATGGGGAAGCTGTCGCCCTCGCCCGGCCGCGTCACCGTCAATACCGCGCCATCTGTTATCGACATCGTGGAATCCTTTCCGGCAGTGCCTATTCGGGGCTAGCGGTCATCGGCGACCGCGACGATCGTCTTGCCGCGGGCGCGTTGTCCGGGGCCGAAGGCCGACGGCGCGTCCGCGAGCGAACAGACCGATCCGACGTTCGGGCGCAACCGGCCGTCGCGAAGCCGGCGTTCGAGGGCGACCAGGCCCGCGCGGTCGGGCTCGACCACGAAGAACACCGCCCGCCCACTCTGCGGTTGAACCGGCGACGGTTCGGTGACGCTGATCAGCACGCCGCCGGGACGCACCACATCCGCTGAGCGCCTCAGCACGTCACCGCCGATCACGTCGAACACCACGTCGACCTCGCCGGCGCTCGCCGGCCAATCTCGCTCCAGCTCCAGGAACGCGTGGGCGCCGACACCCAGCACCGTGTCCCTGTCACCGGCGCGGCCGCTCCCGATCACCCGGGCCCCCGCCTCGCGGGCGAGTTGCACCGCGAGGCACCCGACGGCGCCGGCGGCGCCATGGACCAGCACCGTCTGACCGGCGGCGAGGTGCGCGTGGTCGAACAACCCCTGCCATGCAGTCAGCCCGGAGATGACCGACGCGGCGGCCATCGTGTGGTCGACGCCCGCCGACAGCGGTGCGAGGTTGCGCGCCTCCACGGCGACATACTCGGCGAGCGTTCCATCGCGGGCCCAGTCGGTGATGCCGAACACCCGCTGCCCGACCGTCAGACCGGTTGTGCCGTAACCCAACTCGGCGACGACTCCCGAAACTTCATGCCCGGGGATGGTGGGCGTCCGATCTCGTCCCGCCCGATCGGTCCAGGTCGACGGCCAGTCGAGCTCGCCCCGGGTGAAGCCGGCGGCGTGCACCCGCACGATGACGTCGTTTTCCGCGGCATGCGGGTACGGCATCTCGTCCAGACTGAGCCCCGCGAGACCGGCGGCCCGGTCACGAGCAACGATCGCTTTCATGGTGGTCACCCCGCCGTTAATTTAGCCGACGGCGCTCAGACCGGTCGTCAGCTCGCGGTGCGCCGGCCACAGCGGCTCCGGCACCTCCACACCGAATGGCGCGTCCCAGCGGTTGCGGGACGAAACCTCGTGAACGGGCCGCCGATTCGCCGCGACACCCCACCTGCCCCGCGGGTAGCCGAGGGTCAGCATGGCCGACATCGTCCAGCCTTCCTCGACCGGCACGCCCAGCAGCTCGTTCACCTTGTCCGCGAAGTTGCGCAGCACCATCGTCATGACGCCGCCGACCCCCTCGGCACGGGCGGCCAGCAGCGCGCTCCAGATCGCCGGGTAGATGTTGGCGCCGCCGAGGTCGTCGATGGCGAAGACGAAGAGCAGCAGCGGGATCTCTTCGAAGTGATCGGCCAGGTAGTTGCCCGAGCCTTGCATGCGGCGCATGGTTTCGGCATGGGCGGCGGGGTCCGCGCCGGGAGCCGTCGCCACCATCGGGCCGGTTCCCGTGCGGAACTTCTCGTACTCCAGGTCGCGCGCCCGGCGGAACAGCTCCGCGAACTCGGCGATGAGTTTCCGATCGTCGACTGCGACGAAGTGCCAGCGCTGGGTGTTCCCGCCATTGGGGGCCCGCACGGCCGCGTCGATGATGCGGGCCTGCGTCTCGAGCGGGACCGGGTCCGGCCGCAGCCGCCGCATCATCCGGGTGGTGTACAGCGCCTCGTAAACGTCCATTTGTCTGCTCCTTTCGCTACTCGGGGCTCGTTGCTATTCGGGCCAAGCGTTGCCCAGGATGAGGTCGACGAAGTCGACGCGCCGGAACGCCGGATCGAAGTGCGCGAGCACGTCGTCGTTCATCGTGCCGAAGGTGGTGTCCGGGCGGTGCTTCATGCCGTCGTTGAAGGCCGCCAGGATGCGGCGCTTGAAATCGGGACGCGGGTGGGCCGCGGTCACCGCGTCGATGGCTTCGGCGGAGAGCTCGTCGCGGCCGATGCCGACCACGTCGGCCTCGACGCCGGCATTGACTAGGGCGATCTCCGGCTCGAGGAACTGGGGCACGCCGGGAGTGGTGTGCAACGCGATGCCAAGCCAAACCTTGCGGGCGTCGGCGGCGTCGACGCCGTGGTGCAGCAGGAAGTCGCGCGCCGCGTTGGCGCCGTCGACCTCGAAGCGCAGGCTCGACGAGCGGTAGCGGTCGGTGAGGCCGAGGTCGTGGAACATCGCCGCCACGTAGAGCAGCTCGAGGTCGGGCCGAAGCCCGAGGCGGCGACCCCGCAGGACGCCGAAGAGGAACACCCGGCGCGAATGGTCGAAGAGCAGGTCGTCCTCGGCGTCGCGGATGAAGTCGGTCGCCGCGCGCACCAGTGCGGTGTCGGGGATGGCCACGCCGGCAATGGTTTCTATCGACTGGGTATCCATGATCACTCTCCTCCGTTGAGCATCTTGGATTCAGTCTGTGCACGGCCGTCGCGATCCACCCGCGGCTGGTGAGCCGTCCTTCCCACAAAATGCGACACAATGGCCGTGTGGTAACTCCCGGCGTCCACCCGCGGGTCGTGGTGATCGTCGTCTTCGACGAGGTGACGCTCCTGGACGTCGCGGGCGCGGCCGAGGTCTTCGCCGAGGCCAATCGTTTCGGCGGGCACTACGGCATCAAGATCGCGTCGGTGGATGGGCGCGATGTGACAACCTCGATCGGGACCCGGCTGGGTGTCACCGACAGCCTTTCGTCGATCGCATCGGCCGACACCGTCCTGGTCGCGGGCAGCGACAACGTGCCGGCGCGCGCGATTGACCCCGCGCTCGTCGCGGCCGTCAAAGCGATGGCAGGCCGCACCCGGCGCCTCGGGTCCATCTGCACGGGGTCGTTCATCCTCGCGCAGGCCGGCCTGCTCAGCGGCCGGCGGGCCACCACCCACTGGCGGGACACCCGGCTCCTTGCCCGGGCCTTCCCGGACATCGCCGTCGAGCCGGACGCCATCTTCGTTCAGGATGGCGACGTCTACACCTCGGCGGGAATCTCGTCGGGCATCGACCTCGCCCTCGCCCTGGTCGAACAGGATTACGGCGCCGAATTGGTGCGCGACGTCGCCCGCTGGCTGGTCGTCTACCTCAAACGCGCCGGCGGGCAATCACAATTCTCGGCGCTGGTCGAACACAATCCGCCGCCGCAGTCCGCGCTGCGCAAGGTCACCGAAGCGATCGCCGCCGACCCCGGGGCCGACCACAGCGTGCGCACCCTCGCCGCGAGGGCCGCCCTCAGCACGCGCCAGCTGACCCGGCTGTTTCGCTCCGAACTGGGAACGACCCCCGCCGACTACGTCCAGATGGTCCGGATCGACGCCGCCCGTGCGGCATTGGACGCCGGCCGCACCGTCAGCGACACCGCGCAGCTGGTGGGGTTCGGCAGCACGGAGACCCTACGGCGCGCGTTCGTCGACCACCTCGGTGTTTCACCGAAGGCCTACCGCGACCGGTTCCGCACGGCCATCCAAAGCTGAGCACGCCTCGATGCGCGCGGGCACGTGCTTGTGCCACGGCGTCCCGGCGTAGGGGTCGCGCCACCCGGTCGACGTGAGGTCGTTGGGCGCCACGCCCGGGATGACGGTGCGCCCTTCGTCGTCGACGTAGTCGACCCCAAAACCGTTGGGCAGGGCCGCATGTCCGGGCAGCATGGTCTCGCTGACCTCGACGGTCGCCTCGGCGCTGCCTGCCGCGGTGCTGACGCGCGCCCGGGCCCCGTCGACGAGCCCGAGGGCCTGGGCGTCCTCCACGCTGACACGCAGCGCCCCGTCGGCGTCGCGCTTGCGCCACGACGGGTCGCGGATGATGTCGTTGGCGGTGTAGGCGCGCCGTTCGCCCACCGACAGCACGACCGGGAACTCCGGCGACGTCAGCCGTGGCGGGGCCGCCGCCAAAGACCGCAGACCGTCGAGCATTTCGGGAATCTCCAGCGCGATCTTGTGATCGGAGTGGCCGATCAGCGCGAAGTCGTCCTCGTATTCGTGCAGGGTGAACGTGACCCCGGACGGGTTGTCGAGGATGGCATCGAAGAGGGCGTTCCCGTCGGCGTGGCCGGCGCGCCGCACGGCGTCGGGGTAGGCCATGGCGGTCTTCTGCGCGAGCCCCCACGCCGCCGCCGCACCGGCCAGTCCCCCGGGCAGGGTCGGACCCAGCGTCTCGTAGAGGACATACGGAACCAATTTGGCGACAGTCGGATTCGATGCGACGGCGGTCAAGAACGCCTCGGCGTAGGCCTGCCGGCCGCGCGCGGCGGCCTCGCGCAGCGGGCGCAGGTCGGCTTCGTCGAGCACACCGAGCGCGCGCACCAGCCGGGCCCAGATCTCCGGCTCGGGCAGCGTGCCGGGCAGGGGCTCCAGTAGCGGTCGGCGCAACTGGAAGGTGTTGGCGGGGAATTCGAAGTTGAAGAACGTCGCCTCGCACTTCTCGAACTGCGACGCCGCGGGCAGCACGTAGTGGGCCAGCCGGGCGGTCTCGGTCATCGCGACGTCGACGACCACCATCAGCTCGAGGCTTTGGAAGGCCTCCCGGCAGGCGGCGGAATTGGCCAGGGAATGTGCGGGATTGGCGCTTTCGACGATCATGGCCCGGAACCGGTCGGGGTGATCGGTCAGGATCTCCTCGGGCACGGCGTTGCTGGGGATCAGCCCAGCGATGACGGGCGCACCGGTGACGGGCGTGCGGCCCGAGACCGTGCTGAACAGCGGCGCGAACGACGAATGCAGGTGCTGGCCGCCCTTTTTCGCGAAGTTGCCGGTCAGGATCCACAGCATCTTGTTCAGGTAGGAGCACAGCGTGCTGTTGGGCGCCTGCTGCACGCCGAGGTCCTCGAACACCGCCACGCTGCCGGCGGTGCCGATGCGCCGCGCCGCCGCGCGCAACAGTTCCTCGTCGACCCCGCAGCGCTGCGCGTAGTCGGCGACGGGCACGTCCCGCAGGGCCGCGCGCACGGCGTCGGCGCCGTGCACATGGTCGGCGAGAAAGCTTTCGTTGCAGAGGTTTTCCTGCACCAGCACCGCCGCCAGGGCGGCGAGGCACCAGGCGTCGGTACCCGGACGCACCCGCAGGTGGAAGTCGGCCATCTTCGCGGTGTCGGTGAGCACCGGGTCGATCACGATCATCGACCGCACCGGGTCCTTGGCGATCTCGTTGAGCACCACGCGGGCGCGCGGGAAGCTCTGGGACATCCACGGATTCTTGCCGACGAACACCGACACCTCGGCGTGCTCGAACTCGCCGCGGGTGTGTCCGCCGTACAGGTGGGCGTCAATCCAGGCCTCGCCGGTCTTCTCCTGCGCCAACGCGTTTGAGCGGTACTTGGAGCCGAGGGCCTTGAGGAACGCGCCGCTGTAGGCCCCGCCGAGGTGGTTGCCCTGGCCCCCGCCGCCGTAGTAGAAGATCTTGTCGCCGCCGTAGGTGTCGCGGATGCGCTTGAAGCCCTCGGCGATCTCGACAACCGCCGTGTCCCAGTCGATTTCCTCGTAGCTGCCGTCGACGCGTCGGCGCAGCGGGGAGGTGAGTCGGCCGCGATTGTTCTGATAGTGATCGAGCCGCAACGCCTTGTTGCAGGTGTAACCCTGCGAACCCGGGTGGGCCTTGTCGCCCCGGATGCGGGCGAGGTGGCCGTCCTCGACCTGCACCACGATCCCGCAGTTGCACTCGCACAGGATGCATGCGGTCGGTTGCCACTCAGCGGTCATCTTCGTGTTCCTTTCCCAGGGGCAACAGCGCGCGCAGCCGCCGGTGCACGGCGTCCAGTGGTGCCAGGTCTCGCCGCACCCGCGCGAGGACGATGGCGCCCTCGAGCGCGCTGGTCGCCAACAGCGCCGCCTCGTGGGCCTCGTCGGCCGGCATGCCGTCGGAGACGAACCGTTGGGCGATCAGGTCGCACCAGCGGGCGAACACGGCGGCCGCCCGCTCGGTCACCGGCGCCATCCGCTCGCGGTCGGTCTCCTCCCCGGCTTCGACGGAGACCGCGACGACGGGGCAGCCGGCGCGGAAGTCGGTGTCGCGCAGTTGCCGGCGGTACTTGTCGATCAGCGTGTCCAGCAGCTCGCGGCTGTCTCGGGCTTCGGCGATGATGCGGGCCACATGATCACCGGCGTAATCGACCGCCTCGCAGAGCAATTGGGTGCGCCCCCCGGGAAAGTAGTGGTAGGCCGACCCGCGCGGCGCGCCGCTGTGCTCGAGGACGTCGGATATCGCGGTGGCGTGCGCGCCGCGTTCCCGTATCAACAGCGCGGCGGAGACGACCATGCGCTCGCGTGGGCTGGGCATTCACACTCCTCGCTACCCCGGCTATGTATGTTGCTATACATAACCGGCGTTCGCAAGCCCGGCGTCGAGAGTGTAAGGACGGCGTCGAGAGTGTAAGGACGGCGTCGAGAGTGTAACCACGCAGGCGGCACGCCGAGCGACGCCGCCACCACTACACACTCAAGGCCAGGAACGCACACTCAAAGCGCGCAGGCGGCCAAGCGGCCGGCGCTAGTTCATCCAGTCGGCGGAGCCGTCGTTCTTCTTGTAGTCGCCGCCGGAGGAGTTCTTCACGACGATCGGGTCGCCCGGACCGAAGTTGTCGAAGAACCACCGCGCGTTGGAGGGGCTGATGTTGATGCAGCCGTGGCTGACGTCGCGCTTGCCCTGGTCGTCGACCGACCACGGCGCGCTGTGCACGTAGTCGCCGACGTTGTCGAAGCGAACCGCGTCCTCCACGGTCACCTTGTAGCCGTAGGTCGAGTTGACCGGAACCCCGTAGGTCGAGGAGTCCATCACCACCGACGCCTTCTTGTCCTGCACGTAGTAGGTGCCGTTGGGAGTCTGGTGATTGCCGGACGTCATGCCCATCGACATCGGGAAGGTCTTCTCCACCGTCCCGTTGCGGGTGATCGTCAGCTGGTGGGTGGAGTCGTCCGCCGTGGCGATCAGCGTGTCCCCGGTCTGGAAGCTCATGACCGTGCCGCCGGCGTCGACCGTCACCGCGGTGTGGGCGGGCCAGAAGCTCAGCGGGCGCCAGCGCAGCTGCGTCGGCGTCATCCAGTAGAACTTGCCCGGCACGGGCGGGACGGACGACACGTGCACGGCGTCGATCGCGGCGCCGGCGTCCTCGACGGTCCCGGGGAAGTTGAGGATGATCGGCTGCGCGACGCCCACCGTCGAGCCGGGTTTCGGCACGAACGACGGCGGCCCGAACGGCGCCGTGCCCGTGAACGGCGCGGGGTTCTGCCCGGCAGCGGGACCCGTCGCGGTCGGCTGGGCGAGCGGCGCCGGGATCAGCGGGTTGTTGGCCGGAGGCGGCGCGGCGAAGGGGTCCGGCGGGGGCGCGGGAGGCCCGGGCGGTGCGGCGACCACACCCGGGTCACCGGGTGCCGGGTCGGGGTCCGCCGACGCGAAGCCGGCGCCCAGCACCAGCGAAGCGGCCAACCCGGCTGCGGTCAGAGCGGCGTGAAAGCTTGCCCTCGTCCAGCCCGACATATACCCATCCCTCCAGTCACGGTCTCGACACAGTGTCGCATAGCGCGGCGACGAGCTACTCATTTACGCGGCCCGTACGGGCCCAATTAGGGCCGGTGACCTGCGGAGCTATGAATCGGCTGAGCTTGCGGCGCAACGTCGAGCAGCCGCCTGTTGGCGGCCATGCCCGCCAGCGCGGCGGCCATGAGGCCGGCCGATGCGGTCAGCATGAGCGCCATGCTGCGCTCGTAGAGCAGCCCGCCACCCAGCGAGCCCGCCATGATGCCGACCTGGAACGCGGTCACGTACAGCCCGGAGGCGCCGTCGGGGTCGTCGGCCCCGCTGCGCATGGCGGCGGCCTGCATCATCGGCGACACCGCCGTCGCCATGGCCCCCCACAGCACGATCGCGCACGTGCCGATCAGCACGGTCGCGACGGCGGGCTGGCCGCCGAAAGCCAGCCCCATCAGCACGACGAACACCGCCGTCAGCCCCGCCATGCAGGCGATGATGGCGCCGCGCGGCCGGCTGTCGAGGGGCCGGGCGACCAGGCCCACGGCGACCACCCCCGCGGCGCCGTAGGCGGCCAGCACCCAGGCCAGGTTCGCCCCGCGCACGCCGACGACTTCGCGGATGATGACCACGATGTAGGTGTACGAGACGAAGTGGCCGGTGACGCCGACCATCGTGATCAGGCTGACGATGATCAGCCGCCGGTTGCGGTGGTGACGCGCCCGGGGACCCACGCAGGCGAGCTGGTCGTCGGTGAGCACCATCTCGGGCAGCAACAACCGGGCCGCGACGGTGACGATGGCCGCGGCGACGGTGATCCACACCGCGGCGAGCCGCCAGCCCCACATCAGGCTCATCGCCGCGGTCAGCGGGCTGCCGATGACCAGGGCCAGGCTGGTGCCGATGTAGATCGACATGGTGGCGCGGCCGGCGTGGCTCGGCGGCACCAGGCGGGTGGCGATCGGTGCGATCACCGACCACAGCAGGCCGTGGGTGACGGCGCAGAGCACCCGGCCGGCGGCGAGCACCGCGAAGTTGGGCGCCAGCGCCGAGATGAGTTGCGAGGCGGTCAGGCAGACCAGGCTGACCACCAGCGCTCGCCGCCGCGGCCAGTGCGCCGTCCAGCGCACCAGCGGGAAGGTCGACAGGGCCGCCACCAGCGCATACCAGGACAGCAGCGTCCCGACCAAGACGACGCTGACGTGCAGGTTCCGCGCGATCGACGACAGCGCGCCGACCGGCAGGATCTCGGCCGTGACGTAGGTGAAGGCCGCCGCCGCCAGGACGGCAAGCTGCGCCGCGATGCGTGGCGTCCACGTTCGCGCGGCTGCGGTGGCGGTGTCGGCAGTCATAGGCTCGGGCGCGGGATCTGGCCGGGTGCGGCTGCTTACGCGATCACGCTGCTCCTACCGTACGCACTGCGACTACGGGTTCACGACTTTCTTCGTTTCAACACGCCCCGCGTCGTCAGGAACGAACCAGCCGGGCGATCGCGGCGGAGGCCTCGGCCAGCTTCTCGTCGGCCTGGTCACCGCCCTCGGCCACGGCATTGGTCACGCAGTGGCTGAGGTGCTCGTCGAGCAGGTTCAGCGCCACCGAACGCAGGGCGCTGTTGACGGCGCTGATCTGGGTGAGCACGTCGATGCAGTACTTGTCCTCGTCGATCATCCGGGCGATGCCCCGCACCTGCCCCTCGATGCGCCGCAACCGCTTGGCGTAGTTGTTCTTCTGCTCCGAATACCCGTGCGCGCTCGTCACCCGACGAGTCTATCCCATACCCCGTCGGGGTATGGGCCCTTCGTCTGCGGTGCAGCTCATCCCGCATACTTGAGCGATGGCCACCGAGACCGCCGACATCAAACCGCGCAGCCGAGACGTCACCGACGGCCTGGAGAAGGCCGCCGCCCGCGGCATGCTGCGCGCGGTAGGCATGGGCGACGAGGACTTCGCCAAGCCGCAGATCGGGGTCGCCTCGTCGTGGAACGAGATCACGCCCTGCAACCTGTCCCTCGACCGCCTCGCCAAGGCGGTCAAGGAGGGGGTCTTCGCGGCGGGCGGTTACCCCCTCGAGTTCGGCACCATCTCGGTGTCCGACGGGATCTCGATGGGCCACGAGGGCATGCACTTCTCGCTGGTGTCCCGCGAGGTCATCGCGGACAGCGTGGAGACCGTGATGCAGGCCGAGCGCCTCGACGGCTCGGTGCTGCTGGCCGGCTGCGACAAGTCGCTGCCCGGCATGCTGATGGCCGCCGCGCGCCTCGACCTGGCCGCGGTCTTCCTCTACGCCGGCTCGATCCTGCCGGGCGTCGCCAAGCTCTCCGACGGCACCGAGCGCGAGGTCACGATCATCGACGCGTTCGAGGCCGTCGGCGCCTGCGCGCGCGGGCTGATGCCCCGCGAGGACGTCGACGCCATCGAGCGGGCCATCTGCCCGGGCGAGGGGGCCTGCGGCGGCATGTACACCGCCAACACCATGGCCAGTGCGGCCGAAGCGCTCGGCATGTCGCTGCCGGGCAGCGCGGCGCCGCCGGCCACCGACCGCCGCCGCGACGGGTTCGCCCGCCGCAGCGGCCAGGCCGTTGTCGAATTGCTGCGCCGCGGCATCACCGCCCGCGACATCCTCACCAAGGAGGCGTTCGAGAACGCCATCGCGGTGGTGATGGCGTTCGGCGGCTCGACGCACGCGGTGCTGCACCTGCTGGCGATCGCCCACGAGGCCGACGTCCCGCTCTCGCTCGACGACTTCAGCCGGATCGGTGCCAAGGTGCCGCACCTGGCCGACGTCAAACCTTTCGGTCGCCATGTGATGTTCGACGTCGACCACATCGGTGGGGTTCCGGTGATCATGAAGGCGCTGCTGGATGCGGGCCTGCTGCATGGTGACTGCCTGACGGTGACCGGGCAGACCATGGCCGAGAACCTTGCCGCCATCACGCCACCGGACCCGGACGGCAAGGTGCTCCGCGCGCTGGACAATCCCATCCACCCGACCGGCGGCATCACGATCCTGCGCGGGTCGCTGGCGCCCGAGGGTGCGGTGGTCAAGTCGGCCGGCTTCGACTCCGACGTGTTCGAGGGCACCGCAAGGGTTTTCGACGGCGAACGGGCCGCGTTGGACGCGCTCGAGGACGGCACCATCACCAAGGGCGACGCCGTGGTGATCCGCTACGAGGGCCCCAAGGGCGGACCGGGGATGCGCGAGATGCTCGCCATCACCGGCGCGATCAAGGGCGCTGGCCTGGGCAAGGACGTGCTGCTGCTCACCGACGGCCGCTTCTCCGGCGGCACCACCGGCCTGTGCGTGGGCCACATCGCGCCGGAGGCGGTCGACGGCGGCCCGATCGCGTTCTTGCGCGACGGCGACCGCATCCGCCTCGACGTCGCCAACCACACGCTCGACGTGCTGACCGACCCGGCCGAGTTCGACTCCCGCCGTGAAGGTTTTGTGCCGCCCCAGCCCCGTTACAAGACCGGTGTGCTGGCCAAGTACGTCAAACTCGTCAGCTCGGCGGCGATCGGCGCGGTCTGCGGCTAGTCCTCCATGGATATCGCCGACCGGTTGCGGCTCGACGTTCCCGTCGGCCAGGCCGGAATGGGCGGCGGGCTGGCGCGCGCCGAGCTGGCGGCCGCCGTGGCCAAGGCCGGCGGCCTGGGCACCATCGGCCTGGAGACGCCCCGCCGGCTGCGGGACGGGATCGCCCGGGTGCGCGCCGAGGCCCCCGGCCGCGCGGTCGCGGTGAACCTGTTGCTGCCGTTCCTGCACCGCCGGCACGTCGAGGTCTGCGTCAGTTCGCGGGTGGACGTCGTCGTGCTGGCGTTCGGCGAAAAGCGCGGTCTCATCGGGCATCTCCGCGACGCCGGCTCCCTCGTCTTCGTGATGGTCGGCACCCCGGACCAGGCCCTGGCCGCCGTCGCCGGCGGCGCCGACGGTCTCATCGCCCAGGGCCGCGAGGCCGGCGGCCACCTGGTCGGCACCATGCCCGCACTCGACTTTCTGCCGCAGGCGCTGGCCGTGGCCGGGCCGCGGCCGGTGTTCGTCGCCGGCGGCATCGCCGAGCGGGCCGACACGCGGGCGGCCCTGGCGGCCGGCGCGGCCGGCGTGATCGCGGGGACCCGGTTCCTGATGACGCACGAGGCGAACGCCAACCGCGCATATCAGCGGCGAATCCTCAACGCGGACAAGACGATCGAGACCAACCTGTTCGGGTTCAGCTGGCCGCTGCGGCACCGTGTCGTCCCCAACGACGCGACCCGGCGGTGGTGCCGCCCCGATGGCAGGGCCAAGGCGCTGCCGGCCTCGCTCAACGCGGTGAGCGGCCCGATGTCGGCTTTGGGCTACTTCGACGCCGGCCCGCTGCTGCGGCTGCAATCGGCACGTCGACCGCTCTTCACGCCGTTGGCGCCGGTGGCCGAGATGCCCGACTCATGGGTGGACCGGGCGGCGCTGTACGCCGGGGAGACGGCGCTGCGCATCGAGGACGTCGAGTCGGCCGCCGAGGTGGTCGAACGGTTGAGCCCGCGCTAACGCACCAGCGCCAACGCGAAGCCGTCCCAGCGCTTGGCGCCGACCGTCTGGATCACCGCGGTGTCGAGCCGGGGGTGCTCGCCCATCGCCTGCAGCGTCTCGCGCACCGCCCGCGCCTGCGCGTCGCCGGCCTGCGGCGCCAGCACCCTGCCCTCGCGAACCACGTTGTCCGCCACGATGAGTGCCCCGGGACGCGCCAGCCGGACCGCCCAGTCGAGGTAGGCCGGATAGTTTTCCTTGTCGGCGTCGATGAACACCAGGTCGAACGGGCCGCCGGTCACGCTGGGCAACGTCTCCAGCGCGGCACCGACGAGCACGTCGACGCGGTCGGCGAGGCCGGCACGTTGCAGGTTGGCCCGCGCGACCTCGGCGTGCCGGGGCTCGTATTCCAGCGTCACCACCCGGCCCTGCGGGCCGGCGCCCCGGGCCAGCCAGATGGTGCTGAACCCGCCCAGCGTGCCGATCTCGAGGATCCGCCGAGCCTGCGTGGCCCCGGCCAGCAGGCTGAGGAACTTGCCCTGCTGCGCCGACACCGCGATCGGCGGCAGGCCAGCGGCGTCGCTGGCCTGTAAGGCCGCCGACAGGTCGGGATCGTCGCCGATCAGCGTTGCGTCCAGGAAGGCGTCTACGTCGTGCGGGGTCGGTTCGTTGCTCACCCTCGCCACGCTAGCCGCACGGGGGAAGCCGTGCCCCATCCGGGCTGTTTACCCATACCCCCTTAGGGTATATAGTGACGGGGTGGTCGCCGGCCACCTGCAAGTCTCCGACACAGATAAGGGTGATTGACATGGCGAGTTACGAAGCCGGAACCGTGCTGAGCTGTGGCCACGAGGGCTGCGGCTGTCGGGTGCGGATCGAGGTTCCCTGCCACTGCAGCGGCGCCGGTGAGGCCTACCGCTGCACGTGCGGCGACGAGCTGACCCCCGTCCAGTAGGCACACCGGCCGGCCGCGCGTCGGGCTCGTTCAGCGCCCGAACGTGCGGCCGGTCAGCGCCACCGGCGCGGCCAGCCGCCACGTGGCGGCCGAAATCCCCACCGCTACTCGGTGTTCGCCGGGCTCGATGCGCCAGCATCCCGCCCCGCCGTCGTAGCGGGCGAGCAGTCGCGAGTCGGCCTCGATCGTCACCCGCCGGCCCTCACCGGCCCCGAGTTCGACACGCCGGAATCCCAGCAGCCGCAGGCGCTGCCCATCCGGAGCGGCGGTCAGGTACAGCTGGGGCACGTCGGCGCCGGCCCGGTTGCCGGTGTTGACGACGTCGAAGCTGGCGGTCACCGTGTCGCCGCCGGTGACCACGAGGTCGCGGTAGTCGAATGTCGTGTAGGACAGGCCGTGACCGAACGCGAACAGCGGGTCCCGGCCGGTCCTGGCGAACCAGCGATAGCCGACGTCGGCGCCCTCGGCATAGTCGATGGTGCTGGGCGTTCCCCACGCCGCGTCCCGGCCGGGCAGCTCCGGGCGCGGCGTCTGCTCGAGGCTCACGGGGAATGTCACCGGCAGGCGGCCCGATGGGTTAACCTCTCCCACAAGGGTTTCCGCGATGGCCCGGCCGCCGGCCTGACCGGGGTACCACGCCTGGACGATCGCCCTCACGGAATCCGCCCACGGCATCGCGACCGGGTTGCCGGTCTCCAGCACCACCACCGTGTTCGGGTTGGCGCCGCACACCGCGGCGATCAGCGCGTCCTGCCCCCACGGCAGCGACAGGTCCGCGAGATCGAATCCCTCGCCCTCGGCGCGGACCGCGAACACGACCGCGACATCGGCCCGCTGCGCGGCCAGCGCCGCCTCGGCCGGGGCGATGCCGGGATCGAAGTCGATCTGTGCATGGGGCAGAAGCCTTCTCAGCTCGTCCACCGGGCTCGACGGCACCAGGTAGAGGTTGCGCATCCCAGCCTCCAGGCCGGTGCCGCCGATCGGGATCACAGCCGCGAAGCCGCCCGGCGGAACGACGGTGCTCGAGCCGTAACCGGCCGGGACGCCCGCCTGCGCGTAGCCGCCGATGACGGCTATCCGGCCCGCCGATTCCGGCGCCAACGGCAGGATCCCGTCATTGGCGAGCAGCACGATCCCCTCGCGCGCGATCCGCAGCGCGACCTCGTGATGGGCAGCCTCGTCGATTTGTGTCGCGCCGGAGGTGTTGTCCGCTCCCACGGCGAAGACCGACCGCAGGATGCGGCGGACCATGTCGGACAGCCGCTCCCCCGTCAGCCTGCCGTCGGCGTAGGCGGAGCGCAGCGGCTCGCCGAATGCCTCCGCCTGCCACAGCAGGGCGTCGATCTGCGCCCCGCATTCCTGGTCGAGCCCCGCCGTGGCGCACTCCCAGCTGGGCGTCGCGCCCCAGTCCGACATGACCCAGCCACGATATCCCCAGGCGCCCTTGAGGATTCCGGTCAGCAGGGCGCGGTTCGCGGCGGCGTACTCGCCGTTGACCTTGTTGTAGGCGGTCATCACCGCACCCGGCTGCGACCGCTCGATGGCGATCTCGAAGGCCAGCAGGTCGGATTCGCGGTGGGCGTCGGGGTCGATGACCGCGTCCAGGAAGTGCCGGTTGGTTTCGTTGCAGTTCAGCGAGAAGTGCTTGACCGTCGAGACGACGCCCTGCGCCTGGATGCCGTTGACCGACTCCGCGGCCATCGTGGCCGTCAGAAGCGGGTCCTCCGAGAGGTATTCGAAGTTGCGGCCGTTGCGCGGGTCCCGCGCGAGGTTCATCGCACCGGCGAGCTGGACGTTGAACCCGCGGCTGCGGGCCTCGCGGCCGATCACCTCCCCCGCGGCCCGGGCGAGCGACGGGTTGAAGCTTGCGGCCAGCGCCAGCCCGGCCGGCAGCGCGGTGGCAGTGTCGCCCGGCCGGAAGCCGGGATTGGTGACGCCCAGCCCGGCGTCGCTCATCAGCAACGCGGGCACGCCGAGACGCGGCACCCCCGGCACGTAGCCCGCGCTCATTGGGGTGCCCGGCGGGATGCGTTCGTCGCGCACCGGCCACATCTCACCGGCGCCCATCACCCCGACGAGCAGCGAGAAGCGCTCGTCGTCGGTCATGCGGGCCTCGACCTCACGCGCCCGGGCGTCGGGATCCAACTCGCTCACCGCACACCCTCTTTCGCGTAGACGACGCGCAGCACGTGCCCCAGCTCGGGCCCCATGACCAGTTCGGTCAACGCGCACAGCGTGGCGACGAACTCCGGCCCGTGCGCCGGCTCGGCCCGGCACAGGTGATGCGCCACCTCGTGCAGCACCACGAGCTCACGCAGCGCCCAGTCGGCGGTGTCCCGGTCGGGCACCGCGATCACGCCCGTGCCGTCGCGGTATTCGTAGTGCGCCGCGGTCGCCGCCCGCCGAGGCCGGATCTTCAGCGGCGGCACCGTCGGCCACCGGTGCCGCACCGCGGGCAGGGCGAGCACGTCGTCGACGTAGCGCTGGACGGCGGCGATCGACCCGAACCGGCCCTCCGGCGGAAGCGTCAACTGCGTGCCGAAGAACTCCAGCACGGGCGAACCGTGCTCGGCCGCGCGGTCGAACAATGTCCGGACGAACTCCTCGGCGGCGTAGACCTTGGCCCTCTGCGAGTCCCTGGTGCCCGGGCTCACCGGCCCAGCGCGCCGCGGGCGCCGGGCAGCTCCGGGCTGTTCCCGAGGCGCGCCCGCCGGCCCGCCCGATCGCCCGCGCGCCGGGCGGCCGACGAGTAGCCGGCCGACGCCCGGCTGGCATACCAGGTGCCCCGCGCCTTCGACGCGCCGCGGTAGAAGTCGTGGAGCTCGAGCTCCTTGTTGCGCAACGCGATCGCGGTTCCGGGCGGGCGTCGGCGATCCCTGGTGGCCTCGCTGCGGGCCTCGTCGCGCGCCTCGGCCAGGCGCTGGCCCACGCGCGCCCCGAAGGCCAGCTGGAAGTTGAGCCGGGCGGTGATGGTCGGCGTCGGCCGGTGCGCGCCCGTGGCGAGGTAAGCGTCCGACGCGCGCACCATCTGGACGACCAGGCTGGCGTACAGGGCGTGGGTGGCGTCGATGTCCTCGGGAAATCCGTACGCGTAGAGGAAGGCCGAGTTAGACGCCACGTCGCAGCGCACGTCATTGGCCGCGGCGATCACCACGAACAGCTGCACGTAGGTCCGCAGGCCCTTGCTGCCGGCCGTGCCGATGGTGATGGTGCGCTGGGTCGGGGCCTGCGCGGCCGAGCGCTTGTCACCGTGGGACCGCGCCACCGCCAGGTCGATGGACGCGGCCGTCGCCAACCGCTGCGCGGCGCTCATGAAGGCGTCGGCCTCGTGCGCGTTGTCGGTGCCTTCGGCCTGACGCAATAGGGCGGCGATGCGGGCCAGCATCTTGTCGTCCGTCATACGCGCCAAATTACGGCAGCCCGGCGACACTCCGCTCGCGGCGGCTCACAGCCGTTTTGAGATCCAGGCGACCACGTCGCCCAGCACCTGCGCGCGCTCGGGCTCGTTGAAGACCTCGTGATACAGGCCGGGATAGACCTTGAGCTGGACGTCGGTGGACCCCACGCACTCGACCAGGCGGCGGCTGCCGGCGACGGGGATCAGGCGGTCGTCGGAGCCGTGCACCACGAGCAGCGGCGCGGTCAGCGCCGGGGCGCGCCGCGGCATGGTCTCGCCGACCTGCAGCAGCGCGCGGCCGATGCCGGCGGGCACCTTCCCGTGGTACACCAGCGGGTCGGCCTTGTAGGCGGCGACGACGGCCGGGTCGCGCGAAATCGCGTCGACGTCGAGTTCCTCGACGGGCAGGCCCGGCACGACCGCACCCAGCACCCTGGCGGCCAGCCGCTTCGGCGGCGAGATCTGGTCCTGGGCCGCCACGGCCGGGCCCGAGAGCACCATCAGGTCGTAGTTGTCGGGCCGTTCGACCCCATACGCGAAGACGATCCCGCCGCCCATGCTGTGCCCGAGCACGATGCACTTCAGGCCCGGATGCTCCCGGGTCGCGATGCCCACCAGCGTGTCGAAATCCGCCGTGTACTCGGTGATGTCCCGCACCAGCACCCGCTTGCCGCCCGAGCGGCCGTGACCGCGGTGGTCCAGCGCGTAGGTGACCAGACCTGCGTCGCCGAAGCACTGCGCCACGTGGTCGTAGCGGCGGGCATACTCGCCCAGGCCGTGGGACAACACGACCACCGCGCGCGGTGCGCTGTCCGGCGTCCACACGTCGTACACGATGCGCACGCCGCCGACGCCGTCGAAGTCCCGTTCCGTGCGGGTGGTGGTAGTCATCACGGGCCAGCGTAGTGGCTGGCGGGGCGGTCTTCCCTTTTTGGCTGTCGGCCTCAATGCGTAGGCTCATGCCTCGTGGAGCTCCTTGCGGAAAACATCAAAGGCTCCGGCGCCGCCCGGGGTGATTTCTCGGCCGACGCCGAGCCCTACCGCCGCGAACTGCTCGCGCACTGCTACCGCATGACCGGATCGGTGCACGACGCCGAGGACCTGGTGCAGGAGACGCTGCTGCGGGCGTGGAAGGCCTACGACCGTTTCGAGGGCAAGTCGTCGATGCGGACCTGGCTGCACCGCATCGCCACGAACACCTGCCTCACCGCGCTGGAGGGCCGTCAGCGCCGGCCGCTGCCCACCGGGCTCGGCGCCCCGAACGCGGACCCCACCGCGGACCTGGTCGAACGCGCCGAGGTGCCCTGGCTCGAGCCGCTGCCCGACCTGGCCGACGACCCGGCCGACCCGTCGGTCGTGGTCGGGTCGCGCGAGTCGGTGCGGCTGGCGTTCGTGGCCGCGTTGCAACACCTTTCACCTCGCCAGCGGGCGGTGCTGCTGCTGCGCGACGTGCTGCAGTGGAAGGCCGCCGAGGTGGCCGAGGCGGTCGGCACCAGCACCGTCGCGGTCAACAGCCTGCTGCAGCGGGCCCGCGCCCAGCTGGAAGCCGTCCGGCCCAGCACGGAGGATCGGTTGCCGGCACCCGACTCCGCCGAGGCGAAGGACCTGCTGGACCGGTACATCGCCGCGTTCGAGTCCTACGACATCGATCGGCTGGTCGAGCTGTTCACCGCCGAGGCCATCTGGGAGATGCCGCCCTACACCGGCTGGTACCGGGGCGCACGCGACATCATCACGCTGATCCACCAGCAGTGCCCCGCCGAGCATCCCGGCGACATGCGCATGATCCCCCTGACCGCCAACGGCCAGCCGGCGGCCGCCATGTACATGCGCGCCGGGGAGGTGCACGTGCCGTTCCAACTGCACGTGCTCGACATGGTCGACGGCCGGATTTCGCACGTGGTCGCCTTCCTCGACGGCGCGCTGTTCGCCAGGTTCGGGTTGCCCGGTTCGCTATTGCAATGACGCCGATCGTCACCCCCGCGCCCGGCAAACCGTTCCTGCTGTTGGGCGCCTACGACATTGGTGACGTCGGCTACGTCGCCGAGGAATTCTTCGTGTCCGGGACCGCCACCTCGTACGCCGCGGCCGGCGAGTTGGGCCCAGACGGCCACTGGCCGGTAAACCCCTCCGCCACAGCCGATTACACCACCCGGATCGCGGCGCTGACCCCGGCCGACCCCGCGCGGTTCAACGGGACGGTGCTGGTGGAATGGCTCAACGTCAGCAGCGGCATCGACGCCCCGGCGGTGTGGATGATGGCGCATCGTGAGGTCGTCCGCTCGGGCTACGCGTACGTCGCGATCTCGGCGCAGCGGGTCGGCGTGGAGGGCGGCACCAGCATGCTCGGTGCGGACATGTCCCTCAAGAGCCACGACCCGGCGCGCTACGGCGGCCTGCACCACCCCGGCGACGCCTTCGCCTACGACATCTTCTCGCAGGCCGGGGCCCTGCTCGGAAGTGCCGGCGCCAGCGGAATTATGCGCGGCCTGCGGCCCCGGCACGTCATCGCGCTGGGCGAGTCCCAGTCGGCCATGTTCCTCACCACCTACATCAACGCGGTCGACCCGCTCGCGGGGGCGTTCGACGGCTTCCTCGTCCACTCGCGGTTCGCGGCGGGCGCGCCCCTCGACGGCAGCTCCATCTTCGACGAACACCGCGCGCGGCAGGCGGTCGCCTTCCGCCGGGACCTGCGCGTCCCGGTGCTGACGGTCATCACGGAGACCGACCTGTTCAGCGCCGCCCGGGAGGGCTACTACTTCGCCAGGCAGCCCGACCACGAACGGTTGCGCGTCTGGGAGATTCCCGGCGCCGCACACGCCGACAACTACACGATCATGGTGGCGCCCATCGACAGTGGTTCGGCACCGATCGACGACCTCGCCGCCGCCTACGCGCCCACCGACACCTTGATGGGACAACGGCTTTCGCACTACATCAACTTCGCGCCGCAACACCACTACGTCGTCCAGGCCGCGCTCGGCGCGCTCAACGCGTGGGTGGGCACTGCCGCGCCGCCGCCGACGGCCAGACCCATCGAGGTGCGCGACACCGAACAGCCGCAGCCGGTTCTCGACGCCAACGGCCTCGCGCGGGGCGGGGTCCGTACCCCTTGGGTGGACGTCCCGATCGCCCGGACGACCGGATTCGGCGGGACCGAGAGCCACATGTCCGCGATCTTCGGCTCCGGCGAACCCTTCGACACGGCAACGCTGAACCGCCTCTACCCGAACGGTATTGACGATTACCTACCGCGTTTCACCGCGGCGCTCGACGAGGCCATCGAGGCGGGTTTCGTTCTCGCCGCCGACCGCGCCGAGATCCGCGAGCTTGCGGCCGCCATGTACCCGAAGGGCTAGAACAGCCGGCTGTCCGGCGGGGGTCCGGGCACCGGGCGGACGAGGCCCCGTCCGGTGACGAGCGGAAGGTCCAGGGCCGACAGCAGGCCCGGCGGCGCCGCACACACCGCGGGAATGGCGTTGACCATCCGCGAGGCGCCCGCCATCCGCGCCCCGAGGTCGTGGTCGTAGTCCTCGGCCATCTCGAATTCGCAACGCATGCTCGGCGATCCGTCGATCTCGACGCGATAGAGCCCGCGGCCCGACGCCGCCCCGTAGCCGAGATCCTTCGGCGGGATAGCGATGTGGGGTTGTGGCCAGTCGGGGGCGATGTCGTCACGCATGCGGGTCACGTGGTCGAGGACGAACGTGGCCTTGCCGCCGACGTAACCGGTCAGCGTCGAGCGCATCGCCGCGATCGTTCCGGCCGCGATGTGCCCGGTCGGGGTGTCGAACGCCTCGCCGGCGGGCACCCGCTCGACGCTCTCGTCGATGTGGTCGATCGTGACGCCCAGCCCGGCGGCCAGTTGGTGCAGCACGGGACCCCAGCCGAACGCGAACATGCCCGGCTGCGCGGCGAAGGCCCGGCACTCCGGCGGCTGGCCGAACCCGAGGATCTCGTACACCGCCGACTTGTCCGGGTAGGTGGCGTAGTTGAACATCTCCGTCACCCGCACCGACTCGATCGACCGCGACACACCCGTAAGCGTCAGCGGCAGAATGTCGTTCGCGAACCCGGAGTCGATGCCCGTGGTGAAGAATGATACTCCCCCATCGAGCGCCGCCTGGCGCAACGGATCGGTCAGTGCACCGTCGACCGCGTCGGGGAACACCAACGGCACCACCGAACACGACACCACGTTCTTGCCCGCCCGCAGGATCGCCACCATGTCCGCCACCGCCTCGAGCGGTCGCAGGTTCGCGCCGGCGGCGTAGACCACCGCGTCGGCGTCACCGGCGAGCAGCGCCGCGGGGTCCTGTGTCGCGACCACCCCCACCGGTTCGGCCCCGCACAACTCCCCGGCGTCGCGCGCCGCTTTCGCGTCGCTGTGCACCACGAGGTCGACCAATTCCAACTGCGGGTGGTCGATCACCCCGCGCAGCGCGATGACCCCCAT
>NZ_CACRUY010000041.1 GCF_902652685.1 Mycobacterium sp. Marseille-P9652
AATCACCGGCATGCCTTGGCACACCAGATCCAAAAACTCTCGCCGCACCGCCCTCGAAAACGGATAACCACTCGGCATGGCAACTCCTCAAAACAACGGATGTTGCACTGACCGTATGAATCCGCCCCGAGGAAGGTCGCAGCGGTTGACGTTTCGTGAGGCTGACACCCAAGCGGCGTTAAGAGCCCCAGCGGCCGAGCAGTTCGGCCGCCCCGCGGCACATGCGGTCGACGACCTCGCCCACCGGCGCGTCGTCGCCGACCATGCCGACACCCTGGCCCGCGTCGACCGGCGCGATCCGCGGATCGTCGGCCGCGACCGCCGCGGCGAGCTCGTCCCGCGCCGCCACGTCGAGCGAATCCTCCCTGCCGCCCCAGCGCGCGACGAAGTCGTTGGCCAGCACGCGCGACGGGAACCGCGCCGGCCACGCGAGCCCGCTGGCGACGTCGAAGGCCCGGGTGACGGCGGTGTCGGTGGACCGGGCCGCGATCAGCGCGCGGCGGGCGCCCTCGCCGGTCAGCGCCTCGGGGCAGGCCGCCAGCCGGGTGCCGACCCACGCCCCGCTCGCGCCGGCGGCCAGCACGGCGGCCAGGCTGCGCGCCGAGGCGATGCCGCCGCCCGCGAGCACCGGCACCGCCACGGCGTCCAGCACGGTGTCGAGCAGCGGCAGCGTGCCCAACCCGGCCTCGCCGTGCCCGCCGCCCTCGCAGCCGCGGGCGACGAGGATGTCGACCCCGGCGTCGGCCGCCAGTCGGGCTCCGTCCGCGTCGTAAACCTGTGTGGCCGTGGGGATTCCGGCCTTGCGCGCCCGCGCGACCCACGACCAGTCGGTGCCGAAGCTGACCGACAGCAGGGCGGGCCGGGCGGCCAGCGCCTCCTCGAGCAGGCCGGGCTCGCCGCGCATCACCCAGTCGACCAGGCCGATGCCGAATCGTCCGCGCACGTGCCGCAACTCGTCGGTCAAAGTCTGCCGCGTGGCGGTGCTGCCCATGCCCACCATGCCGAGGCCGCCGGCGGCGGTCACGGCCGCGGCCAGCCGGCCCCCCGCGACGCCGCCCATCGGCGCGTTCACCACGGGGACCCGTAGGCCGAAACCCCGTGACCAGGGCGTCGACAGCACCTACTGAGCCGCCCCGGGAATGGTCTTCAGCACGGTCAGCATCACCACCGAGTCCTCGACCGCGTGCAGGGCGTGCCGCTGCGCCGGGATCGCGACGAAGTCGCCGGTCGTGCCGTCCCAGGCGTCGTCGCCCGCCGTCAGGCGCACGCGTCCCTGCAGCACCTGCAGCGTCGCCTCACCCGGGCTGTCGTGTTCGGAGAGGTCGTGGCCGGCGAGCAGGGCGAGCACGGTCTGCCGGAGCTGGTGGGTGTGGCCGCCATGGATGGTGTGGGCCGCACGCCCGCTGTGGGTCTGCCGCGCCTCGGCCAGCTTCTCCGACGCCATGCCGGTCAGCGAGATGGATTCCATCGCTCAAGTCAACAGCAGTATTCCGGCCGCGAGCAATGCCACGATCTTGACGGCCTCCAGTCCGATGTAGACGTAGTGGGCGTGCGAGCGGGGGCCCTCGTCCCCGGCGAGCACGCGGTCGGAGCGGCGTGTCAGGGCGGGGCGAACCCCGATCAGCTGAATGGCCAGCGCGGCAACGGCAATCGACGACGCGACGGTGACCCGTGCGGGCGTGGGCACGGCCGCGACGATCGCCACGAGCGCGACGGCGAAGCAGGCCTCCACGGTGTTGAGCGCGCGGAACACGAGCCGCCCGATGCCCAGGCCGATCTGCAGCGTCACATTGGGCGCGCGGAACTTCAGCGGCGCCTCGAGGAAGGAGATGGCCAACACCATGCCGAGCCACACGAAGACGATGGCGACGGCGACCGCCGGCCAGGTGCTCAAGAGGCCGACGCCCGAGGCGCCAGGTGCGCCAGGCACAGGTCCGGCTCGGCGAAGGGTTCCAGGGCGTCGACGGTGACCTGCGCGTCCCATGTCTCCATGGCCCCTTGCATGAGCCCCAGATGCACCGGGCAGATGACGCTCGTCCGGTTTTCGGCGAGTTCGAGGAACGGGCAGTGCCGCAGTCCGATCTGCTGGCGACCGTCGGCCTCCCGGCGCTCCGGGGCGAATCCGAGCTCGTCGAGCGCGCCGACAAGGTGGTCGATCGTCTCGTCGACGCTCGGGGCCTCCCCGGGCGGGGGCGGCATGGTGGCGTCGAGCCGGCGGCCCCAGGCTTTTCCGGCGGCCAGCGCCTTGGCGCGCGGATTGCGCTCGGCGGCGAACGCGGCGGTGAGGATCTCGGCGAGCAACCGGTAGTGCCGCGTCCCGCCGCGGTCCATCTGCCGCACCGCGGCAAACATCAACGCCGGCCGCCCCGGGCCGTTGCGGCTCTTCTCCACCTGCTCCACCTGGCCTTCGGCAAGCAGGCTGTCGAGGTGGAAGCGGACGGTGTTGGGATGCACGTTGAGCACGTCGGCGATCGCGATGATGCTCATCGGATGGGCCGCACCGCGCAGCACCCGCAGCACCTCCCGGCGGCGACTCGCGGGTTCGCCGGTCGGCGTGGCCTGGGACATCGGGGTGCTCACGCTCCTGTTCATCGGCGGACGGTCCGGTAAGACTTTACCCAAGATTTCTTGTAAAAAGCCCCGTTCGAGGGGACCCATGCCTGTGGCACTGGTGACAAATGGCTCTGACCGCGTGCCCGCCGCCGCAGATACGGTCGTGTCCGAGCGGCCGGGCCGGCTTGGTTCGCGCCAACGAGCCAAAGGACACGTTATGTCTTCGCGCAAGACAGCTTTGGGCATCGTCGTCGGCATCGACGACTCACCGGCCGCCCGGGTGGCGGTGCAGTGGGCCGCGCTGGAAGCCGAGCTGCGAAACGTCCCGGTGACCGTCGTGCATGCGGTGTCGCCGGAGGTCTCGACGTGGCTGAAATCACCGGTGCCCGCGGGGGTGCTGCGCTGGCAGCAGGACCACGGCCGGCGGCTGGTCGACGAAGCGGTCAAGCTCGTCGAGGAGGCGGCGCAGCACGGCGGCCCCGCCGCCGTCAGCACCGAAATCTGCACGGCCTCAGCGGCTTCGACGCTGATCGACCTGTCCAAGGACGCCGAGATGATCGTCATGGGCGCGCAGGGCAGCGGGCGCTGGCCCGGCCGGCTGCTCGGGTCGGTGACGTCGGGCCTGTTGCGTCACGCGCATTGCCCGGTCGCGATCATCCACGACCAGGACGCCGCCCCGGGGCGCAGCCAGGCGCCCGTCCTGGTCGGCGTCGACGGCTCACCGGCATCGGAGGAGGCGACGGCCATCGCGTTCGACGAGGCGGCGCGCCGGCGGGTCGGCCTGATTGCCCTGCATTCCTGGACCGACCTTTCGTCGGAGCTACCCGACATCGATTGGGCAGCAACGCAATCCATGGCCGAGGAGGTGTTGGCCGAGCGGCTGGCCGGGTGGCAGGAGCGCTACCCCGACGTGCAGATCACCCGCACGGTCGCCCAGGCGCAGCCGGCGCGCGAACTCGTCGGACAATCCGCGCAGGCTCAGCTGGTGGTGGTGGGCAGCCGCGGCCGGGGCGGGTTCGCCGGAATGCTGGTGGGCTCGGTGGGCGAGACGGTGGCGCAGATGGCCCGGGTGCCGGTGATCGTCGCGCGCCAGCCCTAGGGGCGGACGGGTTTGCCGGGGTCGGGGCTCAACCGGAGCCGGCCCCCCACGACGGACCGGGCCACGTCGATCAGCGGCCTGTCGCGGGCGTACGCGTACGCGCGCAACCGCACCAGCGCGTCGAGCGGCGAGACGCCCAGCTGCGACGAGAGCATCCCGGCCGCCTGGTGGACCTGCGCGTGCCACAGCACGGGACCGATGCCGTTGGCGTGCTCCCCCTCCGGGGACGTCGCGATGCCGCTCTTCGCGTCGAGCACCAGCAGCAGCGCGGTGTCGGCGTAGATCAGGGCGTCCATCAGCTCTTCCTGATTCAGATGCCCCGGGGCTTCGCTGTAGAGGTCGAGCACCCCGACCTGGATGGCGCCCAGGGCCAGCGGCAGGCTGTGCATGCCGCTGACACCGAGCCGGGCGGCCTCCGGGGCGAACGCCGGCCAGCGCTGCGCGCTCATCGGTGCGGCCAGGTCGCCGACGAGGATCGGCCTGCCCGACTCCAGCGCGTCGGTTCCCGGGCCCTCGCGCAGCGTCGCCTGCAGGTATTCGGCCTCGCTGGCGCGGGCGTCCGAGACGTACGCCGCCTCCAGCGACGCGTCGCTCCCGGTGAGCATCAGGCTCGCGCCGTCGACGCCGACCGCGTCCACGCACGCCAGGCACGCGTGTCGCGGCGACAAGGCCGACCCCTCGCGCTGGGCGAGCAGCCCAATGGCTGCCCAGATTTCGGACGTCCGTTTCCGCACCCGACGATCATTTCCGCGCCGTTCCGGGCCGCGGAAGTGCCAAACGTCACCTCTTCATCTGCAGTGCACACTCGATCCCGGCGATCCAAAGCAACGTCACGTGGTTAGCGGACGACCAGCACCGAGCACTCGGCATGGCGGAACAGCGGGTGCCCGGACGGGCCGACGAGCCGCGCCAGCTCGCCGGCCTCGGCGGCGCCGATCACCGCGAGCTGAACCCGTTCGTCGTTGTCCGCCAGGAAGCTCGCGATGCCGGCCCGGGTGGTGATCGGGTAGACGCGCACCTCGGGATGCCGCCGCCGCCATTCGTCGACGCGCCGTTCGAACGCACCGTCGGCGTGCTCGCCGAGGTCCTCCGGGGCCGTCCCGAGGACCAGCATCGGCGCCCGGCGCAGCTTCGCCTCCCACGAGGCGTACCGGATGACGGTGTCGTTGTCCGGCTCGTCGGACATCCGCACCACGATCCAGTTGATGTCGGGTGGAGGCTGGTCCCGCTCGGTGCGCAGCACCGCGACCGGACAGTGCGCCTTCTCCGCGAGTTCCGCCGCCGTCGAACCCAGGATCGCGCGGGCGTAGCGCCCGATGCCGACGGAGCCGACGCAGAACATCTCCGCGTCGCGGGACGCCTCCACGAGCAGCGCGCTCGCCGGGCCGCGCGGGATGTCGGTCTCGACGCTGACCGGCTTGCGGCTGGATTCGATCGCCAGTTGCGCTGCCCGCAAACAGCTTTCGGCGTGCTCGAGATCGCGGGCATAGTCGTCGCTGGACGGATGGGTGGGCTTGATCACCGAGACCAGCCGCATCGGCACGCCCCGGCTGATCGACTCGTCGACGGCCCAGAGCGCCGCCGAGATGGCCGCCTGCGAGCCATCGATACCCACCATCACCGGTTTGGTCATCGGGACTCCTTCGTGTACGCGGACTCCGCCGGGCGACCCGCAGCGCCGTCGCGGTACGGATGGGCGAGCCGGTACACGTCGATCATCCGCGCGAGGTCGGTCGGCGTGACGATGCCGACCAGTCGGCCAC
This sequence comes from Mycobacterium sp. Marseille-P9652, assembly GCF_902652685.1. GTDB lineage: Bacteria > Actinomycetota > Actinomycetes > Mycobacteriales > Mycobacteriaceae > Mycobacterium. The sequence goes on from NZ_CACRUY010000041.1 coordinate 5,416, forward strand.
CGTCGAAAATCAGGGCGCGGCTGCGCGGGCCGTATGGCGAAACCCGTTCCAGCAGCGCGGTCAGCGGCTCCTGCGGCCCGGCCGTCGGCACGGCGCTGAGCGGCAGCGCGATGTCACCCACCCGGGTGGACTCCCGCCGGGCGGGCGCGACGTCGCGCAGCTGCGTGAGGGTGACCAGTCCGACGATCGACCCGTCGGGGCCGGCCACGGGGTAGGCGGAATGCCGGTCGCCGAGCACGTATTGGTGGATGAACTCCTCGACGCTGATCCACGAGGGCGCGGTGTGCGGCCCGGCCGTCATCGCGTCGGCGACGCGGACACCCGCGAATACCTGCCGGGTGGTGACTCGGATTTCCTCCTCGCGACTGGCGGCGAAAATGAACCAGCCGATGAACGCCAGCCACACGCCGCCGACGAGCCCGCCCGCCAGGAACTCGGCCAGGCCCAACGCGATGAGGACGAAGGCCAGCACGCGTCCCGCGTGGGCGGCGCCGATACTGGCGCGCGCGCTGTCGCCGTGGCGGCGCCACAGGTAGGCCCGCAACACCCGGCCACCGTCCAGGGGCGCGCCGGGCAGCAAGTTGAAGAGGCCGAGCAGCAGGTTGATGACGGCCAGCCAGGACGCGACCCCGACCACGATCGGCGCGGCCCCCACCGTCTGCAGCCCCGCGACGAGCGCGCCGAACGCGGCCGCGAGCGCGAGGCTGGTGGCCGGGCCCGCGATCGCGATCCGGAAGGCGGCTTTGGGCGTCGCGGGTTCGCCGCCCAAACGCGTCACGCCCCCGAACAACCACAGCGTGACGCTGCCGACGTCCACGCCGGAGCGGCGGGCGACGACGGCGTGCGCAAGCTCGTGCGCCAGCAGCGAGGCCAGCAGGACCAGCGCGCCACACGCACCGGCGATCCAGTAAGCCGCGGGCGAATAGCCCCGTACGACGCTGGGCAGTGTGCTGGCCAGGCTCCACGTGAACAGCCACAGGATGACCAGCACGCTCCAGTGCACACTCACCGGAAAGCCGGCGACCCGCCCGAGCGGGATCGCATCGCGCACCTGCATACCTCCAATTGCGTTGAGAAACAGAGTCTTTGGGCTACCCGATTTCGCGTACCGGCTGCGTCGCGGTCGCGCGCTCGGCCCGGTGCTTGACGCGGAGCAAGAGGGTCCGCGTGCCCAGCGAGATGCCCGGCCGGACGAGCTCCATGGCGAACACCTCCCCCGGGTGGCGCAGGGCGACCCTGGCGCGGGTCAGCAACCGGACGCGGTCTTCCCAGTGTGGCTGAATATGGAAGGACCACACCGCATCCCAGTGCTGGTCCGGCCGGGTGGCGCGCAGCACGAGGCACTTCTCGGGCACGATCTCGGCGACGGTCATGGTCACCTCGCCCGACTGGCCCAGCCACGCCGGCGACGCCAGGCGCACCGCGTCACCCAGCGCGAGGTGCTGCCATTCCGGGTGAATCCCGTCGGCTTCGCGGTGTCCCTGGGCCAACTGCACCAACCAGGGCCAGACCGCCGAGACCGGCGCGTCGATGTACTCCGCCTCGGTCGTCTGGATGGCGGGATCGGCCACCAGTGCGTCCCCGGGCAGCGGCATCCGGCACTCCGCCTTCGTGGTGCCCCAGTTCCGGTAGTACCGCCGCGTCGCGTAGAGCACCGCCGCGATCGCCGCGGTCTCGGCGATCCGTCTCGTCACGTTGGCCATGGCGCCAGTGTCGGCGGCGCACCCTCCGGTCCGCCAGGGTCGATGGTCCCCTCGCTGGTCCTCGATGGTCCCACGCCGAGCCCGCCGACGGGGCTTGATGACTTTGGACCCTATCCGCAATCCGCGCGTGACGTGATAATGGCGGAGTCTGACGTAACTTTGCGTGCGGCGGTTGCGGCTGAACAAAGGAGCATGACGGGTGATGGGTGTTAACCCACCGTTGTTGTTGAGCGACTCCGACGTTGACGACCTGGCTTCGGAATTCCTGCGGTCGCGATACGTCGACACCATCTACGCCGACTGGTCGCCCGATCGGCGCCTCGACACCTTTCTGCGGCGGCGTGGCCTGTCCCGTGTCGCCGACGACGGGGACCTCTCCCGCATCGTGCTCGACTGCATCATGGCCCACGTCGGGCGGGCCTCGCAGCCGGCGCGGCGGTGATCCGGCCCCGGCGGCGGAATCAGACGCCGACCGCCGACTCCAGTTCGGACAGTGACTGTTCGGTCAGCGGTATCAGGTCGTCGATGTCGGGCACCGCGTCGGCGCCCGCGGCGTAGCCGAACCCGACGCGGCCGGCGTACGAGCAGGTCGTCACGTTCAGGGCCTGGCCGTCGTAGACCGTCGACACCGGGTACATCTCGTCGACATGCGCGCCGTTCCAATACATTTCGGCCGGCGGCCCGGGAACGTGCGAGATCGGCAGGTTGTACCCGGTGCGCATCCGCTGCGTGAAGGGCAGCAACGGCAGCACCACGGTGGCGGCGATGCTGCCGGCGTTCGTCAGCAGCGAGGCCGCCGATCCGCGCTTGGCCACCCAGTTCTTTCCCTCCGACATCGACCGGTGGATAAGGTCCAGCCGTGCGGCCGGGTCGTCCACGTGGGTGCCCAACGGGCACAGCCACAACCCGAACTGGTTGCCGTGCCCGTCGTCGGACGCGTCGTCACCCCGGGCGCGCACCGTGATCGGGCAGGCCGCCACCAGTGACTGCCCGGGCAGCTCCCCGCGATCGCGCAGCCAGCGGCGCAACGCACCGGCGATCGTCGCGGTCACGACGTCGTTGCCGGTCACGCCGGCGGCCGACTGGACGGCGGAGATGCGCTCCCTGGCCCAGCTCCCGGCGGCGACGACGCGATCGGGGCCCAGCCGGCCGTTGAAGCGGGTGTGAGGGGCGCCGAACGGCAGCACGGTGGTGTGCCCGACGAGCGAGTCCAGCACCGTCGAGAACTCGCCGCTGACCACGCGCCCGACCAGTCCGACGCTCGACGCGGCGGCGCCGACCAGCGAGCGCAGCGGCGAGACCAGGCCGGACACCAGGCCGGTCGTCGGGACGGTCGCCGGGGAAATCGACGCCGCCTCGCGCCCGGACTCGTGGCGGCGGTCGGCGTAGAAGGGCGGCATGGACCGGCGGCCCGGGTCGTCGCTGAGCGCGTCGGTGATCATCTTCAAGCCCGCCACTCCGTCGATGACGGTGTGGTGCACCTTGATGTAGAAGGCGAATCGGTCCCCGTCGAAGCCGTCGATCAGATACGACGTCCACATCGGACCCGACCGGTCGAGGCGCTGCGCGTCGAGTTCGCCGATCAGCCGCCAGAAGCCGTCGGCGGACGCGTTGCGGCGCAGGCAATGCCGGCTCATGTCGAGCGTGTCCAGCTCCCGCCAGACCCACATGCCACCGGTGTCCACCCCGCGGTGGGCGTAGCGACGCAGGCGGGGATCGACCGGGTCGTCGGCCGCGAGCGCCTCGGCGTGCAGCTTGTCGACGTAGTGCTTGCCGGCGCCCTTCGGCGGCGACAGGATCAGCACGGCGCCGACGTGCATCGGGCTGGACACCACCTCGGCGGTCATCATCGCCGCGTCCAGCGGGTCCAGGGGTCTCATGGCGCTGCTATGCCGGGCGGTCGCGCCGCGTCGAGGCGCCCTCCAGGAGCCCGGACTGCTCGAGCGCGGCCTCGACGAACCGCTGCACCGGCCGGGAGCGGAAGAAGCCGGTGTGACCGCCCGGGTACCAGACGATTTCGGGCTTGCCCCAGTGTTCCCAGAGGCGAACCACTTGTTCGCGCGGGTGCACCACCTGATCGGCGACGCCGGCGTAGATGAAGCGGCCGGCCGGCGGAACCAGCGGCGACAGCGACAGCGGCGAGGTCATCCTGCCGATCGGTTCGGCCAGTTTCATCGTCTGGTGGCGGGGGTCGTCGGGGTGCAGGCCGGCGTGCCGGCCCAGCAGCCCGACCAGGTCGGCGACGGGGACGCCCAGGATCGCGCAGACGAGGTCGCGCTCGAGGCTGGCGACCAGCGCGGCGATGTAGCCGCCCAGCGACAGTCCGTTCAGCCCGATCTGCGACTCCGGCTCTTCGCGCCGTATCCACGACAGCAGCCGCCGGATGTCCCATACCGACTGCGCGGTGGCGTGCACGTCGTCGAGGACGTCCTCGCCGGGAAACACCGCACCCTTGGGCAGGCCGCGGGCGCGGGGACCGTGCATCGGCAGCACCGGCAGGACGACGTTGAGGCCGAAGACCTCGTGCAGCCGCCAGGCGCGGAACAGGGCGAGGTCGAGCCCGGCCCGGCCCATCTCCGTCCCGTGCACGCAGACCAGCCAGGGCCGCGGCTCCGGGTGGCGGAGCAGCAGGGCGTATTCGCGGTTGTTGGCCGTGTATCCCAGCCACCGCCCAGCGCCGGGTTCACCGGGCCGCGGCAGGTATCCGCTGTCGTAGGAGATGCGGTGCAGGGTGGCCTTGCGGCCCTTCACTTTTCGGACCGTGACGTCGGTCAGCGGGGGCGGCGCTCCGAAGAACCGCTTGGGATGGTCGAGCCAGCCCCGTTTGCCGTAGAACTCCAGCGCCGCGACCACCTCGCCGGTGATGCGCTCGAACAGCTCGGGGCGGCTGAGCGGGCGGCGCGCCCGCAGGCCCAGGAGGACGATCTCGTCGCGGAAGGCCTGCGCGGCCAGGGCGAGCGTCGGCCGCGCGATCGGGAGGCCGCCCGGCTCGGGGTCGAGGTAGTCCCGCCACGACTGCGCCAGGTACACGCCGGTGTGCGCGAACGGCTTGACGGCATCGCCCAGCCCGGGGACTCGGGGGGGACCAGGTACTGCCATTGGGGGAAGGTAACAGCACCCAAACGCGCCCGGTTAGGGACTTATGTCCCAGTCGTCCGCCGCGAAGGTCATCGACCGACATACCAAGGACTTTGGCCACTCGTGCCGGTCGATGGCCGGACGTAACGTCGGACCATCGACATACGCGATCGAACCGGAGGAATCTCACATGGCGAAGACACCGGAAAAATCCCAGCCACGCTGGGCCGAACTTTCCGACGACGTGCTCGAATCGGTCGAGACCGGCCACACGCAGGCCATCGAGGCCGTCCGCAAGTTCGTCGACCAGATCAGCCCGGTGCTTCCCGAGGAGTCCCGGCGCAAGACGGTGGTGGACGCAGCCCTGGATCTGGCCGATGACTTGGTCGCCACCAGGCTCGAGTCCTTCCGCAGCATCGTGCGAAGCGCAGCCCGGGCGACCAGCAAGCACGAGGAGTGACGGCGGGCGCCCCTCAAGACGCCGTCGCCGGCGGCCCGATCCGCTTGCGCAGCCGTTCGGCGAATGCCGCGGCCCGGTCGAGATCGTGGTCGTTGGGCCGCCCGCGGTTGATCCCGCCGATGAACCCGAACGGTCCCACGGTGTCGAAGCCGCGGCAGGAGAAGGTGCCCAGCACGTCGAAGCCCTTCGCGGAGAGGTCGTTTCGGATCGGCTTGGTGTAGTCCACGAACGGGATCTGGCGCGCCCCGCTGGTGAAGAAGGTGAACGCGCGGACGCCGTGCACGGCGGGCAGGCGGCCGATCAGCTTGCGTATCCGCGCGTCGAACGCCATGTAGTAGATGCCGGAGCCGAAGCCGACGAGGTCGTACTCGCCGAGCGATGCCGGGTCCACGGATTCCGGCTCGACCACCTCGGCGCCGAGCACCCCCGCCATCCGGTCGGCGACGCGGTGGGTGCTGCCGTGGGACGAGGACACGCAGACGATGAGCGACTTCATGCCGCCATGCTGCGTCGACGCCCGAGTGCGCGGTTAGGGCGCAAAGCCACCGAAGTCCGGGGCATTTGTCACTTCAGGGGTCACTTCGGGGGTCACTTCAGGGGCACTTCAGTCGAACGCGTGGATCACCTGCCGGGCCACCCGTTCGATCCGGCGGCGCTGCGCGGGGTCGAGCGGCAGCTCGTCGAACTCGGGGATCGCCCCCGTCGCCGTCACCACGCCGGGCTCCTCGTGTTCCCACCGGGCGCTCACCTTGTCGCCCAGCGCGCGGGCGGGCGGGTTGTCGGCCAGCACCCGCCCGTGGAACCGCTTGACGCCGTCCACGCGCGCCGCGACCGCGAGCGCTCCGAGCAGCAGCGTCCCGATCCCCCGGCCCTGGTAGGCGTCGGCGACGGTGAGCGCCACCTCCGCCGACGCGGGGTCGTCGGCGTCGCGGATGAACCGCGCTTCGGCCACGACCGGCCCGTCGGAACCGTCGGGGGCGGCCAGTACCACCCAGACGAAATGGTCGACGTAGTCCACCTGGAACAGGTAGACCAGCCGCGCCTCGGAGGGGACGCCCCCCTGGTAGCGCCGGTACAGCGTCTCGCGGGAGAACGACCCGTTGCCGCTGAACCGCTCGGCGTCCCCGGGCAGGACCGGGCGCAGCAGCAGCCGGGCGCCGTCCCGGGTGGACATCTCAATGGGCTCGACGTACGCGGCCAACCGCTGCCGGGCGGTGCGGACCATCCGGTCGGCCACCACCGGCAGGGCGAGCATGCCGTCGAAAGCCGCGTGGTTTCCGGTGTATCCGCGGACGGCCTCCTTGGCGACCACCGTCGCCGTCCTGGGCGCGCGCCGCAGCAGCGCGATCTCGCCGACGATCGTGCCGGGCGCCAACTCCGTGACGGCCACCTGACCGTCCGGGGCGGTGTGCAGGATGTCGACCCGGCCGGAGGCGATGATCACGAACGTCTCCGCGCGTTCGCCCTGGCGCATCAGGACGTCACCGGCGGACGCCCGCAGCGGCGTTAAGTCGGCGGCCAGGGGCGCCAGGTCCTCTGCGGGGATGTCGGCGAACACCGGCAGCGCCGCCAGCTCGTCGACGCGAACGGTGTTGTGACGGCGATCATCTCGCCCCGCCGGGTGAGGCACCACCCGACGTACGGTACGCGACCCGAGGCCACAACTGGGACGTTTGCCGTCCGCGGCGTGACTTTCGTCTCTATCCCACCGTGTCCCGGCCGCGTGAGCATGGGGGGTCACCGGCCACCGCCGGTGTCCGGCTCGGCAGCAACGGATTCCCACCATGAACGCAGCACCGGCCTCAACGGAGAGGCCCGACGTCAGCAAGATCGACAACCGTGCGCCGTCGGTGGCCCACATGGTCCTCGACCGCGTCGCCGCCACCCCGCACGCCGAGGCCTTCCGGTACCCGCAGGACCACAGCTGGGAGAGCGTGACCTGGCAGCAGGTCGGCGACCGCGTCCGCAACCTGGCCGCCGGGCTGATCGCCCTGGGCATCGCCGGAGAGGACCGCGTCGCGCTCGCGTCGGCCACCCGCTACGAGTGGGTGCTCGCCGACTTCGCGATCATGTGCGCGGGGGCGGCCACCACAACGGTCTACCCGACCACCAACGCCGCCGACGTCGCCTACATCGTCGCCAACTCGGGAAGCCGGATCGTGTTCGCGGAGAACCGCACTCAGCTCGACAAGCTGGTGGACGACCGCGCCGAACTGCCCGAGGTCACCAAGGTCGTGCTGATCGACGGCAACGGCGACGGCGACTGGGTGATCGCGCTGGCCGACCTCGAGCAGATGGGCAAGCAACTGCTCGCCGACTCCCCCGGCGCGGTCGACGAACGGGTCGCCGCCATCGGACCGGACCGGCTGGCGAGCCTCATCTACACCTCCGGCACCACCGGGCGGCCCAAGGGCGTGCGGCTGAACCACGGCGCCTGGACCTACACCGCCGCGGCCATCGACGCCATCCACGTCCTGGGCCCCGACGACCTGAACTTCCTCTGGCTGCCGCTGTCCCACGCCTTCGGCAAGGTGATGCTGGCGCTGGCGCTGCAGATCGGCTTCACCACCGCCATCGACGGCCGCGTCGAGCGAATCATCGACAACCTGGCGGCCCTGCGGCCCACCTTCATGGGCGCGGCCCCGCGCATCTTCGAGAAGGCGCACGCCCGCATCGAGGACATGGCCGCCGGCCAGGGGCGGCTCAAGAAGGCGCTCTTCGACTGGGCGATCGGCGTCGGCAGGAACGTGGCGGAGGCGCGGCAGGCCGGCCGGAAGCCGTCGCCGGCGGCGCTGCTGGCGTACAAGGTTGCCGACCGCCTGGTGTTCTCGACCATCCGCGGGCGGTTCGGGGGCCGGCTGCGGTTCTTCGTATCCGCGGCGGCGGCCCTGGACCGGGACGTGGCGCTGTGGTTCGACGCGGTGGGCATCGCCGTGCTGGAGGGCTACGGTCTCACCGAGACGGCCGCCGCCTCGTTCATCAACCGCCCCAACGCATATCGCTTCGGCACCGTCGGCCAGCCGTTCCCGGCGACCGAGGTGAAGATCGCCGACGACGGCGAGATACTGCTGCGCGGGCCCGGCCTGATGACCGCCTATCACGAACTCCCGGACGCCACCGCCGAGGCGCTCGACGCGGACGGCTGGTTTCACACCGGCGACATCGGCCAGATCGACGACGACGGGTTCCTGCGGATCACCGACCGCAAGAAGGACATGTTCAAGACATCGCAGGGCAAGTACGTCGCCCCGTCGGCGATCGACGCGAAGTTCAAGGGACTGTGTCCGTACGTCAGCGAGCTGGTGGTCTACGGCGAGGGCAAGCCGTATTGCGTCGCGCTGGTGAGCCTGGACACCGAGGCGATCATGGACTGGGCCGCCCGGAACGGCATGGCGGGCAAGCCCTTTGACGAGGTCGCGCGTGACGACAGGACCCAGGAGCTGATCGCCGGCTACATCGATGCCCTCAACACCGAGCTGAACCGCTGGGAGCAGATCAAGAAGTTCGCGATCGCCGACCGCGAGTTCACCGTCGAGTCGGGCGACATGACGCCGAGCATGAAGCTCAAGCGCAAGGTGGTCATCGACAAGTTCGCCGACCGTCTCTCGGCCTTGTACGAGTAGACCTGCCGAATTGAAAGCGGCGGTCCCGGAAGGGGGGATTTCCGGGACCGCCGCGGCATTCGGGTGGCTTCTGGGTTCGGGCTCAGCTCGCCGGTGCGATCAGCCCGTAGTGTCCGTCGTAACGGTGGTAGAGCACGCTGCCCCTACCCCGGGCCGTGTCGACGAAGAACAGGAACGGCAGGCCGAGCAGCTCGATCCGCTCGATCGCCTGGTCGACCGTGAGCCGCGGAGCCGGCTGCGAACTGATGGTCAGCGGCATCTCGAACGGCGCCAGCTTGTCGACGAACTCCGGATCCACCAGTGCCAGGCGGAATTCCGTGAGGCCCTCGTGATAGAGCACGCCGTCCTGCCGCGTGCCCTCCTCGGTGAAGAGGTGGAAGTCGTAGTCGAGCAGTTCCATCTCGGCCGCGGCCTGGTCGACCGTGCAGGTCGGCAGGCTGTAGGACTTGTGCCGCATGATGCGCCGTTCGTCCTCCGGGCGGGGGAAGTAGTTCGGGCGGTGGTTGGGCTCGGACTGCCGAGCCCATTCGTGCTCCCCGACGTGGGGGGCGGCGCCGCGCCTGCCTTCCCAGTGTTGCGCGGTGCGCTCCAGCCGGCGGCGTAGCCGCGCCTCGAGCAGGTCGATCGCTTCCCGTGCCGTGTAACCCTCGACCTGCGCGCGGACCAGCCGCCCGTTGACGTCGAGGTTCGCCTGCGCGATCACGCGTCGGGCCACCGCCGGGTCGCCGTGCCGGCTCAGGCGCACGTGGGCGTCGAGAACGGGCTGGTGGGTGAGATGCCCGAGCTCACCGATCTTGGTGCGCGCGTAGTCCTCGGCACCCGGCAGCTGCCCATGGGTCGTCACCCGGACATCGAGGACCGCGGGAAGCTCGGGTCGCTGTCTCATGGTCATACATGCGACCACCCGGGCACCGGCGGAACTAGGGGCGGAAGTCCCGAGTCTCGGGGTCGTTCGTCGCATCGCGCGCCGATCGCAGGCGCCCGAGGACGTCACGCGCGCGGTCGACGCTCTCCTCCACCAGCCGGTCCACGGCGCCGAGGTAGGTGGCCGACGGCGGCTTGCCCAGCAGTCCCGCGATCGCGCGCTGCTCGCCGAGGACGTCCGTGGTGGCGAGATTTTCGGCCATGCGGCCCGGGTGGACCACCAGGCCCCCCAGCAGTTCGGCGCACTGCGAGCCCGCGACGACGGTCCGCCGGGCCAGCGTGCGCAGGGTGTCCCATTCGGCGTGCCAGGCGCCGTCGGGCCGTTCGTCGTGGGCCAGCGCCGCGGCGGTGTGCAACGTCGCCGCGAGGGGCGGCGCCGCGATCGCGGCCCGCCGAATCAGGATGGACAGCACGGGGTTTCGTTTGTGCGGCATCGAGGACGACCGGCCGCGGTGGTCGTCGCCCGCCGGTTCGCTCAGCTCGGCGATCTCGGGGCGGACCAGGGTGACGACGTCCGAGGCGATGCGGCCCCAGGCGTCGGTGCACCCGACCAGGGCGTTTGCGGCCGCGGTGACGGGCGTCCGCGTGGTGTGCCACGGCGGCCGGGCGTCCAGTCCCAGAGCCGTCGCGGCCGCGCGCACCAGCTGATCGGCGCGCTCCCCATTGCCGCCGAGCGTCGCCAGCTCGGTGGCGCCGGCCAGCGTTCCGGCCGCGCCGCCGATCTGGATCGGGGTCGGCAGCGCGGCCAGCCGCTCGGCCGCGTCGGCAACCCCGTCCAACCAGCCGGCCGCCTTGGCGCCGAAGGTGGTGGGGGCGGCGTGCTGGGTGAGGGTGCGGGCCACCATCGGCGTCGACCGGTGCGCGGCGGCGTGCCTAATCAGCGCCGAAAGCTGTTCGAAAATAATATTTCTCAACTGTTCGGCCACGGCGCGCACACCCAGCATCAGGGCGGTGTCCACCACGTCCTGACTGGTGAGGCCGCGGTGGATCGACGGGCCGACGGCCGGTCCGGCCCGTCCCCGCAGCAGTTCCACCAGGCCGAGAACGGGGTTGCCGCCGCCCTCGTCGCCGGCGGCCACCGACTCGGAGTCGGCGTCGGCCAGCAGTCCCGACAGGTCGGCGCCGGCGCAGTCGGGCGGCGCCAGGCCCGCGGCGGCCAGGGCGTTCAGCCACGCCGATTCCACCGCCACCATCGACCGCAGCAACGCCCGGTCGGTCATGAGCTGACCCGCTCGGTGGTCGCCCGGCCACAACAGGTTTGTCATCGCGCGCCGTCGGTGTACGCCAGGAACACGGTCTCGCGGGGACCCTGCAGGTGGATGTCGAAACGGTATGCCGCGCGGTCATTTTCGGCGACACAGAGCAGGACGGAGCGCCGCGCGGGGTCGACGGCGGCCAGCACCGGGTCGGCGTCCGGGTCGCCGCCGGGCAGGTAGGCGCGCGTGAACAGCCGGTCCAGCAGGCCGCGCGCGAAGACGGTCAGGGCGAAGAACGGGCCGCCGGGCGGCGCGGTGGTGAATGCGTAGCGCCCGGACGCGTCGGTCGCCGCCCTGCCCCATCCGGTGACCGCGTCGCCCTGCCACAGTTCCACCAGGGCGTCGGGAATCCCATGTCCGGCGCCGTCGTAGACCGTGCCGTGCAACCGGACCGCCCGCGGATCGGCCGGCGGCGTCAACGCACCGTCGCACGCGAGCCCCAGCGCGAAGAAGGGACCGACGGTTTGCCCTGGGATGCAGAGGATTTCACTCACAGCGGACCGCCGGGCAGCACAATGTCCCACCGGTAGCCGGTGGCATATTCGGGCTCGGTGAGGTCGTGGTCGTAGCGCGCGATCAGCCGGTTGCGCGCGCCGGGCTCGAGGACGGACTGCACGATCGGGTCGAGGCCGAACAGCGGGTCGCCCGGGAAGTACATCTGGGTGACCAGGCGCTGCGTGAAGGCCGTGCCGAACACCGAGAAGTGGATGTGCGCAGGGCGCCAGGCGTTGCGGTGGTTGCGCCACGGGTAGGGGCCCGGCTTGACGGTGACGAACCGGTACGACCCGTCCGGGCCCGTCAGGCAGCGCCCCGCCCCCGTGAAGTTGGGGTCGAGCGGCGCGGGATGCTGGTCGCGTTCGTGGCGATAGCGGCCCGCGGCGTTGGCCTGCCAGACCTCGACCAGCTGGCCCGCGAGCGGCCTGCCCGCCCGGTCCAGCACCCGCCCGGTGACGATGATGCGTTCCCCGATCGGCTCGCCGGGGTGGCCGGCGGTCAGGTCGGCGTCGGCAGGGTCGACGCCCCGCCCACCGAAACAGGGCGCGCCGCGTTCGAGCTCGCTCGGGTCCACCAGCAGCAGGGGATGCCTGGGATGGCGCAGGGCGCTGCTGCGGTACGGCGGGTAGTCGAGCCGCGGACGGGACGCGTCACCTTCTCCGGGGGCGGCGGCGATCGCGGCCATCTCCGCGCTGATGTCCGCCTGGGAAGCGAGGCGCTCGCCGTCCATGAGGCGTGACGCTACCCCCGATGAGCGCGCAGTCCCGGCGATTGACGGGGCGACGCGCCTGCGGGATTCTGTTCAGCGGAGAAACCTTCTGTCCAGCAGATAAGTGGGGCCCGTGGATCGCGACGTCTTGGCCAACGTGCGCCGCGGGATGGTTCCCGCCCACATCTACAACGACGCGGAACTGTTCGCGCTGGAGAAGGAGCGGTTGTTCCGGCGGGCGTGGATGTTCGTGGCGCACGAATCGGAGATCCCGCACGACGGCGACTACGTGGTGCGCCGCGTGCTCGACGACTCCTTCGTCATCACCCGGGACTCGAACGGCGTCGTGCGGGCGCTGTTCAACATGTGCCTGCACCGCGGCATGCAGCTGTGCCGCGCCGAGCTGGGCAACGCGTCCAACTTCCGCTGCCCGTACCACGGCTGGACCTACCGCAACGACGGCCGGCTCACCGGGCTGCCGTTTCACCGGGAGGCCTACGGCGGCGACGACGGGCTGGCCCGCGACGGCCACGCCCTGCTGCCGGCGCCCAGTTTCGCCGGCTACAACGGCCTGCTGTTCGTCAGCCTGGACCCGAACGCCGAACCGCTCGAGGACTACCTCGGCGACTTCCGGTTCTACCTCGACTTCTACACCAGGCAGAGCGCCGGCGGCCTGGAGCTGCGCGGGCCGCAGCGCTGGCGGATCAAGGCCAACTGGAAGATCGGCGCCGAAAACTTCGCCGGCGACATGTACCACACCCCGCACACCCACGCGTCCATCGTCGACATCGGCCTGTTCCGCGAGCCGAAGGCCCAGAAACGCAAGGACGGCGCCACCTACTGGGCGGGCCGCGGCGGCGGCACCACCTACAAGCTGCCGCCGGGCGGCTTCGAGGAGCGCATGCGCTACGTGGGCTACCCCGACGAGATGATCGGCCGGATCAAGGACGCCTGGACGCCGCGGCAACGGCAGGTCGTGGGCGAGGACGGCTTCATGATCTCGGCCGCAACGTGTTTCCCGAACCTCAGCTTCGTGCACAACTGGCCGAAGCTGCCCGGCGGCGACTCCGAGCAGGTGCTGCCGTTCATCTCGCTCCGGCTCTGGCAGCCGATCAGCGAGAACGAGACCGAGGTGTGCTCGTGGTTCGGGGTGGACTCCGCCGCCCCCGCGCAGTACAAACGAGACTCGTACAAGGCGTATCTGATGTGTTTCGGCTCGACGGGCATGTTCGAGCAGGACGACGTGGAGAACTGGGTGTCGCTGACCACCACCGCAGGCGGTTCGATGGCGCGGCGGCTGCTGCTGAACAGCCGCATGGGCCTGCTGTCCGACGACCGCCCGGTGGTCGAGGCGCTGGGCCCCGAGTCGTTCCACGGGCCGGGGCGCGCGCAGGTGGGGTACAACGAGTACAACCAGCGCGCGCTGCTCGGGTTGTGGGCGGACTACCTGTCATGACGAAACCCTTGCCCTTTAACGACATTCGCCATCAGGAGGCCCACCAGTTCCTGGTCGACGAGGCCTGGCTGCTCGACGCGCAGGACTACGAGGCGTGGCTGGACACGCTGACCGACGACGTTCGCTACGTCATGCCGGTCCGGGTCACCACCGCGCGCGGGGCGGATCTGCACGGGTCACCGGGGATGGCCCACTTCGACGAGGACAAGCACTCGCTGAGCCAGCGGGTGGCGCGGTTCGCCACCGAACACGCCTGGACCGAGGACCCGCCGTCGCGACTGCGTCACTTCGTCACCAACGTGCGCACGTTCGCGGGTGGCGACGAGGCACACCTGACCGTCCAGTCCGCAGAGCTGCTGTTCCGCAGCCGCGGCGACGTCAACGAGGCCGCCCTGGTGTCCTGCGGCCGCGAGGACGTGCTGCGCCGGTGCGACGGCCGCTGGAAGTTGGCCCGCCGCAGCATCATTGCCGACGAGTCGGTGCTGCGCATGCAGAACCTGGCGGTGTTCCTGTGATACGGCTGGCCAATGAATTCGCCGAGGTCGAGGTGCGCCGGGTAGACACCCGCAACGGGTCGCGGCTCGAGGTCCGTTCCCCGAGGACCGGGCGGTCGATCACCCTGGACCCCCTCGAGGTCGAGGCCCTCACCCGGCAGAACCCCCGCACGCTGGCGGCGATGGTCGGCAACTCCGGCCCGCTGCTGCCGGACGAGGAGACCGAAGGGTGACCGGGTGGCTGGACGGCAGGCGGGCGCTGGTGGTGGGCGCCGGTTCGGGGATCGGCCGCGCCGTCGTCGACGCCTTCCTCGGCGAGGGGGCGAAAGTGGCCGTGCTGGAACGTGACCGGGACAAGTGCAACGCCCTGCGCGAGGAGTTGCCCGAGCTGCCGGTGGTCGAGGGGGACGCGACCGGCCGGGAGGCCAACGAACGGGCGGTCGCCGTCGCGGTCGACGCCTACGGCGGGCTGGACACGTTGGTCAACTGCGTCGGCGTGTTCGACTTCTACCGGGGCATCACCGATCTCGCCGCCGACGGGCTGGCCGCGGCGTTCGACGAGATGTTCCGCACCAACGTGCTGAGCCACCTGCAATCGGTGAAGGCCGCGGTCCCGGCGCTGACGGCCGGGTCGTCGATCGTGCTGACCGAGTCCGCGTCGTCGTTCTATCCGGGACGCGGCGGCGTGCTGTACGTGTCGTCGAAGTTCGCGGTCCGGGGCCTGGTCGCGTCGCTGGCTCACGAACTGGCGCCGAACATTCGGGTCAACGGGGTGGCCCCGGGCGGCACGCTCAACACCGACCTGCGCGGCCTGGCCAGCCTGGGCCTCGACGGCGTCCGGCTCGACGACCGCCCCGATCGGGCGGCCGAGCTGGCGGCGCGCAATCCCCTCGGGGTTGCGCTCGACGGGCGCGACCACGCGTGGAGCTACGTGTTCCTGGCCTCGGAGAGGTCGCGCGGGATCACCGGCGAGACGGTGCGTCCCGACGGCGGATTCGGATTGGGTGTGCCTCGATGACTTCCCTTGAACAGCAACGGCTTCTGGTGGCGCAGGGTTGCCGGGTGGCGGCGGCCCGCGGCTTGGTCGACGGCATCCTCGGTCACCTGAGCCTGCGCGTCGGCGAGGAGCATCTGCTCGTCCGCTGCCGCAGCGACACCGACACGGGGCTGGCGTTCACCCGGCCCGACGACATCCGCCTGATCGGGTTCGACGGCAGCCCCGGCGCCGACGGGGAACTCGAGGGGTACCGCCTACCGGCCGAACTGCCCATCCACGTCGAGACCATGCTCTCCGACGAGCGGTACCGCGCCGTCGCGCACCTGCACCCGCCGTCCGTCGTCGCCGCCGACCTCGCCGGCATCACGATCCGCCCGATCTACGGGGCCTACGACATCCCCGGCGCCTGGCTCGCCCGCGGCGGCGTGCCGGTCTACCCGCGCTCGGTGCTGATCCGCACCCCGGAGCTGGCGCAGCACATGGTGGCCGCGATGGGCGACGCCCCGGTGGTGATCTGCCGCGGCCACGGGATCACCAGCGCCGCCGGCAGCGTCCAGCGGGCCGTGCTGCAGGCGATCAGCCTGAACGAGCTGGCGCGCATGGCGCTGCGGGTGCGCGGGGCCGGCGGCACGCTGCACGCGATCGACGACGCCGACTGGGACGACCTGCCGGATCTTGGGCCCGGGCTCAACGTCGAGGCGGCCTGGCGCCACGAGGTGGCGCGGCTCGGCTGACGGTTTCCGTTCAGTCACAGCTTCATCTCCGGCGCGCGCCACGTCACGGAACTTCCCGCCGGCCGACCTAACCTGTCGCGCGTGAGCGAACTGGACCGGCGGCGGTTCCTGGTCGCGCTGGCCGCGGGGGCGCTGGCGTGTGCCGCCGCGGGACAACCCATGGCGCGCGGTGACGTGCTGGGCGCCGCGCCCGGCCCGATCAACCCGGGATCGCGGGTCGCGCTGCCCGGCGGGGCCGTCGTGAAAAGGCTGCCGGGCAACGGTGATCTGCTGGCCTGGACGGTCGACGACGGCGCCAACACCGACGTGGTGCGCCTCTACACACAATTCGCCAGGGACACCGGCACCCGGCTCACGTACTTCGTCACCGGCAGCTATCACTCGTGGACGGACAACCTCGCCCTGCTCAGGCCCCTGGTGGAATCGGGGCAGATTCAGCTGGCCAACCACACCTGGACGCATCCCGACCTGACGAGACTGTCGCCGGCTCAGGTCGCCGACGAACTGCGCCGCACCGACGCGTTCCTGCGCAGCACCTACGGGGTGGACGCCACGCCGTACTTCCGGCCGCCATACGGGCGGCACAACCCGGTGGTGGACAGGGTCGCCGCCGACCTCGGCTACCAGAACCCCACCCTGTGGTCGGGCGACCTGCACGACTCCGCGCTGCTTTCCGAGGGCCAGATCGTCGCGCTGGCCTACCAGTCCTTCCTCCCGCAGAACATCGTGATCGGCCACCTCAACCATCCGACCGTCACCCGCGTCTACGGCCAGCTGACAGAGATCATCCGGGAACGCGGGCTGCGCACCGTGACGCTCAACGACGTGTTCGCGCGCCGGTGAGCCGCGTCAACCGAGTTCGCCGCCAATGGTTTTCGCCGCACCGATGAGCGCGGCGGCCACCGAGTGATAACGCTGCGTGCCCATCCTGTTCTGCGGCGCGGCGGCGTTGAGCGCCAGCCGCAGGCCCGGCGCCCGGGTGGGTATCGGCACGGCCACCGACGCGACGCCCTCCTCGCTCTCTTCGCGGTTGACCGCGTATCCGCGCTCGCGGATCCGGGCGAGCTCGGCCTCCAACTCGGTGCGGGTGCCGATCGAATGTGTGGTGATCCGTTCCAGCGTCTCGCGCGGAAACAATTGGCGCAGTTCGGCTTCCGGAAGCTGAGCCAGCATGACCTTGCCCGTCGACGTGCAGTGGGCCGGCATGGTCCGCCCCAACCGGGACGCCACCCGCACCGCCGCCGGGCCCTCCACCGCGGCGACGAAGCGAACGTTCGCGCCGTCGAGCATCCCGACGTGAATCGTCTCGCGCAGTTGCTCGCTGAGGCCGCGCATCACGGCCGCGGCGGAGCGCTGGATGTCGATGCGGCTGAAGATCGCGAATGCCACGCCGGTGAGCGCCGGCCCGGGCAGATACGCCTTCGACACCGGGTCCTGCCGGGCGAAGCCGCGGTAGGTCAGCATGGCCAGCAGCCGGTGAGCGGTGGACGACGCCACGCCCAGATATCGGGTCGCCTCGCTCAACCGGATCTGCGGCCGTTCGCCCAGCAGCAGCAGGAGCTTGAGCGCGTTGTCGACCGACTCGATGGGGTATTGCGGCGCAAGCGATTCGGTGTCGCGGTCGTCGGGCGCCTGCTTCTTCGGCATGTGATCACACCAGGCTTAGCACCGTCGCGCCGAGCAACCCCGCCACGATCACCACGGCGGCGGTGGTCGCGGTGGCCTTCCACCCGAGGCCGCGCGCGACCATGACCGCACCGGGGACGCTGACGGCGGGAAGCGTGACGAGCAGGGCGCCCAGCGTCCCCGACGACGCGCCCAGCAACGCGAGGCTTTGCAGGATAGGGATCTCGCCGGCCGTCGGGATGACAAGGAGCGTGCCGACGATCGCCGCCACCACGACGATCAGCACCCCGTGGTGGGGCAGCCGGGTCGCGGCGAGTAGCCAGCCGCGGAACGCGCCGAGCCCGAGCACGAGCACCGCGTATTCCGGTAACAGGATCAGGCACAGCCGCAGCAGTGCCTGCGCGAAACTGCGCGCCGGTGGGCGCGAGTCACGCCCCGCCGCGGTGTCGGGCGCCGACGCCGTCGTCTCCCGGGTCATCAGTCCCACCGCCGCGGCCGCGCCGATCACCGCCGTGAGGCCCACCGCGACCCTGGTCAGCGTCCACTGCCAGGGAACGACCAACACCAGGAATACCAGGACCGCGGGGTTGAGCAGCGGATTGCCGAGCCAATACGCGACGGCGGCGACGCGGTCAACTCCGTTGCGGCGCAGCGTGACAGCCACCGGCGCCGTACAACACGTGCACATCATCGACGGCGTACTGGCCACCGCGCCGGCCAATGCGCTCGACAGCACCCGCCGCCGGTTGAACAAGCGCGGAAACCACGTCCGCGGCACCAACGCCTGCGCCGACGCGCTGATCAACAGCGCGACGACGAGCGCGGGCCAGATCGATGACAGGTACGCGTGGAAGAACGTCGTCGCCGCGTGCCAGGTCGGACGGTCCCCGGCGCGGACGCCGCCGGTGGTCAAGATGTTGGACGCGGACCAGTGATGGTGCCGCCGGAGTGCGAAGGCCTTCGCCGCATACGGCGACCATTTCGCCCACGCCAGGCCCGCCACGAACACCGCCAGCGCGACGCCGACGCCGATCGCGCCGCCCCGCCGACCCCATGCGCTGGTCGAACTGACACTCGCGGCCACGGGAAAACGCTAACGCGCGCCGCCCGCCGCGAACACAGCGGCACCGTGCGGGTGGCATGACCTGGATCGCGAAGGCGATAGCGCATCCGATATCGCTTCGTGGACTCACCTATATGCCCCCGCTCAGTTCGCCTGCCCGGCTTGCTCTTTCGCCCACCGGTAGTCGGCCTTGCCGGACGGCGAACGCTGCACCCGATCGCGGAAGACGATCGCCTTGGGGAGCTTGTAGCGGGCGATGTGGCGGGCGGCCTCGGCGAGAATGCCGTCGGCGTCCGGCCGCGCGCCGTCCGCCACCTGGACGACGGCCACCACCTCGTTGCCCCACCGCGTGCTGGGTCGGCTCGTCACGACGGCGTCGTACACGGCCGGATGCCGGAGGAGGGCGGCCTCGACCTCCTCGGCGAAGATCTTCTCCCCGCCGGAGTTGATCGTCACCGAGTCGCGACCCAGCAGTTCGATCTGGCCGTCGGCATGCCAGCGGGCGCGATCGCCGGGCACCGAATGCCGGATCCCCTCGATCACCGGGAACGTGCGCGCCGTCTTCTCCGGATCCCCGAGGTATCCCAGCGGTATCAGGCGTTGCTGCGCCAGCCAACCGATTTCGTCGTCACCGGGCGACAGGATCCGGGTCATGTCCGCGCTGACCACCACCGCGCCCGGGTTCGGGGCGAACCGGCCCGAGGCGTCCTGCGCACGCGACGAGACCTGACCCATCTGCGAGCCCGATTCCGACGCGCCCCCCGCGTCGAGGATCGTCAGCTGCGGCAGGAGTTCGACGAAGCGGTTCTTGAGCGGAGCGCTCAGGGCCGCCCCGCCGGTGATCAGGATCAGGAACCCGGACAGCTGCTCGCGCAACGACGGCCCGCCGGCCTCCAGCGCGTCGAGCAGCGGCCGCCCGAAGGCGTCGCCCACCATCGACATCGACACCACCCGTTCGCGCGCGGCCAGCGCCCACGCCTCGGCCGCGTCGAAGTGCGTCGTCGTCGCCGGCATCACGAAGGGCCGCCCGCCGCACAGGTTGATGAACGCGGCCCATTGCGCGGCCCCATGCATCAGCGGGGCCACCGTCATCGAACCCGGCCCCTCGGGGCGCGAGCGCTCGACGATCTCCTCGAGGCTCGTCGCCTCCTCGCCGGTGCCGAAGTTGCGGCCGCCCATGGCGTTCAGATAGATGTCGTGCTGGCGCCACAGCACCGCCTTGGGCATCCCGGTGGTGCCGCCGGTGTAGAGGATGTAGAGGTCGTCGGGCGAGGGAACCACGTCGAGCGGCTCGTCGGATTCCCCCGCCAGCAGCTCCTCGTAGCGCACGGCCCCGGGCAGCGGATCGTGACCGGAGCCGTCGTCGACGTGGATGAGCCGGATCGGACCGGGCATCCGCCCCAGCGCCTCGCCGAGCGTCGGCGCGAACCGCGCGTGGTACATCACCGCCTCCGCGCGGGCGTTGTCCAGCAGGTACACCAGCTCGTCGGCGACGTAGCGGTAGTTGACGTTGAACGGCGCCACCCGCGCCTTGTACGCGCCGAGCATGGCCTCGAGATACTCGTTGCAGTTCGCCATGTAGAGCCCGAGATGGGTCTGACCGGACTCGTAGGGCGCCAGCCCGGACCGCTCGCGATGAGCGCCCATCCCCCATTTGTGCAGGGCGCGGGCGAACCTGCGCGCGCGTTCGTCGGTGCGCGCGTACGTGAGTCGCCGGTCCCCGAACACGATGCAGTCGCGGTCCGGATTGGCCGCCGCGACCGCGGCGAACACCTGGGCGAGGTTGAATTGCACTGCCGGTCCTCCCGTCGAGCCAGCGCCACGGTAACGCGCGTAACCACTACTCTCGGCATCGTGCGCGGGGTTATTCACACCGAATATCGCCGATACGTCGCCCTGGGTGACAGCCAGACCGAGGGGCTGTGGGACGGCGACGACACCGTCGGCCTGCTCGGGTTCGCCGACCGGCTCGCCGCGATGATCGACGCGCTGCACCCCGGGCTTCATTACGCCAACCTCGCGATCCGCGGCAAGCGCATCGCCGACGTGCTCACCGAGCAGGTGCCGCCCGCGCTGGCCATGGAGCCCGACCTGATCACCGTGTGCGTCGGGATGAACGACGTCATCCAGCCCGGGCGGTCGTTCGGGCCGGCCTTGACGGACCTGGAGGAGTTGTACGCCGCGCTCGCCGGGGCGGGGGCGACGGTGGTGACGACGACGTTCCCCAACGTCGCGCAGTTCCTGCCACTCGGGCGGCTGGTGTCGGGCCGGCTCGCGCGCATCAACGGGGCGATCCGTTCGGCGTCCGACCGCTACGGGTTCCGGCTCGTCGACCTGTATCACGCCGCGTCGATGCGCGAGCTGGACACCTGGGACATCGACCGCGTGCACGCCTCGTCGCGGGGGCACGTGCTGTTCGCCGCCGCCGCGGCCGAGGCGCTGAATCTGCCCGGCAGCAACCATGATTGGGCCGAACCGAGCGTCGACCCGGCGCGGCTGTCGCTGCACGCCACCGCGTTCGGGCACCTGCGCTGGACGCAGGACGCCTTCTTTCCGTGGATCTGGCGACGGCTGCGCGGCATGTCGTCGGCCGACGGGCGCGAGCCCAAGCGCCCGCAGCTGGAACGCCTCAGCCCGCCGGGCCAGGGCAATGCGGCGCAGAACGGCCACCGGTCGGGCATCCTTGACCCATGAACGTGGAGGCGTTGCTGCACACGATCCCGCCGGTCGCGGTGTACCTGGTGGTCTGCGGGGTCGTCGGGGTCGAGAGCCTGGGCGTTCCCCTGCCGGGCGAGATCGTCCTCGTCAGCGCCGCGCTGATGTCGTCGCACCACGATCTGGCGGTCAATCCGGTCGGCGTCGGCGCGGCGGTCGTGGTCGGCGCGGTCGTCGGCGACTCGATCGGCTACGCGATCGGGCGCCGGTTCGGGATGCCGCTGTTCGACCGGCTGGGCCGGCGGTTCCCCAAGCACTTCGGGCCCGGGCACGTCGCGCTCGCGGAGAAGCTGTTCAACAAGTGGGGCGTGCGCGCCGTCTTCTTCGGCCGCTTCATCGCGCTGCTGCGGATCCTGGCGGGGCCCCTGGCCGGGGCGCTGAAGATGCACTACCCGCGGTTCCTGGCGGCCAACGTGTCGGGCGCCATCTGCTGGGCGGGCGGCACCACCGCGCTGGTCTACTTCGCCGGGATGGCCGCCGAACGCTGGATGGAGCGGTTCTCCTGGGTCGCCCTCGTGGTCGCCATCGTGTTCGGCCTGATCGCCGCCTACGCGCTGCGGGAACGCACCTCGCGGATGATCGCCGAACTCGAGGAAGAGCACTACCGCAAGACGGGGACGACCGCCGCCGACGCGGCCTGACCCGGCTACGCCGCGACTAGCCCACGGCCTCGCCGGCGTCCTCATCCGGATAGAAGGCGGAATTCGGCCGATGGTCCTCGATGAGGGCGGCGGCCATGCGGCGGGCGCGCAGCGCGGCGTCGAGGTCGCCCACGGCGGCCAGGATGATGGCGCCCTTCATCAGGATGTGCCACGACGAGGCGAAGTCCTCCACGTCGGTCAGTCCCGCCGCGGTGGCGCGTCGGCGCACGATGTCGCGGACGTTGTCGATGTGGGCGACGCAGGCCTGCCCGACCGGGTGATCCGGCCCCACCTCCAGCAGCACGTTGATGAACGAGCAGCCCTCGAAGCCGTCGCGCGTGTGGAACCAGTCGTGCATGACGTCGAAGATCGCCAGCAACTGCTCCTCGGGCGTGTCGCCGCGCCGCCGCGACTGTTCCTCGATCAGGCCGTGCGTCCAGACCTCTTCCCGGCGTTCCAGCACGGCCAGCACCAGGTCGTTCTTGGTCGCGAAGTGCCGGTACAAGGTCGCCCTCGCCACGCCGGCCCGCTCGATCACCTCGTCGGTACCCACCGCGCGGACCCCGCGGTGGCTGAACAGCTCATATGCGGCGCACAGGATGCGCTCGCGAGCGGACGCCGCCGGCGCGACATCGTGCGTTGTCATAACAGCCTTAAGTTACTCTTAGGTCAGGACATGTAGACAGACCACCCTGTCTCGTTATACAAAAGAGATTCGCACTGCGCGAGTCTGTCTTCAGACAACAGGACGGGCACCATCCCGGCGTATCTCTCGCCGGTGGAGTAGGAGTCCTCATGAGCACGGTGATCGCCGAACCCATGCCCAGCACGCCCCTGATGCTCAGCACGCGGCTTGTGTACCAACTGGGCGAACCGCACAGCGGTCTGCGGGCGACCACCAGCCGCACCGGCCCGGCCGTGGTGATCACCGCGGGCGGCGACATCGACGCCTGCAACGAGGACACCTGGCGCCAGCTGGTCGGCGAGGCCGCCGCCGTCGTCGTCCCGCCCGGGCCCTTCATCGTCGACGTGACCGGGCTGGACTTCATGGGCTGCTGCGCGTTCGCGGTCCTGGCCGACGCGGCGCGGCACTGCCGCGATCGCGGCGTCGACCTGCGCCTGGTGAGCCACGAGGCGATCGTGGCCCGCATCGTCGACGCCTGCGGGCTCAACCGCGTGCTGCCGATCTACCCCACCGTCGACTCGGCGCTGGGGGCGGTGTCTCCGTGGTGATCTGACCGCCGAGGCCCATCACGAGCGACCTTCCCACCTTCGGTGCGGAGGAGGAATTCCTCCTCGTCGACCCGCATACCGGTGAACCGGCCCCGCGCAACGCCGCGGTGGCCGCCGAGGCCGAGCGCCGCGACGTCGAGTTGCAGCTCGAACTCAGCAGCTGCCAGGTGGAGACCACGTCGAGCGTGGTGTCCACCGGCGAGCAGCTGCGCGACGAGCTCAACCGGCTCCGGCGCGCGGCGGCGGAGGCGGCCGTGGCGGCCGGGGTCACGCTGCTCGCCTCGGGGCTGCCCCCCGCCACCCCGCACGAATTCCCCGTCACCGACACCCCGCGGTACCGGCGCATCGGCGAGCGATACGGGATGGTCGCCCACGAGCAGGGCATCTGCGGGTGCCACGTGCACGTGCACGTGCAGGTGCCCGACCGGGCGGCCGCGATCCACGTCAGCAACTGGCTGCGCCCGTGGTTGCCGTCTTTACTTGCGCTGTCGGCCAATTCGCCGCTGTACCGCAACTCCGAGAGCGGTTACGCGAGCTGGCGTAGCGTGCTGTGGCGCCGCTGGCCCGCCGCCGGGGCGCCGCCGTTCTTCCCCTCCCCCGACGACTACGACCGGGCGGTGCAGATGTTCGTCGACACCGGCGTGATCCTCGACCGCAAGATGATTTATTGGGACGTGCGGCCCTCGGCGAATTTCCCCACCGTCGAGGTGCGCGTGGCCGACGTGCCGCTGACGGTCGACGAGACCGTCCTGCTGGCCACCCTGGTCCGGGCCGCCGTCATGACGGCGCTCGACGCCCCCGGGGAGGGCGATCAGCTCGGGCGCCTACCACCCGGCGCCCTGCGGGCGGCGTACTGGAAGGCGGCCCACGACGGGCTCGCCGGCGACGCCCTGGACCTCGTCCACGGGCGTGGCGCCGTCCCGGCGCGCGAGCAACTCGGGGCGCTGGTGCGACGGGTGCGCCCGGCGCTCCAGGCGCTCGGCGAATACGACCGCGTCACAGCGGAACTCGACCGCGTCGGCGAACGGGGCAACGGCGCGATGCGGCAGCTGGCAGTCTGGCGGGAACGGCGGGACGTGCTGGCCGTCGTCGCCGAGTTCGCCGCGGCGACGCTCAGCTGATTCAGGCCACGGCCAGCAGGCGGTAAAGCCCGATCAGGCCGACCACCACGATGGTGCCGCGCAGCGCGTTCGGCGACAGCCGCCGGCCATACCGCGCGCCGACTACCCCTCCCACCAGTGACCCGGCCGCGATCACCCCGGCGGCCGGCCAGCTGATCCGGTCGAACGCGACGAGCGTATACGCCACGGCGGCAACGCAATTCACTACCAGGGTGAGCAGGTTCTTGGCGGCGTTCATGCGCTGCACCGACTCGGGCAGCAGCACCCCCATCACGCCAACCAGCAGGATGCCCTGGGCCGCCGTGAAGTAGCCGCCGTAGACGCCGACGGCGAACGTGCCCAGCACCAGCGCCGCCATCCGTGCCGGCGAGGTGTGCTCGGCCGAACGCCCGGCCGCCTCGGCGCGCCGCGCCGTCCACGCCTGAATTCGCGGCCCGACGACGACCAGCACCAGCGCGAGGATCAACAGCACCGGCACGATCTCGGCGAACACCTTCTCGGGCAGGTGCAGCAGCAGGAAGGCGCCCAGCACCGCGCCCGCCAGCGAGGCCGGGATCTGCCAGCGCAGCCGATCCCACTGGCCGGACAGTTCCGCGCGGTAGCCCCAGGTTCCCGAGACGCTGCCCGCGACCAGGCCCACGGCGTTGGACATCGTGGCGGTGACGGGCGGGTAGCCGAGGGCGACCAGCGTCGGGAAGGTGATCAGGGTGCCGGATCCCACGAGGGCGTTGATTGCGCCGGCGCCGAATCCGGCCAGGCCGATCAGCAACATGTGGGAAAGCACTAGGGAAAACCCTAGCCTGCAGCCGAATTCGGCTGCCCCGCGGCTCCGGTCAGGCGGGGGGCGCCTCGGGCCCGCGGTCGACGCCGGTGCGCAGCTTGACCGACGCCGAGTACGCCTTGGTGCGGAACCGCAGCACGGGGTCGTCGGACGGCTCGATGCCGTCGGTCACCCGCATCGGGTCGAACACGACGATGTCGCCGCCGTGCTCGCGCTCCGTGTCGAGGCCGGTGACCTCGAAGTTGCCGACGTTGACGGTCTCGCCGCTGCGCCAACTGGCCGACGGGTCGACGATCGAGTCGTCGGGCCCGGCGATCTGCACGACGAAGTCGAACCGCACCGGTCCGCGGGACAGCCGGTGGTTGAGCTCGTGGTGCAGGAAGTCGGGATCCTTGCGTTTCGCGTCCGATCCCGACAGGAACTCCTCGCCCGCGACCGGGCGCAGGTGATACCGAACGAATCGCGCGCTGCCGTCGGCCGCGACCCAGCGGAAGGCGTGCAGCCCGTGGTAGGCGACCGTGGCGTAGCTCGCCGGGACCCTGTTGGCGTCGCGCAGGACCGGCAGCGCGCCGAGCAGCCCCGGATGGGTCAGCAGGTACGTGCCCATGCGCAGCGGCTTGGCCGGCCCGGGCCGCATCGCCTTGAGCAGGTCGATGAACCCGTCGGGAGTGCTCGACACGAACAGGCGCGCCGTCTGCGTCGACACGTCGGTGGTGGACCCGTCGGGCAGGGTGAGCTTCACGGCCAGCCCCCGCACGCCGGGCACGCCGTCGGGCTGGGCAGGGTCGCCGGACCCGTTGGAGAAGCGGAACAGCGCCGGGACCGCCGACCCGTCCAGGTGCTTGGCGCGCGAGAGCGAGGCCGCGACGGGGCCGGCCGTGAACCGGCCCCGGTACAGGTTGCCCTTGGCGTGCAGCGCGCGACTGCCCGGCTGCGCTCCGCCGGTGCCCCGTATCGCCTCGATCGCGTCGTCGGGAGTGACCATTTTGCGAATCCTAGAGGGCTACTGCGGGAAGCCGAAGAGTTTGACGACACCGTGATCGCGACCCGCCGTGTAGCCGCCGTCGACCGCGATGGCCTGGCCGCTGACGAACGAGGCGTCGGGCGACAGCAAAAACGCCGCCATCGCGGCCACCTCGTCGGCCCGCCCGAGCCGCTGCAGCGCGTGCTCGGCGGTGATCGATGCCAGCGGCTCCTCCATTCCCGGCATGTCGAACACGTTGCGCGCCATGGGCGTATCGATGAACCCCGGACAGATCGAGTTCGCGCGGATGCCGCTGGGGCCGTAGTCGAGCGCGATGTTCTTGGTGAGCAGGACGACGCCGCCCTTGGCCGCGTTGTAGGAGCTGCCACCCGCCGTGCCCTCAAGGCCCTCGATGCTGGCGACGGTCACGATCGAGCCCCGCTCGCCGGCGACGCGGGGCTGCTCGATCATGCGGGCCAGCGCCGCCTTAGCCACCAGGAAGGTGCCGGTGAGGTTGATGCCGATTACCCGTTCCCATTCGCGGCGGTCGAGCAGGTGGACGGGGCCACCCCCGGCGACCCCGGCGGCGTGGAAGACGCCGTCGAGACGGTCGGGCACGGCGGCCAGCACGGCGCCGATCGCGGCCTCGTCGGTGACGTCGGCCTCGACGAAGCGGAAGTTCGGGCCGAGATCGGGCGCGGGCGCCAGGTCTGCGCCGACGACCGTGCCACCCTCGGCCAGCAGTCGTTCGGCGGTGGCCAGCCCGATTCCGGATGCGGCGCCCGTGACGACGAAGGAGCGGGAACGGGCGCGGTCGGTGTCAACCATGTCGGTCATGCTGACATACGTGCGGGGCACCGCGCCCTGTCTAGGCCGG
The DNA here is from genome assembly GCF_902652685.1 of Mycobacterium sp. Marseille-P9652. Lineage (GTDB taxonomy): Bacteria > Actinomycetota > Actinomycetes > Mycobacteriales > Mycobacteriaceae > Mycobacterium. Next base: position 32,366 of record NZ_CACRUY010000041.1, read on the forward strand.
CTGGCCGCGTCGAGCGTGTGCACTAATCGATGTGTTCCTCACGCCCGGGCACCGAGGCGTCGAACGCGTTGAGTGTGACGGCCACCATCGAGAAGCATCCGACCAGGAAGACGATCTCGCCGACGCCCGGCGCTCCGAATGCGCCGAGCGCCGCCCGGTAGGTCGTCTCTGGCAGCGGTGCGCCGCGGTTCAGCGCCGCCGCCATGTCATAGGCGACGCGCTCGTCGTCGTCGAGGTCGCTCGGACGCTCCCCGGCGACGATCGTCGCGATCTTGTCGTCGGCAAGGCCCGCGCGGCGGGCGAAGTACTCGTGACCGTAGATCTCGTATCGGGCGCCGAACCTGGCCGCGGTCACCAGTATTACCAACTGGTGGATCGCGGCGGGCAACACGGCGTGCTGCCACAGTGATTTGTTGAAGGCCCAGGCGGCTCTGCCGAAGTCCGGAAAGTGCAGCCAGCCGTTGAACGGGCCGATCAACGCGCCGTCTTCACGGCGCGCGATGAGTTCGCCGAAGTTCTTCTCGATCACCTCCACCATGTCGTCATAGAGTTCCCTTTGCTCCGGGCTCAGGCTTGACGGGGGCAACAACGGCAGCCGCGTCCTAGGTGACATAGCCCGATCGTGCCGTGGACCGGCGACTTACTCCACGACATATTTGTGACGATTGGTAAGCGCAGGCTCCTACCGGTCGGCGCACGCGCCCCCCCGGCACGGCCGCTAGCCTGAACCGGAGTCGGCGATAACGGGCTTGACGAGCGGAGGGGCAATGCCGGACACCCGTACCACCGAGACGCTCGCCGGGCTCGTCGAGCGCCACGCGCGCGATCGGCCGCACGCGCCCGCGATCCGCTACGGCGACCGGGAATGGTCGTGGGCCGACTGGGCGTCGAGGATCCGGCGCGCGGCCGGGGCGCTGCGCGCCGCCGGGCTGGAGCGCGGGCAATGCGTGGCGTTCCTGGACAAGAACCATCCGGCCTGCCTGGAGATCCTGTTCGCCGCCGCGTCGATCGGCGCCGTGACCACCGTCGTCAACTGGCGCCTGGCCGGCGACGAGCTCGCCCACGTCCTCGACGACAGCCGTCCCCGGTTGCTCTTCGTCGGCGCCGAGCTGCGCCCGGCGGTCGAAGGGCTGCCCGGGCTGGACAGGGTCGTCGTCATCGACGACGAATACGAATCCTTGCTCGCCGCAGCCTCTCCGGCGCAGGGGATCGACGTCGACGAGAACGAGACGGCACTGATCATCTACAGCTCCGGCACCACCGGACGCCCCAAAGGCGTCACGCTGAGCCAGCGCGCGCTGGCCAATCACGCGGCCAACCTCGCGCCGGCGTTCCCGTTCGAGGAGGGCGACGCGAACCTGGTGTGCATGCCGCTGTTCCATGTCGGCGGAATCGGATACGCGCTGTTCGGCATCGCGGCGGGGGTGCCGACCATCGTGACGCGGGACGCCGACGCCGGAACGCTGACCGACGCCGTGCGGGCCGGCGCGACCCACGCGTTCTTCGTGCCGCCCGTGATCGCGCGGTTCATGCAGTCCGAGCGGCCCGACGTGATCTCCGGCCTGCGCTACATCGTGTACGGGGCCGCGCCGATGCCGCTGCCGATGTTGCACCAAGCGCTCGACACCTGGCCCGAGACGAATTTCGTTCAGGTGTACGGCCAGACGGAGCTGTGCGGGGCGGTGACGGCACTCAGCGACGCCGATCACCGCGACCCCCATCGGCCCGGTCTGCAGCTGTCGGCCGGAAAAGCGGTGCAGGGCTGCGAGATTCGTGTGGTCGACCCGGAGACGGGCGTCGAGGCGCCGGTCGGGCAGCCCGGCGAGATCTGGGTGCGCAGCAACCAGAACATGAGCGGCTACCTCAACCGGCCCGAGGCGACGGCCGAGACGATCACCGCCGACGACTGGGTGCGCACCGGTGACATCGGCCGCCTGGACGCCGACGGCTACGTCTACGTCGAGGACCGGCTGCGGGACATGATCATCACCGGCGGCGAGAACGTCTACGGGCCCGAGGTGGAGAGCGTGCTGATCGAGCACCCCGCGATCGCCGACGCCGCCGTCATCGGCGTGCCCGACGACCTCTGGGGCGAGTCGGTGAAGGCGATCGTCGTGGCGACCGCCGATGTCGACGCCGCCGACGTCATCGGCTTCTGCCGCGAACACCTGGCCGGATACAAATGCCCGCGGTCGGTGGAGTTCGTGCCGTCGCTCCCCCGAAACGCGAGCGGGAAGATCCTCAAGGCGCAACTGCGCGAACCGTATTGGCGGGACCGGGAAAGGGGCATCTGAGCATGGACGCGCGGCGCCGCGAACTGGCGGTCAGTGTTCTGGGCGGTCCCACAACGGTCATCGACATCGCGGGCCGGCGGATCGTCATGGACCCGACCTTCGATCCGCCCGGCGAGCACGGCTACCTGACGAAGACCGTCGGCCCGGCGGTGACCGCCGAAGCCCTGGGGCCGGTGGACGCGGTGCTGATCAGTCACGACGAGCACCCCGACAACCTGGACGACGAGGGCAGGCGGATGGCGCTGGCCTCGCCGTTGGTGCTCGCTCATCCCGGTGCGGCCCGCCGACTGGGCGCGCCGGCGGTCGGCCTCGCGCCGTGGGGGTCCTGCGACCTCCCCGGTGGCTCGGGAGCCCTTGCCGTGCAGGCGGTTCCCGCCGTGCACGGCCCGGCCGACGGCAAGCGGGACGCGAGCGGCCATGTCAACTGCGAGGTCACCGGGTTCGTGCTGTCGGGCCCCTACCTGCCGACCGTCTACCTCAGCGGGGACAACGCCTCGATGGCGGCGGTCAGGGACATCGCCGACCGCGTCGGCACCATCGACGTCGCGGTGCTCTTCGCCGGGGCCGCGTGCGTGCCGGCCAAGGAGCGCGGCCGCCCGCTGACCTTGACGTCGGCCCGCGCGGCCGCGGCCGCCGAGGTGCTGGGCGCCCGGGTGGTGATTCCCGCGCATGTCGACGGCTGGACCCACTTCAGCGAGGGCGTCGACGAGTTCGTCGACGCGTTCGACCAGGCCGGCATCCGCGACGTGCTGCGGGTGGTCGCCCACGGCGAGTGGGTGGACCTATAGCCGGCCCTCGGTGCGCAGTTCCGGGTGCACCCAGGACGGCGAGCGGCGCTCCTTGAAGGCCCGGACGCCCTCCCGCGCCTCGGCGTCGGTGAGGCTGGCGGTCATGCCGATGCGGTTGTACAGGCCGAGGTAGTCGTCGATGCCGGACTTGATCACGCCGCGCGCCCGCGGGGCGGTCCGGCAGCATTGCGCCAGAACGTCTTTCGCCGCGCCGATCAGGTCGTCGTGCGGCACGACCCGGGTCACCAGGCCCCAGTCGAGCGCCTCGGACGCCGTCAGCACCCGGCCGGTGAACATGAGGTCGCGGGTGCGGACCGGGCCGATGTGGCGGAGCAGCATCTGGCTGTAGTAGGTGTCGGCGTAGCCGCGGAACAACTCGGGCACGCGGAAGGTCGCGCGCTCGCTGACCACGGACACGTCGCTGCACAGCGCGATCTGGAAGCCGCCGCCCTGGCACAGGCCGTTGACCGCCGACACGATCGGCTTGCCCGAGGTCCGCACCGCGTCGAAGGGGGTGACGTCCATGCCGAGCGCGGAGCCGAAGGTGATCCAGTTGTCGGCCTCTCCCCCGCCGCCCATGTCGCCGCCCGGTGCGAAGACGTCGCCCGTGCCGGTGATCAACAGTCCGGCGAGGTCCGGATCCGCGTTGACGCGGCCGACGGCGTAGCGGATCCCGAAGTACATCGCGGGGGTCAGCGCGTTGCGGGCCTCCGGGCGGTCGATGGTGCACACCGCGAACGGCCCCTGGCGCTCGAACCTCAGATAAGGGGTGCCCAGCCAGTCGCCGTCGGGAGGGCGCGGGGTGCTGCTCGCTGTCGCCACGGGGCTCCTCTCAGAACGGAGCTACTGTAGCGCTTTCGGTAGGCGCGACTACGCGTAGCCCAGCGAGGCGGTGCCGATGGTTTGGGAGGCGTCGGCGACGAGCGCGGCGAGCTTGTCCTGCAGCGTGGCCGTAGCCTCGCCGACGGGTTTGTCGCAGAAGCGGCAGTTCGTGCTGAAGCGCGGCTGGTCGGCCTCGTCCGGCCAGAACCGGCGTGGCCCGACGGCCGCTCCCGGGTCGAATTGGACGGCCTGGTGGGGCGCCTCCTTGAGGATCCTGCCGACCGGATGGGACTGCGGGCACTCGAGTTTGAGCACGCCGATGCCCTCTTGGTTGGCTGGCACGGTCACCGCCGGCGCGCCTGGTCCGGCGCGCTTTTCAGCCAGGCCCAGACGATGACGCCCTCTAACGCGAGTCCCACCCCGACGAACACCCACTGCACAGGAGACATGCCTGTGATGACAGCAGCCTCGGCGGGCGCGCGCAACTTCGTTTCTTTGAGCTGCGACGTTCGTGCTCGCGGCGGCGGCCCGCCATCTGACTGTTCACCGGTTCATCATCTGGATTTTCCGGGTCTTCTCTAGGGTGCGTAGCTATTCGACGCGCGCGGAATCGGCGTCGACCCGTCAGAAAGGAAGCGCGTCAGATGCCTTCACCTCGCTGGCTTGCCCGCGTGACCGCTCCGTTCATGGTCGGTGTCGCCCTGCTGGCCGGCGCCCCTCATGCGGACGCCGATGCCGCCGACGACGCCTACCTCGCTCAGCTTCGTGCGGCCGGCTTCAATTGGCCGCCGGACCACGAGGCCGCCCTGACCGGGATGGGGCGCCTCATTTGCGACGACCTGGGGTGGGGCTGGAACTACGACCAGCTGTCCCAGCAGATCCATGCCACGCTGGACCCGAGGAACGTCACCCTGGGCGACGTCAACAACATGGTCGCCATCGCGCATGCGACCTACTGCCCGACCCAGCGGTGCTGGGCGGCGCACTGCTGAGCGTCTGGGACCCAGCGACCTCGAGCGTCTGAGCGGCCGCTCGATTCGAAGCGAAACGTTGTGCTGATCAAGCGATTTGCGCCGGTTCGTGTCATTTGTGCAGGACGGGCCGCCCCGGGCCGCTAGCCCCTGCACTGGCAGCTGCAAGACTGGTTCCCACGACCAGCCCCACGCGGGCACCAGACACTGACTTAGGCAGCCATGACCCCCACGATCGCCGTTCTGTTCGTCCACGGCGTCGAGATCAAGGATCCCGACTACGCCGACAACGCGATCAAGCTGCTCCGGGCCGAATACGCCCGCGCCTGCCGGGGCGCAGAAGCCGCGCAACTCGAGATCGAGGCGGCGTGCTGGATCCCGGTCGTGGAGCCAGGTCTCGACAAGATCGTGCGCGCGTCGTTCGGTCGGGGTTTCGCCGGCTGGGCGCAGCGGCTGGACCACCTGGTCCATCGCATCAACAACGGCTCGTATCTCGCCATGCTGCCGGTGGTCGTGTCCGGCCTCGTGGGCCGGATACCCGGGCTGCCGAAGGCACACTGGCCGACGCTGCGGTGGGCTGTCACCTACTTTCTGGGCGACGTCATCGCCTACCAGATCGCCGAGGGCAGCGACGCCAATTACGACGCCATCCACGCCTGCCTGGATGAGGCGCTGGCCACCCTGGCCGAACGGGCCCCGGACGCACCGTTGTGCGTCATCGCGCACAGCCTCGGCACCGTCATCGCTTCGGATTATTTTTACGACCTGCAGAACACGCCCAAAAAGGGGAAGAAGGCGAAGAAGTCGTCGACTCCGCTCCAGCGTGGCGAGACGCTGACCTGGTTCTACACCCTGGGCAGCCCCATCGCGTTATGGATGGTCCGCTACCCGAAGTTCGATGCTCCGATCAAACTTCCCGGTCGCACGCGCAGCGCCGCTGCGCGCAGGGCGGCGCAGTGGGTGAACTTCCACGACCCCGACGACATCGTCGCCTATCCTCTGCGGACGCTGAACGCGCATTACGCCGATGCGGTCGACTGCGACCAGGCGGTGTCGGTCGGGCCGCCCATTCTCGGGAACACTCCGGTCTCACACGTCGCTTACTTCAATTCGCGGAAGGTCATGCGGCCCATCGCGCAACGCCTCGCCATGTTCACGCAACCTGCGCCGTAACTGGGGCTAGATTCGTCATCTGCACATGACCTGAGTGGTCCCGGCTGGGATCGAACCAGCGACCTTCCGCGTGTGAAGCGGACGCTCTTCCACTGAGCCACGGGACCGGCGAACGACGTCGAACATTAGCACCATACCGGCATCGCCTGACCCGCCACCTGCGTCGCCCGACGGGTCACTCCCGCCGGGAGCCCGAACTTGCCGAAAAATTTGTATGTGCCCGCTCGGGTGGACTATCGTCGTGCTTCGCACCGGGCGACGATCTCGCCCGTTGCGCGCGGATGTAGCGCAGTTGGTAGCGCATCACCTTGCCAAGGTGAGGGTCGCGGGTTCGAATCCCGTCATCCGCTCGAAGGTGCAAGTGGCATCAATCCCCAGCGGTGGAGTGGCCGAGTGGTGAGGCAACGGCCTGCAAAGCCGTGCACACGGGTTCGATTCCCGTCTCCACCTCCATGTGTTTTGACCCGGCGCGATTAGCTCAGCGGGAGAGCGCTTCCCTGACACGGAAGAGGTCACTGGTTCAATCCCAGTATCGCGCACCAGAGTTTATGCAGACGAAAGCGTATATTTAGCCCACCAAATAAGGGCCAATGACCTATATATGACCTGACACTCTTCTGCTGGTGACCTATATAAGAGGTAGTCAGGCAGAACCTGCGCCGATTTCCGGCGACACACCAGCAACCCCATTGCCAAATATCCAAACCGAAGGGGCCGGCGCCGCGGCAATCAGGTTTACTCGCCCATCTGCGTTCAATCGGGCGAGCGTGCGGGTTACGGTTCGATCCGGGGACCATGACGTAGCAGCCGCAGCACTGATCCGGACACCAGCGGAACTGGATCTCTCCAGCGTTTGGAGGTGGAACCTATGCGAATCGAGATTTGCCAACGTTGCAATCGACGGCTGGTAGTGAACCACAAGGGCCGGTTTCCGGCTCATAAAGGGCGCGAGAGTGGACGTGGGTTTGCAGTGGTTCGTATCAGAAACCCGGTGAGCAGGAACTGTCGACTGAATTTCAGAAGGAACTGCGGAAGATCGAGAAAGCCAAGGGTCGCGCCAAAGTAAGCGCCAAAAGCAAGACAGGGAACAGTCGCCTCCACTGACGGCTAGATGTTCCGTCTGCCACAAGCGGGTACGACTACGTAAAGACGGCCGAGCAGTGTCCCATGGTTACGACGGCGACGGCTTCAAGTGCGGTGGGTCGGGAAGGTTGCCGGTCGGCGGGCGGCCCCCGCACGATTGGCCTCAGTAAGCGTCGAACCGATGCCGGACAGCTCGGACGCCGCCGAAGAAAGGGACTGCGGAACCGCTAGCAGGTAAGACATTGCCGTTCCTCCGTGTGTCTACCCCCCAGCGAAAAGTATGACCCGCCTCTACGGGCCCGCAAAGCGCATTTTTCAACAACAAAGGCTTTCTGTCGCCCAGGCGCTCCCCATCGAAGGCGTCCAGAGCGCAGGACCCCTTACAAAAGAGGACTGAAACCAACTCGACCTGCAGGTCCAGCTAACGGTTGTCGGGGCACCCCTGCTCTCGTCGGGGGCGGCCCGGTTCACGCCGAGAGACGTGCCCTCGCTTCAGCGGCAGGGGCTGCGTTCGCTTCGGGGGCAGCAATGTTCCCAGGATTGGGACGCCGCCAAGGTGTTCGCTGCACCACTTGTCAACGGCACTCTTGTAGCTGCCGTCATCGTTGTAGAACCGACGGTGAATCCACGGAATCTGGTCGAGTTTGAGGGCCAGTTGCTTGCCGGCCGCGGCGGCCGTGACGATCGGTCTCACGCTTCCTAATCTATACAAATTTGCACTTCGGCGCCCCCAGGTGCGTCGGCAACCGAGTCGCCCCGATCGCGCGTCTGGACTAATCGATCGGGCCGCCGTGCTCTCCTCAGGGGAAGCCCAGCCATTTTGCGAAATTGCGTTCCGACCACTAGGCAAGAGCTATCAGACACGCGTACAGTACGTGAGTTGTTTTGGCGTTTCATGTGAGGCCCGCAATTCCCCGACCATGGGAGCTAGCGATGTCGTCTTTTGTGATCGCTTCGCCGGATGTGTTCGCATCGGCATCAGAGGATCTGAGTGCGATTGGGTCGGTGATTCGGGCGGCCCATGTCGCGGCAGCGCCATCGACGACGACAGTAGCGGCTGCGGCTGAAGACGAGGTGTCGCAGGCGATTGCGTCACTGTTTTCCGGCTACGCGCAGCGATATCAGGCGCTTAGCGCCCAGGCGAGTGCCTTTCACGACACGTTCGTCAACCTACTCGGTGGCGGGGCCGCGCAGTATGTGAGCACCGAGATCGCCAATGCCGGGCAAATGTTGGTGAACACGGTGCAAGCGCCCTCGCAATCTTTACTGGGCAATCCAGCCGCGAGCTCACCGTCGCCTGGGGTGTTTTCTTCGCTTATCGATGCCGCTTTGATCAACCCAACGGTGATTTCGACCGCCAAGAGCGTGATCGATGCAGTTACCACGACGACTTCGAGCACCAAGAGTTACGGTTATGGCACTGACGGCACGCAGACCGTGACGGTTGACCGGGTTGTCCTAAACCTTGCACCACTCGCTGATGAAGTTCAAAACGTTGTTCAAGGATCATTGGGCAGCCAGTTGGCATCGAGTATTAACGGACTTTCCGGCACGCCTCTTTTAACTAGCACCACGATCTCGGGATCGGATTCTGCCGGGAAGTCGGTAACAACCGTGGACTATCGCACTTTGGGCGGCTTCGGTATAGGGGTCAATGCAGACACCGCTAACCAGAGTTACAGCGCAAATTTGAGCATCCCGGGCTTCGACATATCGTCAGGGGCAAGCCCCGCAGGTTTCTATGGGAGTAGCCACGTTTTAGGTAGCGGCGGGGCGCTGGCAGTAAATAATGGAAGTGTGATTGCCAGTGTGCAGTTTGGTGCGGAACTCAGCAAGGACCTCAGTCTCGGCGATGCTTCGGCAACGATTCAGGTGAACACGGCAACCGGGAACGTGTCTGGCGACCTATCTTTAAACAGCGGATATTTTGGCGCGTTTAAGGGTGATCTGCTGCTGGACCCTGGCGACGGTATCGGGGGCACCTACACTCAATCTGGTTGGCTAAATTCCCTTTTGGTGGGGACCAGTGACCCCGTCAATATTCCTCTTCAACTCGACAATCCTTCTTTCCTCGGCTCTTATCCACCGGCTTTAAATCCCTCTAAGGTCCTCGATGATCTGACCAGTGGAGTGAATTTCTCAAGCCTCAATAAACTGACGATACAATCCCAAGTTGGAAATAATCCGATCACTCAAGGTATAGATGGCTTTGTCGGAGATCTATCGAATTGGCCCACGCAGCTATTGGACTTCGGATACGCAACTGATCCTGCGCTGACAAATTACATAGTGGGTGTATGTAATGCGCCCGCAGACCTCTTATTGGGGCATCCACTAATCGGTGATGGCGGGTTGCTCGTCAACACTGCGACCGGCGGCACCGGCAGCGGCACCGACACCGGAGGCAGCATCTCCGCCGACTCAATCGTGGGAACCTGGAAAGAAGTCAACGAAGTAGCAACAGGCTCCTTCGTGGGCACTGCCCCTGGCGTTGCCTATCAAAATGGGGCCGAATATTCGATCACCAAGACCGGAGCTGTGTACGACTTCGCAGGTGCAGGAACTCTGACCCCAACCCAACCCCTGAACTACTCGGGCACATGGGGCCCAGCCATCAACCAGGGTCTTCAATCAGTCATACAGACCCAATACCAAGATCCCTACATCTCCGATGTAGTGCTTACCTTGCCATGGGGAGCGACCTTGTCGAGTGACGGCACGGTCATGAACCTCGTCGAGAACCTCACCTGGACGTGGGTTGTCACAGACCCAGGTCCACCTACTTCTGTCTTCAATCAAGGTGGCACGGAGCAAATTACCGTTACCTTTGACAAGGTTTCGAATTAGTGCCGCCGCACAGTTATGTCGCCCAAAGCTAGGGCGAGTTTCCGTCAACGGGCCGGCGATCTAACAGGTTAGGGCGCGTCGCAAGGTCGGCAGTGGGGCCGATCGAAGCTTGCCTGAAAGCGTGTGAGCCGCGCTCGAAAGTTTGCCGCAGCCCGGTGTGCCTTGCCAAATGTCTTTGAGAACACCCGCTTTCGGACACGGATCGAACCCAGGATCTCGGAGCAATGTCGAGACGGGCACGCCATGTGTCTAGTGTCAGGACGGTGACTAACTCGGAACCCTGGCCACCGCGCACAGAGGAGCAGATTGCACACGCAGCGGCCAACGGACTCCTGGAGGAAACCCACTACCTCGACATCAAGCGCGAACTGGCCACAGGACCACGTGCGAACAGAGACATCGCGAAGGACATCGCGGCGTTCGCGCTCGACGGCGGCGTCATCGTAATCGGGGTCGACGAGGTCACTTCGCCGCCTAAGCTGCACCCGATTGATGTAGCCAACCTCGGCGAGCGGATCGAGTCGATCGCCGCCTCCTCGGTCCACGAAGCGGTCACCGTGTACACGCACGTCGTCGAATCCAGCACTCCCGGGCTGGGCTATCTGGTCGTTGAGATCCCGCCATCACCACGAGCGCCGCACATGGCCGACGGGCGCTATTACGGCCGCGGCGACAAGAGGAACCGCCCGCTTCCTCACGAAGAAGTATTGAGGCTACATGAGCAGCAAGCGCGGCTCGACCAAGACATTGTCGCCGAATCTCAGGAGACGCTCGACCTATTGAAACGGCAATACCAGTTCCACTCAGAACCGCTACTGATTCGAGCCAAGCCACTAGGCGCTCGCGGCAATTTCCTGATGCAATTGTCGGACTCTGGCAGTTGGCGTGACGACGTGAGGGACCTCGTACGACTCGCGGCGGTCGGTTCACACCAAGCCGCGGTGCCGTCTCTGGGCGCGCCGACGGGTGCGGCTAGAAGGGACCGCGGTGTCGCCGCAACGGTGAATATGTTTGACGACAAGCGATTTGGTGGTCCGCAGGATGCTGCAGAAGTGACACTGCGCGAGGACGGCACCATCACCCTGGTATCGGAACGAGCGGTTGCTTACCCGAATCCGGGAGATGCTCGGATATTGGAGGCGGTTTTCCTCGGCCATGCCGACCTGATGGCGCGGCTTGCCGCACGAGTATCCGCCTACGGCTTCCGCGGGTCGTGGCGTTTCGCAATTGCCGCAAACGGCCTCCACGGCGCTCGATCAGCTGAGTTGAGAAACTACTTCGACATCACCGACGCGCCACCCTTCTCCGAATCGCGTTACGGACAGGCGGCCACCGCAACTTTGAAGGAGCTGGAAACCATCCCACCGATGGTGGTGAGTGAGCTTGTAGGCCCGTTGCTTCGGTCTATCGGGAGCGCCGGCCACTTTCCCTGGGTATTCGAGCGATGACCACGTCGGTCAAGTCCTAAATGATTGCCGGGTCGGACGTGCTGGCATGCCACGCGGTGCTTTGGGTTCGAGCCGAATTGGTCGGTGGCATTGAGTGCCTCGACTTCCTCGGCACCTCTGCATGGCGAGGAAGTCCGCGAACTCCTGCACGTCACCGCCAGGCCACTCGTTGCCCGCCGTCAGCCACCGCGGGCGCTGGCCCGCGCACAAGCACGAGCAGGGCTCGTCGTTCCGTCCCACCGCTCGCACTGCGGCCACCGCCGGGCGTCGACTAGCTCGGGCGGCAGCGATTCCCCTTCAGGTGGTCTGCGCCGCATCACGCCCCCAACTGGTAAACGCCGCGGATGCCACGGCGCTGGCTTGCTGCTGGGCGGTCGTCCTCATCGCCAGTCGGCACGCGCAGTGCCACCAACAGGCGCGCCAGGGTGATCCGCTGCTGACGGATTTCGGCGACGGCAGGATGCGTTTTACCGCCCATTTCGATAGGGAAAACCGGCCCATCGGCATTAATGCGGGCCTGTAGAGCAGCGATCAAATCAGCTGTGCGTGCAGCGTTCTCCAATAGCAGCAGCTCGTGAGGCTCAAGCTCATAAGCGCTGGTCACCGCGTCCCACAGCTTGCGCCCCGCGGAACTCAATTTCCGCGGGTCGGGTGCGTAACTGCGGCCATCAGGAGCCTTTCAGGGTCGAGTGCGGTTCAGTCTGCGTGGGGGGCGCCGTCCATGCCGTAATAGGTGCGGATGGGGCCTAGGGGAGTCATAGGCCAGGTGGGGGGGTCCAGCAGGGTTGAACGAAGGGGTCACGCCTAGCCGGCGTCGTTGCGCTCCCCCGGTCACCCACGCTCGGTTCTTGTCTCAGGGTGCGAGGCTGACAAAGCCCGGCGCCGGCGACGGCCGCGCCCCCGGACCGCCGCCGTTGCCACCGCCGTCAGTGCTACCACCGCCGGTGCTCCCACCACCCGTGCTCCCACCGCCGTTACTGCCAGCAGCGCCCCCCGGCTGAGGACCGACAGCAGGAGGCTCCACCTGCTGCGGTGGAGGCGGCGGCTGTTGCGGTGTTGGCGGCGGTTTTTGCGGCGGAGGCGGCGGCCGATTGGGTCGAGGCACAGGCGCGAGTTGCTGGGGTGTTGGCTCGACCTGTGCCGCCGGCGGCTGTGGAACCTGCGGCGGGTCGGGTTGGGTGATATCTCCGGACGGAATCGCTTCGGTCAGCCAAGCGGGCACTGCGCCCCGCGCGTCACCGTCGGACCTGCTTCCCGCGGAGCGGACGGAAGCGAAAGCCATCGGCAACGTCTGGGGACGTACCCCTGCCCGAGGACCAGGCGTGGAGAAGCCGTAGTCGTTGGTTACGTACGGATCGGTCATATGGCTTGGGCAGTAGACCTGTATTGATACGGCGATGAATCTGACGGCGGTTCTGTGAACCCGTCCGGACGCTTGGCGGTATTCCGGATTGTGCTCGAACATACCGTTCATCTCTTCGTCGACCACGTCGTAGACCGTGGCGCCGTGATCGAGTTCGGCACAGATTTGATGGGCTCGGGCAACGAGAGCGGGCACGTTGTCGACGGCGGGAATCTGGGCTGCCGCGAGTTGCGTCACGAAGAAATCCTGCAGTTCGTGCTGGGTTGGGCCTGGGTCGGCGCCTGCCGCGCCGGCGCAAATAACTGCGGCGGTCAGCACCGTCGAGGCGCTGGCGAGAGCGCCTGCAAGGGTGGCAATGCCGGTGCGCACGGCAGGATTTCCGTTTCTTCGGGGCCTTCTGCTCAGTAGCTAATTCAACACGTGTAACGACAGGACGTCCATAGGTGTAGTTGTGGTTGCCGGGCCGCCCCTGTACTCCTCGCGGGCGGTCCGATCGCGTTATGCCGGCTGTTAGGCGGCGTGCCGGCTGCAACTGGAGATGGTGACATGACTGGAGTTTCCATCGCGCACCAGAGTTTTCGCACTTCGAAGCGATTCACGCCCCATCAGTTGGTGATGTCGACTCGTTCGTCGGCTTCTTGGTCGAGGCCGAAAACCTGCACGGAGGCCGACTTCCCTTTCAGGACATAGGATCCCCGGTCGATGAGCCCGGCCGGCGGGGACGCAAGCGCGTCGACGCACTGCTGGGTGAGAAGGATGGTGTCCCCTGTTGTCTTGGTGAGTTGCTCGACGCGGGCCGCCACGTTGACGGCGTCACCGATGAGGGTGAACTCCAGTTTGCCGCCGCCGCCGATGGTTCCGGCGATCACGACGCCGGTGTTGAGCCCGATGCCGATCCGAAGCTGCCCACCGAACCGCTCGGGAACCAGGCGGTGAATCAGCACCGCGGCGGTGACCGCGGCATCGGCATGGTCAGCGAGGTCGTTGGGGGCGCCAAACACGGCCAGCGCGCCGTCGCCGAGGAACTTGTTGACGTGGCCACCGGCGTCGACGACGGCAGGCACCACGATTTCGAACAGCGCGTTCAGACGCGAAACGGTGTCCTCGGCCGAATTCGCCTCCGCGAACGGAGTGAAGTCTCGGACGTCGACGAACATCACCGTCACCTCGCGGCGCTCCCCGCTGAACACGTCGTCACCCTGCGCGAGCAACCGGGCCGCAAGCGCCGGGTCGACATAGGTACCGAACGCGGCGTGCAGGCGACGCCGCTCCGCCAAGCCGGCCTGCATGCGGTTGAACGACGCCGCCAGCGCACCGAGGTCGTCGTCCTGTACCACCGGCAGACCCTGGCTGTAGTCACCCGCCGCAACCCGCTTGGTTCCTTCGGCCAGGTCCCGAATGGGTTGCATGGAAGGTGCGAACGAGGCTCCGACAGTGATGGGAACCGCGAAGAACAGCGCCAACCCAGCCGCCACCCCCACCACGAGGACCACGGGAGCCTCGCGGGCGCCCGTGAAGGCCAACGCCAGCATTGCACCTGCGGCAGCAAACGCGAACGCAGCGGCCAGCACCGTCAGGTTCGACCAGGCGGCGAACGTCGGACGAGAGCGGGGCAGGCTTTCGCCCAACCCCGTCGTACCGGTAAGCGCCACCCGGGCAGGCCGCAGCGCCGCTTCCGCGATGCTGTGCTGTCCGATCAGAACCACCGAAAGTCCGAAGGCCGCGCCCACGACCGCGTACTGGCCCAACCGTGAGCCCGTCGACCCGCAAACCGCAGCCACCAGACCGAACAGCACAGCGATGAAGACAGCGTCGGCCACCAATGCCCGGATCCCCAGTGCCCTGGCATAGGCATACGTGGCTTCGAGCACCTTTGCCCGATCGACCTCTTGCCCGGCGGCCCATCGCTCCAGAAGCCGACTTTTGCCGACTCCGGGAAGGACGTTCACGTAGGTCGTCACGAGCACCGCTCCGACAGCCAGCGCGCCCGCCTCCACGTAACGATCGGACCCCTCCATGGCGACGACCACAAAACACAAGACGACATAGACCGCAATCAATTCGGCGGACAGGATCACATACATCGCCCACGAATACCGCGATCGGTACCGATCCCACGCCCACTGCCACACGCGCTCCATGCCGGGAGACTAAATGGCCGGCGGTGTTTTCATCCTCCTTCTGCGCGGAATATTCGTCCCGCACTGAATGACGACCTCGCTAGTTCTCGGGTGGATATTCCCAAATGTTCGTGTGGTTCAACTCGTGGTGATGGACGCACACCATTTGCTTGCCCTGCCCGTCGGTGGTGGGTGGTGCACCCAGCGGGCATTGGTCCCCCGGCGACGGCGCCAGCGGTGCGAACACCAGCGCGGCGACTATTGCGAATTTCATACCAAAGACACGAATTCAGCCAGGCAGTTGTTCACGTCAGCCCCAGCCGGGCACTGACTAGTTGGCACCCGGCTTCGGGCTGGCCGCGGCAGGGGCGCCATAGATGCAATCGTGCAGCTCCTGACTTCCCGGGGCGAAGTCGAAGCCGCAGTTGCACTCGTGAGCGTCGCGGGGCGCGAGCGAATCGCAATATGGGGTGGTCGCGGACGCCGCCGGCGCGGTCCACGCCACCTCGGTCGACATGGCTGCCGCCGCGACGCCGACCGCCGCAATCAGTACTTTCGTCTTCACCGTTGGAATTCCTTCTCTTGCCGACGACGGCGCTCTGCTGCGCCCGTTACCGAGATGAGAGCATCCTGCGCACTCAGGTTGCCGAATACTAGCGTTTTCGCGGGAAAGCCGCATTCCGGCGGCCGCCCGAAAACACGCGGCTCAACTCAGTAGCAAGACTCCTCGGTGCCAACGAAAGCAATTGTCTCGCTTAACGTCCGGGGCACTCAGGGCGACCCGAACCCCCCGGGCGAACCCATGCGCGCGACGCTAGGGTTGCTGGGGCGGTGCGGGCGCCGGCGGCGGGCACGGCTTGCCGCCGCGAATTCCGATGACCGTTCCCGTCGTCGTGGTCACCGGTCCCACCGTCACACCGCAGGGCCAGTTGGCCACATTGCCGGGATCATTCGGGTCCGGATCGGCTTGCGCGACCCCCGCGCTGAACGCCAGGGCGGCGAACGCCAGCCCCGCACCCATGATTGCTTGTTTCCGCATTTCTTTCTCCCCCTAAGCCGATTTTGAGTTTTCGCGGGATGTTGCGCGCAGAAGCGTCGTCGCCGCCGACAAATTGCCGGCGGCCGCGCTGACGGTGTTATGAGGACTTGTGCTTGTCCGGGCAGTATTCCGCCGTGGCTGCGAGCACGAACAGCCTGGCTTGAGCCTGGTCCATTCGCATCTTCAGCTGGTCGATCTCATCGCTCGGGGTGTATCCGGCGGAAAGGTCTTGGCACATCGTGCGCCCCATGTTGCCGGTCTGGGACGCGTCACCAAGATGGATCCCGTTCGACGCCAGGTAATTGGTGAATTCCGCGTCCTTGTTGTCAGCGCCGGCCACCGCCGCGGGCACCACCATCAGGGCCATCGCGGCGCCGATGACGCACCCAGACACCTTCTTGATCATCATCCCCCACCACTTTCACGGGTCACATGACACTCGGGACAAGACGGGACACCCGAAGCACCGCCTCGAGAACCCTTGCACGGGTATTACCCCCGGTGGGGACTAATTGACCGCCGGTTCCAAAGTTCAACCAGCCGTTCATCTCTCGTTTCGGCCGAGTTCGATCCAGGTGGGCGCTCATTCTCGCCACGACACGTAAATCCCTGCGATGACACGCCGCTTGGGCTCAAGGGGTGATTGCAACACTTCGTAGTTAGGGGTGTTGATGACGGGTGAGCCTCAGGGGTTATCGGTGCGCCGTCGGTTTTGGGAGCTGGTAGCGCAGGGTGTGCCGCCG
>NZ_CACRUY010000042.1 GCF_902652685.1 Mycobacterium sp. Marseille-P9652
GGTACGCCCCGCCGCCGCCCGAACCCGCGATCCGGACCCTGCCCACCGAGTCCTACGCGCCGTGGCTGACGCGCGCCCTGGCGTTCGTGATCGACTACCTGCCCTACGTCGTCATACTCGGCATCGGCTCCGCCATCTACTTCAGCACCATGCAGTCGACGTGCGTCACCGACATCACCCAGTACGACGTCAACCAGTACTGCGCGCAGCAGCCGTCGGTGATCGGCCAGCTGCTGCAATGGCTTTCGAACCTGGTCGGCCTGGCCTACCTCGTCTGGAACTACGGCTACCGCCAGGGCACCACCGGGTCGAGCCTCGGCAAGTCCGTCATGAAGATCAAGGTGGTCAGCGAGGTCACCGGCCAGCCCATCGGTTTCGGGATGTCGGTCGTCCGCCAGATCGCGCACTTCGTCGACGCGATCGTCTGCTTCATCGGATTCCTTTTCCCGCTGTGGGATTCCAAACGGCAGACGTTCGCCGACAAGATCATGACGACGGTCGTCCTGCCCATCGAACAGGGCTGACCCTCCGCCGGTCACTAGGCTGGCGTGGATGAGCCAGCACCGCGAGTTCTCCGGACTAGCCACCAAAGCCATCCACGCCGGCTACCGGCCGGACCCGGCGACGGGCGCGGTCAACGCCCCGATCTACGCCAGCAGCACCTTCGCCCAGGACGGCGTCGGGGGCCTGCGCGGCGGCTTCGAGTACGCGCGCACCGGCAACCCGACCCGGGCCGCGCTCGAGGCGTCGCTCGCGGCCGTCGAGGAGGGCTCCTTCGGACGGGCCTTCGGCTCCGGGATGGCCGCCACCGACTGCGCCCTGCGGGCCATGCTGCGGCCCGGCGAGCACGTCGTCATCCCCAACGACGCCTACGGCGGCACCTTCCGGCTGATCGACAAGGTCTTCACCCGGTGGAACGTCGACTACACGCCGGTCGCGCTGTCCGACCTGGACGCCGTCCGCGGCGCCATCACCCCCCGGACCCGGCTGGTCTGGGTCGAGACGCCGACCAACCCGCTGCTGACCATCGCCGACATCGCGGGCATCGCCGAGCTGGCGGCTCAGAGCTCGGCGAAAGTGTTGGTGGACAACACCTTTGCCTCGCCCGCGCTGCAGCGGCCGCTGACGCTGGGCGCCGACGTCGTGCTGCACTCGACCACCAAGTACATCGGCGGCCACTCCGACGTGGTGGGCGGCGCGCTGGTCACCAACGACGAGGAGCTCGACGAGGCGTTCGGCTTCCTGCAGAACGGCGCCGGCGCGGTGCCGGGTCCCTTCGACGCCTACCTGACGATGCGCGGGCTGAAGACGCTGGTGCTGCGCATGCAGCGGCACAGCGAGAACGCGATGGCCGTCGCGGAGTTCCTCGCCGGGCATCCGGCGGTCGGCGCGGTGCTGTATCCCGGTCTGCCCGGCCATCCCGGACACGACGTCGCGGCGCGGCAGATGAGCGACTTCGGCGGCATGGTGTCGGTGCGCCTGCGCGGCGGCCGCCCGGCCGCCGAGGCGCTGTGCGCGGGCACCGAGGTGTTCATCCTGGCGGAATCGCTGGGTGGGGTCGAGTCGCTGATCGAGCTGCCGAGCGCCATGACGCACGCGTCGACGGCCGGTTCGCAGCTCGAGGTGCCCGACGACCTCGTGCGGCTGTCCGTCGGGATCGAGGACGTCGCCGACCTGCTGGCCGACCTGGAAGGAGCGCTATCGCGCGTCGGGCAGTGAGCCTACGAGTGGTACGGCTCCGCGCTGACCAGCGTGACCTCGATGGTGCTGCCGTTGGGCACGGTGTAGCTGCGCGTCTCGCCGACCTTCGCGTCGATCAGCGCGCCGCCCAGGGGTGAATTGGGCGAGTACACCTCGAGCTTGCCGTCGTTGACGCCCTCCTGGCGGGTGGCGATCAGGAACGTCTCGCTGTCCGACTTGTCGCCGTTGTAGTACACCTTCACCACCGAACCGGGCAGCGCCACACCGGACTGCTTGGGCGCCTCGCCGACCTTGGCGTTGTTGAGCAGGTCCTGCAGCTGACGGATGCGGGCCTCCTGCTGGCCCTGCTCCTCGCGGGCCGCGTGGTAGCCGCCGTTCTCGCGCAGGTCGCCCTCCTCGCGGCGGTCGTTGATCTCCGCGGCGATGATCGGACGGTTGGCGATCAGCTGGTCGAGCTCGGCCTTGAGTCGGTCATGGGACTCCTGGGTCAGCCAAGTCACCGAAGTGTCCGTCATCTCGTCGTGCTCCTTGTTGTCGTTCCGCGCGTCCGCGCAAGCCTGTCAGCCCCGCTGCCGGGGTGCCCCCGGGTTTCCTCCCCGTCTGCTGCGCCCGGTCGTGCTCACGGCCTTTAATGCAGCAATACACGGTCCCAGCAGGAACCGTGCATTCATCCATGTTACCACCGTGCAAACAAATGATGACCCAATTCGGGCGGTTCCGCTTACCCGGGCGTCAGGCCGGGCGCAGGTAGGCGGGCACTTCGGTGCCGCAGCCGTAGATGTCGGCCATCGCCGGCGGCTTGCTCGACTTCACCGTCGTCGTCACCTGGACGGTCGCCTGCGCCGCGGGCGGGACCAGCACCTCGCGCCGGCCCGTCTCGCTGCCGTCCTTCGCGCGGACCCGCACGATGCAGTCCACGGGGCGCGACGGGTCGGATCGCGTCACGCTGATCGTTACCGACGCCGTCTCGTCGTCGACCACCCGGTAGCCCGCCAGCGACCCGGACACGTCGCTCGTGCCCAGCCGTCGGTAGCCGATGACGGCCACGACCAGTCCGGCCGCGGCGGCCAGGATCGCGAGCGTGATGACGACGCGACGCGTGGACACCGGGGCCGAACGCGAGCGGCCGTAGCGGGCCTCGGGGGGCTGAATGGGAGCTTCGGTCATGCCTGGGTATGCCTGGATTCTGTGTCGCCGGCGGTTCGCCGGGCACCTGCCGGCGGCGCGCAACGATCACCGAACTGGAATTATAGGGTCGAACAGGCGACCGGCGGACAGACAGGGGGCACGTGAGCGAGCTGCGGTTGATGGCGGTGCACGCCCACCCCGACGACGAGTCCAGCAAGGGAGCGGCCACCCTCGCCCGCTACGCGGCCGAGGGGCACCGCGTGATGGTGGTGACCCTGACCGGCGGCGAGCGCGGCGACATCCTCAACCCCGCGATGGACCTGCCCGACGTGCTCGAGCACATGGCCGAGATTCGCCGCGACGAGATGGCCAAGGCCGCCGAGATCCTCGGCGTGGAGCACACCTGGCTGGGCTTCGTCGACTCGGGGCTGCCGCAGGGCGACCCGCCGCCGCCGCTGCCCGACGACTGCTTCGCCCTGGTGCCGCTGGAGGTGTCCGTCGAGGCGCTGGTGCGGGTGGTGCGCGAGTTCCGCCCGCACGTGATGACGACCTACGACGAGAACGGCGGCTACCCCCACCCCGACCACATCCGCTGCCACCAAGTGTCGATCGGCGCCTTCGAGGCGGCCGGGGACCACCGCCTGTATCCGGACGCCGGCGAGCCCTGGACGGTCTCGAAGCTGTATTACATCCACGGGTTCCTGCGGGCGCGCATGCAACTGCTGCACGACGAGGCCGTCAAACACGGTCACGAGCCGCCGTTCAAGAAGTGGCTCGAGCACTGGGCCGCCGACCGCGACCCGTTCGAAACGCGGGTGACCACCCGGGTGGAATGCTCCGAGTATTTCGGCCAGCGCGACGACGCGCTGCGCGCCCACGCCACCCAGATCGACCCCAACCACGACTTCTTCGCCGCGCCGATCGAATGGCAGCAACGGCTCTGGCCCACCGAGGAATTCGAGCTGGCCCGGTCGCGCGTTCCGGTCCGGCTGCCCGAGGACGACCTGTTTGCCGGAATCGAGGACAACGGGTGAACCAGCTGCTCATCGCGGTGCTCGCCGACGACGCACCGCGCCACACGGGACCGGACTTCGGCAAGGCCAGCCCCGTCGGGCTGCTGATCGTCGTGCTGCTGCTGATCGCCACGCTGTTTCTGCTGCGGTCGATGAACCGGCAGCTCAAGAAGGTGCCCGAGTCGTTCGACCCCGTACACCCCGAGCCGGACCAGGCCGCCGACGAGGGCACCGACACGGTCGAGGATGGCCCGGGGCACGCGCCGGGCCCGGCCGACGGATCGCCGCGCAAGCCGGGGTCCGGTGATGGACCCGGCTGACCCCGCGGGGGCCAACACGCTCGGGCTGGCGACCAGCCCTTACCTGCGCCAGCACGCCGACAACCCGGTGCATTGGCAGCAGTGGACGCCGCAGGCGCTGGCGGCCGCCACCGAGCGCGACGTGCCGATCCTGCTGTCCATCGGCTACGCCGCCTGCCACTGGTGCCACGTCATGGCCCACGAGTCGTTCGAGGACGACCGGGTGGCCGCGGTGATGAACGCCGACTTCGTCTGCATCAAGGTCGACCGCGAGGAGCGGCCCGACATCGACGCGGTCTACATGAACGCGACCGTCGCGCTCAACGGGCACGGCGGCTGGCCGATGACCTGCTTCCTCACCCCCGACGGCCGCCCCTTCTTCTGCGGCACCTACTACCCGAAAGACGGCTTCCTGCAATTGCTTTCGGCCGTCAGCGCCACCTGGCGGGACCGCCGTGGCGAGGTCGAGGAGGCGTCCGACCGCATCGCTGGGGAGCTGCGCCGGATGGCGGACGGGCTGCCTTCGGGCGGCCCCGACGTGGCGCCCGCGCTGTGCGACCAAGCCGCCGCGGGCGTGCTGCGCGACGAGGACACCGCCCGCGGCGGGTTCGGCGGCGCCCCCAAGTTCCCGCCGTCGGCGCTGCTGGAGGCGCTGCTGCGCCACCACGAGCGCACCGGGTCGACGGCCGCCTTGGAGGCGGTGGAGCGCACCGGCAACGCGATGGCCCGCGGCGGCATCTACGACCAGCTCGCCGGCGGGTTCGCGCGCTACAGCGTCGACAACGCCTGGGTGGTGCCGCATTTCGAGAAGATGCTCTATGACAACGCCCTGCTGCTGCGCGCGTACGCGCACTGGGCGCGCCGCACCGGGGACCCGCTGGCGCGCCGCGTCGCCGCCGAGACCGCGCGGTTCCTGCTCGACGGGCTGGCCGACGGCGACATGTTCACCTCGTCGCTCGACGCCGACACCGAGGGGAGCGAGGGCTCGACCTACGTCTGGACGCCGGGTCAACTGACTGACGTCCTCGGAGACGACGATAGCGCCTGGGCCGCAACCACATTCGCGGTCAGCGCGTCCGGAACGTTCGAGCACGGCACCTCGGTGCTGCAACTACCGGTCGATCCGGATGACCCCGAGCGGCTGCGGCGCGTGCGGGCGGCGCTGCTGGCGGCGCGGCTCACCCGGGCGCAGCCCGGCCGCGACGACAAGGTCGTCACGTCCTGGAACGGCCTGGCGATCACGGCGCTGGCCGAGGCAGGGGTGGCGCTCGACGACCCGGGGCTGATCGACGCCGCGCGGCGCTGCGCGACCGCGCTGCTGGGGCTGCACCTGGTCGACGACCGGCTGCGGCGCGCCAGCCTGGGCGGCATCGTCGGTGACACCGCGGGCATCCTCGAGGACTACGCCATGCTGGCGACCGGCCTGCTGACGCTGCACCAGCTGACCGGCGACGAGTCCTGGCTCGCGGCGGCGATCGACCTGCTGGACACCGCCCTGCGGCACTTCGCCGACCCGCAGCGCCCCGGACGCTGGTTCGACACCGCCGACGACGCCGAGGCGCTGGTGCTGCGACCCGCCGACCCCCTGGACGGGGCGACCCCGTCGGGCGCGTCGTCGGTCACCGAGGCGCTGCTCACCGCCGCGCACCTGGCCGGCGGCGACCGTGCCGAGCGGTACCTGCGGGCGGCGGCCGACGCGCTGAAGGAGCACTCGCTGCTGCTGGAGCGGGCGCCGCGCTCGGCGGGACACTGGCTGGCCGTCGCGGAGGCGGCGGTCCGTGGGCCGCTGCAGATCGCGGTCGCCTGCGACCCGGCCCGTTCGCCGCTGCTGGCCGACGCGCGCCGCCTGGCGCCGGGCGGGGCGATCGTCGTCGGCGGCGAGAAGAACTCCTCGGCCCTGCTGGCGGATCGGGATCGCGTGGCCGGCGCCGACGCCGCCTACGTGTGCCGGGGACGCGTCTGCGACCTGCCGGTCACCACCGCCGAAGACCTGGCGGAGGCGCTGGCCGCGGGCCCGTCCGGGCCACGGTAGCGTCTGATCCATGCCCAGCGCCGAACACATCGCGGACACCGTCAAGCGCTACATCGACCTGGTCGCCAACGGCGGCGCCGACGACCTGGTCGAGCTGTACGCCGACGACGCGACCGTCGAGGACCCGGTCGGGGGAGAGGTGCACATCGGGCGGCAGGCGATCCACGGCTTCTACTCCGCGGTCGACAACGTCGAGCGCGCATGCGAATTGGTGACGCTGCGCGTGTGCGGCAACGAGGCGGCGTTCCACTTCCGCCTGACCGTTACCGCGGGCGAGCACCGGATGGTGATCGAGCCGATCGACGTCATGGTGTTCGACGAAGAGGGCAAGGTCGCGTCGATGAAGGCCTACTGGTCGCCGGCGGACGTCACGCAGCTCTAGCCGCCGAGCCAGGC
This sequence comes from Mycobacterium sp. Marseille-P9652, assembly GCF_902652685.1. GTDB lineage: Bacteria > Actinomycetota > Actinomycetes > Mycobacteriales > Mycobacteriaceae > Mycobacterium. The sequence goes on from NZ_CACRUY010000042.1 coordinate 6,570, forward strand.
CCCGGTCCCCGTGTAGAAGACCGCGAACCACATGGCGATGTAGTGCAGGATCGCCGCGACCACGGTGAACGCGTGGAAGATCTCGTGGTAGCCGAAGGTGCTGGGCCATGGATCGGGCCAGCGCAGCGCGTAGAAGATGCCGCCGAGGCTGTAGAAGACGCCGCCGGTGGCCAGCAGCACCATCGCGGCGACGCCCGCCTCGTGCAGGATCGTCGGGCAGAACCAGACGGCGACCCAGCCGAGCAGGATGTAGAGCGGCACGCCCAGCCAGCGCGGCGACGTCGGCCAGAACACCTTGAGCAGGATGCCCGCCGCCGCACCGCCCCAGACGATGCACTCCACGAACATCCCGGTGTTCTGCGGCATCGCCAGGCGGGCGAACGGCGTGTAGCTGCCGGCGATGAACACGAAGATCATCGAGTGGTCGAGCCGCTTCATCAGGTTGCGGGCGGCCGCGGACTTCCATTGCACCCGGTGGTAGGTGGCGCTGACGGCGAACATCGCCACCGTGGACGCGGCGTACACCAGCGTCGAGTGCCCGGCCCGGGGCGAGGACACCGCCCAGGACACCGAGACGAGCGTCGCGCCGGTGACGACGGCCAGCCACGCCGAATAGAAGTGGATCCAGCCGCGCATGCGCGGCTTGCTCAGGACGTGGGCGGCACCCTCGACGAGTTGGTCGACGGTATTGCCGGGCGCGATGGTCTCGTCGGGCTCTCTACCGGTGGCCGTGTCGATCTGGCTGCTCATGTCTGTTTTGGCCTTCTCCTGTGCGTGTCGTGGCAGTGGGCTTGCCAGTTTGATACCCGTCAACAGTAAAGGGGAACCGTCACGGAAGGGTCTCGACGTGCGGTGAGATTGGCGAGATTGCGGACCGGAATTTGGCGTCGCTCACAGTAGGGTGGTTGTTCGTGGAGATCATCCCGCCGCGTCTCAAAGATCCGCTGTATCGGGTCTACGAGCTGCGGTTGAGGCAGGAACTGGCGGCCGCCAAATCCCACCTTCCCCGCCACATCGCGGTGCTGTGCGACGGCAATCGGCGGTGGGCGCGCAACGCCGGCTATCACGACGTGAGCTACGGCTACCGCATGGGGGCGATCAAGATCGCCGAGATGCTGCGGTGGTGCCAGGAGGCGGGCATCGAGATGACCACCGTCTACCTGCTTTCCACGGAGAACCTGCAACGCGACCCGGACGAATTGGCCGGGCTCATCGAGATCATCACCGACGTGGTCGAGGAGATCTGCGCGCCGGCCAATCGCTGGAGCGTGCGCACGGTCGGCGACCTGTCGTTGCTCGGCGACGAACCGGCCCAGCGCCTGCGCACCGCGGTGGGATCGACACCGGGCGTCGCCACGTTCCACGTCAACGTCGCCGTCGGCTACGGCGGCCGCCGGGAGATCGTCGACGCGGTGCGCGCGCTGTTGAGCAAGGAGCTCGCCAACGGCGCGACCGCCGAGGAGTTGATCGACGCGGTGACGGTCGACGGCATCTCCGAGAACCTGTACACCTCGGGGCAGCCCGATCCCGACCTGGTGATCCGCACGTCGGGGGAGCAGCGCCTGTCCGGGTTCCTGCTCTGGCAGAGCGCGTACTCGGAGATGTGGTTCACCGAGGCGCACTGGCCCGCGTTCCGCCGGGTCGACTTTCTGCGCGCCCTTCGCGACTACAGCCAGCGACACCGGCGCTACGGCAAGTAACGACCCTCCCGAGGTGGGCATCTCGCGTGCCAGACTGGACGCATGGCTGCGCTGTCGGCGGTGGTGTTCACGCTGAGCGGCTGGCTGGGGTTGTACCTGCTGGCCCGCGACCCGCGTAAGCCGGTGCTCGCGTTGGCCGCGACCGGGCTCTGCGGTTTCGCGCTCGTCGTGGCCCTGGACGCCGTGCGCACCGCCGGGCCGCACACGCTCGCCGGCGTGCTCAGCCGCGTCGAGATCTATCTGGTTGCCGTCCCCAGCGTCGCCTGGTTCGCCGTCTTGATCGAGCTGTCCCGCCCGAGCGACCACTGGCGGACGCGCACCCGGGAGGCGCTGCTGGTGGGCGGGGTCGCCGCGCTGACGCTGCTGGGCGCCGCCGTGGCGGGCAGCGTCGACGGCCCGCTGCGCCCGGGCCATCTGCTGATGTTCGCGGTCATCTCGGTGTCCACGCTCGGCGCGATGGTGGCCGCGCTGCGGCGCCCGGCTCAGCCGGTGTCGGTGGCCGGCGTCGTGGTGGTGGCGACGCTGTTCTTCGCGCTGGCCAACGCCATCCTGATCATTCCCCTGGGGCTGGTGCCCAGCTGGCTGGCGCTGGCGTCCACCGGCTTCGACGTGCTGATGCTCGGTGTGGCGGTCGCCCTGTGGGACGCCTTCGACGAAGGGCAGGCGTTGCGCGCCGACATGCTGCGCTCGTTCGCCGGCACCAGCCTGGTGGCGGCGCTGTTGGGGGCGCAGGCGCTGATCGGGCTGGCGGCGACGCGCAGGGAGCCCTCCGCGCAGACGGTGCTGACAGTGCTTTTGTTCACCACGCTGGCGATCGCGCTGACGGTTCAGGTGCTGGCCGATCCGCTCGCCGGCCTCCTCGACCGGCTGGCCTTTTCGAAATCCCCCGCGCTGCGGGCGGATCGGGCAGCGCTGCGGCACACGGAGGCCGCGTTGCCGCTGCGCGCGGCCGATCCGTTGCACGACGTCGACGACGACACGTTCGCCCGGCTCACCCGCCGGGCGCTGGGCCACTACGGCGATCTGACGAAGCTGGTCGCCAGCCCGCTGACGGCGCTGCCGTGCATCGACGAGCGGCTGGCGGCGCGCGGTGCCCCCGACCACCCCCTGGAGCGCGCCAACGAGCTCAAGGCCGTGCTCGCCGACGCCATCGGGCGGCTCAAGCCCCGCGACGCAGGCGATTTCGGCACCACCGAGCAGTGGCGCCACTACAACTCGCTCTACTTCCCCTACGTCGTCGGCGTGCGGGCGTACGCGCAGAACGCCACGGCCGCCGGTCTCGACCCGACCGCGCGGCAGGCCTGGCAGTGGCTCGTCACCGAGGTCCCGCAGCGCTCGCTGCACAACTGGCAGAACGCCGCGGCGCGGCTCGTCGCCGCCGACCTGCGCGGTCGGGTGCCGGTGCCCAGCAAGTAAGCGTGGCGACAACGCGGGTCGTGAGGCGTCCGGCCGCGCACTGTCGCGGTGACGGTTGATTGCGTGATTCCCGCGCCGATGAATCGCGGGCTTCTCGCCGCGACGCTACGCTCGCGCCCGGGGGGATACCACCGAAAGGCGTTCGATGGCTTTGTCGACAATCCCGCCCGCAAAGGTCGTCCGGGCGATAGAACGGACCCGGCATCACCTTGGACGGCTGTACCGCCGATCGATTCCCGCCCCGGCGGGTCTGCTCGAGATGCTGATGGACGCGTTCGTCGCCCAGGCCATTACGACGGCGGCCGATCTCGGCATCGCGGACGCACTGGCGAACGGACCGCTTTCGCCCGAGGACTTGGCGCGCGCGGTCGACGCGGACACCGACGCGCTTCGCCGTCTCATGCGGGCCCTTATCTCCCGCGGCGTCTTCCGGCTACGCCGCGACGGCCGCTACGACCTCACCCCCTTGGCGCAGCCGCTGCGTCGCGACGCCGATGTCTCACTGGCCGCCTGGGCCCGCTGGGCGGGTTCGCCCCAGCTGCGCGAGCGGTGGAGCCACCTCACCGAGGGCATCCGGGCGGGCCGGTGCACCGCGGCGGAGATGCGGGATCAGAACATGTTCGACTACCTGGCCGAGCAGCCGGAGCTGCAGGACATCTTCAACGAGGCCATGACCAACGTCTCCGAGCTGTCGATCGCGCCGCTCATGGCCGCCTATGACTTCGGGCGCTTCGGCCCGACGATCGTCGACGTCGGCGGCGGGCACGGCCGCCTCCTTTCGGCCATCCTCACGGCCACACCGCACGCCTGCGGTGTGCTCTTCGACCAGCCGCAAGTGGTGGCGGGCGCCCCGGACGAACTGCGCAAGTACCGGGTCGACGACCGAGTCGAGATAGCCGAGGGATCGTTCTTCGACGCCGTCATTCCGACCGGGGGCGACGTCTACGTGCTCAAGAACGTGATTCACGACTGGCTCGACGACGACGCCGAACGCATCCTGCGCAACGTCCGCGCGGCATGCGGCACGGGCAAGCATGTGGTGCTCGTCGAACTGGTGATCCCCGCGCACAACCGGGACAACCCGGGCAAGTGGCTGGACCTGGACATGTTCGTCAGCGCCGCCGCCCGGGAACGCACCGCCGACGAATACGCGCGGTTGCTCGAGCGCGCGGGCTTCCGCTTGACGCGGGTGGTCGAGACGGCGTCGCCATTCAGCCTCGTCGAGGCGCAGGCGGTCTGACGGCGCCCGCCATTCCGGCCAACGGCCCCACCTTCCGGGACGTGCGGCGGCGACGCCGGAATAGCGAGACGAAATCCCTGGTCATGCCCGACGTGGCAGTGACTGGCAGTGCCACGGGTCGATATGGCAGTACTCCGGCGGAACGCTCGACACTGTTCGACCCAACCCGCTACCGCGAGGAGTAATCACATGACCGCCATCCCGGGTCAGACCACCCGACCCCTCTACGACTCGACCGACTCGCTGCTGCGTTTCGCCATGCGCGCCGATGCCACGCTGACCGGCCTGTGTGGTTTGGCCGTCGCGTTCGTCGCCGACCCGGTGTCGAAGCTGACGGGCCTCACGTCCCTGCAGGAGTACGCGCTCGGCGCGGCCTTCGTGCTGTACGGGCTCGTCGTGTTCAGCCTGGCCGCGCTGCCGAACCTGCGTCGTGTCGGTGTCGGCATCGTCGTCGCCAACGTCGCCTGCACCCTGGCCACCGTCGTGGCCGCGGAAGCCGTGCCGATGACGGCGACCGGGGTCGCCGCCACGCTGGCGACCGGCGTGTACACGGCGGCGTTCGGCGCGCTGCAGTACGTCGGCGTGCGCCGGCTCGCCGTCTAGCTTCCAGCCTGGTGCGGGGCCTCCGTTCGGGCGGGGCCCCGCTCACGGGTGTGTATCCACGGCTTTGTGCGTGTATCCAGGGCGACGACACGCCGACGGGCCCCGCCGCCTCTACACAGTCGACGCGGTCAGTTCGCACTCAACGGCCGCCGGCCCCGCTCAGAGCTTGCGCAGCCTCAGGCGGTTGATGGAGTGGTCGGCGTCCTTGCGCAGCACCAGGGTGGCGCGCGGTCGCGTCGGCAGGATGTTCTCCACCAGGTTCGGCCGGTTGATGGACCGCCAGATCTCGCGCGCGGCGGCGACGGCCTTGGCGTCGTTGAGCGCGGAGTAGTGGTGGAAGTGCGATTCGGGGTCGGCGAACGCCGTGCCGCGCAGGGACAGGAACCGCGACACGTACCACTGCTCGATGTCCTCGATCCGGGCGTCGACGTAGAGCGAGAAGTCGAACAGGTCCGACACCATCAGCGTCGGACCGGTCTGCAGAACGTTGAGCCCCTCGAGGATCAGGATGTCGGGATGGCGGACCACGTGCTTGGCACCCGGGATGATGTCGTACTTGAGGTGCGAATACACCGGCGCGCAGGCGTAGTCGGAACCCGACTTCACCGAGGTGACGAACCGCATCAGCGCCCGCCGATTGTAGCTCTCGGGAAAACCCTTGCGGTGCATCAGGTTTCGCCGGTCCAGCTCGGCGTTGGGGTAGAGGAACCCGTCCGTGGTCACCAGGTCGACGCGGGGGTGGTGGTCCCAGCGCGCCAGCAACGCCTGCAGGACGCGGGCGGTCGTCGACTTCCCGACGGCCACGCTGCCGGCCACCCCGATGATGAACGGCACCGGCCGGTCCGGATTTTGCTGGGGTTCGCCGAGGAACTCCGCTGTCGCGGCGAACAGGCGCTGCCGGGCGGCGACCTGAAGGTGGATGAGCCGGGCGAGCGGCAAATACACCTCTTCAACCTCGAGCAGGTCGATCTGCTCGCCCAGACCGCGCAGCCCGACCAGCTCTTCTTCGGTCAGCGGCAGCGGCGTCGACATGCGCAGCGCGCGCCATTGCTTCCGGTCGAACTCCACGTAAGGGCTCGGCTCGCTAAGCCGCGGCATGCAGCCAGTGTCGCAGGGGTCGGCGTGCCGCCGACGCTTGGGCCGGGCAAAACGGCCGCTCGATAGACTTGCCCGCGTGACCGCCGCACCTCATGCCCGCACCGCCGCCCCCGAAACCGCGTCCGTGATGTCCGCCCCGCTGTCCGAGGTGGACCCCGACATCGCCGAACTTCTGGACAAGGAGCTCGGCCGCCAGCGCGACACCCTCGAGATGATCGCCTCGGAGAACTTCGTGCCCCGCTCGGTGCTGCAGGCGCAGGGCAGCGTGCTCACCAACAAGTACGCCGAAGGCCTGCCCGGGCGGCGCTATTACGGCGGTTGCGAATACGTCGACGTGGTCGAGAACATCGCCCGCGACCGCGCCAAGGCGCTGTTCGGAGCCGAGTTCGCCAACGTCCAGCCGCATTCGGGCGCCCAGGCCAACGCCGCGGTGCTGCACGCGCTGATGACGCCGGGGGAGCGGCTCCTGGGCCTCGACCTCGCCAACGGCGGCCACCTGACGCACGGCATGAAGCTGAACTTCTCCGGGCGGCTCTACGAGGCCGGCTTCTACGGCGTCGACCCCACCACGCATCTGGTCGACATGGACGCGGTGCGGGCCAAGGCGCTGGAATTCCGTCCCAAGGTGATCATCGCGGGATGGTCGGCCTACCCGCGGATCCTCGACTTCGCGGCGTTCCGGTCGATCGCCGACGAGGTGGACGCCAAGCTGTGGGTGGACATGGCGCACTTCGCCGGCCTGGTCGCCGTCGGCCTGCACCCGTCGCCGGTGCCGCACGCGGACGTCGTCTCCACCACCGTGCACAAGACGCTCGGCGGGGCGCGCTCGGGCATGATCCTGGGCAAGCAGGAGTACGCCAAGGCCATCAACTCGGCGGTGTTCCCCGGCCAGCAGGGCGGCCCGCTGATGCACGTCGTCGCCGGCAAGGCTGTCGCCCTGAAGATCGCGACGACGCCCGAGTTCGCCGACCGCCAGCAACGCACGCTGTCCGGCGCGCGCATCGTCGCCGATCGCCTGACGGCCGCCGACGTGGCCAAGGCGGGGGTGTCGGTGGTCAGCGGCGGCACCGACGTCCACCTGGTGCTCGTCGACCTGCGCGACTCCCCGCTCGACGGCAAGGCCGCCGAAGACCTGCTCCACGAGATCGGCATCACCGTCAACCGCAACGCGGTCCCCAATGACCCGCGGCCGCCGATGGTGACGTCGGGCCTGCGGGTGGGCACGCCGGCGCTGGCGACCCGCGGTTTCGGGGACGCGGAATTCACCGAGGTCGCCGACATCATCGCCACCGCGCTGGCGGCGGGAACGTCGGCTGACGTGCCGGCCCTGCGGCAGCGCGTCACCCGCCTGGCCAGCGAGTTCCCCTTGTACGACGGCATCGAGGACTGGACGCTGGTCGACCGCTGACGGCGGAAAAAAGCGGGACAGCTTCCTCCGGAAAAGCCCGGGAAGGACCAAAGTCACAACTTGTCCCGACACGCTTCGGGAAATTTTACGACACCTGTACCCGGAGGTTACAGTAACCGCATGGCACAGAAACCTGTCGCTAATGCGCTGACCCTTGAACTCGAGCCCGTGGTCGAGCTGAACATGGACCGCCACCTCAACACCGAGGACCTGTGGTTCGCCCACGACTACGTGCCCTTCGAGCGCGGCGAGAACTTCGCCTTCCTCGGCGGCCGGGACTGGGATCCGTCCCAGGCGACGCTGCCCCGGCAGTTCACCGACGCGTGCGAGATTCTGCTGCTGCTCAAGGACAACCTCGCCGGTCATCACCGCGAGCTCGTCGAGCACTTCATCCTCGAAGAGTGGTGGGGCCGATGGCTGGGCCGGTGGACCGCCGAAGAACACCTGCACGCCATCGCCCTGCGCGAGTACCTCGTCGTCACCCGCGAGGTCGACCCGACCGCCAACGAGGAGGCGCGGGTCCAGTACGTGATGCGGGGCTACCGCGCCGACCACTACTCGCAGATCGAGACCCTGGTGTACATGGCGTTCACCGAGCGCACCCACGCCGTGTTCTGCCGTAACCTTGCCGCGCAGCTCGAAGAGCCGATCCTGGCCGGCCTGATCGACCGGATCGCCCGGGACGAGGCACGCCACGAGCTGTTCTTCTCCAACCTCGTCGCGCACTGCCTCGAGACCCACCGCGACGAGACGATCGCCGCGATTGCCGCGCGGGCCGCCGAGCTCCAGGTCGTCGGCGCCGACATCCTCGAGTACAAGGACAAGGTCCAGCACGTCGCCGAGGCCGGCATCTTCGGCGAGGCGGAGCTGCGCCAGGCCATCTCAGACCGCATCAAGGACTGGGGCGTCGCGGACGAGCCTGCGCTGCAACAGTTCGTCATCGCCTGACGCGGTAGGTCTCGGCGCGCGTCCGGCGCGCCTGCACGGCGGGCACGCGGCCACGAGAGTAGCGTCGTGGGCGATGGCCAGCGACATGCTCTGCTGCCAGGGCGGCACCTCCCGTCACGAGTACGGCAGGACCGGCCCCGGTCCTGGTGCCGCGGTTCCCGCCGACATGCCTGTGCGGGTCCGCGCGGGCTCATCCCGCTCGAGGAGCGCTACGTGACCGAAATCCGGACCTACGTGATCGATACGTCCGTGCTGCTGTCCGACCCGTGGGCGTGCAGCCGGTTCGCCGAGCACGAGGTGGTGGTCCCGTTGGTGGTGATCAGCGAATTGGAGGCCAAGCGCCACCACCACGAGCTGGGGTGGTTCGCCCGGCAGGCGCTGCGCCTGTTCGACGACCTGCGGCTCGAGCACGGACGGCTGGATCAACCGATTCCCGTTGGCGCACAAGGCGGTACGCTTCACGTCGAGCTCAACCACACCGATCCGGCGGTGTTGCCCGCGGGCTTCCGCACCGACAGCAACGACTCCCGCATCCTGAGCTGCGCCGCCAACCTGGCCGCCGAGGGCAAGCGAGTCACGTTGGTGAGCAAGGACATTCCGCTGCGGGTGAAGGCCGCCGCGGTGGGCCTGGCCGCCGACGAGTACCACGCCCAGGACGTGGTGGCCTCCGGATGGTCGGGGATGGCCGAGATCGAGACGGCCGTCGACGACATCGACGCGCTGTTCGCCGATGGCGAGATCGACCTGGTCGAGGCGCGAGACCTGCCCTGCCACACGGGAGTTCGGCTGCTGGGCGGCAGCTCGCACGCACTGGGCCGCGTCACCGCGGCCAAGCGCGTGCAGCTGGTGCGCGGCGACCGCGAGGTGTTCGGGCTGCGCGGCCGGTCGGCCGAGCAGCGGGTGGCGCTCGACCTGCTGCTCGACGAGTCGGTGGGCATCGTGTCGCTGGGCGGGAAGGCCGGCACGGGCAAGTCCGCGCTCGCGCTGTGCGCCGGCCTGGAGGCGGTGCTGGAACGGCGGACCCACCGCAAGGTCGTGGTCTTCCGTCCGCTGTACGCCGTCGGCGGCCAGGAGCTGGGCTACCTGCCCGGCAGCGAGAGCGAGAAGATGGGACCCTGGGCGCAGGCGGTGTTCGACACGCTCGAGGGGCTCGCCAGCCCGGCGGTGCTGGACGAGGTGCTCTCGCGGGGCATGCTCGAGGTGCTGCCGCTGACCCACATCCGCGGCCGCTCGCTGCACGACTCGTTCGTGATCGTCGACGAGGCGCAGTCGCTGGAGCGCAACGTGCTGCTGACCGTGCTGTCGCGGCTGGGCACCGGATCGCGCGTGGTGCTGACCCACGACATCGCGCAGCGGGACAACCTGCGGGTCGGGCGCCACGACGGCGTCGCGGCGGTGATCGAGAAACTCAAGGGTCACCCCCTGTTCGCCCACATCACGCTGCTGCGCAGCGAGCGATCGCCGATCGCGGCGCTGGTCACCGAGATGCTCGAGGAGATCGCGGGCCCGCACTGACGGTACGTAGGGGCGCAGTGGCGCCGGGTATGGTCGGCGCCTCGGTAAACTTCCTACGTGCCGAAACGACCCGACAGCCAGGCCTGGCGTTACTGGCGGACCGTCGCCGGTGTGGTGGCCGCCGCCGCGGTGCTGGTGATCGGCGCGCTGACCGGCCACGTGACGCGTGCCGACAACCTGAGTTGCTCGGTGGTCAAGTGCGTCGCGCTGACGTTCGACGACGGGCCCAGCCCGTTCGACGGCCGCCTCCTGCAGGTGCTCAAGGACAACGACGCCAAGGCCACGTTCTTCGAGATCGGCAACAAGGTGGCCGCCAATCCCGCCGGGGCCAGACAGGTCGCCGACGCCGGGATGGAGATCGGCAACCACACGTGGGAGCACCCCAACATGACGACGATCCCGGCCGACGACGTCGCGGGTCAGTTCTCCCGGTCCAACGAGGCGATCACCGCGGCCACCGGGCGGACGCCGACGCTGTGGCGCCCCGCCGGCGGCCTGTCCAACGACGCCGTCCGCCAGGTCGCCGGGAAGTACGGCCTTGCCGAAATTCTCTGGGACGTGATCCCTTTCGACTGGATCAACGACTCCAACACGGGCGCGACACGCTACATGCTGATGACCTACATCAAGCCGGGCTCGGTGGTGTTGTTCCACGACACCTACTCGAGCACCGTCGATCTGGTGTACCAGTTCATCCCGGTGCTCAAGGCCAACGGCTACCGCCTGGTGACGGTGAGCGAACTGCTGGGACCGCGGGCGCCCGGCAGCAGTTACGGCGGTCGCGACAACGGACCGCCGGTGAACGGCCTGCACGACATCCCGGCCAGCGAGATTCCCCCGCTGCCGAACACGTCGTCGCCGAAGCCGATGCCCAACTTCCCGATCACCGACATCCCGGGCCAGAACTCGGGCGGCCCGAACAACGGCGCCTGAGGGCGCCTGGCAGGACGCGCCGTTACCGTTAGAGCGTGATGACCGCGGGCTGGCTTCGGGCACGGCTTCCGTCGCGATCGGCCGGGGTGGACACAACGCGGCGAAAGTCCGCCCGCCGGTTGTCGATTCAGTACGGGTTCGACCTGGCCCTGGCGTACGTGTTGGCCGTCGTCGAGGCCGCCGCAATCTTGATCCCCCTGCGCGGGCACACCTCCACCCCGACCAACACCGACTTCATCGAGAACACCACGGTGGCGCTGCTGGTGCTCATCGCGGTCGCGATCGTCGGCGTCGCTGCGGCCGGAGCGGCGAGCCTCGCTCCCACGCTGCGGTGGTTCGTCGCCGGCGACGAACCGACGGCTGAGCAACGCGAAGCCGCCATGAAAATGCCCGGGCGGCAGTCCGTGATCCTGTTGGCGGCATGGGCCATCAGCGGTGGGATCTTCATGCTGCTCAACCTCCGCGGCGGCGCTCAGTTCCTGCTGCCGATCGCGCTCGGCGCGCTGTTGGGCGGACCGGCCGCCGCGGGAACGGGAATGCTGCTCTCGCAACGCATCCTGCGACCCATCATGGGGGCCGCCACGAGGGGTGGCGAGCCCCGGCTGACGGTGCCCGGCGTGTATGCCCGCCTGGTCCTGGTGTGGTTCATGGGCAGCGCGTTTCCGATCGGGGTGATCGCGGCCCTGGTGGTGCTGCGCTCGTACGGTTGGCTGATCGAGCGGTCGGCATCCCTGGACGTGCCGATCCTGGTGGTCTCGCTGGCGGCGCTGATCCTCGGGCTACCGACGATGATCCTGACCTCCCGGTCCATCTCCGACCCGCTCGCCGAGGTCGTCGATGCGATGGCCCAGGTGGAGCACGGGCAGATGGACACGCACGTGGGCGCCTACGAGCGCTCCCAAATCGGGCGTCTGCAAACGGGATTCAACCGGATGGTCACCGGCCTGGCCGAGCGGGACCGGGTGCGTGACCTGTTCGGGCGTTACGTCGGGGCCGACGTCGCGCACCGCGCGATCGAGGAGGGCGTGTCGCTGTCGGGTGACGTGGTCGACGCGGCGGTCCTCTTCATCGACCTGGTGGGATCGACGCACCTGGCGGAAAGCCGGCCACCGCAGGAGGTCGCCGAGGTGCTCAACGACTTCTTCCGCATCGTCGTGCGCGCCGTCGACGAGCAGGGCGGACTGATCAACAAGTTCGCCGGTGACGCGGCGCTCGCCGTCTTCGGGGCGCCCCTGCCGGCCGACGATCCGGCGTCGGCGGCGTTGGCGACGGCGCGCGCGCTGGGCACTCAATTGCGCACGCTCCCGGTCGATTTCGGGATCGGCGTGTCGGCGGGCCGGGTGTTCGCCGGCAACATCGGCGCCGAGAACCGTTACGAATACACGGTGATCGGCGACGCGGTCAACGAGGCCGCGCGCCTGGCCGATCTCGCCAAGACCGCCGACCGGCGCATCCTGTGCGCCGCGGGCGCGATCGACCGGGCCGGCGAGGCCGAGCGCCGGCACTGGGCCGAGTGCTACTCCACCGTGCTGCGCGGTCGCTCCGAGGCCACCCACGTCTCGGCCCCGACGGTGACGGCTACTTCCTGACCTTCAGCGCCGCGATCACCTTGCCGATGATGCCGGCCGAGCCGGCGTCGCCGATCGGGGTGGCGCCCATGAAGACGGTGACCGGCTTGGTGTCGACCGCGATGATCACGACCGAGTCGCCCTTCACGTTGCGCGCCGGGTCGGCGATCGTGATGTCGGCGTCGACGCGAGCCGCCTTGGTGCCGTCCACCGTGAGGGTCGACGTCTTGGTCGGGCCCAGAGTGGGCTGCGCGTTCGCGTAACCGGGGCCGCTGGCCACGCAGTCCATCAACTTCGATGCCTGCGCCGCGACGTCCATGCTCGTGACGAAGTTGGTGACGGCGACCTCGGCCTGCATCATCCACTGGTTCGCGCCGGGCACCTCCTGGCCGACGCCCACCGCGCCGATCAGGTTGGGGCTCTGATCATCCGAGAAGGGACCCCACCCCGGTGTCGCGCTGGCCGGGAAGGAGAGCTTGCCCGCGCTGATCGTGTCGCCGGTCGGCTTGTCGCCCCCGGAGACGTTCGGGGTGCATCCGGTCGCGGTCTGCTCACCGCTGCCCGGCGCCGACGTCGGGGCGGAGGTCGGCTGCGAGGTCGACGCCTTGTTCGACTTGCTTCCGCCGCCGCCGCTCAGCCCGACCACGAGGATGACGACGAGGGCGATGACGCCCACGAGCGCGACGCCGCCGAGGATCAGCCAGGGCAGCTTCGAGCGGGGGCCGCCGGGCGGAGGGCCGGGCTGGTACGGGCCGCCCCATCCCGGGCCCGGTTGGCCGGGGTACTGCTGGCCCGGATAGGGCTGGCCGGGCGGCGGGTACTGCTGGCCCGGCGGCGGGTATTGCTGCCCCGGTGGTGGCGGCGGATAGCCACCGGCCGCGTACGGATCGGTCCCGCCCTGCGGACTGGGGTACGCCCCGCCGGGCGGCGGGTACGGGTACGAACCCTCCTGCGGTTGGCCGCCCTGCGGCTGACCACCCCAATAGGGTTGCTGCCCATAGGGGTTCGACCCGTAGGGATCCTGACCGTAGGGACCCCCGGGAGGAGCCGTCATAAAAGAACCACCCTCACTCGCATCAACTTTTTCAGTCTTCCGGCTGAACCCGGGCCATCGCCAGGACGTCCAGGCGGCGGTCGAGTTCTTCTTCCGACAGCTTGTCGCCGATCAGGCCCCGATCGATGACGGTCTGCCGAATCGTCTTGCGCTCCTTGAGCGCCTGCTTGGCCACCGCGGCTGCCTCCTCGTAGCCGATGGCCGAGTTCAGCGGCGTCACGATGGACGGCGACGACTCGGCCAGCTCGCGCAGGTGCTCGACGTTGGCGGCCAGCCCGACGATGCAGCGCTCCGCGAACAGCCGGGACACGTTGGTCAGCAGCTTGAACGACTCGAGGATGTTGCGGGCCATCATCGGGATGTACACGTTGAGCTCGAAGGCGCCGTTCGCTCCGCCCCAGGCCACCGCGGCGTCGTTGCCGATCACCTGCGCCGCGACCTGCGTGACCGCCTCGGGCAGAACGGGATTCACCTTGCCGGGCATGATCGAGCTGCCCGGCTGCAGGTCCGGCAAGCGGATCTCGGCCAGGCCGGTCAGCGGGCCCGACCCCATCCAGCGGATGTCGTTGGCGATCTTGGTCAACGACACCGCGATCGTGCGCAACGCTCCGGACGCCTCGACGAGCCCGTCACGGGCGGCCTGCGCCTCGAACGAGTTCTTCGCCGGGCGCAGTTCGCTCAGGCCCGTCGAGGCGATCAGCGTCTCGACCACCTTGGCGCCGAACCCGTCCGGCGCGTTGAGGCCGGTGCCGACCGCCGTCCCGCCGATGGCCAGCTCGCCCAGGCGCGGCAGCGTGGCGCGGACCCGTTCGATGCCGGCCTCGACCTGCCGGGCGTAGCCGCTGAACTCCTGGCCGAGCGTCACCGGGACGGCGTCCATGAGGTGGGTGCGTCCCGACTTGACCACCGTGTGCCACTCGCGGGCCTTGCTCGCCAGGGCGTCGTGCAGGATCTCGAGCGCCGGAATGAGGTGGCGCACCGCGGCCTCGGTGGCCGCGATGTGGGTGGCGGTGGGGAAGGTGTCGTTGGACGACTGCGACATGTTGACGTCGTCGTTGGGGTGCACCGTCACGCCGGCCTTGGCGGCGACGGACGCGATCACCTCGTTGGTGTTCATGTTCGAGCTTGTGCCCGAACCGGTTTGGAACACGTCGATGGGGAACTGGTCGTCGTGTTGCCCGTCGGCGATCTCGGCCGCGGCCGCGATGATCGCGTCGGCCTTTTCGGGCGCGAGCAGGCCCAGGTCCTTGTTCACCTGGGCGCAGGCGCCCTTGAGCAGGCCGAGCGCGCGGATCTGCGTGCGCTCCAGGCCCCGCCCGGAGATCGGGAAGTTCTCCACGGCGCGCTGAGTCTGCGCGCGCCACAACGCCTTGACGGGGACGCGGACCTCGCCCATGGTGTCGTGCTCGATGCGGTACTCGGTGTCGTCGACTTCAGCGGCCATAGATGAGGCTTCCTCGCTTCGGATTCGGTCAGGGCAGGGGATAGGCGGCGGTGCTGTCGCCGGTGAAGTCGATGGCGGAGTACTCGTTGAGCTTCGAGAGCCGGTGGTAGGCGTCGACCATGCGCACGGTGCCCGACTTCGACCGCATGACGATCGACTGGGTGGTGCAGCCGCCGGGGTAGTACTGCACGCCCTTGAGCAGGTCGCCGTTGGTGACCCCGGTGGCGCAGAAGAAGACGTTCTCCCCGGACACCAAATCCTCGGTGGTCAGCACCCGGTCGACGTCGTGGCCCGCGTCGATGGCCTTCTGCCGTTCCTCGTCGTCCTTGGGCGCGAGCTGGGCCTGGATGGCGCCGCCCATGCAGCGGATGGCCGCGGCGGCGATGATTCCCTCCGGGGTGCCGCCGATCCCGGCGAGCATGTCGGTGCCCGACAGGTACCGGCACGCCGAAATGGCGCCCGCGACGTCGCCGTCGGTGATCAGCCGGATGCGGGCCCCGGTCGCGCGGACATCCTCGATGAGCTGGGCGTGGCGGGGCCGGTCGAGGATGCACACCGTCATGTCCCGCACCGACAGGCTCTTCGCCTTGGCGACCGCCCGGATGTTCTCGGCGATCGGGGCGGTGATGTCGAGGACGTCGGCCGCGTCGGGGCCGACCGCGATCTTGTTCATGTAGAACACCGCGGACGGGTCGAACATCGCCCCCCGCTCGGCCACCGCGAGCACCGAGATGGCGTTGGGCATGCCCTTGCTCATCAGCGTGGTGCCGTCGATGGGGTCGACGGCGAAGTCGCATTCCGGGCCGTCGCCGTTGCCGACTTCCTCGCCGTTGTAGAGCATCGGCGCGTTGTCCTTCTCGCCCTCGCCGATCACGACGACGCCGCGCATGGACACCGAGTTGACCAGTTCGCGCATGGCGTCGACGGCCGCGCCGTCGCCGCCCTCCTTGTCGCCGCGGCCGACCCAGCGGCCGGCGGCCATGGCGCCGGCCTCGGTCACGCGCACCAGTTCCAGGGCCAGGTTGCGGTCCGGCGCTTCCCGGCGCGGGCGGCCCTGCGACGAACCCGGGCCGGCGGCGGCCGAGTTGTCACCCTCAGCTGTCATGGTTCGAGATTGTCCCAGAAGCGGATCCCTTCCCTGGAACTGGGATACTCGGGGGGTGACCCAGGAGCCGCAGGGGAATCCCCGCTCGGACGCCGGGCCGTCCCCCGGTGTGGCCGACGAGCCGGCGGCGGCCGCCCGGCCCGTTCCGAAGCCGCCCAAACCGCGGCTGTTGCAGGACGGCCGCGACATGTTCTGGTCGCTGATTCCGCTGGTCATAGCGTGCATCGTGCTGGCGGGGCTGGTCGGCATGTGCTCGTTTTCCCCCGGCGGCGCCAACAAGGGGACGGTGCCGTCCTACGACGCGGCGGCGGCCCTGCGCGCCGACGCGCAGACGCTGGGGTTCCCGATCCGGTTGCCTGTGCTGCCCGCCGGCTGGCGGCCCAACTCCGGCAGCCGGGGCGGCATCGCGGACGGGCGGACCGACCCCCCGACCGGTCAGCGGCTCAACGCGGCGACCTCGACCGTCGGGTACATCAGCCCGACGGGCATGTACGTCGGCCTGACTCAGAGCAACGCCGACGAGGACAAGCTCGTCGGCTCCATTCACCACTCGGCATACCCGACCGGCGCCGTCGCGGTCGACGGCGTCAACTGGGTCGTCTACCACGGCACCGGCCAGAGCGGCGCCGACGCCGAGCCGGTGTGGACCACCCGGCTCGCCGGGCCCGGGGGCGCCACCCAGCTCGCCATCACCGGTGCCGGAGGCGACGATCAATTTCGTACGCTGGCCGCGGCGACGCAATCACAACCGCCGCTGCCAGCACGCTGAAACAACGAGGGAGGCCGCGTGACCGCACCCGCAGCAGACCTGTCCGGCTGGGCGGTGGCGCCCTTCACCGGCGGCGGTTTCACCCACGACGTCTACCGCAGGGGAGCAGGCCCCGGTGTGGTGCTCATCCCCGAGATACCCGGGATTCATCCCGGGGTGCTCGCCCTGGGAAACCACCTGGTCGACAACGGCTTCACCGTCGCCATCCCGTCGCTGTTCGGCGAGCCGGGCAAGCCCAAGACCGCCGGCTACATCGCCGCCTCGCTCAGCCGCGCTTGCGTCGCAAGGGAATTCGCGGCGTTCGCCACCAACAAACAGCGGCCGGTGTCGATGTTCCTGCGCGCGCTGGCCCGCGACCTCAACGCATCGACTCCCGGCAAGGGCGTCGGCGTCATCGGCCAGTGCTTCACCGGGGGTTTCGCGTTGGCCGCCGCCGTCGACGACAGCGTGCTGGCGCCGGTACTCAGCCAGCCGTCGGTGCCGCTGCCGTTGGGACGGGCCCGTCGGGCGGATCCGGGACTGAGCGAGGCCGAGCTTTCCGCGGTGGCAGGTCGCTGCGCGGACGAGGGCCTGTGCGCCATGGGGCTGCGGTTCAGCGAGGACAAGACCGCGCCGTCCGAACGATTCGCCACCCTCAAGGAGCGGCTCGGCGACTCCTTCGAGGTGATCGAAATCGACTCGCGCCCCGGCAATGCCGGGGGCTTCGGCAAGATGGCGCACTCGGTGCTCACCGACGAGGTCCGCGAACGCGACGGCCACCCCGCCTACGAGGCCCGTAAGCGGGTGGTCGAGTTCCTCACCCAGAGGCTCACCTAGCGTCCCGCCTACCCGTGAGCCACATGATGTCCGGCCAACGCCCCGCCCCCAGATTGTCGCTTCGGCAGCTCATCTGGATCTGCCTCGGCGCCATCACCGTCGTGTTCGTCGTCTCGACGGTGTTCTCGGTGTTCGGGCGCGTCAACGTGGCGCAGGCGATGGACCGGCTCAGCCAGCGCATGCTGCCCGCCCAGGAGCGCGTCGCGGCGCTGGGCAAGGCATATGTGGATCAAGAAACCGGGCAGCGCGGGTTCATGCTGACCGGGGATCCGTCGTTCCTCGAGCCGTATGCGGCCGGCAAGGCCGACGCCGATCGACTGCTCGCCGACCTCCACGGGGACCTGGCCGGCGATGCCGAGGCGAGCCGTCGGCTCGATGCCGTCGTCGCCGCCGCCGACGACTGGATCGTCGCGGCCGCCGACCCCCAGATCGCCGCCCGGCGGACGGGGCCGATCGGGCCGGAGCAGATCGAGGCCATGACGCTGTCGGGCAAGCGGTTATTCGACGAGCTTCGGGTGCGGTTGTCCGCCCTGCAGGCACGTACCGGCGAGCTGATCAGCCAGGAGCTGGCGAAAGTCCATGCCGCGCAACGGCTGGCCAACGTCGCGCAGGCGATCGCCGCGGCCCTGCTGCTGGCGGTGGTGATCGGGGCGGTGTGGCTGTTGCACCAGGTGCTGACGCGCCCGGTGAATCGTGTGCTGAGCGACGTGACCGCGGTGGCCGAGGGCGACCATGACCGGGCGATCCGCCGAGCCGGCGTGCGCGAGGTGGCCGTGCTGGCCGACGCGGCCGAAACGATGCGCGACAACCTGCGCACCAGCACCACCCGCCTGCTGGACGCCGAGCGCCGCGACGAACAGGCGAGGGTGGCCGCCGACCTCAACGGCCGCACCATCCAACGCGTGTTCGCCCTGGGTCTCGGGCTCACGTCGGCGGCGCAACGCCGCTCCCCGGACCTCAAACCGTTCGTGGACGAGACCGACAGGATCATCGCCGACCTCCGCAAGATCGTGTTCAACCTCGACGTCGCGGCCGCCGAGGATGACAGGACCGGACTGACCGGTGAGGTGATCGACGTGGTGAACCGCAGCGCGACGGCCCTGGGCTTCGCACCGGACCTGGAATTCGACGGGCGGATCGACTCGCGTGCCGCGCCGACCGCCGTGCGGGCCGCCGTCACGGAGGTGTTGCGCGATTCGCTGAGCGCCATCGCCCGCCACGGCCGGGCGACCGCCGTCGCGGTGCGCTTGGCCGCAACCGACGGCCAGCTCGTTCTGGCCTTGCGGGACAACGCAGTTGGCGGCTCGGAAGCCGACCCCGACGGCGAGTTGCTCCGGAGCATCCGGCAGCGGGCCGAACGGCTCGGCGGATACGCGACGAGGCGGGAAGCCGGCGACGGCGAAGGGAGCCTGATCGAGTGGGCAGTCCCGTTGGCGTCGGTCGCAGATTAGCCGCCCGTTCGTCGTTAACCTGAGGTGGAGCAGCGAAGGGAAGCGCACAACGCATGGCGATCGACGACCTCGTGGTCGACACCACCCACGGCCCCGTCCGCGGCGCCGACCTGGGCCGGGCCAAGGCGTGGAAGGGCATTCGCTACGCCGCCCCGCCCGTCGGCGACCTGCGCTTCCGCGCGCCGCAACCACCGCGGCGGTGGACGGAGGTCGCCGATGCCACCCGCTACGGGCCGGCCTGCCCGCAGCCGGTGTTTCCCAACATGCCGCTCGACCTGGGCGCTCCGCAAGGCGAAGACTGCCTGCGGCTGAACGTCTGGGCGTCGCCCGGCACCCGACCGGGCGACCGCAAGCCGGTGATGGTCTGGCTGCACGGCGGGGCCTACGTCCTCGGCGCGGCCAGCCAGGCGCTGTACGACGGGCGGCGGTTGGCCGGCGGCGGCGAAGTCGTCGTGGTCACGGTCAACTACCGGGTCGGGGCGCTCGGCTTCATGGATTTGTCGTCGTTCTCGTCCTCGCGGCGGCGGTTCGATTCCAACGTCGGCCTGCGCGACGTGCTGGCGGCGCTGGCCTGGGTCCGCGACAACATCGCGGCGTTCGGCGGCGACCCGGGACGGGTCACGCTGTTCGGGGAGTCCGCCGGCGCGGGGATCGTGACGACGTTGCTGGCCTGCCCGGCGGCCGAGGGCTTGTTCGCCCGCGCGATCGCCCAGAGCTCGCCCGCCACGTCGGTCTACGACCGGCGCAGGGCGGAGCGCGTGGCCGAGACCGTCCTCGAACGGCTCGACGTCGACGCCGACCGATTGCCGGACGTGCCCACCGCGGTGCTGCTGGCCGCGTCCCAAGAGGTGTTCGACGAAGTGCCCGTGCGCAATCCCGGCATCCTGGCGTTCGTCCCGATCATCGACGGAGAGTTGCTGGACGACTACCCCGTCAAGCGGGTGCAGGAGGGTCGCTCGCTGGCCGTGCCGCTGATCATCGGAACAAACAAGCACGAGGCGGCCCTCTTCCGGTTGATGCGGTCACGGCTGATGCCGATCACCCCCCGCGCGATCACGTCGATGTTCGACCAGATCGCCGCCGAACAACCCGACCTGGAGCTGCCCAGCGAGGAGCAGATCGGGTCGGCGTACTCCCGATTGGGGCGCAGGTCAAGGAGTTTGAGCATCGCGACCGACGTCGGGTTCCGGATGCCGTCGGTGTGGCTGGCCGAGGGGCAGGCGCGCGTGGCGCCGGTGTACCTGTACCGGTTCGACTACGCCACCCCGCTGCTCAAGCTGTTGTTGGTGAACGCCGCCCACGCGACCGAATTGCCTTACGTGTGGGGCAATCTCGGCGGTCCGAAGGACCCGACGCTGAAGCTCGGCGGGGCCAAGACGGCCAGGGCGGTCTCCCGGAGGATGCGGACGCGGTGGATCAACTTCGCCGCGCACGGCAATCCCGCGGGCCCGCCCGGCGAGCCCGACTGGGCGCCGTACCGGGCGCCCGAGCGCGCCTGCCTGGTGGTCGACAAGCGCGACACCGTCGTTCACGACGTCGACGCCCGCATCCGTGCCGCGTGGGGCAGCGAGATGGTGAGCTTCCGTTAGCCCCCGGCGATGGACTTGATTCCGGTCGACTCTGCGTTGGACCCGGCGCTCACGCCGCCGGCCCTGACCCTGCAGTTCGCGGCCGACGGTGCGATCGAAGTCTCCGATCCCAGCACCGCGGCCATCGTCGCCTCGGTGGGGCCCAACCAGGTCACCGCCACACCGGCGACGTACAAATGCATCCTGGACGAGGGGTTCGAAAGCCCACCGAAAAAGCTGTACACGCAAGCTCTGTTACTCCTGCAGGTTCCCGGCATGCCGAGCCTCAGGATCGGAACGTCGCCCCTGCGGGATGCCGTGTGGAGCGGCCAGCAGTTTCGCTACGCCTGGCGCGGTCGCCCAACTCGTTCGTCGACCCAAGGTCCCACCCACCTGGTCATCGAGGCCGACTGGATCGCCCTTGTCGAGAGGCTCGGGCTCGGCGCCCGCATCGCCGACGAGTATGCCTCCGGGGCGCTCGACCGAAGGGAACGATTGGCGAAGGTCTACGGGCTCGCCTTGATAGCCGTGTTTCTCGCCGTGGTCGCCGCGTTGCTGGTGTGGCTGATCGTCTATCTGACGCGCTGAATCCGCGGCCACACGCCTCGCCGAATTACTTCGTCCCGCCGCCCGTCGGCTTGGCGGCACGGGCCCTGTGCTCGTTCTTCATCCGGTGGAACATGTCCACGTAGTACGGCAGGCACTCCGACATCGCCTTCTCGGTGGTGAACAGCGGCTCGTAGCCGAGGTCGCGGCGCGCCTTGGCGATCGAGAAGTAGTTGTCCAGGTACAGCCGCTCGACGGCCAGGGGCTCGAGCAGCGGAGCCGGGATCCCGAACCGGAAGTGCAGGCGCTGCCAGCCCGTCATCGCCGCGCGCACCATGGGACCGTTCACCCGTGCCCGCGGCCAGTTCTCGCCGCACGCCTCGATCACCGGCCGGGCGAACTCGAACATGTTGATCGGGTCGTCGTCGTTGATGAAATACGCCTGACCGGGCGCGGTCCCGCCGGGCACCAGGTGCTGCGCGGCCAGGATGAAACCATGAATCAGGTTGTGCACGTAGGAGTTGTCGAGCCTGGCCGACTTGCGGCCGATCAAGACCTTGACGTGTCCGGCGACGACGCTTTCGAACAGTCGGCGGAACATCGTCTGGTCGCCGCGGCCCCAGATGCCGCTGGGCCGGATCGCACACGTCAGCATTTCCCCGACGCCGTTCTGCTCCAACACGAAGCGTTCTGCGACCACCTTGGTCTCGGTGTAGAGGTCGTTGAAGCGGGTGGTGTAGGGAAGGGTCTCGTCGCCACCGGCGATGTTCTGGCCCCCCATCACCACGCTGTTCGACGAGGTGTAGACGAACCGCTTGACGCCCGCCGCCTGACCCGCGTGCACCAGGTTCTGGGTCCCGCCGACGTTGACGGCGAAGCTGCGTTGGCGGTACTCGTCGGAGACCGACGCGCCGCCCATCAGTTCGATGATCGCCGCCGTGTGAAAGACGGTGTCGACGCCGTCGACGGCGGCGGCGCAGACCTCCGGGTCGGTGATGTCGCCCTGCAGCACCTCGAGCTTCGGGTGCTGCGGCAACGGCGACGGGGCCCGGTCGAAGGAGCGCACCCGGTAACCGCGGTCGAGCAGCGTGGTGACCAGGTTGGCGCCGACGAATCCCGAGCCGCCGGTGACGAGGGCGTGGCAGATGTCGGTTGTCAGTGATGGATCACCCATCGGCGAAGCATAACTGAAACGTGTTCCAGTTCGGGAGTGCCTTCACGGGACCGCTGCCGGCTCAGTCGTCGTCGGCCTGCCCCGACGCCAGCGCGTCCTCGATGCGCTTGCGGGCCCCAGCTAAGTGCTCCTCGCACCTTCGGGCCAGCTGCTCGCCCCTTTCCCACAGTTGCAGCGACGCATCGAGGTCCAGGCCCCCCTGCTCGAGCAGGCGCACGACCTCCATCAGTTCGTCGCGGCACGCCTCGTAGCCAAGCTGACTAATGGGAGTAACGGAGTCGTCGCTACGCGCCATCGGTGTGCCCCTCGCTCACGGCCGTCACGGCGCCGTCGGCCACTCGCACCCGCAGGCGGGTGCCCGCCGGGGCGTCGTCGACCGACCGCAGCACCGCGGCGGGCCCCTGGTCGGGGACCGTCTGCACGACGGCGTACCCGCGGGCCAGCGTCGCCGCCGGGCCCAGCGTCGCCAGGCGTGCCCCCAGGTGGCCGATCCGGTCGCTCTCGCCCGCCACCAGCCGGGTGACGTCGCGGCGCACCGCCGAGCGGGCGCGGTGGATCTCGTCGGCCCGCGCGGTGAGCGCCCGCAGCGGCTCGGCCAGCACGGGGCGGCTGCGCAGCTGGGCCAGGGCCCGTTCCTCGCGACCGACCCAGCTGCGCAGCGCCCGGGCGCTGCGCCGGCGCAGGTCGTCGACCAGCCGTTGCTCGGCGGCGGTGTCGGGCACCACCTTCTTGGCGGCGTCGGTGGGGGTGGCGGCGCGCAGGTCGGCCACCAGGTCGCACAGCGGGTTGTCGGGCTCGTGACCGACGGCGGTGACCACCGGGGTGCGGCACGCCGCGATCGCCCGGCACAGCGTCTCGTCGGAGAACGGCAGCAGATCCTCGACGCTGCCGCCGCCGCGGGCCAGCACGATCACGTCGACCTCATCGTGGCGGTCGAGCTCGCGCAGCGCCTCCACGATCTGCGCGACCGCGTTCGGCCCCTGGACCGCGGTGTTGCGCACCGCGAAGCGCACCGCCGGCCATCGCGCACCGGCCACCGTCCGCACGTCGTGCTCGGCGGCGCTGGCCCGCCCGGTGATCAGGCCGATCATGTTGGGCAGGAACGGGATTGGCCTCTTCAGCCGCGGGTCGAAGAGGCCCTCGGCGTCCAGCAGCCGGCGCAGCCGGTCGATGCGGGCCAGCAACTCGCCGACGCCGACCGCACGAATCTCGCTGAGCCGCAACGAAAACGTGCCGCGCCCGGTGTAGAACGAGGGCTTGCCGCACACCACCACCTGGGTGCCCTCCGTCAGCTTGACGGGCGCTCCCAACACCAGGTCACGCGGGCAGGTCACCGTCAGCGACATGTCGGCCGCCGGGTCGCGGAGCACCATGAACACCGTTTTGGAATCGGGCCGCATCGAGATCTGCGCAAGCTGGCCCTCCACCCACACCGTGCCCAGCCTGTCGATCCAGCCCGCCACCCGGATCGCCACCGCGCGAACCGGAAACGGGTTCTCGGCGGAATTGGGTTCCGAATTCGCCGCTGGCGTCACTTCGCGTTCGCGCGGGTGATCCTGTTGGCGAGCAGCGTCTGAAACGGCGCGCGCGCCTTGGTGGCCTGCTCGTAGGCGAGCAGGGCCTCGAGCTCGTCGACGCTCAGCGATTGCAGCCGGGCGCGCAGCTGGGCCAGCGTCAGCGTCGGGTAGTCCAGCTCGGCGACCACCTCGGGTTGTGGGGCGTCGGGCGTCACCTTCTTGGACCGCTTGGCCGGCCCCTTGCCGGGCGCCGCCGCGATGCCCTTGGCGTCGGCCGCGTCGGCCACCGAGTACAGGGCGAACCGGCCCTCGGTCAGGCGGTCACCGTCCTCGGCGGAGCCGGCAGGGATCGCCGGCGCCTCGGCCGCCTCGGGCAGGTCTTCGTCGAAGGTGGCCCACTCCGGCTTCTCGTCCTTGGGCGGGAAGATCGACTCCAGGGTGCTGTCGCCCTTGTTCACCAGCTCGGCGAGGTTCTGCTGGAACCGCATGACGATCTGCGCCGCCTGGCTGGCCAGCGTCATCGGGTACATCAGGATGGTCTTCGGCAGCCGCATCGTCTCCTCGACGGCGACCGTCGCCGCGCCGACCAGCAGGCGAACTCCGTACGGTGCAGTAGCCATGGCACCAAGACTGCCTCACGCGGCGGCTCACGCCAAGCTGACTGCCGCGAGCTGGCGGCCCCGTGTCGGCAGTCAGTACCCTGGACGGCATGGCGCCGACCGTAGACATGGGAATTCCCGGCGCGTCCAGATCGGTGGCCACCGACCCCACCCGCAAGCGGGTGCTCCTGGCGGAGCCGCGCGGCTACTGCGCGGGCGTGGACCGGGCCGTCGAGACCGTGGAACGCGCGCTGGAGAAGCATGGCGCCCCGGTGTACGTGCGGCACGAGATCGTGCACAACCGGCACGTCGTCGACACCCTGCAGAAGGCGGGCGCGGTGTTCGTCGAGGAAACCGACGAGGTTCCCGAAGGCTCCATCGTGGTCTTCTCCGCGCACGGCGTGGCGCCGACGGTGTACGCGTCCGCCGCCGAACGCAACCTGCACACCATCGACGCCACCTGCCCGCTGGTCACCAAGGTGCACAACGAGGCCAGGCGCTTCGCCCGCAACGACTACGACATCCTGCTCATCGGGCACGAGGGCCACGAGGAGGTGATCGGGACCTCCGGTGAGGCCCCCGACCACGTCCAGCTGGTCGACGGCATCGCGTCCGTGGCCAACGTCACCGTCCGCGACGAGGACAAGGTGGTCTGGCTGTCACAGACCACGCTCTCGGTCGACGAGACGATGGAGATCGTCGAGGCGCTGCGGCGGCGGTTTCCCAAGCTGCAGGATCCGCCCAGCGACGACATCTGCTACGCGACGCAGAACCGGCAGGTGGCCGTCAAGGCGATGGCGCCCGAGTGCGAGCTGGTGATCGTGGTGGGGTCGCGCAACTCGTCGAACTCGGTGCGACTGGTCGAGGTGGCGCTGGGCGCCGGCGCGCGGGCCGCTCACCTGGTCGACTGGGCCGACGACATCGACGCGGCGTGGCTGGAGGGCGTCACCACCGTGGGCGTCACGTCCGGTGCGTCCGTTCCCGAGGTGCTGGTCCGGGGCGTGCTCGAACGGCTCGCCGACTGCGGTTACGGCGTGGTGCAGCCCGTCACGACGGCGCAGGAGACGCTGGTGTTCGCCTTGCCGCGGGAGATCCGCTCGGTTCTTTAGACGGGCTCAGCCATATGGCGGCGCCCCGCTAGCCGCTAGCCGTCGTACTCCCACGGGCGGCCGTTGCCGCGGCCCGGAGCCCGCGATCGGCTCGGCCGCTCGGCCCGCAGTTCGTCGCGCGGGGGCGCCCCGCGGTAGCGAACCTGCGAGATGGGATGGTGCGTCGGGTCGGCGCCGTTGGCCCCGCGCGGTGCCCGGCGGCGCGGGGGCTCGTACGCGTCGTAGGGCTCGTACCGGTCGTACCGGTCGAAACGCTCGGGCGGCCCCGGCGGGTCGTACCTGTCGTACCCGTCGAAGCGGCCGCCGCGCGGCGCCGGGCGCTCGTACGGGCTGCGGCGCGGGCGCGGCTCGCCGCGGGGCGCCTGGTCGCGGTCGGAATCCGGCTGCGGCCTGGGCCGGCGCGAGCGACGGGGCGGATCGGCGGGGTCGAAGTCGCGGGGCGCCGGCTGGCCCCTGCGGCCGGGACGCCGGGGGCGTTCGGTCTCCGGTTCGTACGCGTCGTTCGGCGAGGGCCGGCTGTGCCGCGAATGCGTCCGGGCGGCGCGGGCGCTCGACCGGGCGCGCGCCTTCTCGCGGGCCTTCTCGGCCCGTCGGGCGACGCGGTCGCGTTTGGCGTCGACGGGGGGCTCACTGCCGGCGTCCTCGGCCTCCCCGTCAGAGGGATCGCGGTGCACGATCGACGTCAGCTTGCCCACGATGCCGCCGACGAAGGAGGTCCGTTCGCCGGCCTCGTCGGCATCGGCCTTCGGGGTGGCCACCGTCGTCCGGTGCGAGGCGCCGAAGTACCACCGGATCAGCCCGATCAGCAGCACGCCGCCCGCCGTTCCCAGCATCAGCGGGAACCGTTCGATCAGGGGATATCCGCAGTTGATCAGGAGGTCCTTGAGGTGGCCGACCTTGCGTCCGTGGAACATCCAATAGGCGCCAGGCACGGCGCAGAACAGGATCAGCGGGGGCTGGATGACCGCGGTGAAGATGCCGTCCTGGCGCACGGCCAGCACGCCGGCCACGCACCCCGCGATGTAGAGGCCGGCGAAGACGTGTGTCAGCTCCTTGTGACCGGAACCGGCGTCGATGGCGTAGCCGATGGCGGTCGCGCTGACGGCGATGAGCAAAGCGGCCCACCATGGCACGCCCGGGATATTCGGGTGAACCGATCGGTGGGAAGCCTCGACCGTCGACCTTCCCCGCTGTGGTGACACATGTAGACCGTACCGGGAATCGGCCGCGAGGCCCGTATATAGGCGGGCGCGTGCCCCGCCGTCGAGGCGGTGTTGGCCACATCCGCCACATTGGTACCGCCTCGGTACGACTATGTGACTCTGCAAAGCGATAGCGCCGGCGCTAGCGGATTGCGGGACCGCCGAGGGACCCGGCGCGAAACGTCCGCCGGCCCGGCGCGCCTAGACTTGATTCCCCGTGAGCTTGAGCCTGGGAATCGTGGGGCTGCCCAACGTCGGCAAGTCGACCCTCTTCAACGCCTTGACCCGCAACGACGTGGTGGCGGCCAACTACCCGTTCGCGACGATCGAGCCCAACGAGGGCGTCGTGTCGCTGCCGGACCCGCGACTGGACAAGCTGGCCGAGCTTTTCGCCTCCGAGCGCGTCGTTCCGGCGCCGGTCACCTTCGTCGACATCGCCGGCCTGGTCCAGGGCGCGTCGGAGGGGGCGGGGCTTGGCAACAAGTTCCTGGCACACATCCGCGAGTGCGATGCCATCTGCCAGGTGGTGCGCGTGTTCTCCGACGACGACGTCACCCACGTCGCCGGGCGGGTGGATCCCAAGTCGGACATCGAGGTCGTCGAGACCGAGCTGATCTTGGCCGACCTGCAAACGCTCGAGCGGGCGCTGCCGCGCCTCGAGAAGGAGGCGCGCACCAACAAGGAGCGCAGGCCCACCTACGATGCGGCAGTGAGCGCCCAGCAGGTGCTCGACGGCGGCAAGACGCTCTTCTCCGCCGGGGTCGACGTCTCGCTGCTGAGGGAGCTGAACCTGTTGACCACCAAGCCGTTTCTGTATGTCTTCAACGCCGACGAGTCGGTGCTGACCGACGCCGCCCGGGTGGCCGAGCTGCGCGAGCTCGTCGCGCCCGCCGACGCGGTGTTCCTCGACGCGGCCATCGAATCGGAGTTGGCCGAACTCGACGAGGAGTCGGCCGCCGAGCTTCTGGAGTCGATCGGGCAGAGTGAACGCGGGCTCGACGCGTTGGCGCGGGCCGGGTTTCACACGCTCAAGCTGCAAACCTTCCTGACGGCGGGCCCAAAGGAGGCGCGCGCGTGGGTGATTCACCAGGGTGACACCGCTCCGAAGGCCGCCGGGGTGATCCACAGCGACTTCGAGAAGCGCTTCATCAAGGCCGAGATCGTGTCCTACGACGACCTGATCGCGGCCGGGTCGATGGCGGCGGCCAAGGCGGCCGGCAAGGTCCGCATGGAGGGCAAGGACTACGTCATGGCCGACGGCGACGTGGTCGAGTTCCGGCACGGATAAACGTCTACATCGCAAGCCAAGGCGTAGACCCTTTCCGCCTGGACAGGTGTCCAGTTATTGTGGTCATCACGTTGGCGGGAACGGAGATGGCCAGAGATGAGCAAGGTTCCGAGCCGGAAGGCCCGCTTGGCGCACGCAGCCAAGCACGCCGAGCTGTGGAATGCGGGCAAGAAGGACGAGTGGGTGGAGTCCTGGCGCACCATTTGTCCTGGCGAGGTTCGCATGTTCGACCCGGTCGGCACAGAGGAGAAGCACGGTTTCGCCGCCGCCACCTCGGACGCCTTCGACATGTTCCAGTCGATTCTGAAGATCAAGATGATCACGGTTCAGGTCAACGGCAATGAGATGGCGTGGGTATGTGAGAACCACTTTGGCACGGAGCCGAACGTCGGGGTTGCGCACAGTATCGAGACCTTCGCCTGGGATGACGACGGCAACCTTCTCATTAAGACCTACTATCCGATGCCGGAATCTGTTGGCGGCGATGCCGACCCGTATGCCCACCTGCTTGAGGGGCAGGCATAGTCAGCGTGGACCGGGGCCGTTGTCGAGTTCCGTTTCAGCGTCAGCCGGCAACAACCTCACCGAGCAGGTCGGCGGACACCGATGTCAACTCGGTGTGATCCACGGCGCGATGAGTTCCGGCGAGTCCGCGGGTCCTTATATCGAAGTAGCCACGTTGTCGGGGAGGAGAACCGTGAGCGACGATAGCCAAACCAGGTGGGCCGCAAAAGAATTCGAGGGAAGGTCAGCATGGGAATTCTGACTTTCACCGCGACGGTGTCCCTGGATGGCTACGTCGCGGACGCCGATGGCGACTTCCAGTGGTCGGCCCCGGGTACGGAGGTCTTCGACGTCCACGTCGACCGGATGGCCGAGGTGTCGACCGAGGTGCTGGGGCGCAGGACCTATGCGTTGATGGACTACTGGGAGACCTACCCGGACGACGAGAACAGCTCGCCCGCCGAACGGGAGTTCGCCCGGCGCTGGCAAGGAATCGACAAGGTGGTGGTGTCGTCGACACTGACCGCCGACGAACTCGGGTCGAAACGCGCCCGCCTCGTCCCTCGACTGAGCCTGGACGAGTTGCGGCGCATTGTGGACGAGGCGGCGGGCGTGGTCGAGATCTTCGGTCCCACGGTCGCGGCCGCGCCGATCCGGGCGGGCCTGGTCGAGGACTTCCGATTCTTTGTGGTTTCCAAGGTGGTCGGCGGCGGTCTGCGCGCACTGCCCGACGGGGTGCGCCTCGACCTGAGACTCGTCGAGCACAGGGTGTTCGACGAGGGGACCGCGCTCCTGCGCTATTCGTCCCGCTAGGGGAGTTGCCCGGCGACCCAGGGTGGTCGGGTTCCGGGCCGACGGGCAGTCAGCTCACGTGTGGGGCTGGGTCTGCGCTGTCCACACCCGCCCGTCGTAGTAGCGCATCAAACTCGGATCTTGTTGGTCCGGGTACCACCCCGGTGCCAGGCCACTGGTCGCCACCGGCGGGGCCTGGCGGACGACGGGCTGCTCGACGACGGTGGACTCACGGGGCCGCGCCGCGGCCCGGACGACGGCGACCACCACCGCGATGACCGCGATGAGGATGAGAATCCAGACGAGGGAGTTGATGGCGCCGGACAACATCGGGCATGCACCTCCGTAGGTGGGAACTGCGCAACGGCGGCTAATTACCCGGCGCAGATCGTGGCGAAACGCGGCGGAACTCCGCCGACTGCTCGGCCCTTGACGGTTCCGGACCCGGTAAGAAATTTGCTGGTATGCGATCCACGCCATTGTCCGCATTACGAATGAACTAGTTCACAAAATTTTGTCGGGCAATTAATCCATTGCTAGCCTCGCTGCCCATGGTTGTTCTTGCTACACTCGTGTCGCTCATCAATCAGGTTTCCGGCACGCCCTATATCCCGGGCGGGGATTCTCCTGCCGGGACCGATTGCTCCGGCCTCGCCTCGTGGGTCGCGAATGCGGCAACTGACAGGCCGATCTTCGGCAGCCGCTTCAACACGGGCAACGAGGAAGCCGCACTGCTGGCGCGGGGATTCCAGTACGGAACCGCTCCCAACGCCGTGGTGATCGGCTGGAACGGCGGGCACACGGCGGTAACCCTGCCCGACGGCACCTCGGTGTCCAGCGGCGAGCATGGCGGCGTCCACATCGGCGGAGCCGGCGCCTACCAGGCGGGATTCACTCACCACATGTTCCTGCCGATGCCGCCCGACGGCGACGGCGCGCTTCCTCCGCCGCCCGACGCGCCGCCCCCGCCGCCCGACGCACCGGTCCCGCCGCCGGTCCTCGTCGACGCTTCGGTGCCGGCGCCACCGCCGGCTCCCGATGCGCCGCCGCCGGGCGATCCCGCGAATCCGAACCCGTAGATCGAATTGCGCCGCGCGGCCGTATCTCGAATTGATCGCAATTCGAATTCTTTTACAATTGTGATGTGAATCGAATCGACCGCGATTGTGGTGCGCGTCACTTGTGGCATTAGCTGGACTGGCGCACGTCCAATAACAAATTTCGCCTGAGCGTCAAAGGAGACGCTCAGGCGAAATTTGCTGAGTCGGCGTCATCGTCTGGGCCCAGCGTCGACGGGGACGTATCCTGCGGCCATGATCTTCATCGTCGTCAAGTTCGAAACGAAGCCCGACTGGACCGATCGGTGGCCCGGCTTGGTGGCGCCGTTCACCGAGGCCACCCGCGCCGAGGAGGGCAACCTCTGGTTCGAGTGGTCGCGGAGCCTGGACAACCCGGCCGAGTACGTCTTGGTGGAAGCGTTCCGCGACGGCGAGGCGGGCGGCGTCCACGTCAACAGCGAGCACTTCAAGCGGGCGATGCGGGAACTGCCGCAGGCGCTGCGGTCCACCCCCAAGATCATCAGCCAGACCATCGAGGCGACGGGGTGGTCGGAGATGGGGGAGATGTCGGTCGGCTAGCCGACCACCACCTCGATCTCGCCGCCGAGCCGATAGCCCGGTGCGAGCGGCAGCTTGTCACCGCTCCAGAACGAGCCGGGGTCGAACCAGTTGGAGTACTTCTCCGTGGTGAGCAGGCCCATCTCCTCATACGTGATCGCGACCGTCTCGGCGCAGTAGGCGGCTTCCACGCCTACGCGCCGCTGGGCCTTCCGCTGCCGCGTCGTCTCGCGAACCTTGTTGTCCAGCACGGGGATTCCCCGGATCCAGTCATAGGCGGTCGGCAACCGGCCCCGCAGCCACCGGCCGGTGAGGCGCGCGGTGGCGGGGAACGGCGTGCCGTCCAGCCGCGCGATCACCCGCAGCAACGCATTCTCCTGGGTCCGGTTCGCGTACGGTTCCAGCTGTCGCAGCCAGCACCGCTGGTGGTAGCGCTCCATCCACTGCCGAACCCCGTCGCGAAGGTCGTTGAGCTGGACCCCGCGGTGATTCGTGCCGGTCCACACGTCGACGAGCTTGTCGCCCAACTCGGCATGCCAGATCAGCGGCGGCAGATCGTCGATGGCGACGGTCATCCCCACATGATTGACGGGGCTGTTGGTCAGCGTTTGAATGGCGCGGTCGGGACCGGAACCGCCGCGGAACAACCAGAGGTCGCCCGTGCGGGTCTCGTCCAGCGCTTGGTCCAGGGTGAGCATCGCCGTAACCGTGAAAAGTTGTCAGGGCACACAAGTTAACCACAACGCCGCACGGCGGCCCCCGATCGCGAATAGCCTGTCGACGTGCGCAGCATCTGGAAGTGGCTCGGGCTGGCCGGGATTGCCGGCGTCGTAGCGGGTGGAGCCCTGGTGGTCCGCGACCAACGCAAACGCCGCGCCTACACGGCCGACGAGGTGCGGGCCCGCCTGCACCAGCGGTTGGCCGAGGCCGACGGCGAGGGGTTTCAGTCGAGGTCCGGGTCGGGCTCGGCGTCGACGCGATACAAGCGGTAGCTGCCCGAAAAGCCTTTCAGGTCAACGTCGCGTCCGTCATCGCAGCGGATGTCGTCACACCCGCGCACCGCGTCCCGCACCGTTTCGCTCACCAGGATCTCGCCGCCGGTGGCCTGGGCGGCCACGCGGGCGGCCATCGCGACGTTGCGCCCGAACAAATCGTCACCCCGTCGCACCGAGCGGCCCATATGGATGCCGATTCGAACGCGAATTTCGTTGTGGCGCTTACGTTTGGCGTCCTTTTGCAACTCGTCTTGGAGGTCGATCGCGCAGCGCACCGCCTCCTCGGCGCGCGAGAACGCGATCATGAAGCCGTCGCCCTGGCTTTTCACCACATGCCCCTCGTGCCGGTGCACGAGCCTTTGCACCAGCTTGTCGTGCGAGCTGATGAGCTTGACCCACGCCCGGTCGCCGATCTTCTCGTTGAGGGCGGTCGACTCCTCGATGTCGGAGAACAGGATCACCACCCGGCCGTCGGGTGTGACGCGCGCGAGGTCCGGCCGCTCCACCTCGGCCCAGTCGGCGAGGTCCTCGATGGAGCTGCGCACCACCGCGCCGAAGCCCTCCTTGCGCATCAGGTTGGCGGTGTTCCAGACCCGTTTGACGGCCTCGCGGCCGCCCGACAGGAGCTGATTGCGGGTGTCGGTCCGTTGTTTCAGCTCTTCGATCTCCTCGCGGCTGCGCACAAGCAGCCTCGACAGCACCACGATCGCGCCGGCCTCGGTCACCGCCACCGCGGCCGCGACATAGACCGCGATGTGCAGCGCAGAATCCACGCCGACCATCCTTCCAAGGAGGTGCCGTCGCGCGGTTGTCGCCCCCATCGGCAGTGTCTAGTGTTGGAACCGGCCGCCGCGGGTAGTGGATCTCGTGAGCCCATTGGATGACTTCCGGGAGGTGCGGTTTGGCCGACGGCGGCGATAGCGCCTCAGACTTGCTGGTCATCTTCGGTATCACCGGCGATCTCGCCCGCAAGATGACATACCGGGCGCTGTACCGGCTCGAACGCCGCGGCCTGCTGGACTGCCCGATCGTGGGAGTGGCCGGCGATGACATGACCCTGGACCAGTTGGTCGACCGGGCCCGGAACGCCGTCAAGGACTCCGGCGAAGACTTCGACGACGCGGTGTTCGACCGGCTGGCCGGCCGGCTGTCCTACCTGCACGGCGACGTCACGGACGCCGCGCTGTATTCGGACCTGGCCGACCGCATCCCCAAGGAGGCCCGCCCCCTCTACTACCTCGAGATGCCACCGGCACTGTTCGCCCCCATCGTCGAGAGCCTCGCCAAGGCCGACCTGCTCGAGCGGGCGCGCGTGGCCATCGAGAAGCCGTTCGGCCACGACCTGGCCTCGGCGCGCGACCTCAACTCCCGGCTGCGGGCCGTGCTCGACGAGGGCCAGATCCTGCGCGTCGACCACTTCCTGGGCAAGCAACCCGTCGAGGAACTGGAGTACCTGCGGTTCGCCAACCTGGGGCTGGCCAAGCTGTGGGACCGCAACAGCATCTCCGAAATCCACGTCACGATGGCCGAGAACTTCGGGGTCGAGGACCGCGGGAAGTTCTATGACGCGGTGGGCGCCCTGCGTGACGTCGTGCAGAACCATCTGCTGCAGGTCCTCGCGCTGGTCGCGATGGATCCGCCGGTCGGCCCGGGCGCCGACGACCTGAATGACAAGAAGGCCGAGGTGTTCCGCGCGATGCCCGCGCTGGACCCCGAGCGCTGCGTGCGCGGCCAGTACCGCGGGTACACCGACGTCCCCGGCGTCGCGAAGGACTCGCAGACCGAGACCTACATCGCGCTGCGCACCGAGATCGACAACTGGCGCTGGGCCGGGGTGCCGATCTTCCTGCGCGCCGGCAAGGCGTTGCCGCAGAAGGTCACCGAGGTCCGGATGTTCCTGCACCACGTGCCGGGCCTGGCGTTCCTGCCCAACCGCCGCCCCAGCGAGCCCAACCAGATCGTGCTGCGCATCGACCCCGATCCCGGCATGCGCCTCCAGCTTTCGGCCCAGGTGGACGATTGCTGGCAGGACGTGCACCTCGACTCGTCGTTCGCCAAGGATCTCGGCGAACCGGTCCGGCCCTACGAACGTCTGCTCTACGCCGGATTGACCGGCGACCACCAGCTTTTCGCCCGCGAGGATGGGATCGAGGAGACGTGGCGGATCGTGCAGCCGGTGCTCGACCGGCCCGGACGGATCCACCACTACGAGCCCGGCTCCTGGGGACCCGACGCCGCGCAGTCACTCCTGCACGGCCACCGCAGTTGGCAACAGCCGTGGCTGCCGCAGTAATCGCCAAGTGAGGAGAACAGGACACATGCAGCTAGGGATGATCGGCCTGGGCCGGATGGGCGCCAACATCGTCCGCCGGGTGGTCACGGGGGGACACGAATGCGTGGTGTACGACCACAACCCCGACGCGGTCAAGGCGATGGCGGGGGAGGACCACATCACGGGGGTGGGGTCGCTCAAGGAGCTCGCCGAGAAGCTGACGCAGCCGCGGGTGGTCTGGGTCATGGTGCCGGCCGGGACCATCACCACGGGCGTGATCGACGAACTGGCCACCACGCTCGATTCGGGTGACATCGTGATCGACGGCGGCAACTCCTACTACCGCGACGACATCACTCATTGCAAAACGTTGTCCGAGAACGGCATTCGCCTGCTGGACTGCGGCACCAGCGGCGGCGTCTGGGGACGCGAACGCGGCTACTGCCTGATGATCGGCGGCGACGACGACGCCTTCGCGCACGCCGAGCCGATCTTTGCCACCGTCGCGCCCGGCGTCGACGCCGCGCCGCGCACGCCGGGCCGCGACGGCGAGATCGCCCAGCCGGAGAAGGGCTACCTGCACTGCGGGCCGTCCGGCGCGGGGCACTTCGTCAAGATGGTGCACAACGGCATCGAGTACGGGATGATGGCCTCGCTCGCCGAGGGGCTGAACATCCTGCGCGGCGCCGACATCGGCAAGGAGATCCAGCAGGGTGACGCCGAAACCGCGCCGCTGGCCAACCCCGAGTTCTACCAGTACACCTTCGACATCCCCGACGTCGCCGAGGTGTGGCGCCGGGGCAGCGTCATCGGGTCGTGGCTGCTGGACCTGACCGCGATCGCTTTGCAGGAATCACCTGACCTGGAGGAGTTCTCGGGCCGGGTGTCCGACTCCGGGGAGGGCCGGTGGACGTCGATCGCGGCGATCGACGAGGGAGTCCCCACGCCGGTGCTGACGACGGCGCTGCAATCCCGCTTCGCGTCGCGCCAGCTCGACGACTTCGCCAATAAAGCCCTGTCGGCGATGCGCAAGCAGTTCGGCGGACACGCGGAGAAGCCGGCGAACTAGGAGCGATCGCGGCGAGAGTGCACTTTGCGACGCATCGGCGGCCTGTCGCGTCGTGGAACGCACAGTCGGCGCGCGATCGGGCTAGATCCGCCTGACGAAGCCGACGACGACGTCGCTGAACGCGTCGTTGTCGTCGCCGGCCGCGGTGTGCCCCGCGTTCGACAGCTCGACGAACTCGGCGCCCGGCACCGTCTCCAGGAAGTGCTGGACACCCTCGGGGCTGACGACGTCGGAGAGCTTCCCGCGGATCAGCAGGACCGGGATCGTCAGGTTGCGGGCGGCGTGCTCGAACTTCTCGGTGCGAAGTTCGGGGTCGTCGCCCGGCTTGGTCATGAATGCCGGGTCCCAGTGCCAGTACCAGCGGCCGTCACGCAGGCGCAGGTTCTTCTTCAGCCCCTCCGGGCTGCGCGGCTTGGTGCGGTACGGCAGGTAGGCCGCGACGGCGTCGGCGGCCTCGTCGAGCGAGTCGAAACCGTCGAGGTTGCCCATCATGAACTCGCGGATGCGCGCGCTGCCGTTCTTCTCGAACCGGGGTACCACGTCGACGAGGACCAGCTGGGTCACCCTGTCGGGCCCGGCCTGGTCGGCGGCGAGGATTCCGGTCAGGCCACCCATGCTCGCCCCGATGATCATCACCGGGCGGCCGATGGCGTCGAGGACGCGCATCACGTCGGCGGTGAGGGTGTCGACGTCGTAGTCGGCGTCGGGGGCGCGGTCGCTGTCGCCGTGCCCGCGGCTGTCCAGCGCGACGACGTGGAACCCCGCGTCGGCCAGCACCTGACCCGTGTTCTTCCAGGAGAACCGGTTCTGGCCCCCGCCGTGCAACATCAGGACGCTCGGGTGCGAGGAGTCAACCCCGCGGTTCCACTCGTCGGCGACCAGCGTGATTCCGTCCTTGCCGGAGAAGTGGACCGTCTGGGGGATGCTGGTCACGGCGCTCACGGGGGTCCTCTCGGTAGATCGTTCCCCGACGTTACCTAGGTTGTCTATTGATTGGGGCGCTGACCCCCCGATGGCCCCGATGAGTTTTGGCCGTCGCCGCGGTCTGTCTCTTCGGAACAGACGCGCAACCCCAACTCGAGGAGGCCCCGGAATGCCATCCATCACGCCCACGCTGTGGTTCGACCACGACCTGGAGGACGCCGCCACCTTCTACACCTCGGTGTTCCCCAATTCCCGCATCGAGGGCTTCAACCGAACCACCGACGCGGGGCCGGGCGAGCCGGGCACCGTGTTGTCGGGCAGCTTCGTGCTGGACGGCACCCGGTTCCTCGGCATCAACGGCGGCCCGATGTTCCCGTTCAGCGAGGCCGTGTCGTTCACCGTGCACTGCAAAGACCAGGGCGAGGTCGACTATTACTGGGACCGGCTGACCGACGGCGGCGAGGAGTCGCAGTGCGGCTGGCTCAAGGACCGCTTCGGGCTGAGCTGGCAGATCGTGCCGGACCGGCTCTACGAGTTGATCAGCGACCCCGACCGGGATCGGGCGGCCGCGGCCACCAGGGCGATGTACGGCATGCGCAAGATTGTGATCGCCGATCTCGAAAGGGCGGCCGCCGGCGAGCATGCCCACTGAGGCGCTCGCCGAAGGCGTTGTGCTGCAGACGCTTTGTTCGTACTCGATAGCTCCCGGTGCATCGCGCGCCGGCAGGGGTAGGTTAGTCCCTGCGGTGCGGCGAGCAGGGAGGGTGCATGGCGGACGCGGCGGAACGGGCGATCCCGGTCGGGCGGATCGCGCCGGGATGCAACCGGGCGGCCCGTCGTGGGTGACCCGGGCTGGATCGACGTCCCCGGCCGGGCCGGTGATCTCAAGGCCCTCTGCTGGGGTCCGCGGGACGCCCCGATCGCGCTCTGCCTGCACGGCTTCCCCGACACCCCGTACGGGTGGCGCAAGGTCGCGCCCCGGCTGGCCGACTCGGGATGGCGGGTGGTCGCGCCGTTCATGCGGGGATACGCGCCGTCGTCCATTCCCGCCGACGGCAGCTACCACATCGGTGCGCTGATGGACGACGCGCTGCGGGTGCGCGAGGCCGCGGGCGGCACCGAGCACGACGTCGTCATCGGGCACGACTGGGGGGCGCTCACCGCGACCGGGCTGGCCGCGATGCCCGACAGCCCGTTCACCCGGGCGGTGATCATGTCGGTGCCGGTTTCGGCGGGGCTTCGTCAGTCCGCGGGGGCGGCCGACCGGGCCCACCTGGCCGCCCTGCTGCCACGCCAGCTGTTGCGCAGCTGGTACATGTTCTACTTTCAATTGCCTTACCTGCCGGCCCGATCCGCGGCCTGGGTGTTGCCGCTGCTCTGGCGGCGGTGGTCACCCGGCTACCGCGGCGCCGAGGAGGACCTGCGCCACGTCGACGCCGCGATCGGCACCCCGGAGAGCTGGCGGGCGGCCCTGGGCCCGTATCTGGCCACCATCCGCAACACGCGGCCTCCGGCGCAATACGCCGAGCTGCACGAGCTGTGGACCCAGGCGCCGCTGTTGCCCTGCCTCTATCTGCACGGCCGCG
Organism: Mycobacterium sp. Marseille-P9652; assembly: GCF_902652685.1. Lineage (GTDB taxonomy): Bacteria > Actinomycetota > Actinomycetes > Mycobacteriales > Mycobacteriaceae > Mycobacterium. The sequence goes on from NZ_CACRUY010000042.1 coordinate 44,399, forward strand.
ACGACGGTTGCATGACACCGGCTTTCAGCCGCTGGACGGAACGGGCGCTGCCCCCGGGCAGCGGGGTCGAGATCGTCGAACGCGCGGGGCATTTCCTGCAACTCGAACGGCCGGACAAGGTCGCCGACCTGATCCTCGAGTTCATCGGCGCGGCGGGCTGAGCGCCGCGGCGGAGATGGTAGCCGGGCACCGGATGGCGGCCGTCGACGCGCAGTTTTATTGGATGTCCGCCAAGATCCCGAACGACCAGTTCCTGCTGTACGCGTTCGACCGCGAGCCGGCGGACAGCGCGCTGGCGATCGAGGCGGTCCTGTCGCGGGCGCGGGCCTGCCCGGACCTGTCGATGCGCGTGAGCGACGGAAGCGTCCTCACCTATCCACGCTGGGTGCCGGCGACCGTGGGGCCGGAATGCGTTGTGCGCCATCCGTTCAACGGGTCCGACTGGAGCGTATGCCTGGCGGCCGTAGCCGGCCTCGCCGGCGACCAGCTCGACGCGCGCGAGATGCCCTGGCGGCTGCATGTGTTCACCCCGGTGCGGGGCATCCCCGGGGTCGGCGGCACTGGCTCGGTGGCGGTGTTGCAGGTCACGCACGCCCTGGCCGACGGAGCCCGCGCCTCGGCGCTGGCTGCCTGGTTGTTCGGCCGACCCACGCTGGTGCCGCGCCTGCCGCGGCCCCGGCCGACCTTCCTGCCGTGGCGCGCGCTGGAGGCCGCACGCGCCCATCGCCGGCTCGAGCGCGACATCAAAGCGGGCCGGCTGGCTCCGGGCGCGGGGCCGCGCCCCCCGCTGCCGACCAACTCCCGCCCGGACGGCGTCAGATCGGTCCGCACGATCGTTCGCCCCCGTTCACAGCTGCGGGGTCCGACCGTCACCGTGGCCGTGCTGGCCGCGGTGTCGACGGCGCTCTCCGACCTTTTCGGCGACGCTGCGGACGCGCTCGGCGCCGAGGTGCCGATGGCGAAAGGCGGTGCTCGACAGGCGCACAACCACTTCGCGAACGTCACCGTCGGCCTCCACCCGGACCTCGACCCGGACGTTCGCGCCGGCAGGATCGCGGCCGACCTGGCCGCGGCGCGGCGCCGGCTCGAGCACCCGGCGTCGCGGGCCGGTGATCGGGCGTTCGGGGCGGTGCCGGCACCGCTGCTGCGGTGGGGCGTTGCCCAGTTCGACCCGGCCGCCCGGCCGTCCCAGGTGGCCGGAAACACCGTGGTGTCCAGCGTTCACCGGGGCCCCGCGGATCTGCGCTTCGGGAACGCCCGGGTGGTGCTCACCGCCGGGTATCCGGCGCTGTCGCCGGCGATGGCGCTGACGCACGGTGTGCACGGCATCGGCGATACCGTGGCGATCAGCGTGCACGCGGCGGAGTCGGCGATCGGAGACGTCGACGCGTACGTGCGCCTCTTGGATGCGGCGCTCTGATCTAGGGCGCCGTAATCTATTGCGCCCCTTCGGATTTCTCCGCCTCTTCGCGGGTCAGACCCACGGCGACGATCAGCTCTTCGTGGAGCTCGAACCACACGGTGTGGTAGGAGTCGACCAGCGGCTTGCTGAGCCACGCCGTTTCGCCGGAGTCGATCTTGTTCAGCGCCGCAGCGAGTTTCGCCGAGTAGCCGCGCAGGCGGGGCAGCTGGGCGGCGGCCGCCTCGATGATTGGCGTCACGCGCGCGTGCACCGACCTCAGGCGTGCCAGGACGGCGCCGTCGTACTCGGCGTCGTCGTGCGTGTTGGGGGTCCCCGTGGGGCCGCCCTTGAGTTGCCAGTCGGTGATCAGGGACTTGAGGTCGGCGTTGACGGGCCGAAAGTCGTTGTAGGCGGCGAGCAACACCTCGCGGTCGATGCCCCTGCGCTCCTCGGCGAGCAACTCCTCGAGCCGGGCGCGGCCGGCGGGGCTGATTCTCAGCGCGGCTCCGTCGAGAAGCAGGCCCGAGCCGATCAGCCGCTCGACCGTCCCGGCGATGTCGCCGGGTCTCGCGTTCAGGGTGGCGGCCAGGTCCGCGGCACTCACCCGGCCTTTGAGCCGGACCGCCTGCAACACCTCGAGTTCGGTCAACCCGGCCCCAGCCTCAGCGCGGTAAGCATGACGATCAGGGGGGTGTCCGACACCACGTCGGTGTGGCCGGCAATCATTGCCGCGCGCACCGCGCCGTCCGAATTGTCCTGCAGCCGTGGGTATGCACCCGTCGCGTGGGCGCGCAGCGGGCTGAGCGCGCGGGCGATGCCGGCCAGCTCGCGCAGTTCCGGTGTGTCGTCCTCCGACCACGCGGCGAGGGGCAGGATGCCTTCGCGCACTTCACCTTCGGCGCCGTCCACCGTGATCTGCCTGCCGGCCAACACCGCCGCCGCCCCGCGGCCGCAGCCGACCACGGCCACCCGGCCCAGTTCACGGCTGACCACGGCGGCATGGCTCGCGGCCCCCCCGACCTCGGTGACGATGCCCTGCGCGGCCAGCATGCCCAGCACGTCTTCCGGCCTGGTGTGATCGCGCACCAGGATCACCCGTTCGCCGCGATCGGCGGCGTCCAGCGCCTCGTCGACGTCGGTGTACGCCTTGCCCGTCGCGACACCCGGGCAGGCCGGCAGTCCGCTGGCCAAAAGTTGTGCCGCCAAACGGGTTTCGGGCTGTAGGGCCGGGCGCAGCAAATTCTCGACGTGCGCCCGCGTCACGCGGCGCAGCGTCTCGGCGTCGTCGATCAGGCGCTCGTGGCGCAGTTGCAGCGCGAGTCGCACCGCCGCCTGCGCCGACCGTTCGGCCGCCCGCGTCTGCAGCAACCACAGCTTGCCGTCCTCGACGGTGAACTCGATCTCCTGGACGTCGGCGGCGACCCGTTCCAACGTCCCTGCGGCGTGCATCAACTCGTCGTACACGGCCGGTTGCTCGTCGTGCAGGGCGGTGATCGGTTCGACGTCGACCGACCCGGACACCACGTCGTCACCCTGGCCGCCCGGGAGCCATTCGCCGAACGGCTCGTTGGCGCCGGTGATCGGGTTGCGGGAGAAGAGCGCCCCCGCACCCGATTTCGAGCCGTGGTTGCCGAACACCATCGCCTGCACGATGACGGCGGTGCCCAGATCGGCGAGACCGTAGTGAGCGCGGTAGGCCACCGCGCGGGGCGAGTTCCAGGAGTCGAACACGGCCGTGATGGCGGCGCGCAGCTGGGCGTGGGGGTTCTGAGGCGCGGGGTCGCCGACGATGTCGGAGTACATGCGGTCGAACCGCTCGCGCGTGTCGCGCGCGAAGCTCGCCGTGCCGGCGGCCGCGAGGGCGCGTTCGACGACGTCGTTGATGCCGACGTCGAGGATGGTGTCCATCATGCCGGGCATGGACTGGGTGGCTCCCGAACGGACGCTCACCAACAGGGGCCGCGGCCCGCGCCCGAACGCGCGCCCGGTCTCGCGCTCCAGCCAGGCCAGCCCGCGCAGCACGTCGTCCCAGATCTCGTCGATCGCCGCCTCGGGCTCGGCGAGAAACCTCAGGCCGACATCGGTGGTGATGCAGAACGCGGCCGGCACGGGCAGGCCGTGCCGGCGCATGACCTCGACGCCGTAGCCCTTGTTGCCGAGCACCTGCCGGGGCTGGCCGGCTCGGCCGTCGAGCAGCACCACGGCGCTTCGCCGGGCGGCCTCGGGGTGCGTCGTGCCTCGCGGGACACGAGCCATGGTGCACCCCCTGATGTCGTGGTCAGTGGTCCGGCAAACGCCGCAATGTTCGCACACCGATCACGGCAAACCGCGGTTCGTCGCTTCTGTCGAGGGCCGCGCCGGATGCTCTAACTTTATCGGTATGACTCCCTACGACGTCGGATTGCTGATCCTGCGGCTGGTGCTGGGCCTGACGCTCGCCGCGCACGGCCTGAACAAGTTCTTCGGCGGCGGCCGGATCCCCGGCACCGCGCGGTGGTTCGAGAGCATCGGCATGAAGCCCGGGAAGTTCCACGCCACCGTGGCGGCCTGCACCGAGACGGCCGCCGGGTTCGGCTTGGCGGCCGGGCTGCTCACACCGATCCCCGCGGCGGGTTTCGTCTCGTTGATGCTGGTCGCGGCGTGGACCGTGCACCGGGCCAACGGCTTCTTCATCGTCAAGGAGGGCTGGGAGTACAACCTGGTGCTGGCGGTGAGCGCCGTGGTGGTGGCCACGCTCGGTGCCGGGCGGCTCAGCCTGGACTGGGCGATCTTCGGCCACAACTGGCTGGACGGCTGGAAGGGCCTGCTGATCTCGCTGGGGCTGGGCCTCGCGGGGGCGGTCGGTCAGTTGCTGATCTTCTACCGGCCGCCGGTCAAGCAAGCCGGGTAGTCATCCGGCGCGACCGTCGGGTCACGCCATCCCGTCGTTGCCGTTCGCTCCGCGCAGCAGCCCGCCGGTGCCCCCGGTGCCGGCCGCGCCGCCCGCCGCTCCGGTGCACCGG
>NZ_CACRUY010000043.1 GCF_902652685.1 Mycobacterium sp. Marseille-P9652
AACCAGCCCCCGGGCCCGCCCGGCGTGCCCGCTCCTTGAGCGTCGGTCGTGCCGTCGGTCCCGTTGCCGATCAGCGGGCGGCCCGTCCATTGCGCGGACGATGAATTGGCGGCCGCCAAGATGTCTTGACCGAGAGTTTGCAGCTCCGCCATGCCTGCAGCCTCGGTTTCGGTGTAGGAACTCGCGGCCGCCGTGAGCGTCTGTACGAACCGATCGTAAAGAGCCGAGACCTGGGCACTGAGCGCTGCGAATTCCCTGCCGTGCCAACGGAACAGCGCCGCCGTGGCCGCCGAGACCTCGTCCGCGGCAGCAGGTAACACGGTTGTGGTGCGGGCCGCAGCGGCGGCGTTGGCCGCGTCTAGCACGTAACCGATGTCGGCCACCTGGACCGCACTTAGTGACATCAGGTCCGGAGCGGCGAACAGGTATGTCATCGCTGGCCTTTCACCGGTAGTGCCCATCCCCCCGGTGCGCGACTGATCATATCCGAGAGGGGCTCACGAAGCAGCGCAGCAATTCGGGATCGACGAAGTGATGACCAATCGGCGGAACCGCCCGACGAAATCGCGGTAACCGCCGGGTTCTTGCATCGCTCGCCGCACGTCCAACCACCGGTCGGGCCGTGCCCGTCAAATGGGTGGGCGGCTAATCTAGGTGCACGGGTATTGCCCGTTGAGCACGCAATTCTGCGGCGGCGAGTAGGTCCCGGACAGCACGCCTCTCATGCCACCCGTTGCCGAACCACCGGGCGCGATCATGCGATTCCAGTTCGCGGGCGTGAGAACAAAATGCGTGCCGTATTGCGCAACGCTGCTGTTCCACGTGTGCAGGACCGACTGGCCCACTGGCATGTCGAATTCCAGCTTCCAATCGCTCATCGGCGCCATGCTGTAGTTCGTGACAGTGAAGTTGGCGATGAAACCGGTCTGCCACGTCGATGTCACCGACAAGGTCGCCGCGGCCGCGGCGGCATGGGCTGCGGGGGCGACGGTGGGTCCGAGTAAAGCAACCATCAATGCCGACACGCTGACGTGAAGCGCTGCGCGCCAGCGCGTCACGAACGTGTTCAGTCCGGCCATAACGGCCAACAGTAAAGCGAAACCGGCGGCACTGGCCGCCGCAGCGCGGGCAAGCTGCAGTACCTATGCTCAACCGAAACCGTCGTGAAACCTCAGACCGTCAGCGCCGCCCAAGGCATCCACGGCGACCGCATAGGCAGGATTACGCCATCGAATATGGCGGGTTACCAGCGAAATGGGTGATCAGGTGACGCATCAGGCCGATCGCCTGCCCTGACACCGCCGGATATTACGGTTGACCCATGTCGGTCGCCGCCGCGTCTCGCGTATTTGTCCGGTCCGATCGGATCCTCCTGATCCTCTCGGCGATGTTTGCGCTGTGCGCCGGTCTTGCCCATTTCGGCGGCTGGAACTCGGTGCTCGCGTTCGTTGCCGCGGCCGCAGCCGTCGCCGTTCTTGCGGCGCTGGTCGGCCGCAGCGTGGACCAGCTCGGCGACCGCTTCGGAGCTGGAGCCACCGGCGTGCTCCAGTCGGCGCTCGGCAATCTTCCCGAGCTTTTCATCTGCCTGTTCAGCCTCCACGCGGGCTTGATCGAGGTGGTGCGGGCCGCGTTAGTCGGCTCCATCCTGGCCAATCTCCTGCTGGTGCTGGGGCTCTCGTTCATGGTCGGCGGGCTGCGCCACGGCACCCAGGAGCTCGGCTCGGAACGCGCACGCACAATCACGGTGCTGATGCTGCTTTCGGTGACGGCGATGTCGATCCCGTCGGTGACGTTCTGGATCCACAGCCCCGCGGCGAAGCACGAGGACGCTCTGTCGATGGTCGTTTCGGTGCTTCTGTTGGGTCTGTTCGTGCTATTCCTGCCGGTTTCCCTGCGCCGGGAGCCCGACGAGCCTCAGGTCGCTGAACCGCACGCGCAGCCGCGCTGGCCGGTCTGGCTCGCGGTGTCCATGCTTGGCGTCGCCAGTGTTCTGGCCGCGTTCGTGTCTGAGTGGTTCGTCGACGCGCTCCAACCGGCTATGCACGCGCTCAACATTTCCGAGGCGTTCGCGGGCTTGGTCGTCGTCGCGATCGCCGGCAATGCCGTGGAAAACTTCGTTGGCATCCAGCTTGCCGCGAGCGGGCAGTCGCGATACGCGTTCTCCGTGGTGCTCAACTCTCCGCTGCAGATCTCGCTGGTGCTCGCACCACTCCTGGTGCTCATCGCTCACGTCACCGGCCTGGCACCGCTGACGCTCACGTTCAGCCCGATGCTCGTGGTGGCGCTCTTGCTGGCGGTCGTGCTCGCCGCCTTCATCTCCTTTGACGGCGAGTCGACGTGGCTCGAAGGCGCCACCTTGATCGTTCTGTACGGAATCATCGCAGCGTCGTTTTGGTGGGGCTGACCAGCTGACCGACCTCCACGAGAACTGCCGTTACCGCCGTCGCCGTCGGCGCCAAGTCAATCAGCCCCATGCGTCGACGGCCGGCGCGAGCGCATAGAAGCTTCACAGTTGGTGGCCGGCCCACACCGCCTGAGGCGCAACCACTTCGACGGTCACCGCGGTGGCCGGGCCGACTCCCCCCGCCCGGAACGCCACAGCGGGCCTCAGGTCGACGGCGTCCGCGGCATCCTCCGCCGCGTAATGCCCGTTGCCATCGATGTGATCGACGGCCGGGATCGTGTTGCGGCGCGATATGCGGCGCTGCCCGGTCGTGACAGCAAATCGGTTCTCATGCCGGTCATCTCGTGCGGTCCCTAGGCCGCGAGCAGGATTGCGGAGGTGATGAGCATGAGGACCGCGGTGACGCCGTGAACGCCCCAGGCGATTGACTTCGACCCACCGCTGTGGAGCACGATGGCGGCGTCGGCGATCGGAATGATCGTGGCGGCCAGCATCACCCAGCCGACCAGGTGAGTCGCACCCGCGACCATGAGGATGATGACGAACAGTCCCGTCGCGATGTCGCGCACGCCCTTGACGCTCAGGTAGGCGCCCGCGGCCCGCTCAGCCAGATTCGGCGTTACTCCGTAACCGGCCGCCGCGGCACGCGGCGCGAGGAGGAAGCGCGCACCGATGAAGATGATGCCCGCGGCGAGCAGGCCGGCGAGCGTGTAGCCGATGATGCTGATGGTCATGTCGTGCACTCCTGGGTCTCGTCAGCGGATCGGTGAAAACGGCGCCGCCTCGAGCGGCATGGACTGAACGTCGACGATCTGGTCGACGTCGAAACCGGCCATGTCGGCGGCGAATTCGGGCCTGCTCATGGCTCGCCGGGTGACTTCTTCGGGGTCGGCGCCGGGTGGGTACTGGATAAGGGCGACAAGGCGATTGGCGCCGTCACCCTGCTCGGTCCACACGCCGTGGGTGCTGACGCCGAACGCCGGGAACGTTTCGAGATGGCGGGCCCAGTGCACCGTCGCGTACTGCTGGAGGGCCTCCGGCGAACGCAGCGTGTAGATCCTGATTTCGAACATTGGAAGTTCTATCCTTTCGGCCGGATTCGGCTAGTCAGTGGGAGTCACACAATCAGCGCTACACACAGCGACGCCACGGCCAGACCCTGCAGGATCGCGCGAGTGTCGATGATCGAGTCCCACTTCGCTTGCAGCGCGCGCCCATCGGGCAGCGTCCGGCCCGCGTCGGCCGCGGCCGTCAGTTGTCGGTTGATCGGTGCGCTCACCGTGGTGTAGAGCACGAGCCAAATCGCCAGCAGGACGAACGCGGCGCCCGCCGCCACCGTCTGTACCCAGTGCTCGGTTACGGCGGCGAGCGCCGCGCTCACCGCCGTGGCGACGATTCCGAGCACCCCGGGCACCGGCATGCGTCGGTCCCCATAGCGATGCACGCCGCCCGTGATGGCGACCAGGGCATCGTTATCGATCGATGACAGGGCGGGTCGCATCACCATCGCGCAGAAGACGTCCGTGCCATAGACCACTGCGGTGCCGAGCACCGCGCCCACCGCGGCCGCCCGGGCAAGTAGCTCCAAGACCATTTCCTCGCTCCTTCCGATCAACTGCTAGCAACGCTAACCCCTGTGGCGGTGCGAGTCAATAGCAGCGCTAGTTTTATTGCCGACGCTAGATTCCGCGCGCCGCGCGAGTCGTGTGCGCAATTAGGCCTCCCGCGAGAACTTGGACCCTGGCGACTGATCGCGACGTGCCCGCGCCGCTGTGCATTCGCGGAACAGCAACGAGCGCAGCCTAATTCGGCGTGTCGTGTACGAGGTTTACGTGTCGTGGAACGACGCGCGCCCCCGACGCGATGTCGGCGCCCAGCTGCTCGCGCTCGTATGACGACGGTCACACCACTCTTCGGAATTGCTTCGATATCGAAGCGAGTTACAGCCGGTGTAACTGCTTCGAAATCGAAGCAACCGACCGAGGAGGAAACCATGAAGGCAGTGCGGTACCACGAGTACGGCGACAGCGACGTTCTGCGCTACGAGGAGGCGCCACGCCCGGTGCCGGGCCCCCAGCAGGTGCTGGTGAAGGTGGCCGCCACCGCGTTCAATCCGGTGGATGCGGGTATCCGCGGCGGCTACCTGGCCGAGGTCTACACGGTGAGCTTTCCGCACATCCCGGGCGTCGATGTTGCGGGGACGATCGCGGAACTCGGCGAGCAGGTGCAGGATTGGAACATCGGCGATGCGGTCGTGGCGTTTCTCCCGATCGCCGCCGACGGCGCCGCGGCCGAATTCGCCCTCGTCCCGGCCGAGTCTTTGGCCGCGGCCCCGACGTCGGTCCCGCTGGCGGACGCGTCGGCTCTGCCGGAGCCGGCGCTGACGGCCTGGCAGGCCCTGTTCGAGATCGGTGGGCTCATGGCCGGTCAGTCGGTCCTCGTCAATGGCGCCGCCGGAGCGGTCGGCGGCTACGCCGTCCAGTTGGCCAAGCAGGCCGGGGCCGTTGTCACCGCGACGGCGAAGGTACGTGACGCCGAGCGGCTGCGCGAGTTGGGCGCTGACCGCATCGTCGGCTACATCGACTACGACAACTCGCCGATCGACGTCGAGGGTGCCCCATTCGACGTGGTGCTCAACTTGGTCAGCACCACCGACGAGCAGACCGAAGCGCTCATCGGGCTGATCGCCGACGGCGGCTTCCACGTCGGCACCATGGTCTTCGGGCCGGAGAACCCGGGCCGGGGCATCCGTTCGCAGCGCGTCTTCGTCCGCAGCGACGCCGCCCAGCTCGCCGAATTGGTCAGCCGCGTCGACGACGGACGGCTGCGCATCGAGGTCGCTGACCGCCGCCCGCTCGACCAGGCCGCGGCCGTGCACGCCGACTCGGACGCCGGCCGCCTGCACGGCAGGACCATCCTCGTCCCCGCTGGGTAGTAATCGGTCGCGTGACCGGCCGGTGCCGTCCCACTCGCACTCGGTGGGACGGCACCACCGTCGCCTAAGTGCGGGAACAAGCGTAATAGCGACGCTAGAGGATCTAGCCCTGCTACCATCAGGTATGGCTATCGAGGACCGCCGCGAGCGCGAACGGTCGGAGCGGCGCCGGCTGATCGTCACCACCGCCCGAAAGCTGGCCGAGACCGAGGGCTGGGATGCCGTCACCACCCGCCGGCTGTCCACCGAGATCGAATACAGCCAACCCGTGCTGTACAAGCACTTCTCCGGCATGGAGCAGATCGCCGACGCCGTGGCCGTCGACGGGTTCGGCGAACTCGCCGATGCGATGCGTGCCGCCCACTCCGGCGGCGGCGCGGCTGAAGACGTGTTGACCCGAATTGCCCAGCGCTATCTCGACTTCGCTCGCGACAACCCGGCGGTCTACGACGCGATGTTCACCCGGGCGACCACCCTGCGCTTCGCCGCCGAGGACACCCCGCCGCAACTGGAAGCGGCCTTCGCCGAGCTACACCGGGCGGTCCGCGTCGTCGCCGAAGACGACGACGCAGATGCCCTCACGGAAGTGTTCTGGGCCGCGCTGCACGGATTGGTCATCCTGACCCGTACCGGACGACTCCGCCCCGGCCACGAATCAGACCGTCTCCAACTGCTCGTCGAGAAATTCGCCGGCAAACGGCACGCCCGGACGGTGCATCGGAAATGAATGGGGACCATCTACCCAAAAGGGCTGAACCACATCGTCGTTGCCGTTAACCACCGGACGCCCGTTGCGCCAATTCGCCCATCGTGACGATGCCCCGCACGACCCGAACGGCGAGCGTGGCGGTGTCCGTGTCGAGGTGTTCGGACAGGTTGGCGGTCAGCGCGAGCGTTGCGAAGCCGTGGGATGCCGACCAGCCCGCCAGCACCAGGCCTTGCACGTCCTCTTCGGTCACCGCGCCCGGACGAAGAGCCTCCAGGCTCTCCCGAGCGCTGCCGTAGAGCACCTCGAAAGCGGCGGTCCTCGCTGCCACCAGGGCTTCGTCGTCGCCCCGGTAGAGGTTCGGGCGGAACATGACCTCGAAGTAGCCGGGGTGGGTGAGCGCGAACTGGATGTAGGTCTGGCCGCCGCGCACGAATCCGTCGGGACCGCTCGCGGTGGGTCCGATCATCGCCGCGGCGAGGCGAAAACCCTCGGTGGCGACGGCCGTGAAAATGCCTGCCTTGTCACCGAACTGGTAGGCCAGCGCGGCGTGTGAGACGCCGGCCCGGCGCGCGATGCGCCGCATGCTGACCGCCGCGACACCGACCGTCTCCACCTCCTCGACCGCGCCGTCGATGCCCGCCCGTTCGAGTTGCCCGTGGTGGTAGCCCCTCCCGGGATCCTTGGTCATGGCGTCGCAGTCTAGGGGAATATCTGACCATTGATAAGTTCCGGCCGTTGCTGCAGACTTGCCAATGGAAGCAATTTGACCACTGGTAAGAATGTCATTTGGGGGGCTCATGAGTGACAGCGGCATCGTTGCGACGGCGGGGCATCGGAGCTCAGCGCGGGTGGCGCGCTGGGCCGGCACGTTGGGAGTGGCCGTTCCGGCTGTCGCCATCCCGGTGTATCCGATTTGGTCCTTTCCCTCGACGCGTGCAACAGGTAGTGAGATCGCACAATGGGCTGCCCACCACCATGACCGGTTGGTCGTCACCCAAGTCCTTTACACGGTCGGTGTCGCGTTCTGGCTCGTCTTCGGAGCGGCGGTCTGGACCCACCTTCGCGAACGCCTTCCCGCAGGGTCGCCCCTGGCCACCGGGTTCAGCACCGGGCTCGTCGCGCTGGTCACGTTGATCTTCAGCGGATTCACCGTGTTCGACATGCTGCTCTACCGACCGCGCGGCGCCGAAACGACAGCGCTCCTCTACGATTTCGCGTTCGGGTTGCTCGCGATGTCGGGAATGCCGACCGTGGTGTCAGCGGGCTCATTCGCGATTGCGGTCTACCGCTACGGCGTGTCACGCCGATCGACCGCGCATGTCGCGGCGGTCGCCGCGATCGGGCATGTCTTCTTGCTGCTCGCGTTCATCGCAAGCGACGGGCCGCTTTCGCTACAGGGTGCTTTGGTGGTCTGGGGCATTCCGCTTCTGCTCTTCGCGTGGATCGGCCATACCGCGCGGGCGATAACCTCCGAGGTCAACAGCAAGGCGAGCGACGCGGACGGGCCTCAGTGATCCACCTTGGCGGCCGACAGGCAGCGAAGCGACAACGCGGTCAGCCAGCCGAACCCGGCCACAATCGAGATGCGCTGCACCATACCGCTTTTGCCCCGGAGACGCGTGTGCCCCCGCATCGCGGCGCGAAGGGCGAGCACACCGCCCGACATGGCCGCGCTCGATCCCGCCGAATACGCGGCCCAGAGGTGATCCCCCTTCGACACGGCGTTCCCGGCGCTGACAAAGCCGGCGATGGGTATCCCCACGAAGACCGGGAGCCCGCACAAATCGTGCATCCGGCCGGCGAAAGTGGACCCTGTCGGCGCGGAAATGGCGGCCTCGCAGGAGTTCTCGTCCGCACCGTCCCGCACGAGGTCGCCCACGTAATCGGTTGCGAACAGGCCTGAGCCGACGAGGCCGATGCCGGTTGTCGCGACAAGAGCCGGGACAACGCGGGGTTCAACCCGTTCGCAACCTTTGACACCCCTGGCCGCCCACCAATAGAGAAGCCCGGTAGCGATGAAGTTGGCGCGCTGCCACCAACCGTGGCGACCGACCGCGAGCGAACTGACCGGGTAGCGCCGCCACTCGTAGCCGCGGCGCGCGGCGCCGAGCACGGTGAACACCGCGACGAACAGGGGCCCGGCCAGCGCGCCGCAAACCAGTTCAGCGGAATCCCTGCGCGGTGAGAGAGCGCCTACCGACACCTGCCCAGGCTACTGATTCCCCCACCGGCCAAGCTGTCGAAGGCCGCGGTGCACTCACCCGTCAGCTCGGCGGGACCAGCGGCGGGCGGCACACGTTGGCTCCCGGGTCCCACCACCAGCCGTTGTCACATGCCAGCGGTTGCGGCCCAACCCCCAGCGGCCGGCACACATTGGCGGTCGGGTCCCACCACTGGCCCGGGTCGCAGGCCAGCGGTTGCGGCCCGACCCCGAGGGGACGGCACACCTTGCCCGTCGGGTCCCACCACTCACCGGCGCCGCAATCGGCTCTGCTGACCGCCGGCGTCAGGATCGTCACGGCGGCCATCGACACCAACGCCGCCAGCACGCCGGGAACAAGACGGCGAATGAATTTCCTCATCGGTCCTCCTCTCGCGAAGGTAAGAAGCGGATTGCCAGGGCGGCCGGCCGAGAAACACCCGCGCGCGACTCGAGAGACAATCGTGCGCCCAAGCCCACCCCGGACAGTGCACACTTGTCTGATGAACATCCCTGACCTCACAGCCGGCGCGCTGACCGTATCGTCACGCCGGCCGGTGCGGCCGGCGTGAGCGCGCCCTCCGGCGGCCCGCGGCCCGGCTACGACCGGCCTTTGAAGGGCCTATCGGACGTGCGCGCGTTCTTTCACACCAACAAAGTGCCGCTGTACTTCATCTCGCCGACCCCGTTCAACCTGCTCGGCGTCGACCGCTGGATACGAAACTTCTTCTACCTGACGTACTTCGACTCTTTCGAGGGCACGCATTCGCGCGTGTTCGTGCCCCGGCGCCGCGACCGCCGTGATTTCGACTCCATGGACGAGGTCTGCAGCCACCTATTGTCCGATCCCGAGACGCTCGACTTCATCGGGGGCAAAGGCCCGGGCGGCAAGTGCTGCTTTGTGATGATGAACGAGGAAATTCAGGCCCTGGCGCGGTCAGCCGGCCTCGAGGTCATGCACCCGCCGATCGAACTGCGCCAGCGCCTGGGCTCCAAGATCGTCATGACGCGCCTGGCCAACGACGCGGGCATACCCAGCGTGCCCAACACGATCGGGCGGGCCGGTTCCTACGACGAATTGCTGGCGCTCGCACAGAACGCCGGGTTGGGCGATGATCTCGTCATCTCGATCGCATACGGCAACGCCGGCAGCGGAACGTTCTTCGTGCACGGTCAGCGCGACTGGGACGAGAACGCCGGCAACCTGGTTGGGCAGGACCTCAAAGTCATGAAGCGCATCCGCAATGTCGAGGTGTGCCTCGAGGGTGCGGTTACCCGCCACGGCACCGTGGTCGGCCCCGCGATGACGAGTCTCGTCGGCTACTCGGAACTGACGCCGAGCCGGGGCAGCTGGTGTGGCAATGACATCTGGCACGAGGTGCTGCCGCCCGCCCAGACGCACGCGGCGCGGGAAATGGTCTCAAAGCTGGGCGACGTCATGCGCCGCGAGGGTTACCTCGGCTACTTCGAGGTAGACCTTCTGCATGACCTCGACTCCGACGAGCTCTACCTCGGCGAGGTGAACCCCCGCCTGAGTGGTGCCAGCCCGATGACGAACCTGACCGCCGAGGCCTACGCCGACATGCCCCTGTTCCTCTTCCACCTGCTCGAGTACATGGGCGTGGAGTACGAGCTCGACATCGACGAGATCAACGCGCGCTGGGAACGCGGCTATGGCGACGACGAGGTCTGGGGCCAGGTGATCATCACGGAGACGTCGCCGGATCTCGAGATCTTCACCGCGACGCCCCGCACCGGGGTATGGCGCATCGACGACGACGGCCGCGTCTCCTTCGCGCGTACCGCCAACGACTGGGCGACGCTGCTCGACGGGTCCGAGGCCTTCTACATGCGGGTCGCGGCGCCCGGCGACTTACGTTCCGAGGGCGCCCAACTCGGCGTGCTCGTCACGCGCTCACACCTGCAGACCGACGACTACCAGCTCAGCGAGCGCTGCCAGCGCTGGGTGAAGGGGATGAAGGCGAAGTTCACCTCCACGCCCCTGTCGCCGGCCGCGCCGATCGTCTCCCGACTCGTCGCGCGAGCGTGAGCGCCCCGGCCGGCATCTCACTGGCCAACTGGCTTTCTCCGCCCTACTCGCACTGGTCTTTTCAGCACGTCGAAGAATTCGTGCCGACGGCGGTCATTTCACGCGGGCCGGACCGGACCGCGTCGATTCCCGCCGCCCCTGCCCAACTGGCCGACATCGCGGTGACCAACACCAACGGGACGGCCACCACCGTCGGCGCCGTCATGGCCGCCACCGTCACCGACGCGTGGGCCGTCGCCCACCGCGGGTCGATGTTGGCCGAGGAGTACCTCGGCGGAATGGGCCCGCGCACCCGGCACCTGCTGTTCTCGGTGAGCAAGTCGCTGGTGGCCGCCGTCGTGGGCGCGCTGCACGGTGCCGGCGCCATCCAGCTTGACGCGCCCCTCACGAAATACGTTCCCGCGCTTGCCGATTGCGGCTACGCCGGCGCGACGGTGCGCAACCTGCTGGACATGAGGTCGGGAATCGCCTTCTCGGAAAACTACGAGGACCCGACGGCGCAGATTCACCTCCTCGACCAGGCGATGGGATGGGCACCGCGAAGCCGTCCGGACGCACCCGCCACGCTTCGGGAATTCCTGCTGACGTTGCGGCAGAAGTCGCCGCACGGTGGCCCCTTCGAATACCGCTCCTGCGAAACCGACGTGCTCGGCTGGATCTGCGAGGTGGCAGCGGACCAGCGGATGCCCGAGCTCATGTCGGAACTGTTGTGGAGCCGCATCGGCGCCCAAAGCGACGCGACCATCGGCGTCGACACCGAAGGCATGGGGATGTTCAACGGCGGCATCAACGCCTGTCTGGGCGACATGATCCGCTTTGGGTCGCTGTTCCTGCGCGACGGCACCTCGCTGACCGGCCGGCAGGTGGTGCCCCCGGCGTGGATCGCCGACACCCTCGACGGCGGGCCCGATTCGCGTCAGGCGTTCGCCGCCTGCCCCGAGGACACCGAGTTGCCCGGGGGGATGTACCGCAACCAGATGTGGTTCCCCTACCCCGGCAGCAACGTCGTGCTGTGTCTGGGCATGTGCGGTCAGATGATCTACATCAACCGCGCCGCCGAGATGGTTGCGGCCAAGTTATCCACCCAGCCGCACTCGCAGGAGCCGCACATGTTGGACACGCTGCGCGCGTTCGACGCGGTGGCAACCGAATTGGCTGCAATCACCAGGTGATGGCGTGGGGCCGTCACGGGCGACCGCTGCTGTAGCGTGACGGCCGTGAATTCTCCCCGGACGTATCCCACCGTCGCGCTTGCCGCCTGCGTCGCGGCAACCGTTCTCACGCTCGGCGCGCCGGGCACGGCGAGCGCCGCCGGCTCGTGTCCCACCGCCGCGCCCCCGAGCGGTGGGGCCCCGGAATGGACGCTCGCCGGGACCACTGGCAGCGTTGCCGTCACCGGGTCCACCGACACCACCGCCCCGCGTGTGACCGTGACGACGCCGTTCAGCGTCACACAGACCCAGGTGCACACGCTGCACGCCGGAAGCGGGCCCGTCGTCGCGCCCACCGCGCGGGTTTCCGTGTGCTACATGGGCGTCAACGGGCGCGACGGATCGGTGTTCGACAGCAGTTATGAGCGCGGCGCAGCGGTTGACTTTCCGCTGAACGGTGTGGTGCCGGGCTTTCAGAAGGCCATCGCGGGACAGAACGTCGGATCGGCGGTTGCCGTCGCGATGACGTCCGCGGACGGCTACCCCGAAGGTCAGCCCAGCGCCGGGATCCGGCCCGGCGATTCGCTCGTCTTCGCCATCAAGATCCTCGGCGCAACCCGCTGACCGGCGACCGCGCCCGGCCTAGCATTGCTGCGTTGGCGCGAACCGCTCGACCGAGCAGAGGGCCTGTTGACGCAGCGATCGAAGTTCCGAGTGGTGATCGCGTGCGCGCTCCTGATACTCACGTACGTCGCCGTGCCCGGGTTCTCGCGCGCCGACGGCGGCACCCTGCCGTACCCCTTCTCCTGCAACTCGGGCTCGCTGACGGCGGATTTCGCCGCCCGCGACGCGCTGCCGCAAAGCCAGGAGCCGCCGGACGCCTGGTACCGCACGGACGCGCAGGGGCACTACCAGAACGGAGGATGGGGCCCGCGGGCGAACGCCCTCCCGGCGCCCGACCTTCCGCAGAACGCGGGTTGCGACACCACCACCTGGAAGCGTGAACGCATCCTGGCCGTCGCGGCGCGCTACATCTACTCCCCCGACAATCCACTGGGCCTGCAATACCGCCACCACCACATCCCGGCGTGGGCGCCGCCCACCTCCACCTACGCCGGCGCACCCGCCGAGAATCCCGACACCGACGCTCCGGAGGGCTCGACCGCCTGGGGATCCGGGCAAGGTTTGGACTGCTCGAATTTCACCGCGTGGGTCTACAACTACGGGTTGGGCGTCAAGTTCGGCGGCGGCATCCACCAGCAGGCCGACGGCACGGCGGGTCCGATGGGAACCCACATCCCCGCGGACGGTCCGTTCGAGCCGGGCGACCTGGTGTACCTGCACCCCCAGGGCGACTCGGACCAGGCCTCGCACGTCGTCATCTACGTCGACGACGGCCACATCATCGACAGCCGGGTCAGCGCCCAGGGCCGCGTCGGGGTCCAGGTTCGCGACCGCACGGGCTGGTATCGAAATGCCGTGCTGGGGGCCTGGCGGCCGATCGGCTGACGCCGGCGGCGAGGCCGATCTTGCTTGCCCGTCCGTTCGAGCTTTGATGGCGGCTGCCGAACGGTTTCGCGCGGGCACCACGTAGCCTCGCGTTCGTGGTGATTCGCGATCATGGCGACCCCGGGGACGCGCCTTCCGCGCCGCCGCCACTGCGCCCGCCGGATTCCGACGCCCGGCCGTCCGCGGCGGAACAGGCGCGCACCATCGCGGCGGCCGGCAATGCCGCCACGCTGGCGTCGTTGACCGCCGACGGCGACCCGTGGGCGTCGTTGGTGGCTTACGGATTGTTGGATGGGGCGCCGGTGCTGTGCGTGTCCGCCCTGGCCGAGCACGGGCGCAACCTGGCCGCCGATCCGAGGGCGAGCCTGTCCATCGTGGCGGCGACGAATGACCCCGATCCCCTGGCCGGCAGCCGAATCACCCTGTCCGGCAGCGTGACCCGGCCGTCGGCCGCCGAACGGAATGCGGCGAGGATGGCCTACCTCGACGCGGTGCCGGCCGCCCGTCATTACATCGATTTCAGCGACTTCACGTTGTGGATGCTCTCAGTCGAAAGAGTGCGCTGGGTAGGCGGATACGGCCGGATGGACTCGGCCAGCGGCGGACAGTACGCCGCCGCCGAGCCGGATCCGGTCGCGCCGGCGGCGAGCAGGGCCCTCGCGCACCTCAACGCCGACCACGCCGACGCCTTGGCGGCCATGGCGCGGGCGTTCGGCGGCTACCCCGACACCGACACCGCCGTGTGCACGGGGATCGACCGCTATGGACTCGACCTGCGCGTGCACACCCCGCGCGGGGTGGCCTACACGCGGGTCGGCTTCCCGCAACGCCTCACGTCGGCTGACCAATTGCGTTCCGCCACAGCGGACTTGGCCCGAGCGGCGGTCACCGGCGGCTAGCGCGGCGTTGCCATCGCCCAACGGATGCCGCCGACGAGCGCGCGGCCGGCGGCCCGGACGACGGTGCGCTCGATGGGCGGCAGGTAGGGCAGGAGCAACGGCATGCGCGCCCAGGCCGGAAGCATCGACACGGACGTCGCCGCCAGCAACCCGTAAGGCGCCCGTGCGGCGATCGGCAGCGGCGGCGTCAGCAATAAGAATCGTGCGGCATCTCGCGCCGCGGGTGTGCTCCGCAGCTCGCGACGGTAGGTCTCGATCCGCTCGGATAGCTCACGCTCGGTGCGAGGCGGGTCGATCACGCCGAGCCGGGTGGCCACCTCGGCCATGTCTGCCACATATCCGTCCCGGCCGGCCCGGTCGAGCGGTTTCGCGCCGTAGAGCTTGTGGGCAAGGAGGAAGCTTTGGGCTTCGGCGATGTGCACCCACTCCAGCAAGTGCGGATCTGTGGCGGAGTAGGCCCTGCCATCGGCCGCCACCCCGCGAACCCGTCGATGGATTCCGCGCACCCGGTCGACGGCGCGCTGTGCGTCGTCGGCGGTGCCGAATGTCGTCACGGCCAGGAAGGTGCTGGTCCGTTGCAGTCGTCCCCACGGGTCACCCCGGTAGTCGGAGTGCTCGGCGACGCCGGTCATCGCCAGCGGGTGCAACGACTGCAGCAAGAGTGCGCGCAGTCCGCCGACGAACATGGAGGCGTCCGCGTGGACCCTGCGGATCGGGCGGTTCTCGCCGAACCACCGCGGCCCCGGCGTCTCATGGATGCGCGCGCGTTGTGCCGGGCCGTCGGGGCCTGCCACCATCTGGAACAGGCCCGCACCGAGTGAGTCCCGCACCGCATCGAGTTGCCGCAAGACCGTCACGGTTCCAACGGTACAGCCGGGATTGCGAGGTCAGCCGCGCATGCACGGGCCTGGAGTCGGACCTCGCCGTGACGTTCCGCGGAGCGCCTTGGCCTCGGACGGGAGATGCGGCTCACCGCCACGACGGGCGGCCGGTGGGATGTGACTCACGCCACACCAGACCGAAAATTGGTGTTTTCATTTCAACGCCAACCAAAAGAATGTTTTTAAGCCAATTCGCTGGAGTTCTTCCCCGAAATTGGAGCGGGAAATCTCGTGGAATTTCTGCCAAAATGCACGTGAAGATCCTCGGGCGGCTAACGTTGGCTGCGCCGCCCTAACACCTTTCAAATGGTTGCAATATGTGCGGTAAGAGACGACTTCGATGAAGGGTCAGGGCTTGATCAGGTCCGGGAAAGAATGTCGAATGGTGCAGATGCCTTTGGCCACGGTTTACGCCGAACGCCTGCGTACGGTCGATCTGCGCGTCACGCGCCCGCGAATTGCGGTGCTCCATGCCGTGCACACCAGTCCGCATTCCGACGCTGAGACGGTCATCCGAGCGGTGCGTGACTGCCTACCCGACGTGTCGCGACAGACCGTGTACGACATCCTCCACGCGCTGACTTCCGCGGGTCTGCTGCGACGAATTCAGCCCGCCGGTTCGGCCGCGCGGTACGAATCCCGGGTGGGTGACAACCACCATCACGTCGTCTGTCGAGCTTGTGGGTCGATTGCTGACCTCGACTGCGCCGTCGGCGCCGCACCCTGCTTGACCGCCTCTCAGACCAATGGGTTCCGGCTCGACGAGGCCGAAGTCATCTTCTGGGGGCGATGTCCGGACTGTTCCGCCGCGAACGCGCAGCAAGTCGCCGGCCAGGGCGAGCTCCCGAAGCCACTGCCCCGCCCGACCCCTTCGCCCACACGAGCCGCGCCAGCGACCAACGGCCACCCGGTCTCGATGCCGGCGCCGAGTCGGGCGCAGTGGCTTGCCCCGTTGTTGCTCCAGCCAAATGGCTTAATGGTGTCGGCGGAATCCGGAACGGGCGGATCGGTGGCCGACGCCGTCCAAATCCGCATCGACATGTCCGGCGCGACTGTCACCGGTAATGGGCATCGAAACGAAATGGTCATCCAGACATGGGACGCCGAAAGTATTTCACCTCGATAACGCATCGACCGCCGCGGCCACAAGCTCCGGGTGAACGCCACTCTCTCGTGGCGACGCTCCGACAAGCGATTCTTATCGGCGACTGAAGTCCTCACGGTTTCGCGGAAGCGCGGGGCGAATTTTCCGCCCCACCACCCACGGGCGCGAACGTGCTGACTCGGCCCGCCTGGCCGCTGAAACCGCTGCGTCGAGGGCCGTGAGCGTCGCCGCGGCCGCTCGGTCGTTGGCTCCCTCCGGGCTCACCCAGTCTTTCCCGCACCCCGGGTCGCGGGAGCTGCGCCGGTCGTAGGGCGATGTCCTTGTCAGGGCTCAGGCCTCAATCCTCGGAGCGTCATACGTATCGCGATTCTCGGAGGATATAAATGCGCCGACGGAACACAATAAGTGTTCGGCGCATAAGCGTATGCGGTATCAGAATTTCGTTTTCGGGATAGCTTTGAATTGCCGAAGTGCGCTCGGGAACAGAGCGGTGGAATTGTTTGACGGCCGTTCGCGCAGAATGTGCACCGCTGCGGCCACACTCGCAATTGTCGGCGCGCAGAAATGCCGGCGACAGCGCGCACAATTCCGCAGTGGCGACGCGCTGAGCCGCTCAGCGATGACTTCCAGTGCCGCCGCCGGTCATACCCTGAGACCGAGCACATCGAGAGAAGGGGTGCGACCCATGCCCACCGCCCTGCCACCAATCGTCGACCATCAGACCTGGCGCGCCGCCCTCGACGACCTGCGTAAGCGCGAGAAGGCCGCCACCCGCGAACTCGATGCGATCGCGGCGCAGAGGAGGCGCCTGCCGATGGTGCAACTCCCCGACTACACCCTGATCGGCGCCGACGGGCCCGTCCGCCTGGTGGACGTGTTCAACGGGCGATCGCAACTCATCGTCTACCACCACATGTGGGCGGACGGCGCGGAGTGGCAGTGCAGCGGTTGCACGGGCTTCACGTCGCAATTCACCCGACTGGAATTCCTGGACAACTACGACGCGCGCTTCGTGATCGTGACCAACGGCCCGATCGACGACGCTCTCGCCTACAAGTGGAAAGTCGGCAACCGCATGGAGTGGTACTCCTCGTCGGAGAGCACGTTCGGCGCAGACATGGACGCGCCGCCCGGCGGCGGTTTCGGGGTCAATGTCTTCCTGCGTGACGGCGACACCGTCTACCGCACGTGGCACACGAACGGTCGTGGCACCGAGCAACTCAGCCACACGTTCGGGCTCATCGACACTTTGCCGTGGGGGCGCCAGGAGGAATGGCTCGATTCGCCCGAGGGCTGGCCGTCGCGCCCCACCTACTCCGGTTGGTCGGACTCGTCCGCCATCGCCGCGGCGTACGGGGCGCGAGACGGCGCCTGACCGTCGCGAAACGGTTGGTCATCGCGCGCCTCCTCGCCGCCGACCCGAATCACGTGTTCGGTGTCGGTCAGTCCCGCACTGTGCGCGCCAGCTTGCTGCCGACCCCGGCGGCGATCTGATGGGGGCGTTGCTGCTCGCCCTGCTGGGCTCCCAGAACGATGATCGAACCGGTCAGTGCGGGGAGCGCCCACTGTAGGTAACGCAACTGCTGCTGAGCCGACGCGGCCGCGGTTGGCGTCGCGGACGAAGGCTCGGTCGCTCCGTCTACCGGATGTTCCTGTCCCTGACTGGCTTTGGCGCCGAGGACCCGGTTGTATGCGGTGACCGCCAGCGCCGCACCGGTCACAGCGATCTTGACGGCGGTGTTTGAGGTGACGCCCGATTGATACTTCGCCCGGCCGCGGTTGGTGTAGAGGATGGCGCCTCCACCGATCAAGTGCGCACCGACGGCGACGGCGTTGACGGGTCCCCATTTCGCCCACCCCGACGCCGTGACGCAGGTGCGATCGCGGGGATCGCGGACCGCGGCTCCAGCGCCGTTCAGGCCAACCGCTCCCATCAGCGCACCGCCGAACCAGGCGGCGGCACCGAGGTCGTGCAGAGAGCGGACGAAGGTGTTACGTGACGACATTCCGTTCCTTTTCTGTGAATACCGGCTCGAGTGTTTGGACACATCGCCGATGAAGGGCGAGCACGATGCGCCCTGCAACGTTCGCGGGGTACGTGCCTGGGCAGTATTCACAGATCGGGCGGCTCTAAACGCGTGCTGACACGAATCCTCTTTCAGCGGGCGGATTTCGGGATGCGGTCACTGTCGTCGAAGGGCCGCGACCGCCGCGGCCTGGACGGGTTGGCCGCTGAGAACGGCCGAGGCGCGGATGATTGCGGGCGCCGGCGGCGGGTAATCCATGTTCGTTAAGAAACTGAACTTCTCCCGCCTGGTAGTTCCGAGGAGGACGATGACGACCAACCCGACCAAGACCGTGCTGATCACAGGCGCCTCCAGCGGCATCGGCGAGCAGACCGCGCTCAGGTACGCCGGGCGCGGCTGCAGCCTGGTGCTCGCGGCGCGCGGCGCCGACCGTCTCGAGAGGGTCGCCTCCGCTTGCCGCGCAGCGGGCGCGGCCGACGTCCTGGTGCGGCCGACCGATATCGCTGAGCGGAGCGAGGTGGAGGAGCTCTTCGACGCGGTGGTCGATCGCTACGGCGCACTGGACGTCGTTGTTCAGAATGCCGCCCTGGCGGCGTTCGGCCGCTTCACCCAGTTACCGGCTGACATCTTCGACCAGGTGATCCGCACCAATGTGTTGGGTGCGGCCAACGTCTCCCGTTGCGCAATTTGCCATTTCACGGACCGCGGGCGAGGGCAATTGGTGGTGGTGGGTTCGGTGCTGGGGCAGGCCGCCGTCCCGTACATGGGCGCCTACGTCGTGAGCAAATTCGCGATCACGGCGCTCATCCGGACGCTTCGGCAGGAAACGCGCGAACTGCCGGGCATCGTGGTGCACGGCATCTACCCCGGCGCGGTGGACACCGCGGTGTACGGGGCCGCGGCCAACTATTTCGGGCGCCGCGCGCACGTGCTGCCGATCAACGACCCAGCGTCCAAGGTCGCGCGAGCAATCGTCGCCGCCACCGAGTCCGGGCGCCCCAGCGAGCGCCAGGTCGGCTCGACGAATTACCCCATGCTCGCCGGCTACCGTCTTCTCCCCCGCGTGTTCGACATCCTCGTAGGCCCGATGATGCGAGTGGGCAGCTTCGCGCGCGACCAGTTGCCACCCACGCCCGGCAACGCCTTCAAGAAGACGGGCAAGGCCCTCGACACGATTTCCGGCGGCCGCTGAGGCAGAATTGTGCTCCTGACCGACTTTGCTCGAGCATTTACCGCACGCCGGAGAACCGCGCGCTGACCGGGAGGGAGCCAGAGTATGGGTGGGGGGCCTAGGGCGAGGCGGCGGTTGGCTCGCTCTCAAGTTCGTGCCGGCCTGGCCTGACGTCGACGACGCGGGGGCCGGAGATGGCGCAGCAGTTCGTCGGCCGGATGGCCGAAGAACAATGTGTCACAGAGTTTCTCGCTTCCGTACCCGCCCAGTCTGGCGCTCTGGTCATCCAGGGTGAACCCGGCATCGGCAAGACGACGCTCTGGCTCGACGCGGTGAGCCGCGCGCGTGCGCTCGGCTTCCGCACGCTGAGCTGCCGTGCCGCCGCCGCAGAATCAGTGCTGGCATACACCGTGCTGAGCGAATTACTGAGCGGTGTCGACGATGCGGTGTGGGCGGACGCGCCCCTGCCGCAGAAGCAGGCGTTGGACGCGGCGCTGTTGCGTCACCGGGAGGAGGCGCACAACATCGATCCCCGGGCGGTCGCGGCGGCGTTCGTCACCGTGACCGGCCGGCTCGCGGCCGAAGGTCCGGTGGTGCTCGCGATCGACGATCTGCAATGGATGGACCGGTCGAGTGCGAACGTGGTGTCGTATGCGGCGCGACGGCTGCCGCCCGGTGTGGCGCTGGTATGCACAACCCGCACCGAGGAGGCGGCGTCGGCGCTGCAAACACCCGTCCCGGATGCTCTCCGCCGGATTCGCCTGCAGTCGTTGCCGCTTGGAGACATCCACAAGATCCTGGTCTTTCGCCTCGGCCGCTCCGTCCCCCGGCCCACGTTGCTGCGCATACACCACATCACGGGCGGCAACCCATTTTACGCCCTGGAATTCGCGCGCGAACTCGGTGCGCAGGGCGGCGGCTCCCTACTGGGCCTGCCGCCTAGCCTCGACGAACTCGTGCGCGCGAGGATCAGCCGGGTAGGGGCCGAAGACGTCTTGCTCGCCATGGCGAGTCTTCCCGATCCGACGGTGCCGGTGCTGGCGCTTGCGACCGAGTCGACGCCAGATCAGGTGGTGCGGTCACTGGGCACCGCTGAGACCAACGGTGTGCTGACGATCAACGGCAACAACGTTCGGTTCACGCACCCGATCCTGGCGCATGGCGTCTACAGCGCCGCAACCCCCGCGCGTCGGCGTGAGATGCACTGGCGCCTGGCCGAACTCACCACCGAGCCCGAGTTGCGCGCCCGCCACCTGGCGCTGTCCGACACCTCAGGTCAGCCGGAGACGGTGAGCGCACTCGTTTCGG
This sequence comes from Mycobacterium sp. Marseille-P9652, assembly GCF_902652685.1. Classification (GTDB taxonomy): domain Bacteria; phylum Actinomycetota; class Actinomycetes; order Mycobacteriales; family Mycobacteriaceae; genus Mycobacterium. The sequence continues at coordinate 20,350 of NZ_CACRUY010000043.1, forward strand.
CCGCCGGCATCGCGCGTGACAGAGGAGCGCCGGCTGCCGCGGCCGAGCTCTTGGAGCTGGCCATCGGCCTGGGAGCCAACAGTTCGGAACACAGAATTCTGTGCGCCAGATACCATTCCGATGCCAGCGAACCCGCACGCGCTCGGCGGATTCTCGACGCCGTCGTGGCGGAGCTGCCGTCCGGTCCCCTTCGCGCGGAAGCGCTGCATGAGCTCGGCTTGGTGCGGCTCTCCGACGACAGTTTCCTCGAGTCCGCACAGTTGCTCGAGTCCGCGCTTCGCGACAGCGGTGACGATACCGGGTTGCGCGTGCGAATCCTGGTGAGTCTGTCATTCGCTCTGGTCAACGCCGGGCGGCCAGACCAGGCCTATGAGCGCGTGCAGCAAGCCGTTGACGACGCAGAGCTAATGGGGGCAGCGGCCCTCCTCAGCGCCGCGCTGGGCATGCGGGCGGTGCTGGATTTCATGTCGGGCCGTGGCTTCGACGAGCGCGCCATGCATCGCGCTGTTGAGTTGGAAGATCCGACCATGCGTGTTCCTATGGCGTTGCGAGCACGCGCCCAGATGACATTGCTGCGCGCGTGGACCGGTGACTTGGAGAGGGCGCGTGAGGAACTCGACAAGCTGGGCCAGCAATGTCTGGTCCGCGGCGAGGAAGGTGAGTTGATCTTCGTCGGCTTCCACCTTGTGCTCGTCGACATCTGGCTGGGCCGCTTCGGCAGTGCGGCGAGGTCGGCGGACATGACGATGGAGCTGGCCCTACAACTCGGCGGCGATTTCCCCCTGTTCATTGCGTTGACGGTGCGCGGCGCGGTGGCCGCCTACGCCGGCCGACTCGACGACGCCCGTCACGACCTCCAAGAGGCGATCGCGGCCGGCCGGCGCTGCGGCTCAACGCGATTGGCCGAGTGGCCGGCCACACTGGCCGGGTTCGTTGAAGTGTCAAGTGGTGACCATCCCGCCGCTATGAGCGCCCTCGAACCGCTGCTGCCCATGGTGCGCATGTTCCCCGAGGCGGCCGAGATCATTTCCTGGTCGTTCGTTCCCGAGGCGGTGGAGGCGATGATCGGGCTCGGTCGTTTGGAGGAAGCCGAGCCGTTGGTCGACGCCTTGGAGCGCAACGGACGCCGACGCGACCGGGCATGGGCGCTTGCGGTCGGGCTGCGGTGCCGAGCGATGTTGCAAGCCGCCCACGGCGATTTCGCGGCCGCCGCGGCGTCCGCCGAGCGCGCCGTCATCCAACACGATCGCGTGCCCATGCCGTTCGAGCGCGCCCGCACGCAGCTGTTGCTCGGACAGCTGCAGCGCCGCCTCCGCCGCCGCGAGGCCGCCGCCGCGACGCTGCTCGAGTCCCGGCAGACCTTCCAGCGGCTTGGCGCGGCCGTGTGGGCCCAACGCGCCGAAGCCGCATTCGCCCGCTATGCGTCCCGCCGCGAAGACGGTCTGACCGCCACCGAAGAACGCGTCGCCGAACTTGCCGTCTCGGGCATGACCAACCGCGATATCGGCGCCGCGCTGTTCATCAGCCCGAAGACGGTGGAAGTCAACCTCAGCCGCGTCTACCGCAAGCTGAACATCCGCTCCCGCGCCGAGCTGTACCGCGCCCTTCACGCGCGGAACTCGGGATCAGCCGATTCCGGCCGAGGCCCGGCTCAGGGCTGAGGACCCTCCGACGGAGGCCAGTGCGAACCGGGCGACGCCTCGCCGGGTTCGTCGAACTCGCCGCGCGCCAACGGAACCCAGCGCTCGCTGGGCGCCGGCTGCTTCGACGAGGGGAAGTCGCGCAGCTTGCCCGACGGCTTGGCGTCCCACTGCTCGAACGTCAGAGGCGTCTGCAGCCAGGCGTGCAGCAGGCAGTATGCCGCCTGCAGGGAATCCAGGTGGGTGCGCTCCCAGCCGTGGCTGCCGTCGACACCGAAGCCGACCAGCGCCGCCCGCGTCCCGGCGCCCGCCTCGATCGCCGCGGCCGCGTCAGATCGGTAGTAGCGGAATACATCTCGCGCACACGGAATGCCACGCTCATCGGCGAGCCGGCACAGTTTGCGGGTCAGGTGGTAGTCGAACGCTCCGTGCAGGTCGGCCATCGGGATGGTCACGCCGTCCTCGATCGAGTGCTGCCCGGGCGCGCACACCGCGTTGTCCACGGAGATCAACTCCGCGACGTCGGCGGGCAGGCCGTGGCTGGCCCCGTGGCCGACCTCCTCGGTGATGGTGACCATGATGGTCGTGCGGTGCGGCAACACCACCTTGTTCTCGGCGATGTTCTTGGCCAGGGCGAGTGCGATCGCGATGCCCGCCTTCCCGTCGAGGTGACGGGAGACGATGAAGCCGTCGGCGGTGAGTTCGGGGCTGGCGATCAGCGCGACGAAGTCGCCGATGTTGAGGCCGAGGCGGAGTAGGTCCTCGCGTGACGACACCTTGCGGTCGACGCGGACCTCGACGTGCTCCCAGTCCGTCGGCTGGGTGTCGATCTCGTCACCGAACGCGTGCCCGCTCGCCTTGAGCGGCAGGATGGTTCCGGTGACGAACTCGTCGGGGTCGTCGGAGAAGATCCGCACGCGGGCGCCCGCGGCGAACCGGGCCGAGAAGGTGCCTACCGGAATGATCTCCAGGCGGCCGTTGTCCTTGAGTCGTCGCACCATGCAGCCGATGGTGTCCGCGTGCACGATGAGGGCCCGGTCGATGGTCGGCGACGCGCCCGGCAGTTCGGCGGTCAGCGCGCCGCGGCGGGTCAGGGAGAACGGAACGCCGAAGTCGTCGAAGATGTCGCCGATGAGCTGCATCACCGCGTCCGTGCGCCCCGACGGGCTGGGAGTCTGCAGGAGGGCGAGCAGCGTGTCGATCATCCACGTGCGGTCGGCCTCCGCCATGGCCGCGGTCTGGCGCAACGGGGTCTCCCTTCGGGTCGTACGGAACCGCGTTCAACCTACCGAAAACTCGGGTCGTTCGGCCTGCCCGGGCCCGGAGGAGCCGGATTCCCCGCGCCGACTGTGTGGCTCGGGTACACGGAACGTCCCGCGCGAGATTCCTGCGATTGGGTTCTCGGCTTGAATGGTGAGGTGGACGAGCGATTGCGCGCCGAACTGCACCGGGCCTGCGCTGGCGGCGGCTCGGCCGCCGACGATGCCGCCGTCGCTCTGGGCGCCGGCCCCGTGTCGCAACGGCTGCGGTCGGCGATCCGCGCGCTGGCCCAGCATCGCGGCCACGGCAGCAGCATCTGTCCGTCGGACGCGGCCCGCGCCGTCGGCGGGAAAGGGTGGCGAGACCTGATGGCCGACGCGACCGCGGCCGCGCGCGAGCTCGCGCGGGACGGCAGCGTCAGCATCACGCAGGGCGGTCGGGTGATCGATCCCGACGCCGACTGGCGCGGCCCGATACGGATCCGTACGTGCGAGCCTCCCCCGGCGCCGTAGCAATCCGCTACAATCGTTACAGATTGCTACAGGAATGAGGACGCATGGCTGACTCAGCCGACCGGGTCACCCGGTTCGCCGCCGACCTGATGGACAGCGCCGCGGCCGAGGGCGCGCGGCAGAGCCGCTCGGCCAAGCAGCAACTCGATCACTGGGCCCGCGTCGGCCGCGCGGTGTCCAGCCAGCACACCGCGGCGCGCCGACGGGTGGAGGCGGCGCTCGCCGGAGACCTGGAGCTGCGCGAGCTTGGTGTCGAGGAAGGCGTCGTGTTCAACGCCGAGATCTCCGCCGCCATCGAAGAAGGCCTCGCCCAGTCCCACTACGGCGACCGGTTGGCTCGGCGCGGCATCGCCACCGTGGCCCTCAACGAGGCCGGCGAGATCGTGGAACACCGGCCCGACGGCTCTTCGGTGGTCGCCCCCGCCCCCCGCCGACGCGCCCGGCGCGAAAGCAATGCCACTGCCCGATGAACCGGCTGGACCTCGTCGTTGGTCCCAACGGAGCCGGCAAGTCCACGTTCGTGGAGTTCACGCTCGCACCCCTGCTGCCGCGAAGCGTCTTCGTCAACGCTGACGAGATCGCCCGGCTTCGCTGGCCGGCCGACCCCACCGCGCACGCCTACGACGCGGCCCGGGTCGCCGCCGAGACGCGGGGCCGGCTGATCGAGCTCGGCCGCTCGTTCATCGCGGAGACCGTGTTCTCCCACCCCTCCAAGCTGGAGCTGATCGACGCCGCCCACGCGGGCGGGTACACCGTCGTGCTGCACGTCGTCATCGTCCCCGAGGAGCTGGCCGTCCGGCGCGTCCAATATCGGGTGAAGGCCGGCGGGCACGACGTGCCCGAGGACAAGATCCGCCAGCGCTTCCAACGGCTCTGGCCGCTGGTCGCCTCCGCGATCCTGCGGTGTGACTCGGCGACCGTGTACGACAACAGCGCCATCAAGGGTCCCCGCATCGTCGCGCAGCTGAACGGCGGCTACCTCATCGGGGCGGCGGGTTGGCCGGCGTGGGCGCCGCGCGCGCTGTCCTCGCGGTGGCCTGCCTGAGTTCGCCGGCCGCTCAGGCCGCGCGAGGCGGCCCGAACCACGTCGTGAGCGCCTCAGGGAGACGGGGGTCCTGAGCATCCTCGTGCTCCCCCACCCAGGCGACGTGCCCGTCGGGACGAATCAGCACGGCGGTGGGCGCCGGGATCTCGCCGCACACCGGAATCTCCCAAGAACCAACACGTTTCGCGTTGACCAGCGTGACGCGATCGGCCCACAGGTCGACATCGAAGGCCCCGGCGTCACCGAGGTTGAGCAGCACCGGTCGCGCGCGGTGCAGGAGGGCGAACACCCGCCGCGGGCCGTCGGCGGTGACGAGGTCGAGGTCGGGCATGCGGCGCCCGAGCAGGGGATGCCCGTCGCCGAGTTCGTAACGGATGTCCAGACCGGACATCATCGCGGCGAACCGTTCGCGAGGCTCGTGCATGCCGAGCAGGTCCGACACGACGTCGCGCAGCGCTTTCGTGCGATCGTCCGGACGAAGCAGCGCCATCTGCGCCATCGCGTTGCGCAGCACCCGGGCGCCGACGGGATGCCGTTCGGCGTGGTAGGTGTCGAGCAGGCTGTCGGGCGATGTCCCCTTGACCACCTGCGCCAGCTTCCAACCCAGGTTCACCGCGTCCTGCACCCCGGTGTTCAGCCCCTGACCGCCCACCGGGTGATGCACGTGGGCCGCATCCCCGGCCAGCAGGACGCGCCGGTCGCGGTACGCCGCCGCCTGCCGTGCGGCGTCGGTGAAACGGGAAATCCATGCGGGACTGTGGATTCCGTAATCCGTGCCATACACGGTGACGAGCGCGTCGCGAAGGTCGTCGAGCGATGCGTCACCGGAGGGCCCAGCGTGGCGCTCGGTGACCATCACGCGGGCCGGTCCGGAATCCTCCGTCCTGCTCAGGGCGTGGACCCCGAGATCGTCGTGGCGGATTCCCCATTCGGGTTCTCCCCCCGGCGCGAAGGCCATTTCCACCTCCGCGAGGAGGTAGCTCTGGGTGGCCTCCCATCCCGGGAAGTCGATGCCCGCGGCCTTGCGGACCGCGCTGCGTCCGCCGTCGCACCCGACGACATACCCCGCGCGCAGTGATTGCCCGTCGCCGAGCGAGACGTCGACGCCGGCGCCATCTTGCGCCAGACCGGTCACCTCACGGCCGCGGTGGACGGGCACGCGCAGCTCATCGACCCAGTCGGCGAGGATGCTCTCAATGCTGTTCTGCCACAACGCCAGCCCGTAGGGATGCCGGGTGGGAAAGTCGCTGATGTCGAGACGAATCTGCGAGAATCCCGCGACCTGCGCGACGTCGCCCCGCTCGAGGAACCGGTCGGCGATGCCCCGCTGGTCGAGCACCTCGATGGTGCGCGCATGCAGGCCGCCCGCGCGCGAACCGATCAGGTCCCGATCGGCTCGCCGCTCGACAAGGGCGACGTCCACACCCGCCAACGCCAACTCCCCCGCGAGCATCAACCCCGTCGGTCCGGCCCCAGTGACCACCACCGCATGGTCGGCAATTTGTTCGCCCTGTCGCATCCCACACCCCCGAGTCAGTGAATCGTGCTCTCGGCCAGCGATTTTGCGCCACGACCCGGGTCTTGCGGCAAGCCCCCCATGCCGTATATGTTGAGAGTGGGAAGCGATCGCCACCCACCCAAGCCAAGTCCCCCCACGTCGCAGCCGCTGCGGCTGCCGCCTCAGGGATTCACCATGGGGCAGATCTGCTTGATCCAGTTGGTGAGCTGATCCCTGTTGACGTCGAGGTCCGGATCCGTGGGCTGCGCGCCCACCGTGGTGACGAAGTGCTCGATCGCGGCCTTCACCGGCTCGGGCGGGCTGTACTTCTCCAGCGTGTCCGCGAACCTGCGCGCGTCGTCCTGCTTCTGGGCGACCATCAGGTTGTCCTTGGTGAACGAGATGTTCAGGCACGTGGACTGGTCGAGTGCGCCGCCCGGCGCAGCGGACGATGACGGCGGCATCGGCTGCGACGACGTCACCGAACTCGAGGAAGGTGGTTGGCTGGACGTCGAGCCCGACGGCGACTTGCCGTTCGAGCAGCCCGCGGCGACCGCGGCGACGGCCGCGATCGCCGCGACCGTGGTTCGGGTCAACCTCATCGGCGCTCCTTCGCCCCCGGCAGGTTCGAGCCCGAGTCTAGGAGATCGAGGCCATTTCGGATATCAAGTCGGCCATGGCGAGCAGCCGCTGGGCGTTGCGCACATGCAGGCTCTCGACCATGCGGCCGTCGACCGTGATGACGCTGCTGCCGGCCGCCTGAGCCTCCTCGTACGCCGCGACCACCTTTCGGGCGTCGGCCAGCTCGTCGGCCGAGGGGCCGAAAAGTTCGTTGGCGGGGCCGATCTGGGACGGGTGGATCAACGTCTTGCCATCGAAACCCATCTCGCGGCCCTGCTGCGCCTCGGCCCGGAAGCCGGCTTCGTCGCCGATGTCGTTGAACACCCCGTCGAGGACGACCTTCCCGGCCGCCCGCGCGCCGAGCACGGCCATTGCCAACGCCGGCACGATGGGCGCACGTCCCGGCAGGTGCAGCGCGTGCAGGTCGTTCACCAGGTCGTTGGTGCCGACCACGAACGCGGCCAAACGGTCGCTGGCGGAGGCGATTTCCTCCGCCCTGAGGAACGACCGCGGCGTCTCGATCATCACCCACAGCTGCATCGACTCGGCAGCGCCGCACGCGTCGAGCGCGGTGACCAGACTCCGAACCTGTTCCCCCGTCTCGACTTTCGGCACGAGCACGCCGTGGGCGGTCGACCGCGCCACCGCGGCCACGTCGTCGTCGTGCCACTCGGTGTCCAGGCCGTTGACGCGTACCACGATCTCGCGCGGCCCGTAGCCCCCGGACGAAATGGCCTCGCACACCCGCACCCGCGATTCAGCCTTGGCATCGGGACCCACGGCGTCCTCGAGGTCGAAGATCAGCACGTCGGCCGGCAGCTTCGCCCCCTTTTCCAGCGCCCGGGGCTTGTTGCCCGGCAGGTAGAGGGCGGATCGGCGGGGACGTGGTGTCGGTGCCATGACTTTGCACCTTAGGCGGCGCGGCGGCCGCATCGAATCGACGCCAGCGTGCAGAAGGTCGAGTGGATCGCGCGCTAACGTCGATCCGGCGCCAGCGCGTCGATCGCCCGGTAGATGCGCTGCTCGCTGACCGGGCGCGGCGTGCCCAGCTGCTGCGCCCATAGGCTCACCCGCAGTTCCTCGATCTGCCGCGCGAGGTCGCGGACATCCGCCGCCGCCGCCCGGCCCAGCGGCAGCCCGCGCACGAGTTCGTCGTAGGCGTCCTGCACGGTCCGCACGCGGTCCATCCGCTCCCGATCGGCCCCCACCGCGTGCGGCAGCCGGTCCAGGCGGCGGCCAATTGCGATCAGGTAGCGAGCAAGATCGGCGAGGTGGGCGCGGCCGTTGGCGGTGACGAACCCGGGCGGCAACAGCCGGTCCAGGTGAGCTCGGATGTCCGAGATCGCTTCGGCCTGCGCGGGCGGCGCCTGCGCGGGCACGGCCAGTCTCGCCTCCTGCGCGGCGGACAGCACGGTCTCGACGCGCCCGAGGACGTCGAGCGTCGTCGGCACCAACGCCCGAGCCGCCTTGTCGCGCAGGGCGGTGAATTCCTCGCGCGTCCATACCGGCCCGGGCGTGAGCGCGTCCACCGCGGCGTCGGCGCAGTCGTCGATCAGCGCGGACAGCGAGCCGTCGGGGTTGGAGCCGAGCATCAGGCGTGTTCGCGTATCAAGCTGGCGCTCAACCGCTTTCCCTGGGGACGGGACGCTGAGCCGCAGCAGCCGGCGCAGGCCGGGGGCCATGGCGGCTTCCTGCTCGGCGGGAGTGGCGAACACCCGCACGTCGACGGCGGCGCCGGTGTCGACGAACGCCGGAAATCCCCGCACGGCCCGCCCGTCGACGGTGCGCTCGACGACGCGGGGCAACTCGTCGAGGTCGTCGGGCCAACCGCGCAGTCCGGTTCGTTCCAGGTCGCCGGCGATCGCCTGCGCGACGGCCCGGCGCGCCGGCCCCGCCAGCCGCCCCTGCAGCTCCGCTAGCTCCTTGCCGCGCGCGACCTCGGTGCCGTCGGCGGCCTCGACGGCGAACGTCACGCGCAGATGCGGCGGCAGCTTGTCGAGGGCAAACGCGTCGATCGGCACCGAAATGCCGCTGCGGCGCCGCAATTCGCGTTGCAGTGCCGGCAGCAGCGGTTCGCTTCCCGGGTCGATGCCGGCCAGCACCGCGCGGGCGGCGTCGGGAGCGGGAACGAAGTTGCGGCGCAGATCCTTTGGCAGAGAGCGGATCAGTGCGGTGACCAGTTCCTCGCGCAGGGCCGGTACCTGCCAGGCGAATTCGTCGCCGCCGAGGCGGGCGAGCACGTCGATGGGCACGTGCACCGTGACGCCGTCGTCGGCGGCGCCCGGCTCGAACCGGTAGGTCAGCGGCAGCGCGACGTCACCCGTCCGCCAGGCGTCCGGCCGGTCACCGGCGGAATCCCCGTCGACGCGCAACAGGTCGTCGCGCGTGAATGTCAGTAGGTCGGGCGTCTTGTGCCGCTGCTTCTTCCACCACGCGTCGAAGTGCCGGGCGGACACCACGTCGGCGGGGATGCGGGCGTCATAGAGGCCGTAGATGTCGTCGTCGCCCACCAGCAGGTCGCGGCGTCGGGCGCGCTCCTCGAGCTCCTCGAGTTCGGACCGCAGCCGCGCGTTGTCGCGGAAGAAGTGGTGCCGCGTGCGCCAGTCGCCCTCCACGAGCGCGTGGCGGATGAACAGCTCGCGCGCGACCGCGGGCTCGACGCGGGCGTATCCCACCCGTCGGCGTGCGGCCAGCGGCAGACCGTAAAGGGTCACCCGCTCGTAGGCCATCACCTCCCCGCGGGCCGCGTCCCAGTGCGGTTCGCTGTAGGTGCGCTGCACCAGGTCACCGGCCACGCGCTCCACCAGCTCGGGCTGAATGCGCGCGGCCGTGCGCCCATACAGACGGCTGGTCTCCACCAGTTCGGCCACCACGACCCAGCGCGGTGGCCGTTTGGCGAGCACCGAGCCGGGCGCCAAGACGAACCGCGAGTTGCGCGCCCCCAGAAACTCCCGGCTGTTCTCGCGCGCGTCCTCGCGACGCATGCCGACGTGCGACAGCAACCCGGCGAGCAGCGCCGCCTGCACGCTCGCCGCGTCGGCCGGCTCGTCGGATTCGACGATGCCCAAGTCCCGGGCGATGCTGCGCAGCTGCCCCGCCAGGTCCTGCCACTCGCGGATGCGCAGGTAGTGCAGAAAATCGTCGCGGCACATGCGGCGGAAGCGACTGCCCGACAATCCTTTTCGCTGCTCACGCAGATACTTCCAGAGGTTGAGGTAGGACTGGAAATCCGAGTTGTCGTCGGCGAAGCGGGCGTGCTTACGGCGGGCGGCGTCCTCGCGGTCGGCCGGGCGCTCCCGCGGGTCGGGAATGCTCAACGCCGCGGCGAGCACCAGCACCTCCCGCACGCAGCCCTCTTTTTCGGCCGCGAGGATCATCCGGCCCAGCCGGGGATCCACGGGCAGCCGGGCCAGGCGACGGCCGAGGTCGGTGATCTCCCCGTGGGCGTCGAAGGCCCCAAGCTCCTGCAGCAGCTGCACGCCGTCGCGGATGCTGCGCCGGTCGGGTGGGTCGAGGAACGGGAAGTTCTCGACATCACCGAGTCTCAGCGCGGCCATCTGCAGCAGCACCGCGGCGAGGTTGGTCCGCAGGATCTCGGGGTCGGTGTAGCGGGGACGGGCCGCGAAGTCGTCCTCGGAGTACAGGCGGATGCACACCCCCGGCGCGACCCGGCCGCACCGCCCGGCCCGCTGGGCCGCCGACGCCTGCGAGATCGGTTCGATCGGCAGCCGCTGCACCTTCAGTCGGCGGCTGTAGCGCGAGATGCGCGCGTTGCCGGGGTCGACGACGTAGCGGATGCCCGGCACCGTCAGCGACGTCTCGGCGACGTTGGTCGCCAGCACCACGCGGCGCCCGGCGTGGGGCGCGAACACCTTCTGCTGCTCGGCGGTGGGCAGGCGGGCATACAGGGGCAGCACCTCGGTGTGTCTGAGACCCGCCAAAGCTTCTGCGGTGTCGCGAATCTCGCGCTCACCCGACAGGAACACCAGGACGTCGCCGGGCGGTTCGGCCTCCAATTCGGCGACGGCGTCGACGATCGCCTCGATCTCGTCGCGGGTCTCGGTGCGAACGATCTCGTGGTCGGGGTCGTCGGGATCGTCGTCGGCCCCAACGGCGACCGCGACTTCCAGAGGCCGATAACGGATTTCGACGGGGTAGGTGCGCCCGGAGACCTCGACGACGGGGGCGCCGCCGAAGTGCTCGGCGAAGCGCCGGGGCTCGATGGTCGCCGACGTCACGACGATCTTCAGATCGGGGCGACGCGGCAGCAGCTCACGCAGATAGCCGAGCAGGAAGTCGATGTTGAGGCTGCGCTCGTGGGCCTCGTCGAGGATCAGGGTGTCGTAACGGAGCAGCCGGCGGTCGCGCTGGATCTCGGCCAGCAGGATGCCGTCGGTCATGAGCTTGACCAGTGTGCGGTCGCTCACCTGGTCGGTGAAACGGACGGTGTAGCCGACGACATCGCCGAGCGGGCTGCCCAGCTCGTCGGCGATCCGCTGCGCGACCGTGCGGGCGGCCAGCCGCCGGGGCTGGGTGTGCCCGATCGTTCCGCGGATGCCGCGACCGGCCTCGAGGCAGATCTTGGGCAGCTGGGTGGTCTTGCCCGACCCCGTCTCGCCGGCGACGACGATCACCTGGTGTGCCCGTAGCGCGTCGGCGATCTCCCCGCGCCGCTCGCTCACCGGCAGTTCCGGATAGCTGATCGTGGGGACGGCCGCCAACCGGGCCGCGACGAGCGACTCGGCGTCGCCGATCTGAGTCGCGAGCTGCCGCAGTTTCTCGGGTTGCCCGCCCCGCAGATTCTTCAGCCGCCGGCCGAGGCGGGCCGCGTCGCGGAGGGTCAGGCCGTCGAGGCGTCTGCGCAGTTCCGCAGCGGACACTTCGAGAGAGGGTTCGGCCACTCCGGCCAGGATAGGTGCTATAAATCCGATGCCGGTCGGCGAGGCGGCACGCTCGATGACAGACTGATCTGCAGATGCTGGGATCGGTTCGTGAAGGATTCGGCACACTACGACCGCGGGGAGGCGCAAGGTGAGCGACGCACAGGGTTGGACCAAAGAACAGCAGACCAACACGTTGGCGGCGATCGACGTCATGAAGACGTTCTTTCAGGGGGATCCGTCCGCGCTGGGGCCGAGCGTCCTCGAGCACGCCACCCGCCTGGGCAGCGAAGGGCTGGTCGCGGGCCTGGTGAACGTGTGCGGGATGTTCGTCAAGAGCATCGCCGACCAGACCTCCAAGAGCGCCCTCGATCTGCTCAACGAGGCGGAGAAGCTGGCCAGCGACGCCAAGGTCAGCTGACCGCGGCGGTCTCCATCCGATAAACGGGCGCTGGCGAAGACGATGTCAGCGACTCTCCGGTGGGCGCGCGTGGCTTCCCGCTGCGCCGCAACCGTCTGCGTTTCGGCCGCCGCGGCCTGCGCGGCACCCATTCACCTCGGTTCCGAGCCGGCTCCGGGCCTGCGGTACGTGGCGCTCGGCGACTCGGCGGCCGCGGCGCCGCTCGTGCCCGATGCGGCCGACCCGCCGGAGTGCCTCAGGTCGACGAACGACTACCCCTCGGTGCTGGCGCGCGACATCGGGGCGCGGAGTTTCGACGACGCCACGTGCAGCGGCGCGACCAGCGCCGACATCACGGTCCATGCGCAACAGACCCGCAACCGGGCCATACCCCCGCAGATCGAGGCCGTCGGCGCCGACACCGAGCTGATCACCATCACGATCGGAGGCAACGACGTCGGGCTGGCGAGCACTGCCGCTGCCTGCCGCAGGAGTTCGCTGACGCAACCGCCCTGCTTCGACGACTTCGCCGCGGGCGGTGGCGACCGGTTCAGCGCGGCGATCCGCGGCCAGGCGCCGGCGTGGCGGGCCCTGGTCGACGCGGTGCGCGCGAAGGCGCCCCACGCGCGGATCGTGCTGGTGGGGTACGGGACCTACATCCGGCCCGGGGGCTGTTTCGGCCAGCAGCCAATCAACCCCAGGGACGCCGACTACTTCCAGGCGAAGGTCGACGAGCTCGACGAGGCCCAGAGGGCGCTGGCCGCCGCCGAGGGGGTCGACTTCTTCGACACGCGGCCCGTGTCGGTCGGACACGACATGTGCGCGCCGGCCCAGGACCGGTTCTTCGAAGGATTCGTGCTGACCCACCTGGCCGCGCCTCTGCACCCCAACGCGCTGGGCGCACGCGCGGTGGGCACCGCCCTCGCCAACCGGATCGGCGGCACGCGACCGTCGTGAACGGATCACGTTGCTGCGCAGGTCAATTCGCCGCCATGACGGCCCGATGCCGGCGCCCGCGCGATCCGCGCCGGGTGAGGTGGCGAAGGACGCCGTATGCTTTCCCGGATTGGGAAGGACGCGGCAGGGTATGACTACCCACCGCCCTCGCGTCGACGGGAGGCCCCGTGGACGATCGGACATCAACGGAAGCGAAATGACGGAACCCGACAAAGAGCCGCTGAGTCGCACTGAGCAGCTGGAGAACATCGTCGACCAGCTCGACGAGAAGGTCGCCAACGAGCGGGAAGCCGAGGATGTGCCCGGCAAGCCCAGCGAGCGGGAGAACGCCGAACCCATCGGGTCGGCGAACGCGGAGAAAGAGCCGCCGGACTAGGCACCGTCATGAGCCTGGTCACCTATGAGCTCGACGACCACGTCGCCACCATCACCCTCAACCGTCCCGAGGCCCGCAACGCGATCAACGGCGCGCTGCGCCAGGACCTCAACGCGGCGTGGGACCGGTTCCGCGACGACCTCGACGCGTGGGTCGGCATCCTCACGGCCAACGGCGACGTCTTCTGCGCCGGCGCGGACCTGAAGGACGGTGAGGGCGCGGTCGGCACGTTCGGCGGCACCTTCTGGGAGAAGCCGACCATCAACTCCTTCGAGAGCGGCATGGAGCTGTTCAAGCCGACCATCGCCGCGGTGCACGGCCCGTGCATGGGCTACGGCTTGACCGGGGTGTTGTTCTGCGACTTCGTCATTGCGAGCACCGAGGCCACGTTCCGCTTCCCCGAGGTGTCGATCGGGGTGCCGACCATCGTCGGGGCCATCCGGCTCCCCCAGCGGGTGGGGTGGGCCAACGCGATGGAGCTGTTGCTGACGGGCAAGCCGATGAGCGCCGCGCGGGCCAGGGAGATCGGCCTGGTGTGGAAGCTCGTCGAGCCCGAGGCGCTGCAGGACGAGGCCCGGGCGTGGGCGCGGACGCTGACCGAGGCCGCTCCCCTGGCGCAGCGCGCCACCAAGGAGGTGGCCTGGCGGACCGCGGACATGGGGTGGATCGAGTCCGTCCGCTTCGGCGAGACGATGCGCAAGGTGGCCGGCGCGACCGAGGACGTCGCCGAGGGCATCCGCGCGTGGCGCGAGAAGCGCAAGCCGGAGTGGCGCGGCCGCTGAGACGCGGAATCCCCTTGCGCCGCAGGCGTTTCAGAATGCGTAGCGCACGCGACAGGTCGGCAGCTTGACCGCCAACAGGTCGGTGAGCTCCTGCACCCAGCGGCCCTTCCACTGGCTCTTGTAGCGCACGTTCCACTGCCCGCTCTGGCTGCGCTTGAGCTGCTGCAGCTCGGGCCGCCAGAGCAGGTCCTCACCCTTGGGGTGCCAGCCGAGGTTGACCTCGTGCAGACCCTCGTTGTGGGTCAGGAAGATGATCTCGGCGGCGAGCTGCTGCTTGGTGCGCTCGTTGGTGCCGTCGGCGACCTGGTCGAGCAGCTCCGCATAGTCGTCGAGCCAGCCGTCGTAGACGATCACCGGGCTGAGGTTGAGGTGCACCTCATAGCCGGCGTCGACGAAGTCGTCGAGCGCGGCGATGCGGTCGGCGATCTTGGAGGTCCGCACGTCGACGACGCGCGACGTGTCCTCCGGCATGAGGCTGAATCGCACCCGGGTGCCGCCGCGCGGGTCGTAGGCCAGCAGGTCGCGGTTGACGAGCTTGGTCGCAAAGCTGGCCTTGGCGTTGGGGATTCGCGCGAACAGGTCGACGAGATCCCGGACGTTGTCGGACACCAGGGCGTCGACCGAGCAGTCGCTGTTCTCGCCGATGTCGTACACCCAGTCGACCGGGTCGCACTGGTTGGGCTCCGGTTTGACGCCCTGCCGGGCGGCGTGCCGCTCGAGGTACCCGGTGATCTTTTCGATGTTGGCGAACACCGTGATCGGGTTCGCGTAGCCTTTGCGGCGCGGGACGTAGCAATACGCGCACGCCATGGCGCAGCCGTTGGCGGTGGACGGCGCGATCCAGTCGCTGGACCGTTCGTTGCGCCGCGCGGAGAGGCTCTTCTTCTCGCCGAGCACGAGCACCTCGCGCTTGATGCGGACCCAGTCCTCGACGTTGCCCTCGTTGCCGTACAGGCCGGGAATCGCCTGGTGCGAGAGGACCGGGATGCGCTCGGCGTCGGGAAACCTGTCGAGCACCTCGCGGGCGCGCGGGAATCGGTCGATGTTCGGCTCGTGGTAAATGCGCTTGATGTCGAGGAGCCGGTCGGCGAGGCCGACGGGCACTCGGCGGGCAACGGCGTCGTTCCCCCTGATGGACGTCATGGTTCGTTCAACGTCCGGGCGTCACACCACTGTTCCGCTGTGGGCAGTGGCCCGGAACACGGACCGCCGTCAGGCCGGTTCGGGAACCGCTGTCCCCGGCGGGGCGGCCGGAAGCGACGCGGCGGCGGACACCTCGGAGCGCACGTGCGGCAGGGTCAGGCTGATTCCGGCGGCCGCCACCGCGAAGGCGGCCGCAATCCACCACCCGGTCACGAAGTCCCGCACCGAGCCGACGGGTCCCAGCGCCGTCACCAGCACCGCCACGCCCAACGCCGACGCGACCTGCCGGCCGGAGTTGACGAGTGCCGAGCCGGTCGCGGCGCGCACCGGTGGCAGGGCCGTCGCACCCGCCGCCATCAGCGTGCTGAGAGTCAGACCGACGGCGACCCCGCTGAGCAGCAGGCTTGGCAGGAGATCGGTGGCGTAGTGCGGGGTAATTCGCGCAAAGGCGATCCGCCACACCACCGCGGCGACGAAGGTCACGCTGCCGATCGCGGCCACGGGACCGGGCCCGATTCGGTGTACGAGGCGACTCGAGGCGAACGTCACGATCGGCACGCAGGCCGGACCCGCGGCCATGGCCAGTCCCGTGTGCAGGACGCTGTACTTCCAAATCTGTTGACACCACAGTGAATTCGAGAGCAACATGATGGCGAACGCGGCGCTGAACGCGAAGAACGCGATGTTGGCGATCGCGAAGTTCCGGATCCTCAAGAGGGGCAGCTCGAGCAGCGGCCGCGGGTGCCGCGACGAGCGCCACACGAAGGCGGCGGCGCCGAATGCCGCGAGCAGCAGCAGCCCCACGGTGCCGCTCCCCGTCCAGCCCCAGGTGGGCGCCTGCACCAGCGCCCCGGTGAGGGCGGCCACCGCCACGACGAGCAGGACGCTGCCCGCGAAGTCGGGCATGGGCTCGCTGCGGCGCGCCTCTCCGGACGGCAGGACCTTGCGGCCGACGAGCCAGCCGAGAACACCGACCGGCAGGTTCACCACGAACACCCAGCGCCAGCTCAGGGTCACCAGCAATCCGCCGAACACCGGGCCGCACACCGCCGCGAGCCCGCCCACGGCGGCCCAACCTCGTGCGACGTTGGTGCGCCGGTGCGGTGGGACCGAGGCCATCAGCAGGGCCAGCGAGGTGGGCAACTGTGCGGCGGCGCCGACGGCCTGCAGGACGCGGGCGGCCACGAGGACGGCCAGATCGGGGGCCACGGCGCAACACGCCGAGGCGATGGTGAAGACGGCGACGCCGCCCAGGAAGACGTGGCGGTGCCCCATCCGATCACCCAGGCGTCCGGCCGGAATCAGCAACGCGGCCAGTGCAATCGCATAAGCGTCGAGAATCCAGGACACGTCGGGCAGTCGGCTGCCGAAGCCGCGGCCGATGTCCACCAGCGCGACGTTGACGATCCAGAGATCGAGATTCGACATGAACACCGCGGTGACCACCACGGCCGGCAACGCCCAACGTGCGTATCGGTTTGATTTCCGAACCATCACGGATCCCGAGACTAGCGGCATGACGGTTTGATATGCAAACCTTGTAGTCGTGCCAGCACGCGCGAAGCCGATGGGGCCGTTGCAGACCCCCGTCGTTCGGGGCAGCCCCTGTTCGATCGCGGCCGCCCTGGAGATTGTGGGCGACCGGTGGAGCCTGCTGATCATCCGCGAGATCAACCTGGGACACCACCGGTTCGGCGAGATCGCGCGAAACACCGCCGCCCCTCGGGACCGCCTGGCGCTCCGGCTGAAGGAACTGGTCGCGGCGGGCGTGTTGGAGCGGCGGCAATACCAGGAGACGCCGCCGCGTTCGGCCTATTACCTGACCGACGCGGGGCGCGAACTCGTTCCGGTGCTGCACGTGCTGCGCCAGTGGGGTGACCGGTGGGCGGTGGAGCAGCCGCCCGTGTCGGTGCGTCACCACGATCACGAGCTGTCGGTGGGGCACACCTGTGACGTCTGCGGTGAACGGGTGCGGCCCACCGACGTGACGCGCGTCAGGGTCGCCGAAGAGCGTTGAGCCCGGCCATGATTGGCGAAGCGTCGCTGCTAGCGGGCTCGCCCGGCGGTGGCGGTCGACGTCATGTCCGCATCCGAAAGTGCTTGCGGCGGCATGGAATTCTCTGTGCATGTCACCTGGTCGCGGGCCAGTGCCACCGTCGACGCGACCATCGCGGCGACCGCCAGGATGAGGACCGCCGCCCGGGGCCCGTGCACGCCGACGTGCTCGCCGAGCACGACCATGCCCAGCAGCACGGCCACGATCGGTTCCCCCACCAGCATGATCGGCACCGACGCCTGCATCGCGCCCGCGTGAAACGCGGCCTGCTGCACGAAGGTGAGGGCAATCGCCGCCGCCACGAGCACATACGGGGCGGGAACGGTCAAGAGTGAGTCCCACCCGCTGACCGCCACGCGGTGAGCGCAGATCTTGGTCAGCACGGCGACCATGCCGAGCAGCACCGCGACGGGGATCGCCAGCAGCATGGCTCTCAAGGTTCCGATGGCGCGGCGCGCGGCGGCGACGCAGACGATCACCAACGGCACACTGATCGCCAGCGCCAGCGTCCAGGCGGGCAGCGCCGGCCGGTTGTGTCCCTCGCGCGGCTGCCCAACGAGCACGAACACCGCCAGCGCTACCGTCAGCAGCGTGGCCCAGCCCCAATCCGCCCACGGGACGCGCTGGCGCGCGAGCCGCGCGTTCAGCGGGAGCGCGAACAGCAGCGACGAGACCAGCAGCGGCTGCACGAGAAGCAGGGAGCCGTGGGCCAGCGCAACGGCCTGGAACACGTAACCGGCGATCGCGGCGATCATCCCCGCCCACCACATCGGTTCGCGGAAGACGGTCGTCGCCACTTCCGTGGACATGCCCTTGTCGGCCGGGACGGCGCGGGCCACGCGCTGACGAACGACGATGCCGACGGCGGCCCAGAACGCGGCCAGCAACGCCGAGAAGATCGCGATCGCGTGCCCGGTGACCCACCCCATGCGCGGCCGAATACCCTGCCTTTCCGCTCGGCAAAACTATCGGGCCGGTGAACGGTTGCCGGCTCAGCTCATTGGTAGAAGGTGGTGGTGTTGTTCACGTTGCTGATATAGGCCGGCTGAGTGCTGAACGGCAGATAGCCGGTGTTCATCAGGCCGCTGGAGATCGGCGTCGGGGAGTAGTTGACGTTGTAGTTGTACTGATACAGCAGATGGGTGCCGCTGGCATCGTAAACCTGGATCAAGTCGCCCGGCTGCGCGTTGAGGCCACTGGGGAGGGTTCCGAAAACACCTCCAGTGTCGACGATTGAGGGGACGCCCGGATGATTGACGCCGTTGACCTTGACGTCCAGGTTGGTGATAGGCGCCCCGGGGAGCGTGACCGAAGTAGTGGCCGGGACATACGGGCCGCCGGTGTTGGTGTAGAGGCCGTTCGTTCCTGGCTGCCCGCCAAACTGGAGATAAGGACCAGAAGTAGGGGTTCCGACTTCGTTGACGAGCACACCCTGACCGAGGGTCCCCGGAAGTGCGGCGGTAGGAACGCTCGGACCCGGGCCGGTGGCGTTCGGGCCGATGCCCAGCACGCCGCTTGCGCCGTCGGCGGCGAAGAACGACTGGAACGTGAAGCCGTTGTTCAGCGCCGACGACAACGTGGTCGGGAAGGCGAAGATCTCGACGTCGACGGGGGTCGGCGTGGTGACCAGTCCACCGCCGAAGTTCACCGGCGCGTTGTACGTCAGGTAGACGTAGTCCAATCCCCCGCTGTACCCGCTGATCCCGCCCCCGATGGGGATGCCAAGCTCAAGCATGCCCAACAGGCCGCCGACCTTCTGGAACGGGATCACCAGGCCCTGGGACCCGGTGTCTACGAGCAGGGGCACCGGGGCGCCCGTGCCGACGGAGGCGTTGACCAGCGGCTCGGTGCCCGCATACATCGTCAGCGGAACTTGACCCGTCGCACCGTTCCCGCCCAGGACCGCCGCCGGTCCCGTCGGGATCAGCGGGAAGCCGAACAAGATTTCGGTCGGCGCGTTGATCAGGCCGAGGACGTTTTGTTCGATGCCGTACACGAACTGTCCGCCGGGTATGGCGCCGAGAACGGTGTTCACCGGGTCGAGCAGCGAGGCCGCGGGGGCGGCCGCGGCCGCGCTGGTCAGCTGGCCCGAGACCCCTTGCAACGCCGTCGACCATGAACCCAGCCCGGAGGCGGCGGCCGAGACTCCGCCGTGATAGCCGATCATGGCGGCCACGTCCTGGGCCCACATCTGCTCGTAGTCGGCCTCCACGGCGGCGATCGCGGGCGCGTTCTGCCCGAACAAGTTCGACACCACCAGCTGGATCAACCCGTTGCGGTTGGCGGCCACCGCGGCGGGATGCACCGTGGCGGCCAGGGCCGACTCGAATGCGCTCGCCACCGTCTGGGCCTGCACGGCCGCGGTCTGCGCCTGGGCCGCCGCCTCGGACAGGGCGCCGGCGTACCGGGTCGCGGTCGAGAGCATCGCGGCGGACGCGGGTCCCTGCCAAGCGGCGCTCGCCAGGTCGGAGGTGACCGACGAGAAAGACTGTGCGGCCGAACCCAACTCGTCGGCCAGCCCGTCCCAGGCCGCCGCGGTGGCGAGCATGGGCCCCGAACCGGCGCCCGAATGCAGCAGCGCAGACGTGATCTCCGGCGGAGCCACCAAGAAACTCATCCCCCGAGTGTCCTTCCCTAAGTGAAGAGCGCATGTTTACCGGGGACGGGACCTCACGCCACTACACAGACGTTCGGGCGCGTCATAGGGCCGGCACGCCTGACTCTAGGAAATCGACGCCGGGAAATCTCGAGTTTGGCCGAACCGACGATTGCTGAGCGGCGTTTCACAAGAGCGCCGCCGGGACGGCACTCACCCGCCCGGCCTACGAATGCAGGCGGATCAGGACTGGTCGGTCGGGGGCTGCCGGACGCGGACGGCGGCCTGGGTACGGTTGTCGACGCCGAGCTTGGCGAGGATGGCCGTGACGTGGTGTCCGACGGTCTTGGGGCTGATGGAAAGCTTCGTGGCGATGTCGGCGTCGCTGTGGCCGGCGGCGATCAGCGTCAGTACCTCGCGTTCCCGGCGGGTGAGCCCGTCGGGGTCGGATACGGTGCCGGCGCTGTGGCTGCGGCGGATGGGTCCGCGCAGTTGGGCAAGTCGCCGCTGAGCACGCCGCGCTACCGCCCGCGCGCCGAGGCGGCGGAAGGTGGTCAAGGCGGCTTCCACGGCAGCGACATCGCCGCCAAGTTGAGCGATGGCGGCATCGTAGGGGCAACCAAGGCGTGTCCATTCGGCGGCGGCGCCCTGCCAGTCACCGCTGACTTCGAGTCGGTAAGGGGTGACGGTGTCGACGGTCGGCGCGTCAGTGACGGGCCCCCCGGCCAGTTGTGCCCAGCGCCGCAGGTGACCGACCAACCACGGGTCGGCGTGTTCGGTGGCCGCCGCGAGCCCGGCCTGCGCCTCGGCGCGTGCGGTGTCGTCGTCGCCGGCCAGCCAGGCCACTTCCGCGCGCGCGGCCCACACCACCCCCAGGCGCGCCAGGTCTCCCGGGTCGGCGGCGGCCAGGGCCTCGTCCAGTAGGGCGTCGACGGGCTGCTCTGCGCGGCGGGAACGGATCAATGCCGCGGTGATCAGAGACAGGATGCGTGTCGATGGCGGAAGGCCCGGCCGCGTCACGACGTCGTCGGCGCACGCGAGTGCGTGGGACCAATCCCCGGTGTGCATCGCCAGCAGACCCGCCGCGCCGGTGGTGACCGCGTCGAACATGCCCAAGTCGTGCTCGGCGCAGAAGGCGGACGTTTCGTCGATGTAGGCCTCGGCGCGCGCGACGTCGTGATGCACCGCGGCGTACCAGGAGATCAACGCCCCGTTCAAACCGGCCAGTTCGGACAGCTCCTCGATGGCCATGGAATCGTGCCAGGCCGCTTCCAGGTCGTCCCAGCCGGTGTCGTCGGCGAGGACGGGGGCGAGCAGGGCATAGAAGCGAGCGCGGACGACGACCGCGCGATCACCGAGTTGAGTGCCCAGGGCGATCGCACGCTCCGCGTAATCGGCGCATGCCGGGTCGAAGCCGAACGCCGCCAACCCGGCCATCGCCGCCAGTGACCAGGCCAACTGCGGGCATGGTCCTGCGTCTTCGAGCAACCGCAGCGACGCCAGGGTGCTTTCCACGGCCGCGCTGGTGCGCCCGAGCGCATACAGCTGGTGGGACAGCCAGTGCAGATCGCTGCTCTCGCCCAGCGTGTCGCCCAAAGCGTGGCGGAGCGCGATGGCCTCCTCCCAGGACGACACCGCCGCCTTCCCGAGCCCGCTCACGTAGCAGCTGAACGCATGCTGCTCCAGCCATGTCACCTTCTGCTCGGCGGGGACGCCGTCGGCGTGGCGCAGCGCCAACGCGTACAACTCGGCGGCCTCCCTGTTCGCGCCCAACATCGAGGCGCGCGCGGCCGCCGCAGGCGCGTATTGGGTCACAGCATCGGTGTCGCCGGCTTTCTCGGCATGAAATGCCAACGCGCCGAATGTATCCGGGTTGATCGGCGGTTCGGCAAGCGCCGTCAGCGCCCGCTTGTGCAGCACTCGGCGCTGATAGCCCGGAATCTTGTCGGCGGTTGCCCGCCGGGCCAGCTCGTGGCGGAAGCCGATCGCATCGCCCTCGGCGACCAGCACTCCGGCATCCAGGCATTCCACCAAGCCCGCGCCGGCCTCAGGACACACCTTCGCCAGCAGGTCCGGGTCCGCTCGCGGACCGCAGACCGCCGCCGCGTGCGCGGTCTCCCGCGCCGCGGACGAAAGACGACCCAGCCGCCCACACACCGCCTCAGAAATGCTGCGTGGCAAGGTGTTCCGGGTCAGGGCGGCGGCGCCGGCCGCCAACACCTCGGTCAGGAAGAACGGGTTTCCTCCGGTGAGTCGGTGCAACTCGTTCGCGTTGAGCCCGCTCCCAACGGCAAGGGTGGCGACGGCAGCGCGGCTCAGCGGCCGCAAACCGATGCGGGTGGCCGCCGCGCACGTCGCCACATCCCCCAACGCGACCGACAGCGGATGCTCGGCGCTGAGCGCATCGTCGCGGTACGACACCAGGAGCATCAGCGGGAGCGAGTCCACCCGCCGGGCCAAGAAACGCAGGAGATCCAACGTCGCGCCATCGGCCCAGTGGGCGTCCTCGATCACCCACACCCACCGGTGGCCGTCGCGCAACACGCCCAGCAACCGCCGATACAAGGCGCCGGTGTCACCGGCCTCGATGGCCGAGCTCAGCGCGTGCGCCGCCGCAGGGCCCACCCCGGCAAGCGCGTCCAGCAGTGGGCCCAAGGGCCGGGTCGCCTCGAGAGGGTCGCACCATCCGCGCAGTACACGGATATCAAGATCGAGGCGCGACGTGAAGCGGGTGATCGCCGCCGTCTTGCCGACACCGGCCTCTCCGCCCAGCAACACCAGGCCGCCCGTGCCGCGCCTGATCCCGCGCGCCAGGGCGCCCAGTTCGGCTAGAACCGCTTCGCGCTCGAGCAAGCAATCCACCGACTGCCCCCACGTCTTGACCAGTGTGTACCGGTGCCGCCAAACCCGGCGCCGCAGAGATAGGGAGGATTCCCCATACACCGCGCCGGCTCACGAGAGCACACTGGTCAGAGAGTGCACCGGGACCGCCGCGGCTGCAGCAACCGCACATCAGGCTGTGATGCGGATCTCACTGTAGCCTCCGTCGGGTCCCGGTGCGCCAAAAGACGAGGCATCGAATCGTCGGGAGTTCTGCGCTTTCACCCGCAACGCTGTTCGGCCCCGGCGGCGCGGCGCGACGGGCGTACCAGCAAAATTCCGGGCCGACACCGCGCCGGTATCGACGAGCATCCGGGTCGCTACGCTGGCGGTCATGGCCGTCGAGTCCACCATGCTCGCCCTGGGAACCCCCGCCCCGTCGTTCGCGCTGCCCGACCCGGCCACGGGCCGCACGGTCGGCCTCGACGAACTGACCGGTCCTGCCCTGGTCGTCACCTTCATCTGCAACCACTGCCCTTACGTGCAGCACGTGGCCGACGGCCTGGCGGCGCTCGGCCGCGACCTCACCGATCAGGGCGTCGCGATGGTCGGTATCTCCAGCAACGACGTGACGACCTATCCGCAGGACGGTCCCGACCAGATGGTCGCCGAGGCCCGCCGGCACGGCTGGACGTTCCCGTACCTCTATGACGAGACCCAGGACGTCGCCCGCGCCTATTCCGCGGCCTGCACGCCGGACACGTTCGTCTTCGACGGCGAGCGCCGGCTCGTCTACCGCGGGCAGCTGGACGATTCGCGGCCCAAGAACGGCCTGCCGGTGACGGCCGCCGACGTCCGCGCGGCGGTGGACGCTGTGCTCGCCGGGCGGCCCGTCGACCCCGACCAGCGGCCCTCGATCGGTTGCGGCATCAAGTGGCGGTAGGGGCTCAGCCGCCGACGAACTCCCCCAGCAGCGCCGAAACGCGTTCGGGCTGTTCCAGGGCGGTGCTGTGCCCGCATTCGGGGATCTGAACCAGCCTGGCGCCATCGATCAGCTCGGCGATGCGCCGGCTCTTGGGCGGCGGCGTGGCAGCGTCGTCCTCCCCGACGATTACCAGCGTGGGCGCGGCGATCCGGCCGAGTTCGTTCTCGATGCCGCGGCGATCGGCGACGGCACGCACCGCCTTGCTGGTCGCCGGGCGGCGGCAGCGCCGCAACCGGTCCGCCCACTCATCGGTCACCGGCTGACTGCCGGGGTCGGCCAGGAAGCGGGGTCCGAACATGAGGGGCTGCACCGCCCGGCGCAGCGGCGATATCCCGGTAAGCCGGTAGACCGACGCCATCAGCCGGTATTTTCGCGCTTTGTCGGGGTCCTCGGGGGACGCGCTGGTGCCTAGCAGCGTCAGGGTGCGCACCAGCTCGCCCCGGCGGGCCGCGAGGCGCTGTCCGACGAAGCCGCCCATGGAAAGTCCGACGTAGTGGACCGGCCCCACTCCAAGCACGTCGATCAGCGCGCCCGCGTCGTCGGTCAGGGTGTCCATGTCGTAGCCGCCGGCGGCCGGGGCGCTGTCCCCCTGGCCGCGCCAGTCGATCGTCACGCAGCGGTATCGATCGCGCAGCGCCGCGACCTGGGCTCGAAACATCCAGCCGCCGAAGAGCAGGCCATGGCCGAAGAAGATCGTCGCCGCGCGCGGGTCCCCCGGGGGCGAGCCGGTATCGGTGTAGTGGACGGCGGCGGAATCGCGGTCAAAGGTCGGCAATGCTCACGCGCCCTTCGGAACAAGGATGTCGGATGACTCGCGCACCGGCCCAGTCTAGGCACGCTGCACCCCCGAAAATCGAATCCTGATCATTCCCAGCGTATTTCGGAGTTTCCTGATATGCCCGCGTGGGGCGATGAACATCGGCGCTGCCCGCGACGGCCGTCTTGTCGCCATGGCGCCCGCGCCGCCGCCGCCGCCGGTGTGTCAGCATTTGGCAATGATTCCAGTGAGTGCACGCATCCCCGCCCGCGTCGCCGGCGCCGTGGCGGCGACCGTGTGGGCCGTGTCGGCCCCGGCCATCGCCATCCCGGCCGCGTCCGCCGACGCCTGCTCCGACATCGCGGTCGTGTTCGCGCGGGGCACCCGCGAGCCCGCCGGCCTCGGCTCTGTCGGCCAGGCGTTCGTCGACTCGATCGGCTCGCAGGCCAAGGGTCGATCCGTGACGTCGTATGCGGTCAACTATCCGGCCAGCGACGACTACCACGGCAGTGCGGCCGCCGGCGCGGACGACGCGAGCGCCCACATCCAGGACGTCGCCGCCAGCTGCCCGAACACGAAGATGGTGCTCGGCGGATACTCGCAGGGGGCGGCCGTGATCGACCTGGCCACCAACCAGATGCCGCCCTCCGTCGCCGACCACGTGGCCGCCGTGGCCCTCTTCGGCGAGCCGACGAGCGGATTGTCGAGCGCTCTCTACGGCGGTCAGCCGCTGCCCACCATCAACCCGCTGTACGGCGGAAAGATGATCAGCCTGTGCGCGCCCGACGACCCAATTTGTTCCCCGGGTGGCAACATCTTCTCGCACCTGGCCTACATCCAGAACGGGATGGTGATCCAGGCCGCCACCTTCGCGGTCGGCAAACTGGGCCCGGCGTCATCGCGGAGCTGACAGCGCCGCCGAGGCCGCCCTTGACTGAGCCCGCCATGGTGCTTAGGTCGGGATTGTGAAACCCCTTCTCGCGTCGTCGCGCGACACCGTCGCGGTGCGCATCGCGGTCGCCGTGGTCATCGGGGCGGCGGTCGCGGTCACGGTGGGCAACACGCTCGGCTGGCGGTACGCCATCATCGGGTGGGTGGCCACGGCCGGGGTGTACGTGGTGTGGGCCTGGCTGATCCTGGGCGGCATGGACGCCGACGAAACCTGCCGGTACGTGACGCGGGAAGACCCCACCCGGTTGGTCGCCGACATCGTCATCATCTCCGCCAGCGTCGCGAGCCTCGCCGGGGTCGGCTACGTGGTTGCCGCGGCGTCGCGTTCCGGACCCGCGGTGATCGAGGCGGCCATCGTCGGCATTCTGACCGTCGCGGCGTCGTGGTTCGCGGTGCACACCCTGTTCACCGTCCACTACGCCCGGCTCTACTACACGGGCGAACCGGGCGGGATCAACTTCCACGACCCCGAGCGACCCCGCTTCCGCGACTTCGCCTACGTGGCCTTCACCGTCGGCATGACGTTCCAGGTCTCCGACACCGAGATCGGGCTGACGTCCATCAGGGCGACCGTCCTACGCCACGCGTTGCTGTCCTACCTGCTGGGCGCGGTCGTGCTGGCGGTCACGATCAACCTGGTCGCGGGCCTGAGCTCCCGCATCTGATCTAGCCCAATGGTCGCGATCCGTCCCCCAGCTACGCGGGGGTACCCCCATCGCCCGGCTTCGCCGCGCTCGCGAGCGCGACTAATCGTCCGCCCGCTTCTCCTTCTCGGCATCGGCCAGTTCCGCCACCTGGTCGGCCTGGGCGCGCTTCGCCTCGGCCTCGTCGCTCTTCTCGCGGGCCTCGTCGATCTTGGCGGCGGCGTCCTGGGCCGCGGCCTCCTCGGCGGCCTGCGTCCTCTTCTCGGTCTGGCGCTTGGCCGCTTCGACCGTTTCCTTGCGCTTCTCGGCCGCCTCGTCGGCCTGCCGCTTGGCCGCGGCGCTCTGCTTCTGCGCAGTCTCGGCAGCTTGGCGCTTGCGCTCGTTGGCGTTCTGGCGCGCCTCCTTGATCTCCTGCTCGGTGGCCGCACGGGCTTCCTGCTGGTCCTGGATCGCCTGGTCGCGCGTCTGAGACAGCTTGGCGTCGGCCTGCTTCTTGCGGGTCGCCGCCTGAGTTTCGAGGCTGGTGGCGCGGCCGAGCGCGTCGCTGCGTTCGACCAGCGCGGCACCCCGCTCGACGAGGTCCTGGTCGCCGAGGGCGTTGCCGACGGTGGTGTCCAGCACGCCCAGCGAGCGCTCGTAGAAGAGGCGCGCGGGCGTTTCCTCCGGAACGCGGGTGACCAGCCGCTCCTCGATCACCTGCAGCGGGAACCGCGCGAGTTGGTATTGGAATCGCAGAATCGCGAAGGGCACGTCGGATATCTTCATCACTGCTCCTGTGTCTTGCCCGGTGTCAGGGCAGGTCGGCTTGGTCGGTCACGTTCTCGGCATGGCGTCGCAGGCGGTCGGCCTCCGACTCCTCGCTCTTGGCCACCTGCACCTCGCTCTGGTGTTCGGCGACCGCGTCGACCACGTCTTCGGTGGCGTCGCGCATCTCTTCGCGCTCGGCGGCCTTCGCCTGCGCCGCCTCGCGCTGTGCCTCCAGCTCGGCCTGCGTCTGTTGCGTGGCGGCCTGCCGTCGGGCGGCAAGGTCGGCCGCCTCCTTCTGCGCGGCCTCCTGTGCTTCGATCGAGTCCTCGGCGGCGGCGGCCTGGACATTGGCCGCCAGGCGCTCGCGGGCGCCCTCCACCTTGGCCTCGGCGTTCTCCGCCTTGGCCTCCCGGGCCTCGGACTCGGCGACGGCCTCGATCGTGTTGGCTTCCTTGCGTTCCTGCGCCTGGGTCTGCTCCAGCTGTCCCTCGGCGGTCAGGGAGTCGTTGCCGGTGATGGCGCCGACAACCTCTTTCGCCTTGCCCTTCACCGAATAGACCAAGCCCCTGCGGGCTTCGCCGGCCTTGCCGTGCTCACTCATCAAAAGTCTCCCTTGCGGCTCTTCCTACAAGAGCCAGATGCGATTTCGTCCGTGTCCCAAGCGGATTCCACCGACTCGATCGATCAAACATCGTGTGGCCTGGGTCACTTTGGCCCCTCGGGGGGTACCGGGCGCCGTCGACGCGTCCGTTACGGTCGACGCTATGTCTGCAGCCTCCGGTGACGACCTCATCGACCACGTCAGCCCCGGCGATGTCATCACCGTCGACCGCGGCGCCCGCCGACAAGCCGTCAAGGTCGTCTTCAAGGACACCAGCGACGCGGGTTTTCTGCTCACCCTGGAGGGCGACGGGGGCGAGACGTTCCAGCTCGAAGTGGCGGCCGGCACCCGGGTCGTGAGGTCGCTCGCGTCGAAGTGGGAGTCCGCGCAGAGTCCCACGCCGCGCACCGAGACGTGAATCGACTCGGTGTCTGACTCAGCCCGTGCCTAGACGGGTTTAGGCCCCGGCCCGTCCGTGTGGCCTGTTGCCCGGCGGGCGGGCCCTGCGTGACCGGGCCACCCGGTGTGCCATGAGACCGCTCGGTTCGGCGTGCGCTACGTCTTCCGGACAACCCCCTTTCCTGCCAGTGCCGAGGCGAACTGGCGAAATGGAGGAGCGCGCCGTGCTTGCGCTACGTATTTAGGTGTTGCAGTGCTACGTGTTTGTGTGGTTAGCTTCGTAGCGTACAAACGGCTCGAACCAAAGGACGGTCGCGGATGTCCACACACACCACCGACGCCACGCCGACGACGCCCGCGCAGCTCTGGCGTGGCCCCCGCTACCCGGCGCCCCCGGCGAT
>NZ_CACRUY010000044.1 GCF_902652685.1 Mycobacterium sp. Marseille-P9652
GCCGCCCCACCGATGCCCCCTGCAGTGGCACGACCGATGGGACCGCCGGCGCCCGCGGCGCCGCGCGGTCCCATCGGTCGTGCCACTGCAGGGGGCATCGGTGGGGCGGCTGCGGGCGGCACCCGACGGATCACCTGCGAGGGCTCCCGGCGCCCGCCGGGCGGTCGCGCGGGCGGTCCCATCGGCTTTCGACGCCCCGGTGAGCGGTCGCCGTCCACCCCGATAACTTATGGCATCGCTTACCGCCGGGCGTGCAACCCGTTGAGGAAGGGGCAGCCCATCAGGACGCGGACGGCCTGGCGCAGCCCGGCCATGTCGCTCACCGGCCGGTGGAAGGACAGCCGGATGTCGCGGTCGCCGTCGCCGCGCTCGACGCGGAACCGGATGCCGTAGCGGTCGATCCCCAGCGGGCGGACCCGCCCACCGCGCATCGTCGCCGGCAGCCTCGACACCAGCCGCGCGATCACGTCGGGGTGGGCGGTGTCCAGGTGCCGCAGCAGAGTCGTCTCGACCTCGCAGAAGGGGTCGGGCCGCGCGGCCAGCAGGTCCGCCACGTCGACGGCCTCGGCGCCGCCGGCGTCCGCGGCGACCACAGACACGACCTCGAGGCGCAGCAGGCGGTAGCGGCGCTCGTCGTCGCGGAAGGCGGACCGCGGGGTCTCCACCTGCAGCAAGACGGGATCGGGACACTCGCCGGCGATCCGGTCCAGCGTCGGCGAGACGTCGTTCGGCGGCACCTCCCGCAGGCGGCCCCGCGCCCAGACCAGCGAGCGGACCGGTTCGCGCAGCGGCAAGGGTGCGAAGTCGGTCAGCTCGAGCAGCGCCAGCGATTCCTGCGGTCCCGGGGCGCGGTCGGTGGGGACGGCTAGTGCGAAGGATCCGTCGTCGAGCAGGTGGTGCAGGGGTGTCGCCACCGTGTCTCGGCGTACCGCCCCGTTGTCCAGCGCCAGCAACGCGCCGCCGGCGCGGGCGCAGGCGCTGCGGATGCGCTCGGCCGTCGTGGGCGCCGCGTCTGTCAGTGGAAGCACCATTCCTCCTCTAGTTAGGCAAGGCTAAGTTAACTCAGGCCTCGGGAGTGGCGCAAGAGGTGGCGCGCGCGGCACGCCATTAGGGTTGGGGAGTGATCCGCATCGCCTTCCTCGGCCCCGAGGGAACCTTCACCGAGGCCGCGCTGCACCAGATCACCGCCGCCGGGTTGGTTCCCGAGCGCGACCCGGACGCGCACCGCCTCCCGAAGGACAGCACTCCGGCGGCCCTGGATGCCGTGCGCGCCGGAGAGGCCGACTACGCGTGCGTCCCGATCGAGAACTCGATCGACGGGTCGGTGACGCCCACCCTGGACAGCCTGGCGATCGGCCCGCCCCTGCAGGTGTTCGCCGAGACGGCGCTGGACGTGGCGTTCAGCATCGTCGTGCGGCCGGGCCTCGCCGGGGAGGTGCGCACGCTGGCGGCGTTCCCGGTGGCGATGGCCCAGGTGCGGGGGTGGCTGGCGGTCAACCTGCCGGATGTGGAGCTGCGCCCCGCGTACTCCAACGCCGACGCGGCGCGGCAGGCCGCGGACGGCCTCGCCGACGCCGCGGTGACGTCGCCGCTGGCCGCCACCCGGTGGGGGCTGTCGGTCCTGGCCGACGGCGTCGTCGACGAGCCCAACGCGCGCACCCGGTTCGTGCTGATCGGGCCGCCCGGACCGCCACCGCCGCGCACCGGGACGGACCGCACGTCGGTGGTGCTGCGGATCGACAACACCCCCGGGGCGCTGGTGGCGGCGCTCGCGGAGTTCGGCATCCGCGGCATCGATCTGACCCGGATCGAGTCCAGGCCGACGCGCACCGGGCTCGGCACCTACCTGTTCTTCGCCGACTGCGTCGGCCACATCGACGACGGCGCCGTCGCCGAGGCACTCAAGGCGCTGCACCGACGTTGTGCCGATGTGCGATACCTGGGTTCCTGGCCGACGGGCTCGCCCGTCGGGGTGCCGCCCCCGCCGGCGGACGAGGCGTCACGCTGGCTGGCGCAGTTGCGCGACGGCAAGCCCGAGCAGGGGCTGCAGCCGTGAGCGGGCACCTGGTGTTGCTGCGGCACGGCCAGTCGTACGGCAACGTCGAGCGCAGGCTCGACACCCGGCCGCCCGGCGCGGAGCTGACGCCGCTGGGCCGCGACCAGGCGCGGGCGTTCGCGCGGGCCGCGGGGCCGCCGGCGATGCTGGCGCACTCGGTGGCCACCCGCGCATCGCAGACCGCCGCGGTGATCGGTTCGGAACTCGACGTGGCCACGGTCCAGGTCGACGGCATCCACGAAGTCCAGGTGGGGGCGCTCGAGGACCGCTGCGACGACGAGGCCGTCGCGGAGTTCAACGCCGTCTACGAGCGGTGGCATCGGGGAGAACTGAACCTCTCGCTGCCCGGGGGCGAGACCGGCAGCGACGTCCTGCACCGCTACGTTCCGGTTCTCACCGAACTGCGCGTGCGCTACCTCGACGACGCCGACTGGACCGGCGACATCGTCGTCGTCAGCCACGGCGCGGCGATCCGGCTGGCGGCCGCGATTCTGGCCGGGGTCGACGGCAACTTCGCGCTGGACAACCATCTCGACAACGCGGAGTCGGTGGTATTGGCGCCGGTCACCGACGGGCGGTGGAGTTGCGTGCGGTGGGGATCGCTGACGCCGCCGTTCTACCCCAAGGCGTCCGCAAGCCCCGTGGTGGACGCGGTGCGCTCGGGCACCGACCCGATGGGCTGAGCGCCGGTCAGACGGCCAGAGGCACCGATTCGGCGCAGCAGCCGCAGCCCACGGCGTCGCAGTCGATGACGAACGTGTGCGCCACCAGCTCGGGACTGGCGCAATCCGGCTCGGTGCATTCCCACCGGAGCAGGGAGTGGCAAATCAGGGTGCCGTGGCAGTGATCCAGGCCCGCTCGGCACTCACGGCAGTCGGCGCTCATACGCCGTTCATAACACCGGGCGGGGACAAATCCGGGATGCCGCGCCCGCGCCGCATCGATTTGTCGGGCCCGTCACGACCAGCCGAGTTCCTCCAGGCGGTCGTCGTCGATGCCGAAGTGGTGGGCGATCTCGTGGATCACCGTCACCGCGACCTCCTCGACGACGTCCGCGTCGGAGTCGCAGATGTCCAGCAGCGCTTCGCGGTAGATCGTGATGGCGTCCGGCAGGTGCCCGGAGTATTCGGAGTCCCGCTCGGTGAGCGCGACCCCCTCGTAGAGGCCGAGCAGTTCGGCGTCCTGCGGGTGGCGGTCCTCGACGAGGACGACCACGTTGTCCATCGCGGCCGCCAGCTCCGGCGGGATCAGGTCGAGCGCATCGGAGACCAGCTCGTCGAAGCGCTGCGGGTCCATCCGCACCGGCATCCGGCTAGGTTCCCGGCGGGGGAGCGGGCTGGTTGGCGTCCTGGGGCGGCGCGCCGCCGTCCGGCGGGGGGTTCTGCGGCGCGGGGTTCTGCGGCGCGGGCGCCTGCGATTGGGGAGCCGTGCCTATGGACTGCTGCCCGGGCAGGTGCTGGTTGTTCGGCGGGATGGCGTCGGGTTGTTGGTTGCCGGGCTGCTGGTTGGTCGGCGCCTGGGCCGGGGATTGCGCCGGCACCTGCACCGGGATCGGCGGCAGCGTGAGCCGCTCCTCGGGGATGTCGGGCGGCGGCACGGGCGATTGTCCGTTGATCAGCAGTTGCCCCTTGGCGCTGCCCAGCAGTGTGGCCCACCCGCCGTTGCCCAGCGTGGCGCCGATACTGCAGGCGACCTGACGGCTACCGGCGGTCCAGCTGGCCAGCTGGACGGTCGGGTAGATCAGCGTCAACGTCGTCGTGCGCAGCTTGACCGGCGCCAGGTAAGCGTCCGTCATCTTGGTGCACGCGTCCTTGATGAAGCCGTCCTGGTCGGGCTCCGACGGCAGGGCGCCCGGGAACCTCCCGGCCAGGTTCACCGTCCCCGTCACCTCCATCGCGTGCGGCGCCGCGCAGTCGACCGGGACGTCGATCGGCTGGTTGGTGGTCGGGTCGATGCCCAGGCAGGTGCCGGCCGGCCACACCTTGGACTGGTCGATGTCGGCGACCTTGCCCTTGAAGGCCTCCTGCTGGTTGTTGGTCCCGGGCAGCTGCAGCCCGCACAGCATGCGGCGGTCCCCCGATTGTCGCCACGCGCGGTCACCCGGCCATAGCAGGCTGACGGTGAACTTGCTGTTGGGGTCGAACTTCGGTCCCAGGTAGGTGCGCACGGCGGCCTCGCACTGCTCCTGGGTGATCTGTTGGATCCGGGCCGGCGACGGGGGCGCGGCGTTGGGCCCGTACTCGGAGCCGGGGAAGGTCCGCATGTCGATGGATTCGGCGACCTCGAACTTGTGACTGTCGGCGCATTTGACGATGCTGGCCGACTCGGGTGTGGTGTCCGGCCACATCAGGCAGTCACCGCCGTTGGCACGGTTGAAGGCGGCGTCGCTCTTGGTGCCGGTGGTGGGCACCGGGTTGCTGTCGAGGTAGCCGGCCAACCGGCCGGGGCCGCTGCCGCCCACCGGGATCGCGGTGACCAGCCCGGCGATCAGCAGCGCGCCCAGAGCGGTGAGAAGCAGGGCCCGCCTCGTGGCCCGGGCCTGGAAGCCCTGGGGCCAGCGGAAGGCGGCCGACGTCGCGCCCGCGTGCTCGTCGGGCGGGGCGTCGGAAGCTTCCTTCTCGGGCGCTTGGGTCATCGCCTCCATCATGGCAGGGCCAGCAGAGGCCGGTGAAAATTGTTGCCAAAGTGCGTTCTGGGATCGCCGGTAGTCTCAGGGCCGTGATCGACCTGAAGCTGCTCCGGGAAGACCCCGATGCCGTCCGCCGCTCCCAACAAAGCCGCGGCGAGGACCCGGCACTGGTAGACGCCCTGCTGGAGGCCGACGCCGCCCGCCGGGCCGCGATTTCGTCCGCCGACACGCTGCGCGGCGAGCAGAAGGCGGCCAGCAAGGCCGTCGGGGCGGCGTCGCCCGAGGAGCGCCCGGCCAGGCTGGCCCGCGCGAAGGAGCTGGCCGAGCAGGTGAAGGCCGCCGAGGGCGCCCAGGCCGACGCCGAGGCCGCGTTCACGGCCGCGCACATGGCCATCTCCAACGTGATCGTCGACGGGGTGCCCGCCGGCGGCGAGGACGACTTCCGCGTGCTCGACGTGGTCGGCGAACCCCCCCACCTGGACAACCCGAGGGACCACCTCGAGCTGGGCGAGTCGCTGGGTCTCATCGACATGCAGCGCGGCGCCAAGGTGTCCGGCTCGCGGTTCTACTTCCTGACCGGTCGGGGCGCCCTGCTGCAGCTTGGACTGCTGCAGCTGGCGCTGGGGCTGGCCGTCGAGAACGGCTTCATCCCGATGATCCCGCCGGTGCTCGTGCGCCCCGAGGTGATGGCCGGCACCGGATTCCTGGGCGCGCACGCCGACGAGGTGTACCGGGTGGAGGCCGACGACCTCTACCTGGTCGGCACCTCGGAGGTGCCGCTGGCCGGCTACCACGCCGACGAGATCCTCGACCTGTCCCGCGGGCCGCTGCGGTACGCCGGCTGGTCCTCGTGCTTCCGCCGGGAGGCCGGCAGCTACGGCAAGGACACCCGCGGCATCATCCGGGTGCACCAGTTCGACAAGGTCGAGGGGTTCGTCTACTGCATGCCCGACGACGCCGAGGCCGAACACCACCGGCTGCTGGGCTGGCAGCGCGAGATGCTGGCCCGCATCGAGGTGCCGTACCGCGTGATCGACGTTGCCGCGGGCGATCTCGGCTCGTCGGCCGCCCGCAAGTTCGACTGCGAGGCCTGGGTGCCGACGCAGGGCGCCTACCGGGAGCTGACGTCGACGTCGAACTGCACGACGTTCCAGGCGCGGCGGCTCTCGACGCGGTACCGCGACGCGAACGGCAAGCCGCAGACCGCGGCCACCCTCAACGGGACGCTGGGCACCACGCGGTGGCTGGTCGCGATCCTCGAGAACCACCAGCGGCCCGACGGCAGCGTGCGGGTTCCCGACGCGCTGGTGCCGTTCGTGGGCACGGAGGTGCTGGAGCCCGCATAGGCGCTCCCTCCGCCGATACGCCCTAGGCGACGTCGGCGAAGGTCGGGCTGCCGGCCTCCAGGGGGACGCGGGCGGCGCGCGCGGTGAAGCTGATCGCGTGATACCAACCGCACAACATCGTGAGGTCGAGGATTTCGCGGTCGTCGAACTCGTCACGCAGCTCCGCCCACAGGGCGTCGTCGATGTCGTTGCGGTCGAACAGCGCGTCGACCGCGTTGATGAGCAGGCGGTCGCGTTCGGCCGGCCAGCAGGGGTCGCCGGCGTTGCCGTGGGTCAGCGAGCGGATCTGCGCGCGATCGAGGTTTGCCTTCTCGGCGAAGAAGGCGATGTGCACGCCCCACTCGTACTCGCAGCCGCAGCGGGCGCAGGTTCGGTCGATGACGATCTCGCGGTCGCGGAAGGAGAGCGACAGCGCGCGGCTCAGTTCGTAGCTGCCCCAGAGCGTCATGGCCGTGGCCATGGGCATGTTGCGCGCAAAGGTGCGGAAGAGCGCGATGGGCGGGACACCCGGCGGCATCAT
This sequence comes from Mycobacterium sp. Marseille-P9652, assembly GCF_902652685.1. Taxonomy (GTDB): domain Bacteria; phylum Actinomycetota; class Actinomycetes; order Mycobacteriales; family Mycobacteriaceae; genus Mycobacterium. The sequence goes on from NZ_CACRUY010000044.1 coordinate 6,552, forward strand.
CTTCTCCAGCTGCGCCGCCACGGCGGCTTCGTAGGGTGGTTCGAGGGCGCCGATGCGAGGCGTTACGCTTTCCGTAACCATGGACGCTGAACCTACGTTACGGAATTCGAAACGTCAACCGGCGGCCCGGCCCGGGCGTCCGGTGCGCGGGTCGACCACCGGGCGACCGATCATGGCCGCGCTCGACCTGCTCGGTCGCCGATGGTCGTTGCGGATCTTGTGGGAGCTTCGCGAGGGGCCGCTCGGCGCGCGGACCTTGCGGGCGCGGTGCGACGGCATGTCGCCGAGCGTTCTCTACGACCGCCTGGGCGAACTGACCGACGCGGGCCTGATCGTTCAGCGCGACGACCAGTGCTACGAACTGAGCGAGCAGGGCCGATCCCTCGGCGAGGCGCTGGATCCCTTGGAGCGGTGGGCGCGTCGCTGGGCGCGGACAACCCGCGCCGAGGGCTAGGCGTCGACCGTCTCGCGTGCGGCCAGTTGGTGCCGGCGCTGCCGTTCCATGGTCGCGAAGTAGAAGGCGAACGCGAACGCGAAACTCGTGAACAGGCTCGACACGAAGTACAGCCACGGGTGCCGCAGCGCTCGGCGGTAGCCGTCGACGATCGTGAACAGCGGCAGCAGAACGACATTCGCGATCGTGTAGTCCTGGCTGGCCGAGCTGGCCGCCGGGTTGGTGAACATCAGCCGGATGTACTCGGCCCAGCTGCCGTGTTCGCCCCAGAGCGGATTGGTGGACCCGTGCGAGTACTCCTTCACGAAGGTGATGTTGAAGTACCAGCCGAGCGCAACCGAGGCGATGCCGACGACGTAGTACACGATTTCGAGGGGGGAGAACAGCGGCCCCTGGGCCGGGCGGGCGAAGACCTTCTGATTCGAGGCGACGATCCAGCCGATGACGGTGAGCCCGAGAACCGCGTGCACGAGTAGCGAGACCATGCGCGCAGTCTGACCCCCGTCGGAAAGTTTTGTCAATATTGACAATACCGGCGGTGCGGTACCTTATCGCCATGGTCAGGCCCGCGCAGACGGCGCGCAGCGAGCGCACCCGGGAGGCGTTGATCCAGGCCGCCGCGGTGCGCTTCCTGGGTCAGGGGGTCGAGGAGACGTCGGCCGAACAGATCGCGGCGGACGCCGGAGTGTCGCTGCGGACGTTCTACCGCCACTTCAGCTCCAAGCACGATCTGTTGTTTGCCGACTACACCGGGTTGCACTGGTTTCGCACGGCGCTGGACGCCCGCCCGGCCGACGAACCGATCATCGACTCCGTGCAGTCGGCCATCTTCGCGTTCCCCTATGACGTGGAGGCCGTCACCAAAATCGCCGCACTGCGCGGCGGCGACCTGGACCACGGCCGCATCGCCCGCCACATCCAGGAGGTCCAGTCCGATTTCGCCGGCGCCATCGAGGCGCAACTGCACCGGCGTAGCTGCGCGGCGGGGGAGACACCCGACGCACGACTGCATGCGGCGGTGACGGCGCGGTGCATCGCGGCCGCGGTGTTCGGCGCGATGGAGTTCTGGATGCTCGGCGAGGACCGGTCGCTCGGGGAGCTGGCGCGCATGTCTCATGCGGCGCTGGAATCGTTGCGGGCGGGCATCACCGATGCCTGGGTCCCAGGCCCGGACATTCAAGTTTCGTCATAATTGACAAAACTTGGCGTCCGTGCCAGCCTCCCTTCGGGACTCGTGGAGGGCAGGAACATGACTGATTTCGACGCGATCGTGGTGGGCGCCGGGCACAACGGGCTGGCCGCGGCGGTGCTGCTGCAGAAGGCGGGGCTGCGGACCCTGTGCCTGGACACCAAGCTCTACGCGGGTGGCATGGCCTCCACGGTGGAGCTGTTCGACGGCTACCGGTTCGAGATCGCCGGCTCGGTGCAGTTCCCGACCGCCGCCGTGGTGGTGAACGAGCTCGGCCTCGACACCCTGCCGACCATCGACCTCGACGTGATGTCGGTGGCGCTGCGCGGCGTCGGCGACGACCCGCTGGTCCAGTACAGCGACCCGATCAAGCTCTTCACCCACCTCAACGAGGTGCACGGGTCGGACGCCGTCAACGGGATGGCGGGGCTGATGGCCTGGAGCCAGGCGCCCACCCGGGCGCTGGGCCGGTTCGAGGCGGGCACGCCGCCGAAGACTTTCGACGAGATGTATGCCTGCGCCACAAACGAATTCGAGCGCTCGGCGATCGACGACATGCTGTTCGGCTCGGTCACCGACGTGCTGGACCGCTACCTGCCCGACCGCGAGAAGCACGCCGCGCTGCGCGGCTCGATGACCGTGCTGGCGGTCAACACGCTGTACCGCGGCCCGTCCACGCCGGGCAGCGCGGCGGCGCTCGCGTTCGGGCTGGGCGTGCCCGACGGCGACACGATGCAGATGAAGAAGCTGCGCGGCGGCATCGGCGCGCTCACGTCGCACCTCGGCGAACTGCTGGAGCGCCACGGCGGCGAGATCCGCTTGCGCACCAAGGTGACCGAGATCGTCGTCGCGGACGGGCGGGTGACCGGGGTCCGCACCGAGGGCGGCGACACCATCACCGCGCCGATCGTCGTCTCCGGGATCGCGCCGGACGTGACGCTCAACGAACTGGTCGACTCCGCGGCCCTGCCCGCCGACACCCGCCAGCGCTACGCGGGGACCGACCACCGCGGCAGCTACCTGCAGATGCACTTCGCGCTGGAGGAGGCGCCGGAATTCGCCGCGCCCTACGAGGCGCTCAACGACCCCGCAATGCAGGCGTCGCTCGGGTTGTTCTGCACGCCGGAGGAGGTGCAGCAGCAGTGGGAGGATTGCCGGCGCGGGATCGTCCCGGCGGATCCCACGGTGGTGCTTCAGATCCCGTCGCAGAACGACCCGGACCTGGCGCCGCCGGGCAAGCACGCCGCGTCGGCGTTCGCGCTGTGGTTCCCGATCGAGGGCGGCGCGGACTACGGCCGGTCGAAGGTCGAGATGGGGCAGCGCGTGATCGACAAGATCACCCGCCTCGCGCCCAACTTCGAGCGCAGCATCATCCGGCACACCACCTTCACGCCCAAGCACATGGGGGTGATGTTCGGGGCGCCCGGCGGCGACTACTGCCACGGCCTGCTCAACGCCGACCAGATCGGGCCCAACCGGCCCGGGCCGAAAGGTTTTGTCGGCCAGCCCATTCCGATCAAGGGGCTGTACCTGGGCAGTGCCGGCTGCCACGGAGGCCCGGGGATCACGTTCATTCCGGGTTACAACGCCGCCCGCGCGGCCCTCGAGGGGCTCTGACGCTCCCGACCCTTCGCCGAACGTGCACTCAGCGCGAGAAATCGCGCGGAGAATGCACATGGAATGCACGTTCGGCGCCGAGAAAGGTGAGGCGTCCTACCCGCGACGGCTGAGCAGCTCGTCGAGCAGCGCGGTGAACTCGTCCGGGCGGGCCGGGGTGAACGCGGGGCTGGGCCAGGTGCCCGGCACGTCCAGGGTGATCAGCGTCGACTTCAACGGCCGGCCCACGTCCAGCGGGAGCCAGCGGCGAAAGTCGCTGCTGCCCCAGATGCGCAACCGCTGCATGAAGAGGCCCAGCGGCTCGGTCTTGTAGCCCTGCACCGCATCCAGCGCGATGACCTTCGACGTGCCCGACGGAAAGTGGTAGCGGCGCAGGGTGATCGCCTCGCGGTCGAGCTGAACCAGGCCATCGTCGTAAGAAGAGCCGGTCATTCCCGCGAGCTCCGCAGCGGGTGGCCCCGCGCGGTGAGGCAGTGGCCGTCGTCGAGCCGCCACTGCCAGCCGTGCAGGTTGCAGGTGAGCGTATTGCCCTCGATCACACCGAATTTCGAGAGGTCCGCCTTGAGGTGCGGGCAGCGGCGCTGCAGCTGCCAGCCGTCCATCGTGATCGACGCCGTGTCGTCGTGGGTCTCGGCGAACCAGCCGTCGGCGTAGGCGATGCGCTCGTCGGTGAGGCACTTGAAGAACGTGTACAGGTACTCGTTGTAGCCGCCGACGCGCCAGGCCCGGAAACGGGTGGACAGGAAAATCGTGTTCACCCAGTCGGGTTCGCGGTCGCGCAGCACGGTTCGCACCAACTCCGGCGCGATGGCGAAGCCATAGCGGACCTTCTCGTCCGGAACCCGCTCCCGCACGGTCCTTTTCGGGAAGTCGAGGATCACCGACTCCGGACCGAGCACCAGTTCGACGGGGTAGCCGATGCCGTCGCAGATCTCGTTGCTGGCCAGCATGACCGGCTCGAACAGGGCGCGCAGCGGCTCGAGCAGCGGTTCACCCTCAGCGGGGGCCCAGCCGGCCCGCTCCGCGGCGATGACGGGCGCCATCCGCTCGGCGTAGTCGGCGATGTAGGCCGTCTTGCCGGTGGTGAAGATGGCCTCCACCTCGTCATCGGGGAGCGGGTGGGTGAGCGATTCGAGCGTCGAACCGGTCAACGCCGCGGTGGACCCCGGCATCATCAGCAGGCCGCCGTCGTGCCCGTTGCGCCGCATCTGATCGAGGAACACCACCTGGTCGGGGAAGATGTTCGCCGGGTCGCCGTGGTCGTCGTTGAGGTCGCGTAACTCGGGATCCAAAAAGCACGGCGGACCCGCCGACGGGATCACCCACGTCGCCCCGACCTGGGCGATGTACTGGCGGGCGCGGTCCATCTGCCGCTGCCGCTTCTGGATGCCGAACGACTGCTTGGCGCGGGCCGGCATGTCGTAGACCATCGGATACCAGATGGCCCCGGAGTACTGCAGCATGTGCACGTCGACATGGCCGAACTCCGTCGCCAGCACGTCCAGGTCCACCGGGCGGGCGTCATTCATGTTGAAAACCGTTGTAACGCCGTCGGACACGGCCAGCGCCGAGTCGCCGATCGGGCCGTCGGCGGGTGCGCGCAGCGCGATCACCATGACGTCGAGGTCGCCCTTGGGGCCGCTGAGGCGGTGCTTGACGGAGTTGGTCGTCTCGAAGAACCGGTGGAACCCGAGCTTCTGCAGCTCGTTGCGCAGGTCCGGGACGGGGAAGTCCGGCAGCAACACCACCGCGTCCTTGTTGACGTGCTCGGCCAGGTTCTTCGGGTCGAAGTGGTCCTTGTGGAGGTGCGAGACGTACAGGTAGTCGCAGGCGCCCAGGGCGTCCCAGTCCAGGCCGCTGTTGTCCGGGAACGGGAACCAGGACGCGAAGTAGGCGGGATTGACCCAGGGGTCGCAGAGGATGCTGCCCGCGTGGGTCTCGATGAGAAATCCGGCGTGGCCGACGCTGGTGACCTGCACAAATACCTTTCGGCGCCGTTGCGTGTAAGGGCCTGTAGCCCACGAGCTTAGCGTGCGGCAGGGGTCGCCGGGGGATGGCTCACAGCCGGGAGCACTAGGCTGATCGGTTGTGGAACCGGTATACGGGACTGTCATTCAGCTCGCCCGCCTGGTCTGGCGCATACAGGGTCTGCGGATCACTGTTGCGGGCGTCGAGAACCTGCCGAAGAGCGGTGGCGCCGTCATCGCGATCAACCACACCGGCTACCTGGACTTCACCTTCGCGGGCCTGCCCGCCTACGAGCAGGGGCTGGGCCGCAAGGTCCGGTTCATGGCCAAGCAGGAGGTGTTCGACAGCAAGCTCACGGGGCCGATCATGCGCAGCCTGCGCCACATCTCCGTGAACCGGCAGGACGGCGCCGCGTCGTACGAGGAGGCGGTCCGCAACCTCAAGGACGGTGAGCTGGTGGGCGTCTACCCCGAGGCCACGATCAGCCGCAGCTTCGAGATCAAGGAGTTCAAGTCCGGCGCCGCGCGCATGGCCGTCGAGGCCGGCGTGCCGATCGTTCCGGTGATCGTCTGGGGCGCGCAGCGGATCTGGACCAAGGGCCACCCGAAGAAGCTGTTCCGCCCCAAGGTGCCGGTCGTGGTGCTCGTCGGCGAACCGATCCCGCCGACGCTCGGCACCGCGGAACTGAACACGCTGCTGCACTCGCGCATGCAGCACCTGCTGGAAGAGGCGCAGGCAATCTACGGGCCGCACCCCGCCGGCGAGTTCTGGGTGCCGCGCCGGCTGGGCGGCGGCGCCCCGTCGCTGGCCGAGGCGGCCCGCATGGACGCGGAGGAGGCGGCCGCCCGGGCGGCGCGCCGCGCCCAGTCCGCGGGGCCGCCGGAGTAGGCGGTCCGCGTGGAGCCGACTTTCCGCACCCTCGAGGCCGTGGCCAAGCTGGTCGTCCGGGCCACGGGAAGCCGGATCACGTTCCGCGGCGAAGAGCACATCCCGGGCCGCGGGGGCGCGGTGATCGCGATCAACCACACCAGCTACGTCGACTGGCTGCCCGCCGCGCTGGCCGTCCACCGCCGGCGCCGCCGGCTCAGATTCATGATCAAGGCCGAGATGCAGCGGGTACGCGTGGTCAATTTCCTGATCCGGCACACCAAGACCATTCCGGTGGACCGCCGCGCCGGGGCGCAGGCCTATGCCGTGGCCGTCCAGCGCCTGCGCGAGGGCGAGCTCGTCGGCGTCTATCCCGAGGCGACCATCAGCCGCAGCTTCGAGCTCAAGGAGTTCAAAACCGGCGCGGCCCGGATGGCGATCGACGCGGACGTGCCGATCGTTCCGGTGATCGTGTGGGGAGCACATCGGATCTGGACCAAGGACCACCCGCGGAGCTTAGGCCGCACTAAGATACCGATTACTGTGCAGGTGGGTGCGCCGTTGCATCCGGCGGACGACATCGCGCGGACCGATGCCGCGCTGCGCGAGTCGATGACGACGCTGCTGCACCTCGCGCAAGGGGACTATCCGCACGAGCCTGGGGCGTGGTGGGTGCCGCAGCGGCTGGGCGGTGGGGCACCGGCGGTGGCCGAGGCCGCGCGGATCGAGGCCGAAGAGGCCGCGGCGCGCGCGGCGAGCCGTAGCGCGCGCCCGTCGCGTTAGGCGAGGAGGAGACATGCCCGAGGGGTTCTACCGGCTGTGCGAGTGGATCGTTCCCCCGATGGTCGCGATGCAGGGGACCAAGTTCACGTTCGAGGGCCTCGAGAACATCCCGGCGCGCGGGGGCGCGCTGATCGCCCAGAACCACACCAGCTACCTGGACTGGCTGCCCACGCTGCTCGCCGTGAAGGAGCGCGGCCGGCGCGCGTACTTCATGATCAAGGCCGAGATGGCCGACGTGAAGGCGGTCAACTACGTCATCAACCACGCCCGGCTGATCCCGGTGGACCGCAGGGCCGGCCATGACGCGTTCGACGTGGCCGTGCAGCGGCTGCGGCAGGGGGAGCTGATCGGCATGCACCCCGAGGCCACGATCAGCCGCAGCTACGAGCTGCGCGAGTTCAAGACCGGCGCCGCCCGGATGGCGCAGGCCGGCGGGGTGCCGATCCTGCCGGTCATCGTGTGGGGTGCGCACCGGATCTGGCCCAAGGACCATCCCAAGAAGGTGTTCCGCAACAAGGTTCCGGTCACGGTCTCCGTCGGGCGGCCGCTGCCGCCGCACGGCACCCCTGAGCAGCTGAACTCGGAGCTGCGGCAGGCGATGAAGTCGATGCTCTACCGCGTCCAGGAGGAGTATCCGCATCCGGCGGGCGAGTACTGGGTGCCGCGGCGGCTGGGCGGGGCCGCGCCGACACAGGACATCTCCCAGGCGATCCGGCTGGCCGAACTGCAGGAGCGCGCCAAGAGGTACGGGACCGACGGGGTGACGCGGCCGGGGCAGAATCAGAGCGGATTGCATTGACCCTGCCCGCCCTGATCGCGTGCGACGTCGACGGCACGTTGTTCAACGACGACGAGGCGATCACACCGCGCACCCGGGACGCGGTGCTGGCCGCCATCGACGGCGGCGCGCGGTTCATCCTGGCGACGGGCCGCCCGCCCCGGTGGATACGGCCCGTCGTCGACGCGCTCGGTTTCGCACCGATGGCGGTGTGCGCCAACGGCGCCGTCATCTACGACTCCGCGACCGATCGGGTCGTGTCGGCGCGCACGCTGGAGGTCGACGCGCTGACCGAGCTCGCCGAGCTCGCCGCGCGGGTCATCCCCGGGGCGGGCCTGGCCGTCGAGCGGATCGGCGAACGCGCCCACGACACCGCGACACCGCAATTCATCAGCTCGCCGGGATACGAGCACGCGTGGCTGAACCCGGACAACACCGAGGTGTCGATCGAAGACCTGCTCAGCGCGCCGGCCATCAAGCTCTTGATCCGCCAGGCGGGCGCCCGCAGCGCGGACATGGCGGCGGAGCTGGCGCGGCACGTCGGCATCGAGGGCGACATCACGTACTCCACCGACAACGGGCTCGTCGAGATCGTGCCGCTGGGAACCAGCAAGGCCACCGGCGTGGAGGAGCTCGCCCGGCCGCTGGGCATCGGTTCCGACGAGATCGTGGCGTTCGGTGACATGCCCAACGACATTCCGATGCTCCTGTGGGCGGGGCTCGGCGTCGCGATGGGCAACGCGCACCCCGAGGTGATGGCCGCCGCCGACGAGGTCACCGCGCCGAACAGCGACGACGGGGTGGGGCGGGTGCTGGAGCGCTGGTGGCTCTAGCGCCGTGCCGCGCGCGGCACGGTACCGCTGACGTCGCTCGCGCGATGTGTCACACTGCCCGCGTGCCTGCGTTCGGACTCATGACCCGCGTTGACATCCGGGCGCGCCGGGAGACCGCCCGTGGCCTCTGACGACGAGTCGCCGCCGGAGGGTGACACACCGGCACAAGACAACCCCAGGCACGCGAAAGGCGAGGACGGTCAGCCCGCCGGGGAGGCGACCGACGAGGCCGTTTCGGCGCCGGGCGGCGAATCCGACGACGAGGAGACCGGCGGGTCGTCCTCCGGCGGGAGCGTCCGCTTTCAGGACGCGGAGACGTCGCGGCCGCGTCCGCCCAAGCCCGCGGAGCTACGGGCCCGCAAGAAGTACGAGGACAAGCAGCGCGAGATCGAAGAGGCGCGGCTCGCGGCCGAAGCCAAGCGGCAGAAGCGCAACCGGCGGCTGATCGGCGGCGCGGCCGCGGTCGGTGTGGTGGGAGTCGTTGCGGGGCTGGGCTATTGGGCGTTGTCGCCGAGCACCGTCACCGCGCAGTGCGTGCAGGACGACCCGAACGGCAACCCCGTGATCGTCCCGGACAGCTATTGCACCGGCCACACCGCGGGTATGAACGGTTTCTTCTTCTGGGGCGGCCACTCGTACCGCTACTACTACGGCAGCTCGGGAACCATTGGTTCGCGGCCGATCGGCGGGACCACCGTCGCGCCCAAGGGCGCCACCATCACGACCAAGTCGGGCAGCACGATTCAGCGCGGCGGGTTCGGGAGCAAGTTCGGGGGCGGTAGCAAGGGCGGCGGCGGTGGGAGCAAGGGCGGCGGCTCGTGAAGCGCGCCCGTTCGCGACCGCGACCGAAGTGGCGGTCGATCGTCGAGTCCCAGGGCCTGGTCTACGGCACGCCCGCCCGTGACGCGACCGGCGCCGACCGGCCGTACTGGGACGAGTCGGTGCACTACGAATTCGAGATGGACGAAATCCTCGCGCTGGAAGCCGACGTCGAGCTGCTGCACTCGATGTGCATGAACGCCGTCGAGCAGGTCGTGCTGATGGAGCGGTACGCGGATTTCGGCCTGCCGGAATGGAGTTGGCAGGCGATCGGCGAGTCGTGGCGGCGCTCCGACCCCCATGTGTACGGGCGGTTCGACCTTCGTTACGACGGCCGGCGGCCTGCGGTGCTGCTCGAGTACAACGCCGACACGCCGACCACCCTGCTGGAGGCGGCGATCCTGCAGTGGTACTGGCTGAAGGACGTGTTCCCCAACGACGACCAGTGGAACTCGCTGCACGAGCAGCTGGTCGACCGATGGAAAGTGGTTCGGGACTTGTTGCCCGGCAACGAGATTCACTTCACCTGGTCCGGCGCCGAGGCCACCGGCGAGGATCAGATCACCACCACCTACATGCAGGAGACCGCCGCCGAGGCGGGCTTCAACACCGTGGGGTTGACCATCGAGGACATCGGCTGGGACGCCGCCCTGGAGCGGTTCGTCGACCTCGAGGAGTCGGAGATCCACGCGATCTTCAAGCTGCACCCGTGGGAGTGGGTGCTCGACGACGAGTTCGGCAAGTACGCGGTGTCGAGCCTGCCGCGCACGACGTGGATCGAGCCGCTGTGGAAGACGCTGCTGTCGAACAAGGCGATCCTGGCCGTGCTGTGGGAGATGTATCCCGGCCACCCAAACCTCCTGCCCGCCTACCTCGACGACCCGCACGAGCTGGTCGAATACGTCCGCAAGCCGAAGCTCGGTCGCGAGGGGGCGAACATCACCGTCGTCGGCGCCGGGATGGAGACCGCCACCGGCGGCGTCTACGGCGAGGAGGGGTACGTCTACCAACTGCTGGACCCGCTGCCCGAATTCGACGACATGCGCCCCGCATTGGGGGCGTGGATCGTCGGCGACTCATCGGCCGGGCTGGGCATCCGCGAGACGGCCGGCCTGATCACCGACGACGGCGCGGCCTTCGTGCCCCATCGGATTCCGCTCAAATGAACTTCCCGCCAACATGATTGGAGTTGATCGCCGATGACCCAGCGCGACATGGCGTTGAATTCGAGCTACTGGGACCAGGGCTACATGGCCGTGCTCGGCCGCGGCGCCGGCGCGATCGTGCTGTACGCCATCGTCGGCCTGGTCCTGATGCTGATCGGTTTCTACGCGATCGACCTCACCACTCCCGGGCCGCTGCGCAAGATGGTCGACGCAGGGAAACCGAACGCGATCATCGTGTCGGCCGCCGGCATGGTCAGCATGGCGCTCATCGTGGTGCTCGCGATCTACGCCTCGTCGGGCAAGCTGCTCGAAGGGCTGGTGGGTGCGGCGGTCTTCGGCCTGGTGGGCATCGCGGCCCAGGTGGTGATGATGCGCATCGCCACGTTCGCGATCGGCATCGACATGCACGCGCTGTTCGAGGCCGACGAGTTCTGCCACGAGGCCATGCTGGTGGCCTCGGCGCAATTCGCCCTCGGGATCGTCGTGGCGGTGGCGATCCTCTAGCCCGTCGGTGTGATCGCGGCGGCGAGCTGCTGGGGCACGTAGTTGATCAGCAGCGGCGCGAGGCCCATGAACGGCGTGCCGAAGATGGTGACCGGAATCGTTGTGTTCGGGATGACGGCGCTCAAGTCGATGGTGGCCGTAAGGGGGTGCGGCGGAACGAGAATGCCGTCGAACGGCAGGTGCAGAATGATCGGCACGGTGAAGCTGGAAATGAACGGGTTCGGGGGCACGGTGACCGGAACCGGGATCGTGATGTTCATGATGGCTTCGCCGTTGAGGAAGCCGTCCACTACGAAGGCCGGAGTGTCGATCAGCGCGCCGAAGGCTCCGACGGGATTTCCCGCCAAGAGCGCCTGTTGCACCGCGGTCGCCCCCGTGGCCAGTCCGTTGAGGGCTGAAAGCGGCGCACCCGCGACCGCGTAGCTGAACACCAGCGGCAGCCCGAAGTAGGTCGCGAGGTAGCCGTTCGCCGTGGGGGGAAGCCCCAATTGCACGTCAAGCTGGGCCACCGCCGAAATGCTCGGGATCGTCAGCTTGTTGAGCACGTTGGTGAAGTTCTGCGACATCTGTCGCGGGATCGACGGCGGAATGAGGTCCGTCAGATACTGCGCCTCCTGGCCGGGGATGTTCAGGATGTTGAAGAAGTCGCCGAGCGGGCCGAGCAGTGTGGGACTCACCCCCGCAGTGACGGTGACATCGGGGAAGTTGATAGCCAGATCAAGCGCGACCGGGCCGGGATTGGCTCCGGTGACGAAGAGGTTTCCGAAGGCCTGCGCCACGTCGTTCACCGCACCGAAGTAGTCGCCGGCAAGCCACGCCTGCAACGCCACTCCAAGCCCCGCCCGGAAGGCGGGAAACCCGTTCACGAGGTCGGTTGCCATGTTGCCCAGCGACGTCACCAACTCCTGGCCGAAACCGATCTGGGTGGCGATGAACTGCTCGGCGAAAGTCAACGGGTTGGCGGCGAGCAGTTGCTGAATGCCGGCCTGGGTGGTTGCCGGCAGGTTGGCCACGATCGCGGGGAAGTTCTGGATCGTGTAGTTGAGTGTCGCCGCGATCTGCTGCAAGTAGCCGATCTGGTTGGCGATCACCTGGCGCAGGAACGGGAACGGGTTGGCCCCCCAGGCGCCGAAGAGGGACTGCAGGTTGGCTTCGGTGTGGGCGAAAAGCTGCACGTAGGCGTCACCGGGCGCGGCGGCCGCGGCCGCGCCGGTGAGGGGCACCGTCGCGGCGCCGAGCAGGTTCTGTTCGGCGTTGGCGAGGTCGGTGCTCAGGTAGGCCGCCGCGCTGCCGATCAGCACGCGCACGAACTCGTCGTGTAACGCCGCCGCTTGGGTGGTGATGGCCTGGAACTCCTGGCCGAAGGTGCCGAACAGGCGCGACACGGCGACCGAGACCTCGTCCTGGGCCGCGGCGACCACCCCGGTGGTGGGCCCGGCCGCCGCCGCGGTCGCCTCCTGCAGTCCGGAGCCGATGTTCGCCAGGTCTCCCGCCGCCGATGTCAACAGGTCCGGTGCTGTGAGCACGAACGACATGGCCGTCTCCCCTCCACGAACCAGCAAGTGAGTCCAAGCCTACTGTGACGGGCCCCACACATCTGGCAAACCCCGAAGGGTCTTCGGCGGAATCGTGGCCGCCCCGAGCGACACGGCGTCCACGGTGTGCGGCCGGTAGGGCAACGACGGCAACCGCGCGCGCATCGTCGCGACCGGGTCCCCGGTATGCCCGGGCATGCCCGACAGGAACGCCCACTCGTGCTCGTCGCTGCCGAAGTAGACGACGGTCCCGAAGGTCTCGCCGAAGCGCCGCCACGACCGGCGCAGCGATTCGCTGCGCCAGAGCGTCGGGCACCCGGCCTGGGCGGTCACGACGCCGCCGATGTCGCGGCAGCGCTCGAGGAAGTCGGCGTCGTAGAGCCGGTTGTGCTGAGCGGGGCCGGTGCGCTCGTCGGGCAGGTCGACCACCACGATGTCGTAGCGCGTCCTGGATTGCTCGACGAAGCTCCAGCCGTCGCGGTAGTGCACGGTGACCGGCCCCAAACCCTGCTCGGCGCGGCGCAATTCGTCCACCGAGTAGCCGTACGGCAGGTGCTCGGCGCACAGCCGGACCGCCTCTGCGTCGATGTCGACGTGGTCGACGCGCGTGGCGCCGGCGGCCACCGCCAGCTGGCTCACCACGCCCTCGCCGGACCCGATGACGAGGACGCGCTCGATCCGATCCGCCAACAGCAGCGCGGGGACGAGCAACGCCTCGTGATAGACGAGCTGGCTCAGCTCGGTGCTCTGGCGCTCCCCGTCGCTGAACAGGCCGACGCCCTGGGCCGTGCGGCCGATCACCAGGTGCTGGAAGTCGGTGCGCACGTCGCAGAGGACCTCGTCAAGGCGCCAGTGCCGGGTAAGCCCGGGGGCCAGCGGTTCGACGATGTCGCGGGGGGCCGCCCAAGGTGCCCCCTCGGCGACGAAATAGGTTGGCAGCGGAGCAATTCCGTTGAAGGCCGCCGACGCGTAGCTGGCGGTGTACGCGCCGGCGCCCTCGATGCGGACGTGGTCGCCGGGTCGCAGCGTCACCGGCAGTGGGTAGCTCCGGTAGAGCACGTCGTCCCCGTCGCACGTCGGACCCGCGACCACCGCGTCGTCAGTCGGATCGCCGTCACGGTCGCTGCGCAACCGGTAGCGGATGTACTCGTTCTCCGTCTCGGCCAGGCCCCCGTAGCGGCCGACGTCCAGGTACACCCAGCGCCTGCCGTCGGTGCCGGTCCGCGTGGACGCCACCTCGCAGTCGATCGTGCCGGCCGACGCGACGAGGGCCCGCCCGGGTTCCACCACGAGCGTCGGCTGCCGGCCCCCGAAGCAGAGCTCCAGCGCCGATCGGATGGAGTCGGCGAACGCTTCGAGTGGCGGCGCGCCGGTGGCATACGCGACGGGAAACCCGCCCCCCACGTTGAGTGTCGCCAGCCCCTCGACCGCGTCGAATATGTCTGCGGCGCTGCGTATTCCGAGCCCCCAGGCCGCCGGGTCCAGCTGCTGCGAGCCGACATGGAAGCAGACGCCGTCCGGGCGGAGGCCGAGCCGACGGGCGTGATCGAGCAGCCCCGCGGCGGCCGCCGGGTCACAACCGAATTTGTGCCCGAACGGGGTGACCGACGCCGGGAATGCCGGAGCGATGCGGCATTCCACCCGCGCCCCGGGGGCGTGTCGGGCGAGCGCCGTCGCGCCGTCCTCGGTGTCGAACGCGAACCGCCGCACGCCGGCCGACCACGCCGCGGCCACCGTCGACGGTTTACGGATCGTGTTGCCGAACGCCAGCAGACGTCCCTCGATGCCTGCCGAGGCGCACGCGGCGATCTCACCGGATGACGCCACGTCGAATTCGGCACCCTCGGCGGCCAGCAGTCGCAATACCGGATCGGCGGGATTGGCCTTGACCGCGTACCGGATCCGGGCCTCGGGGAGCAGGGCCCGCAATGCACGGAAGTTACCGCGCACCCGATCGAGATCGATCGTCAGGTAAGGCGTCTCGGGCACAGGAGGCTACAGTAGTGTCCGTTCAGGCGCCGGGGTGCGCGGGCAGCGAGAAGTGTTCGGGCGGCACGGTCGGACCGCTCGGGGATTGCGTCGAGAGCGGTGTGGTGATGCCGTCTACGACCTCGGTGACGTTCCCCGTGAGCCGTTCGAAGTTCAGGGTGCCGTGCTGGAAATTCTGCGTGATCTGCAGCGGCTCTTGGATTTCCGCGCTGGTCGGCAGCCCGAGCGGACCGCGCTCGTAGCTCAGTGACGCCCAGGCGTCATAGATGGCGCCGGTGACGGGCTGCGCGCCGGTCACCGGCGACCAGTACATCGCGCCCCTGGCGAACGTGACGTAGCGGGAGTCGCCCTCCCCGCTGTCCTCGGGGGAGGTCGGCGCGCCCAGCACGCTGTTCATGCCGCCGAGTTCTTGCCAGCGCTCGTAGATCGCGCCGCCCTGCAGGGCCTTGATCAGCTCTTCGGGCGGGTCGTTGAAATGCGATGCGACGTCGCGGATCTCGTCCATCAGCGCGTAGGCGGCGTTGCCCGGGCAGTCGGTGTTCCCGACGTCGCGGTGGGTGAAGATCGTCGGCAGCGTCGCCGTGGCGCCCGCGGGGAAGGTGGTGTAGTGGCTGCCGGCCGACTCGAGGGCGACGGTGCCCTTGGGGTCGACGCCGTCGAGGCCCAGACGCCAGCCGAGCAGCCGGCCCACGGTGCGCAGCTGGATCGGTGTCGGCGGCACGTCGTCGAAGTTGCCGATCATCGCCACGCCCCAGGTGTTGCGGTTGAAACCGCCGGTGTGGAAGCCCTCGACGGCCTTGGTGAGACCGCCCGCGCTGCCCTCGAACACCTGGCCGTACTTGTCGACCAGCGCGTTGTAGGCGATGTCGCACCACCCCAGCGTCTTGCTGTGATAGGTGTAGATCGCCTTGACGATGCCGGCGGATTCCAGCGGGGAATAGTCGTTACTGCCGGCGGTGTGGTGGATGACGGCGGCGCGAACCCCGTTGTCGTACTGGGGCGTTCCGCATCGCAGCGATTCGTCGGCGCCCCATTCCGCCCGGCTGATGATCGGCGGCGCCTGCCCCGGCATCAGGACCCCCGCCGGTGGCGTCCAGTGCGTTTCGACAGGGGCCTGCGGCGGGGAGATGAGGATCGCCGAGATGTTCTGCCCGAAGGGCTGCTCCCGGGACGCCGGCCGGTAGCCCAGGCCGTCCGGGGGCGGCGCGGCGGGCGCGGTCACCGCGGCGTCCAGCGGGCGCGTGACGGCGACCTGCACCGTGGTGGTGGTGCCGACGAACACCGGGTCGGTGCTCCGCGGCCCCTCCTGGGGGTCTCCCGCCGGCGCGTCGGCGCCGGCCGGGGAATCCGGGGCCGCCGTCTCGTACTCGGTCTGGTACCAGGGCCCCCACGAGCCGTCGGGGCGCTTCGCGCGGACCCGCGTGGAGGTGCCGGCGAGGTCGCCGGTGAGGGCGACGAGCGAGAAGGGGGTCGGCTGGCTGAGCTCGCGCACCGTCACGCCGGCGCCGAGCCCGGTCAGCGGCTGCTCGGCGAGTTGGGTGTCGCGGGCGCGGGTCGGCTCGGGGGCGCGGTGACCGCGGGTTGCTCCGGCCGCCCAGGAGACGATGACGACGGTCGCCGCGACTGCGGTGAGCAACATCGTCGGCGCGCGACTGCGGGACACCAGCTGATGTTACTCATGTGTCTAGTGTTATTTCTGTGACGACACGGTCTTGGGCGTGAAAAGAGCCCGAACGTGCGTCGACGGCACCGCAGAGGGGGTTTGCTGGGTTCCGAAGTCCATGCGCTCTGCGGTGCCGTCTGGTGACGGGTCCGGTGGAGTTAGACGGGCGGAAGGGTCGGTGCCGGGAGGGCACCGGCGGCCGCCGGCAGGGCGCCGGCGGCACCCGCTGCGGCAGGGAGGGCGCCGGCGGCCGCCCCCGGGAGAGCCCCGGCGGCACCCGCCGCACCCGGCAGGGCGGCGGCGGCACCGGGAAGGGCACCGGCGGCCGCACCCGGGAGGGCGCCCGCGGCGTGCGGCAGCGCACCGGCGGCGCCGGCCGCGGCCGGCAGGGCACCGGCGGCGGCACCCGGGAGGGCACCGGCCGCGCCGGGCAGGGCACCGGCGGCACCCGGCAGGGCACCGGCGGCTGCCGGGGCTCCGGCGGCGCCGTGCTGGACGCCCTGCATGATCGCCGGCATCACCAGGCCCTTGAGCAGGTCGATCGCCTGGCTGGCACCCAGCTGGTTGGCGGCCTGCATGACGTCGTTGATCAGGCCACCGCCGCCACCGCCGCCGTTGCCGCCGCCGCCACCGAGGCCGGTGCCGCTGCCGATCGGCGAAGCGCCGCCCAGCGTCGACGGGTCGCCGATGATCGGGTAGGTGCCGCCCGCGCCCGGGTCCAGGCCGGTCTGGGAGTCGATCGGCACCTCACTGGGGGCGAGGGTGGCGGCTCCCGCGCCGGGGGCGACGCCCGCCGGGCTGGTCAGACCGGGGTTGGACAGCGCCGGGTTGAGCCCGGCGGCCGGGGTGGTGACGCCCGGCGCCGTCGCGGCCCCACCCGGGGTTGTCGGCGGCAGGGCGGACGGCGAGGTCAGGCCCGGGGTCGTCGGGGCCAGGCCGGGGCTGGTCAGCGCGGGGCTGGTCAAACCGGGGCTGGTCAGGCCGGGGGTGCCCAGGCCGGGAGTCCCCAGGCCCGGACTGGTCAGGCCCGGCGTGGTGGCACCGGTCCCGCCGCTCAGCGCGGGCACCGGCGGCAGGTTGATCCCGAACTGCGACAGACCCTGCGACAGAGCGCCCATCAGCTCGCCCGGCAGGTCGGACATGACCGCCGCCTGCTTGAACTCGTGGTGCTCGGCCGGCTTGGTCGCGCCGGTCGACTCGTAGACAAGGAAGTATGCGCACGGACTCGCGACTGCCACGGCGGCGACCGCGCTCATGGCTGTCGAAAGCTTGCGTCGGCGTCGGTTCGGCACGGAAGTCTCCTCAATCTCATGTGTTGTGTCGGCTCACTCTGTTTGTCGGCCTGCCTGTCCTGTCCGGCATGAACCACACAGAGTTGATGGTACGAGTGAGAATCCTGTGACTAGAGTGACGAGATCGAATCGTGAGGCAATTGCGACCCCGACCGTGATGGCCGCAGACCGGGCCCGGCGTCCATACTCCCCGGACCGGAGCCGACTCCCCAGGCTCGCCAAATGGGTTAGGCCCGCGCCGTCGGATACCCTAAGCAACCGATGACTTCTCGTTTCGACCTCCTCGTCGTCGGCTCCGGATTCTTCGGCCTGACCATTGCCGAGCGCGTGGCGACCCAACTGGGCAAGCGCGTGCTGGTGGTGGATCGGCGTCCGCACATCGGCGGAAACGCCTATTCCGAGGCCGAGCCGCAGACCGGGATCGAGGTCCACAAGTACGGCGCGCACCTCTTCCACACCTCGAACAAGCGGGTGTGGGACTACGTGCGCCAGTTCACCGACTTCACCAACTATCAGCACCGCGTGTTCGCGATGCACAACGGGCAGGCCTACCAGTTCCCCATGGGACTGGGACTGGTGTCGCAGTTCTTCGGCAAGTACTTCAGCCCTCAGGACGCCCGGCAGCTCATCGCCGAGCAGGCCGCCGAGATCGACACGGCCGACGCGCAGAACCTCGAAGAGAAGGCGATCTCACTGATCGGCCGCCCGCTCTACGAGGCGTTCGTCAAGGGCTACACCGCCAAGCAGTGGCAGACCGACCCCAAGGAGCTGCCCGCGGCGAACATCACCCGGCTGCCGGTGCGCTACACCTTCGACAACCGGTACTTTTCCGACACCTACGAGGGCCTGCCGGTGCACGGCTACACCGCGTGGCTGCAGAACATGGCCGCCGACGACCGCATCGAGGTGCGGCTGGACACCGACTGGTTCGACGTCCGCGACCAGCTGCGGGCCGACAGCCCGGACGCGCCCGTCGTCTACACGGGCCCGCTGGACCGCTACTTCGACTACGCCGACGGCCGGCTCGGCTGGCGCACTTTGGATTTCGAGGTCGACGTGCTGCCCATCGGCGACTTCCAGGGCACGCCGGTGATGAACTACAACGACCTCGACGTGCGCTATACACGCATCCACGAGTTCCGCCACTTCCATCCCGAGCGCGACTACCCGACCGACAAGACGGTGATCATGCGGGAGTACTCCCGGTTCGCGGGCGACGACGACGAGCCCTACTATCCGATCAACACCGAGGCCGACCGCGCCGTGCTGGCCGCGTACCGGGCGCGGGCGAAGGCCGAGACGGCGAACGCGAAGGTGCTGTTCGGCGGGCGACTGGGCACCTACCAATATCTGGACATGCACATGGCCATCGCCAGCGCATTGAACATGTACGACAACGTCCTGGCGCCGCACCTGCGCGACGGGGCGGCCCTGGCGGGGGAGGGGGTCTGATGCCCGCGGTGAGTCTGTTGTCCCGAATCATCCTGCCGCGTCCGGGTGAGCCCCTGGACGTGCGCAAGCTCTACCTCGAGGAGTCGACCACCAACGCGCGGCGCGCGCACGCGACCAGCCGCACGTCCCTGCAGATCGGTGCCGAGTCCGAGGTGTCGTTCGCCACCTACTTCAACGCGTTCCCCGCCAGCTACTGGCGCCGCTGGTCGATCTGCCAGTCCGTGGTGCTGCGCGTCGAGGTGACGGGCGCCGGCCGCGTCGACGTCTACCGCACCAAGGCCACGGGCGCCCGCATCTTCGTCGAGGGCCGCCAGTTCGGCGGCGGCGGGGACCAGCCCTCGGACGAGGCCCAAGTCGTCGAGATCGAGGTCGCGCTCAAGCCGTTCGAGGACGGCGGCTGGATCTGGTTCGACATCACCACCGACACCAAGGTCACGCTGGTCAGCGGCGGGTGGTACGCCACCGAGGCCCCGCCGGTCAAGGCCAACATCGCGGTCGGCATCCCGACCTTCAACCGCCCTGCGGACTGCGCCAACGCGCTGGCCGAGCTCACCGCCGACCCGCTGGTCGACGAGGTCATCGGCGCGGTGATCGTGCCCGACCAGGGCGTCCGGAAGGTGCGCGACCATCCCGACTTCCCCGCCGCGGCGGCCCGCCTGGGCAATCGCCTGACCATCCACGACCAGCCCAACCTCGGCGGCTCGGGCGGTTACAGCCGGGTGATGTACGAGGCGCTGAAAAACACCGACTGCCAACAGATCCTGTTCATGGACGACGACATCCGCATCGAGCCGGACTCGATCCTGCGGGTGCTCGCGATGCACCGCTTCGCCAAGACGCCCATGCTCGTCGGCGGCCAGATGCTCAACCTGCAGGAGCCCTCGCACCTGCACATCATGGGCGAGGTCGTCAACCGGTCGAACTTCATGTGGACCGCCGCGCCGCACGCCGAATACGACCACGACTTCGCCGAATACCCGTTGAACGACAACAACTCTCGCAGCAAGCTGCTGCACCGGCGGATCGACGTCGACTACAACGGCTGGTGGACGTGCATGATCCCCCGCCAGGTCGCCGAGGAGCTGGGACAGCCGCTGCCGCTGTTCATCAAGTGGGACGACGCCGACTACGGGCTGCGGGCGGCCGAGCACGGCTACCCGACCGTCACGCTGCCCGGCGCCGCGATCTGGCACATGGCATGGAGCGACAAGGACGACGCCATCGACTGGCAGGCCTACTTCCACCTGCGCAACCGGCTGGTGGTCGCGGCGATGCACTGGGACGGCGACGTCACCGGCCTGGTGCGCAGCCACCTCAAGGCGACGCTGAAACACCTTGCCTGCCTTGAGTATTCGACGGTGGCGATCCAGAACAAGGCGATCGACGACTTCCTGGCCGGCCCCGAGCACATCTTCTCGATCCTGGAATCCGCGCTGCCGGAGGTGCACCGGCTGCGCAAGGAATACCCGGACGCGGTCGTGCTGCCGGCGGCCAGCGAGCTGCCGCCGCCGCTGCAGCGGACCAAGGCGATGAAGCCGCCCGTGAATCCGATGTCCATCGGCTACCGGTTGGCCCGCGGCATCCTGCACAACATGACCAAGGCCGACCCCGAGGCGCACCGGCGGCCGGAGTACAACGTGGCGACTCAGGACGCGCGCTGGTTCCGGCTGTGCACGGTCGACGGCGTGACCGTGACGACCGCCGACGGGTGCGGGGTGGTGTACCGCCAGCGCGACCGGCGCAAGATGATGGCGCTGCTGCTCTCCTCGCTGCGCCGGCAGCGGCTGCTGGCCGCCCGGTTCGACGAGATGCGCAGGGTGTACCGCGAGGCGCTGCCCGTGCTGTCCAGCAAGCAGAAGTGGGAGGCGGTGCTCTTCTCCGCAGCCGACCCGCCCGCCGCCAAAGAGCCGAAACATGCCTGACCCGGCGCCCCCGAGCGGCGAAGTGGCCGCGCTGGTCGCCGTTCAGGCCGCGGTGGCCGACCGTCCGGGCGTGCTGACCGTCGCGCGGGGGCTGTCGCACTTCGGCGAACACAGTGTGGGCTGGGTCGCCGTGGCGCTGCTCGGCGCGTTGCTGGTGCCTGCCCGGCGCCGGGAGTGGCTGGTCGCCGGGGCGGGGCCGCCCGCGGCGCACGCGGCCGCCGTGCTGGTCAAGCGGGTGGTGCGACGCGAGCGTCCGCATCATCCGGCCGTCGCGGTGAACGTCGGCACCCCGAGCCGGCTGAGCTTCCCGTCGGCGCACGCCACGTCGACCACCGCCGCGGCGATCCTGTTCGGTCGGGCCGCCGGGCTGCCGCCGGGAATGTGCGCCGCGGTCCTCGTCCCGCCCATGGCGGTGTCGCGGATGGTGCTGGGCGTGCACTATCCCAGCGACGTGGCCGTCGGCGTCGCCCTCGGCGCCGCCGTAGCCGGGGTCGCGGGTCGCTTCGAAAGGGGTTGCGCCGGATGAGTGAGGACGTCGTCGTCGGGCCGCCGTCCAACCTGATCGTCGGGGTGGTCAAGGCGATCCGCCCACGGCAATGGGTGAAGAACGTGCTCGTGCTGGCCGCGCCGCTCAGCGCCGCCGGCCGCGGATACCACTACGACTTCGGCCCCCTGGCGATGCAGGTGTCGTTGGCCTTCGTGGTGTTCAGCCTGGCGGCCTCCGCGGTGTACCTGGTCAACGACGTCCGCGACGTCGAGGCGGACCGCGAGCACCCCACTAAGCGGTTCCGCCCGATCGCCGCCGGCGTGGTCCCCGAATGGCTGGCCTACACCCTCGCCGTCGTCCTGGGGGTGGCGTCCCTGGCGGTCTCGTGGTGGTTGACGCCGGACCTCGCGGTGGTGATGGCCGTCTACATCGCCATGCAGCTGGGCTACTGCTTCGGGCTCAAGCATCAGGCGGTGATGGACATCTGCATCGTGTCCTCGGCGTATCTTCTGCGGGCCATCGCCGGTGGCGCGGCGACCGCCACCCATCTGTCGCAGTGGTTCCTGCTGATGGCGGCGTTCGCGTCGCTGTTCATGGTGGCGGGCAAGCGGTACGCCGAGCTGCAATTGGCCGAGCGCACCGGCGCGGCGATCCGCAAGTCGCTGGAGAGCTACACCAGCACCTATCTGCGATTCGTCTGGACGATGTCGGCCACCGCGGTGGTGCTGTGCTACGGACTGTGGGCGTTCGAGCGCGAACACGGCGAGGCGGGCTGGTTCGTGGTGTCCATGGTGCCGTTCACCATCGCGATCCTGCGCTACGCGGTCGACGTCGACGGCGGGCTGGCCGGGGAGCCCGAGGACATCGCACTGCGCGACCGGGTCCTGCAGCTGCTGGCGCTGGCCTGGATCGCGACCGTGGGAGCCGCCGTTGCCTTCGGCTAGCGCCGACCTGAAGGCCCCGTGGGTCGGGGGGCCGCGGCGTCGGCCGGTGGTCAGGCGAGTGGTACGGCCCCTGTTCCCGTACGCCACCATGGTGCGCATCAGCCTGTGGATCAGCGTGGCGGTGGTCTGCGCGCTGTTCGCGTGGGGCGCCTGGCAGCGGCGGTGGATCGCCGACGACGGGCTGATCGTGCTGCGCACCGTGCGCAACCTGCTGGCCGGCAACGGCCCGGTGTTCAACCAGGGCGAACGGGTGGAGGCCAACACCTCCACCGCGTGGACGTACCTGATGTACGCCGGGAGCTGGGTGGGCGGGTCCATGCGCATGGAGTACGTGGCGCTGACGCTGGCCCTCACCCTTTCGGTGGTCGGCGTCGCGCTGCTCATGCTGGGCACCGGCCGGCTGTTCGCGCCCAGCCTGCGGGGCCGCCGGGCGGTCATGCTGCCCGCCGGCGCGCTCGTCTACATCGCGCTGCCGCCGGCTCGGGATTTCGCCACCTCGGGGCTGGAGAGCGGGCTGACGCTGGCGTATCTGGGGCTGCTCTGGTGGATGATGGTGTGCTGGTCGCAGCCGCTGCGGGGCCGCGCCGACAGCCGCGTGTTCGTCGGGGCGCTGGCGTTCGTCGCCGGTTTCAGCGTCCTCGTCCGACCCGAACTGGCCCTGATGGGCGGCCTCGCGCTGATCATGATGTTGGTCGCGGCGCGCACCTGGCGGCGGCGCCTGCTCGTCGTGGTGGCCGGGGGGCTGCTGCCGGTCTCCTACCAGATCTTCCGTATGGGCTACTACGGCCTGCTGGTGCCCGGCACGGCGCTGGCCAAGGACGCCGCGGGCGACAAGTGGTCGCAGGGCATGACCTATCTCGCCAACTTCGACGCGCCGTATGCGGTGTGGGTGCCGCTCGTGCTGCTCGTGCCGCTGGGGGTGCTCGTGACCGCCGCGCGGCGCCGGCCGTCGTTCCTGCGGCCCCTCGCGGCGCCGGACTACGGGCGGGCGGCCCGGGCCGTGCAGAGCCCGCCGGCCGTGGTGGCGTTCGTCCTCGTCAGCGGGCTGTTGCAGGGGCTGTACTGGATCCGCCAGGGCGGCGACTTCATGCACGGTCGGGTGTTGCTGGCGCCGCTGTTCTGTCTGCTGGCCCCCGTGGCCGTCATCCCGGTGCTGATCCCCGACGGCAAGGACTACTCCCGCGAGACGGGGTACTGGGTGGCCGGGGCAGCGGGGGTGCTGTGGCTGGCGGTCGCCGGCTGGTCGCTGTGGGCGGCCAACTCCCCCGGGATGGGTGACGACGCCACCCACGTCAGCTACTCCGGCATCGTCGACGAGCGCCGCTTCTACGCGCAGGCAACCGGCCACGCGCACCCCCTGACGGCCACCGACTACCTCGACTACCCGCGGATGGCGGCGATCATCACCGCGATCGACAACACCCCGGACGGGGCGTTGCTGCTGCCGTCGGGCAACTACACGCAGTGGGACCTGGTGCCGATGTTGCCGCCGGCCCCGGGTAGCCCGCCCCAAAAGCCGCAACACACAGTGTTTTTCACCAATCTCGGCATGGTCGGCATGAACGTTGGGCTCGACGTCCGCGTGATCGACCAGATCGGTCTGGCCAATCCGCTGGCCCAGCACACGGAGAGGCTGAAGCACGGCCGCATCGGCCACGACAAGAACCTCTTCCCGGACTGGGTGATCGCGGACGGCCCATGGGTGAAGCTGCCGCCGGGCATTCCGGGCTACCTGGACGCGAACTGGGTGGCGCAGGCGGTCGTGGCGCTGCAATGCCCCGAGACCAAGGCGGTGCTGAGTTCGGTGCGGGCCCCGATGACCCCGCACCGATTCCTGTCCAACCTGGTGAACGCCTATTCGTTCACCAAGTACCGAATCGACCGCGTGCCGCTCTACGAGCTCGCCAGGTGCGGGCTCCCGGTGCCCGAGACGATCCCGCCGCCGCCCCGCGAATGAGCGCGAATGAGGGCCGCGCAGAAGAATTTTCGACAGAGATTCAATTCACGCTGACACCGCACGTCCGAAACATTGACAGCAACTTCACAATTGGCGTCTCACCAGCGGTCATCGATGGCCCGGCACATGCGGAAACGCTCTTTTTTGGACACGTGTTTGACCGCGAAATCGTTGGGTAGCAAGGGCCGATCGACGGTTTGGGCCGCGGGCTCGATGAGAGAGGTTGGCCGATGGTGTGGTTGACTACACGGGCACTGCGGGGTTTGACGGGCATTGCGTCGAGCGTTTGCAGTACGACCCAATTTCGACATGCGTCCGGGTGAAGGGCGCGCCGAAAGGATGAGGAAGCAAGGATGACGCTTGTTGACAGGTTGCGCGGCGCCGTGGCACGTATGCCACGACGGCTCGCGGTGGGCGCCGCCGGTGCGGCCCTGCTGCCGGGCTTGATCGGCGTCGTGGGGGGCTCCGCGACCGCGGGGGCGTTCTCGCGTCCCGGCCTGCCGGTGGAGTACCTGCAGGTTCCGTCCGCGGGCATGGGCCGCGACATCAAGGTCCAGTTCCAAAGCGGTGGAGCGAACGCACCCGCGCTGTACCTGCTCGACGGCATGCGCGCGCAGGACGACTTCAACGGCTGGGACATCAACACCCCGGCGTTCGAGTGGTACAACCAGTCCGGCATCGCCGTGGTGATGCCGGTCGGCGGCCAGTCGAGCTTCTACTCCGACTGGTACAAGCCCGCCTGCGGTAAGGCCGGCTGCACCACCTATAAGTGGGAGACGTTCCTCACCAGCGAGCTGCCGTCGTACCTGGCCGCCAACAAGCAGGTCAAGCCGACCGGCAGCGCTGCCGTCGGTCTGTCGATGGCCGGCTCGTCGGCGCTGATCCTGGCGGCCTACCACCCGAACCAGTTCGTGTACGCCGGCTCGCTGTCGGCGCTGCTGGACCCGTCGCAGGGCATGGGCCCGTCGCTGATCGGCCTGGCCATGGGCGACGCCGGTGGCTACAAGAAGGACGACATGTGGGGCCCGTCGAGCGACCCCGCGTGGCAGCGCAACGACCCGTCGCTTCAGGTGGGCAAGCTGGTCGCGAACAACACCCGCATCTGGATCTACTGCGGTAACGGCAAGCCGTCCGACCTCGGTGGCGACAACCTGCCCGCGAAGTTCCTCGAGGGCTTCGTGCGGACGTCCAACCTGAAGTTCCAGGACGCCTACAACGCGGCCGGTGGTCACAACGCGGTGTTCAACTTCGACGCCAACGGCACGCACGACTGGCCGTACTGGGGCGCGCAGCTCAACGCGATGAAGCCCGACCTGCAGTCGGCGCTGGGCGCCACCCCGGGCGCGGGGCCGGCGACGGCAAGCAACGCCGGGAACCAGAGTCAGGGCGGCTAACTCGTATCAAACGACTGACGGCGGCGATCCACCCGGATCGCCGCCGTCAGTCTGTTTGGCCATGTGGCGGTGTGGTCTATTTCACTACCCTGCGAACCGGGTTCGATCCGGGCCTGGCTAGTGTGCTCACAGCGACTAGACGATGGAGGGTGGACATGAGGGTCGTGCGGGGTGTGTCGGCGCTGGTGCGGATATTCGGCGTGGCCGCGTTGTCGGTCGCGCTGGCGGCACTGACCGTGACGGTGGGGGCCGTCGGCAAGGCCAGAGCGGCGGGCTACGAGACCCTGATGGTCCCGTCGGGCGCCATGGGCCGCGACATCCCGGTCGCCTTCATGGCCGGTGGCCCGCACGCGGTGTACCTGCTCGACCCCTTCGACGCCGCTCCCGACGTCAGCAACTGGGTGACCGCCGGCAACGCGATGAACACCCTGGCCGGTAAGGGCATCTCGGTGGTGGCGCCCGCCGGCGGCGCGTACAGCATGTACACCAACTGGGAGCAGGACGGCTCCAAGCAGTGGGACACTTTCCTGTCCAACGAGCTGCCCAGCTGGCTGGCCGCCAACAAGGGCCTGGCCCCCGGCGGGCACGCCGCCGTGGGCGCCGGGCAGGGCGGCTACGGCGCGATGGCGCTCGCGGCCTTCCACCCCGACCGGTTCGGCTACGCCGGCTCGCTGTCCGGCTTCCTGTACCCGTCGGAGACGACGGTCAACGGCGCGATCCTGGCCGGTCTGCAGCAGTTCGGCGGCGTCGACGGCAACGGCATGTGGGGAGCCCCGCAGCTGGGCCGGTGGAAGTGGCACGACCCGTGGGTGCACGCGTCGCTGCTGGCGCAGAACAACACGCGCGTGTGGGTGTGGTCGGCCAAGGGCGGGGCCAGTGACCCCGCGGCTGTGCTGGGCGTGCCGGACCAGGTGACGGGGACGGGCATGTCCTTCTATCAGCAGTACCGCAGCGTCGGCGGGCACAACGGCCACTTCGACTTCCCGGGCGGCGACAACGGGTGGGGCCCGTGGTCGGGTCAGCTGGGTGCCATGTCGGGTGACATCGTCGGCGCGATCCGCTAGCCGGGCGCGCGTCGGACGGTTGCCGCCGCGGTCGTGATCCGCGGCGCTCGGCGATTGCCGCCTGGCCGCTGTGCGCCCGCGCGCGCGGACGGCACCCTCCGGCAAGCCGGTACCGTGTAGAGCGTGCAGCAGAGCGCGCAACGGCCGCCTCGCTGCGACCCACCGACGCTGCCAGCAGGAGAACATGGCCACCAACGCACGGCGTAAGCGCCACCGAACTCTCGCGTGGGTGGCCGCCCTGACCGTGGCCGCCGTGGTGATGCTGGTCATCTGGGCCGCGGTCGTCCTGCTGCGCAGCAAGGAGACACCGCCGAGCGCGGTGCCGCCGGGCGTGCTGCCGCCGTCGTCGACGACGACCCATCCGCACAAGCCGCGCCCGGCGTCGCAGGACGCCTCCTGCCCGGACGTCTACCTGGTCAACGTCCCAGGGACGTGGGAGTCGTCGCCGCAGGACGATCCCGTCAACCCCGGGCAGTTCCCGAACGCGCTGCTGCACAAGGTGACCGCGCAGCTGGCAGGCGAGTTCCCGTCGTCGCGCCTGCAGACGTACACCACCCCCTACACGGCGCAGTTCCACAACCCGCTCAGCGGCGACCCGCAGATGTCGTACAACGAGAGCCGGACCGAGGGCACCCGTGCGACCACCCAGGCGATCACCGACATGAACGCCAAGTGCCCGCTGACCAGCTACGTGCTGATGGGGTTCTCGCAGGGCGCGGTGATCATGGGCGACATCGCCAGCGACATCGGCAACGGGCGCGGACCCGTCGACGACGACCTGGTGCTCGGTGTGACATTGATCGCCGACGGCCGCCGGCAGGAGGGTGTGGGCGACGACGTCGGACCCAACCCGCCGGGGCAGGGCGCCGAGGTCACGTTGCACGAGGTGCCCGTGCTGTCCGGGCTCGGCCTGACGATGACGGGCGCGCGGCCGGGCGGCTTCGGCGCCCTCAACGGCAAGACCAACGAGATCTGCGCGCCGGGTGACCTGATCTGCGCCGCACCGCAGGAGGCGTTCAGCATCGCCAACCTGCCCGCCACCCTGAACACGCTGGCCGGCGGGGCGGGGCAGCCGGTCCACGCGCTCTACGGCACCACCCAGTGCTGGAGCCTGGACGGTGCTCCGGCGACCGACTGGACGCTCAACTGGGCGCACGGACTCATCGCGAACGCGCCTCACCCCAAACACGGATGACATACCAATAGCTATCGGCTCACAAGGCGGTATCGGCGGTACCTTGTGATTTGGTGTGCCGCGGGCGGCCCCGTAACATTAAGAAGAATTTAAGAAAGACGCGACGTTTGTTGCGGCCCACACCGGGTAACGACCGGCGCCTCGCAGACCGGCGACGTGCGTAGGCTGGCCCGGGCGCGGGGAGAACGGTCGGCGCGGCCGACACGGAGAGGTAGACGGTCGGCGCAGCCGACGCAGATGTGAAGTCGGCATGGCCGACCTGGCACCGTTGCGACAGGAGATCGGTATGGCGTACCACAACCCATTCATCACGAATGGGAAGATCCGGTTCCCGGACAACCTCAACCTGGCCCGCCACGTCGAGCGGTGGGCGTCGGTGCGCGGGGACAGGCTGGTCTACCGATTCCTCGACTTCTCCACCGAGCGCGACGGCGTCGCGCGCGACCAGACCTGGCGGGAGTTCAGCCAGCGCAACCGCGCCGTGGCCGCCCGGCTCCAGCAGGTGACCCAGGAGGGCGACCGCGTCGCCCTCCTGTGCCCGCAGAACCTGGAATACCTCAACGCCTTCTTCGGCACCCTCTACGCCGGCCGGATCGCGGTGCCCCTGTTCGACCCGGCCGAGCCGGGCCACGTCGGGCGGCTGCACGCGGTGCTCGACGACTGCACGCCGTCGACGATCCTGACCACCAGCGACTCCGCCGAGGGCGTCCGCAAGTTCTTCCGCAGCCGCCCCGCCAAGGACCGGCCGCGCGTCATCGCGGTCGACGCGGTGCCCGACGAGGTCGCCACCACGTGGCAGCAACCGACGTCCAACCCGGAGACCATCGCCTACCTGCAGTACACGTCGGGCTCCACGCGGACGCCGACCGGGGTCAAGATCACCCACCGGAACCTCCCCACCAACGTGGTGCAGGTGCTCGACTCCCTGTCCGTGAATGCGGGTGAGAACTCCCGCGGCGTGTCCTGGCTGCCGTTCTTCCACGACATGGGCCTGATCACGGTCCTGCTGTCGCCGGTGTTCGGCCATCACATGACGTTCATGACGCCGGCCGCATTCGTCCGCCGGCCCAGCCGCTGGATCCGCGCGATGGCGCGCACCTCCGACGACGACGGCGAGGTCTACTCGGCCGCACCGAACTTCGCGTTCGAGCACGCCGCCAACCGCGGCACGCCCAGGGACGGCGAGCCCCCGCTGGACCTGAGCAACGTCAAGGCGGTCCTCAACGGCAGCGAGCCGGTGTCCCCGGCGTCGATGCGCAAGTTCTACGAGGCGTTCGCGCCGTACGGGCTGCGGGAGTCGGCGATCAAGCCGTCCTACGGCCTCGCCGAGGCGACGCTGTTCGTCTCCACCACCCCGATGGACGAGGCCCCGCTCGTCATCCACGTAGACCGGGATGCGCTGAACGAGCAGCGGTTCGTCGAGGTCGGCAAGGACGACCCGAAGGCCGTCGCCCAGGTCTCGGCCGGGGTGGTCGGGGTCGACGAGTGGGCGGTGATCGTCGACGCCGACACGGCCACCGAGCTGCCCGACGGCCAGATCGGCGAGATCTGGCTGCACGGCAACAACATGGGCATCGGCTACTGGGACAAGGAACAGGAAACCCAGGAAACCTTCAAGAACATCCTCAAGTCGCGCACCAACCCGTCCCACGCCGAGGGCGCGGCCGACGACGCGACATGGGTCCGCACCGGCGACTACGGCACCTTCCACAAGGGCAACCTCTATATCACCGGCCGCATCAAGGACCTCGTCATCATCGACGGCCGCAACCACTACCCGCAGGACCTCGAGTACTCGGCGCAGGAGGCCAACAAGGCCCTGCGCACCGGGTACGTCGCAGCATTCTCGGTGCCGGCCAACCAGCTGCCGCGGGAGGTGTTCGACAACCCGCACGCCGGGCTGAAGCACGACCCTGAGGACACCTCCGAGCAGCTGGTCATCGTCGCCGAGCGCGCCGCCGGCGCGCACAAGCTCGACTACCAGCCGATCGCCGACGACATCCGGGCCGCCATCGCCGTGCGGCACGGCGTGACCGTCCGCGACCTGCTGCTGGTCCAGGCCGGGCTGATTCCGCGCACGTCCAGCGGCAAGATCGGCCGCCGCGCCTGCCGCGCCGCCTACCTGGACGGCAGCCTGCGCAGCGGCATCGGCTCCCCGACCGTATTCGCCTCCGGCAACTGACCCTTTTCGAGAACCATGGCTGACACAGAATTCGACGTGAACTCGCTACCCGACAACCTTCCCGAGGCGACGCGCGCGCCCGCCCAGACGGACATGACGATCCCCGAGATGCGGCAGTGGCTGCGCAACTACGTGGCCAGGTGCACCGGGCAGTCCCCGGATGCCATCGACGAATCGGTGCCCATGGTGGAGCTCGGCCTGTCGTCCCGGGACGCGGTGGCGATGGCCGCCGACATCGAGGACATGACCGGTGTCACCCTCTCGGTGGCGGTGGCCTTCCAGCACCCGACCATCGAGTCGCTCGCGACCCGCATCATCGAGGGCGAGCCCGAGAGGGAAGACGACGGCATCGACGTCGTCGACTGGTCGCGCAAGGGTCCGGCCGAGCGGGTCGACATCGCGATCGTGGGCCTGTCCACCCGCCTGCCGGGCGACATGAACAGCCCCGACGAGACGTGGCAGGCGCTGATCGAAGGGCGCGACGCGATCACCGACCTGCCCGAGGGCCGCTGGTCGGAGTTCCTCGACGAGCCGCGCCTGGCCGAGCGCATGGCGAAGGCCCGCACCCGCGGCGGCTACCTCAAGGACATCAAGGGCTTCGACTCCGAGTTCTTCGCGGTGGCCAAGACCGAGGCCGACAACATCGACCCGCAGCAGCGGATGGCGCTGGAGCTCACCTGGGAGGCGCTCGAGCAGGCCCGCATCCCCGCATCGAGCCTGCGTGGCAAGCCCGTCGGCGTCTACGTCGGCGTCTCCAACAACGACTACGCCATGATGGCGGTCGCCGACCCGACCACGGCGCACCCGTACGCCATCACGGGCACCGCGACGTCGATCATCGCCAACCGGGTCTCCTACTTCTACGACTTCCGCGGGCCCTCGGTCGCGGTGGACACCGCGTGCTCGAGCTCGCTGGTGGCGATCCACCAGGCGGTGCAGGCGCTGCGTAACGGCGAGTGCGACGCGGCCGTCGCCGGCGGCGTCAACGCGATCGTCACGCCGGCGGTGACGCTCGGCTTCGATGAGATCGGCCAGGTGCTGTCTCCTGACGGCCGGATCAAGTCCTTCTCCTCGGACGCCGACGGCTACATCCGCTCCGAGGGCGCCGGCATGCTCGTGCTCAAGCGGGTCGACGACGCCCGCCGCGATGGCGACCAGATCCTCGCGGTGATCGCGGGCAGCGCGGTCAACCACGACGGCCGGTCCAACGGGCTGATCGCGCCCAACCAGGACGCGCAGGCCGACGTGCTGCGCCGGGCCTACAAGGACGCCGGCATCGACCCGCGCAACGTGGACTACATCGAGGCGCACGGCACCGGGACGATCCTCGGCGACCCGATCGAGGCCGAGGCGCTGGGCCGCGTCGTCGGCCGGGGCCGCCCCGCCGACCGCCCGGCGCTGCTGGCCGCGATCAAGACCAACATCGGCCACACCGAGTCCGCGGCCGGCGCCGCCAGCATGGCCAAGGTGGTGCTGGCGCTGCAGCACGACAAGCTGCCGCCGTCGATCAACTTCGCCGGGCCCAGCCCGTACATCGACTGGGACAACGTGCATTTGAAGGTCGTCGACCAGCCGACCGACTGGCCGCGCTACGGCGGTTACGCGCTGGCCGGGGTGTCGAGCTTCGGTTTCGGCGGGGCCAACGCGCACGTGGTGGTGCGCGAGGTCCTGCCCCGCGACGTCATCGAGCGCGAGCCGGAACCGGAAGCCGTCACCAAGCCGGCCGCCGAGGCGGCCGAAACCCCGGCCCTCGAGGGGCACTCGCTGCGCTTCGACGAGTTCGGCAACATCCTCTCCGACGAGCCCGGAGCCGACGAGGAGGAGTACGAACTTCCCGGCGTCACCGAGGAGGCGCTGCGGCTCAAGGAGGCCGCGCTGGAAGAGCTTGCCGGACAAGAGCTTCCACCGCCCGTTGTTCCCCTGGTGGTGTCGGCGTTCCTGACCTCCCGCAAGAAGGCGGCCGCCGCGGAGCTCGCGGACTGGATGGAGAGCCCCGAGGGGCAGGCGTCGTCGCTGGAGTCCATCGGCCGGTCGCTGTCGCGGCGCAACCACGGCCGCTCCCGGGCGGTGGTGCTGGCGCACGACCACGAGGAGGCCATCAAGGGCCTGCGCGCGATCGCCGAGGGCAAGCAGCGGCCGGGCGTGTTCAGCACCGACGGGCCGGTGACCAGCGGCCCGGTGTGGGTGCTGGCCGGGTTCGGCGCGCAGCACCGCAAGATGGGCAAGAGCCTTTACCTGCGCAACCCGGTCTTCGCCGAGTGGATCGAGAAGGTCGACGCGCTGGTCCAGGACGAGCTCGGTTACTCGGTGCTCGAGCTGATCCTCGACGACTCGCAGGACTACGGCATCGAGACCACCCAGGTCACCATCTTCGCCATCCAGATCGCGCTGGGCGAGCTGCTCAAGCACCACGGCGCCAAGCCCGGCGCGGTCATCGGGCAGTCGCTGGGCGAGGCGGCGTGCGCCTACTTCTCCGGCGGCCTGTCGCTGCGCGACGCCACCCGGGCCATCTGCTCGCGCTCCCACCTGATGGGCGAGGGCGAGGCGATGCTCTTCGGCGAGTACATCCGGCTGATGGCGCTGGTGGAGTATTCCGCCGACGAGATCAAGACGGTGTTCTCCGACTTCCCGGACCTGGAGGTGTGCGTCTACGCAGCCCCCACCCAGACGGTCATCGGCGGTCCGCCGGAGCAGGTGGACGCGATCATCGCCCGCGCGGAATCGGAGGGCAAGTTCGCCCGCAAGTTCCAGACCAAGGGCGCCAGCCACACCACGCAGATGGACCCGCTGCTGGGCGAGCTCGCCGCGGAGCTGCAGGGCATCAAGCCGATGAGCCCGACCGTCGGCATCTACTCGACCGTGCACGAGGGCAGCTACATCAAGCCCGGCGGCGAGCCGATCCACGACGTCGACTACTGGAAGAAGGGGCTGCGCCACAGCGTCTACTTCACCCACGGCATCCGCAACGCCGTCGACAGCGGGCACACCACGTTCCTGGAGCTGGCGCCCAACCCGGTGGCGTTGATGCAGGTAGGGCTGACGACGGCGGCGGCCGGGCTGCACGACGCGCAGCTGATCCCGACACTGGCCCGCAAGCAGGACGAGGTCGAGTCGATGGTCTCGACCATGGCGCAGCTCTACGTCTACGGCCACGACCTGGACATCTGGACGCTGTTCCCGCGTCCCGCCACCGGGCCGCTGGGTCCCGAGCACTACGCGAACATCCCGCCGACCCGGTTCAAGCGCAAAGAGCACTGGCTGGACGTCAACTTCTCGCACGGCACCAGCTCGGTCGTCATGCCGGGGGCCCACGTCGCGCTGCCCGACGGCCGCCACGTCTGGGAGTACAACCCGCGCGGCCTGACGGACCTGCCCGGGCTGGTGAAAGCCGCCGCGGCAGAGGTGATTCCGGACGCGCAGCTCACCGCGTCCGAGCAGCGGGCGGTTCCCGGCGAGGGCTCGTGTCTGGTGACGACGCTGACCCGGCATCCGGGTGGCGCGTCGGTGCAGGTGCACGCGCGCATCGGCGAGTCGTTCACGCTCGTGTACGACGCCCTGGTCAGCCGCGCCGGGTCGCAGGCCGTGCTGCCGGCGGCGGTCGGCGCGGGCACGGCGATCGCCGAGACCTCCGAGGCGTCGGTCGCGGACGGGGCCCCCGCCGACGAGGCCGAGGCGGAAACGCTGTCCGACAGCCTCACCAACCGGTACTTCCCGGCCAGCATGGGCAAGTGGTCGCCGGAGTCGGGCGAGACCGTGGCCGAGCGCCTGGGCCTGATCGTCGGGTCGGCGATGGGCTACGAGCCCGAGGACCTGCCGTGGGAGGTCCCGCTGATCGAGCTCGGCCTGGACTCGCTGATGGCGGTGCGGATCAAGAACCGCGTCGAGTACGACTTCGACCTGCCGCCGATCCAGTTGACGGCCGTGCGCGACGCGAACCTCTACAACATCGAGGAGTTGATCAAGTACGCGGTCGAGCACCGCGACGAGGTTCAGCAGCTGCACGAGCACCAGAAGACGCAGACG
The DNA here is from genome assembly GCF_902652685.1 of Mycobacterium sp. Marseille-P9652. Classification (GTDB taxonomy): domain Bacteria; phylum Actinomycetota; class Actinomycetes; order Mycobacteriales; family Mycobacteriaceae; genus Mycobacterium. Next base: position 40,629 of record NZ_CACRUY010000044.1, read on the forward strand.
GCCGAGGAGATCGCCCGGGCGCAGGCGCAGCTGGTCAGCGGCGCGACGTTCGCCAACGTCACCGCGCCGGCCCCGGACCCGCAGGCGGAGCCGGACACCCAGTCCGATCCCCCGCCGGCCCCGGCCGCCGAGGCACCGCTCCCGCCGCCGCCGACGGACCCGTCGGGCCCGAATGGCGGGCAGAACAACGGCGGTCAGCCCAACGGCGCGCAGCCGAACCTCAAGGGCGCGGCCGACGCGCTGAACTCCGAGGCGGTCGCCAAGGCGCTGAACTCCGACGTGCCGCCGCGCGACGAGGCCGAGCGGGTCACGTTCGCGACATGGGCCATCGTCACGGGCAAGTCCCCGGGAGGCATCTTCAACCCGCTGCCCAAGCTGGACGACGACACCGCCGCCAAGATGGCGCAGCGGCTCGCGGAGCGGGCGGAAGGCCCGATCACCGCCGAGGACGTGCTGACGTCGGAGAACATCGAGGCGCTCGCCGACAAGGTGCGCGGGTACCTCGAGGCGGGCGTGGTCGACGGCTTCGTGCGCACCCTGCGCGCGCGCCCCGAGGGCGGCACGAAGCCGCCGGTGTTCGTCTTCCACCCCGCCGGTGGTTCGACGGTGGTGTACGAGCCGCTGCTCAACCGGCTGCCCGCCGACACCCCGATGTACGGCTTCGAGCGCGTCGAGGGGTCGATCGAGGAGCGTGCGGCGCAGTACGTGCCGAAGCTGATCGAGATGCAGGGCGACGGGCCCTACATCCTGGCCGGCTGGTCGCTGGGCGGGGTGCTGGCGTACGCCTGCGCGATCGGGCTCAAGCGGCTCGGCAAGGACGTGCGCTGGGTCGGGCTGATCGACGCGGTGCGCGCGGGCGAGGAGGTCCCGCAGACCAAGGAGGAGATCCGCGAGCGCTGGGACCGCTACGCCCGCTTCGCCGAGCGGACGTTCAACGTCACCATCCCGGAGATCCCCTACGAGCATCTGGAGCAGCTCGACGACGAGGGCCAGATCCGGTTCGTGCTGGACGCCGTCAGGGAGAGCGGCGTGGAGATCCCGGCCGGGATCATCGAGCACCAGCGCACGTCGTACCTGGACAACCGGGCGATCGACACCGCGCAGATCCAGCCGTACGACGGGCATGTGACCCTCTACATGGCCGATCGCTACCATGACGACGCGATCATGTTCGAGCCGCGGTATGCCGTCCGGCAGCCGGACGGCGGCTGGGGGGAGTACGTGTCCGACCTCGAGGTGGTGCCGATCGGTGGCGAGCACATCCAGGCCATCGACGAGCCCTACATCGCCAAGGTGGGCGCGCACATGACGCAGGCACTCAACGCGATCGAGGCGAAGGTAGGCAAGTAGTGACGGAAATGCTGCCCGCTCCCGTTCAGCATTCGACGGCCGAGAAGCTGGCCGAGCTGCACGCCCGCCTGGAGCTGGCGAAGGAGCCGGGCGGCGAGAAGGCCGCCGCCAAGCGCGACAAGAAGGGCATCCCGAGCGCACGGGCGCGGGTGCACGCGCTGGTCGACCCGGGCACCTTCCTGGAGATCGGCGCGCTGGCCAAGACGCCCAACGACCCGAACGCGCTCTACGGCGACGGGTGCGTCACCGGTCACGCCATGATCGACGGTCGGCCGGTCGGGGTGTTCTCCCACGACCAGACGGTGTTTCAGGGCACGGTCGGGGAGATGTTCGGCCGCAAGGTGGCCCGGCTGATGGAGTGGTGCGCGATGGTCGGCTGCCCGATCATCGGCATCCAGGACTCGGGCGGCGCCCGGATCCAGGACGCGGTCACCTCGCTGGCGTGGTACGCCGAGCTGGGCCGCCGCCACGAGGCGCTGTCGGGGATCGTCCCGCAGATCTCGCTGATCTTCGGCAAGTGCGCCGGGGGAGCGGTCTATTCGCCCATCCAGGACGACCTGCTGGTCTCGGTGCGCGACCAGGGGTACTTCTTCGTCACGGGCCCGGACGTGATCCGCGAGGTCACCGGCGAGGAGGTCACCCTCGACGAGCTCGGTGGCTCGGACGCCCAGGCCCGCAACGGCAACATCCACCAGGTGGTGAACTCCGAGGCCGAAGCATTCCAGTACGTGCGCGACTTCCTGTCGTTCCTGCCGTCGAGCGCGTTCGGCGAGCCGCCGATCATCAACCCCGGGCTGGAGCCGGAGATCACCCCCACCGACCTCGAACTCGACGCGATCGTGCCGGACTCAGACAACGCGGCCTACGACATGCACGAGATCCTGCTGCGGATCTTCGACGACGGCGACTTCCTCGACGTCGCCGCGCAGCACGGGCCGGCCATCATCACCGGGTACGCGCGCGTCGACGGCCGCCCTGTGGGCGTGATAGCCAACCAGCCCATGCACCTGTCGGGGGCGATCGACAACGAGGCGTCCGATAAGGCCGCGCGGTTCATCCGATTCTGCGACGCGTTCAACATCCCGCTCGTCTTCGTGGTGGACACGCCCGGGTTCCTGCCGGGCGCCGAGGAGGAGAAACGCGGCATCATCAAGCGCGGCGGCCGGTTCCTCTACTCCGTCGTGGAGGCCGACGTGCCGAAGGTGACGATCACCGTGCGCAAGTCCTACGGCGGCGCGTACGCGGTGATGGGTTCCCGGCAGCTGACCGCCGACTTCAACTTCGCGTGGCCCACCGCGCGCATTGCGGTGATCGGCGCCGAGGGGGCCGCGCAGCTGCTGATGAAGCGGTTCCCCGACCCGACGACACCCGAGGCGCAGCAGATCAAGAAGGACTTCATCGAGGGCTACAACCTCAACATGGCGATCCCGTGGACCGCCGCCGAGCGGGGATTCATAGACGCCGTCATCGACCCGCACGAGACGCGGCTGCTGATCCGCAAATCGATGCGCCTGCTGCGTGACAAGCAGATGTGGTTCCGCACGGCCCGCAAGCACGGGCTGATCCCGGTCTAGTTCTTTCCGCGACCAGCGCGCGGGTCATTTAGATGATCGTGCCGTCGGCGCCGGGGGTGCCGTCAGTTCCGGGCCCGCCCGACACGCCACCGGGTGTGCCCCCGGTGCCGCCAGTACCGTGAATATTGCCGGCGCCGCCGGCGCCGCCGGAGATGTGGCCGTCGCCGCCATCGCCGCCGTCCCCGCCGTCGCCGCCCGCGCCGCCGTTGCCGCCAGTCCCGTCATTGCTGCCGTTGCCGCCGCCGCCGCCGTTGCTGCCCAGGCCGCCGATGCCGCCGTTGCCGCCGATGCCAAGGTCTGCGTTGCCGCCGCCACCGCCAGTGCCGCCGGTCCCGGCGTTGCCGCCGGTGCCCCCGTTGCCGTGGTAGGTGTTCAAGGGGCCGTTGCCGTCTCCGCCGACCCCGCTGTTGCCGCCGTTGCCGCCGTTGCCGCCCCTGCCGCCGCCGGTTGCGGTGCCGCCGACACCCCCGATCCCGCCGTTGCCGCCAGTACCGCCGTTGCCGCCGTTCTGGTAACCGGTGCCGCCCTGACCGCCGGCCGATCCGGTGCCGCCGGTGCCGCCGGTGCCGCCGTCGCCGCCACCGATTGCCGCGCCGCCGGCGCCGCCGGCGCCGCCGGTGCCGGCAGTACCACCAGTACCGGCGGTCCCGCCTATTGCGAACCCGCCTACCCCTCCCGCGCCGCTGCTGCCGCCGTTGCCGCCGTTGCCGCCGTCACCGCCGCCGGTAGCGGCACCACCGACACCACCGACACCTCCACCGCCACCGTTACCCCCAGTGCCGATGATGCTGCGGCCCTTGCCGCCGGCACCGCCAACGCCGCCGGTGCCGCCGTTGCCCCCGGTGCCGCCGGCACCATGGTCGTTCGCTGTGCCGCCGGCACCGCCGTTGCCGCCGGTGCCGCCGCCACCGCCATTGCCGGCGTCGCCATAGCTGCCGTCGCCAGGTTCGCCGCCGGCACCACCGTTGCCGCCGCCACCGGCACTGCCGCCGCCACCACCGTTGCCGGCGTTCCCGCCGCCGGTTGCGGCACCGCCGCCGCCGCCTGCGCCGCCGTCGCCGCCCATGCCTCCGCCGCCGGCGGTGGCGGGAGCGGAATCCTCATGGGTGGACCCGCCGAAACCACCGTTTCCTGCGTTACCGCCGGACCCGCCGGTGCCGGCGTTACCGCCGTTGGCTGCGGTGCCCCCGGTGCCCCCGGTGCCGCCTTTGCCGCCGGCGCCGCCCATGCCGCTGGTCGGACCAATACCGCTTCCGCCGCTGGTGTAGCCGCCGCCGCCGCCGTTGCCGGCGTTACCGCCGGCACCGCCGTTGCCGGCGCTGCCGCCGTTGGTTGCGGTGCCCCCGGTGCCGCCGTTGCCGCCTGCGCCGCCGCCGCCGCCGGCGCCGCCAATGCCGCCGTCGCCGCTTAAGACTGTGACACCGCCGCCGGTGCCGCCATTGTTACCGGTGCCCCCGTTGCCGCCGTTACCGGCAACGCCGACGTCCGTGTTTCCGCCCCCGCCGCCCGCGCCGCCGTTGCCTCCGTTGCCGCCGACGCCACCGCGGGGGGTGGGGACGACGATGTGCTGGTTGCCGCTACCTCCAGCCCCCGCACTTCCGGCGATACCGGCGTTGCCGCCGTCGCCGCCGTCGCCCCCGTTGCCGCCGCCGGTGGCTGCGCCGCCGGTCCCGCCGGCCCCGCCGTCGCCGCCGTTGCCGCCGTTGCCGCCGACGCCAGTTGGAAAGCTGGCGCTGGCGCCGGAGCCGGCGATGCCGCCGCCGCCGCCGTTTCCGCCGTTTCCGCCGTTTCCGCCGCCGGTGGCTGCGCCGCCGCTGCCGCCGCCACCGCCTGTGCCGCCGTTGCCGCCGTTGCCGCCCTGGTCGCCCGCGGGACCGGTGCCGCCGGTGCCGCCACCGCCGGCTTGGCCGCCGTTGCCGCCTTTGCCGCCATTGCCGCCGTTGGTCGCGTTGCCGCCGGCGCCGCCGTTCCCGGCCGTCCCACCGCTGCCGCCATTACCGCCGAATCCGCCGATGTTGAGGGCGCCGCCGTTGCCGCCGGTCCCGCTGCTGCCACCGTCACCGCCCGCGCCGCCGTCTCCACCGCCGGTCGCCGTACCGCCGCTACCGCCGGTGCCGCCGTTGCCGCCGATACCGCCGTTGCCGGCGCGGTGGGCCCCCCCGCTCGCGCCGAGCCCTCCGGTGCCGCCGTTGCCGCCGCTGCCGCCGGCACCACCGCCGCCGGCGTTGCCGCCGTTGGTTGCGGCGCTGCCGGTGCCGCCGGCACCGCCGTTGCCGCCGGCACCGCCGGCGCCGCCGGGTCCGGTGTTGAATGGGCCGTTGCCGCCATTGCCGCCGTTGCCGCCGGTGCCGCCGCCGCCGCCGGTGCCGCCGGCGCCTCCGTGACCGATGGCGCTGCTGGTACCGGGGGCGCCTCCCGCGCCGCCGTTTCCGCCTGCGAGGCCCGCACCGCCGGCGTCGGTCCCACTGCCGTTTCCGCCGTTGTCGCCGGTCCCGCCTGTGCCGCCGGTGCCGCCACGGCCGCCGAACCCATCGGTGCCGGTGACGCCGCCGCTGCCGCCGCTGCCGGCCTGACCGCCGGCGCCGGCGTTGCCGCCGCTGCCGCCGCTGCCGCCGTCGCCGCCAACCTGGTTCAGGCCGACGCCTGATCCGCCGTTGCCGCCGTTGCCCCCGGTACCGCCGCTGCCGCCGTCGCCGCCGCTGCCGTTGGTGCCGCCGGAAGTGCTATTGCCACCGATGCCGCCAGCGCCGCCGGCGCCGCCTGCAAATCCGGTTCCACCGACACCACCGGCGCCCCCGCCCGTGCCGGCAGTGCCGTTGTCACCGGCGCCTCCCGTGCCGCCGGTGCCTCCCTTGCCCCCGAGGCCAGAGAGTCCTTGAGCGCCGCCCGTTCCTCCCGTGCCGGCCGAACCGCCGGCTCCCGCGGCACCGCCGGTCCCGCCCGTCCCGCCGATACCGCCTGCTTGGTGTAAGCCGACGCTGGATCCGCCGGCGCCGCCGGCGCCGCCGCTGCCGCCGGTGCCGCCGACGCCGCCATTCCCGTTGGTGCCGCCCGCGCCGCTGTTGCCGCCGGTGCCGCCTTTGCCGCCATTGCCGCCGGCATACCCGGAACCGCCGGTGCCGCCGCCACTTGCGGGGTCACCGTTGTCCCCCACGCCGCCGGTGCCGCCGATGCCGCCGGTGCCGCCACTGCCTGCGTTTCCGATGGTGCCGCCGGCACCGGCCAGGCCACCGGCTCCCGCGTCGCCGCCGTCGCCGCCGTTCCCTCCGTTACCGCCGGTCATGTGTGCGCCAACACCCGAAGTTCCGGTGCCCCCGGCGCCCCCGGTGCCGCCGTTGCCGCCTATACCGCCGCTGCCGTTGGTGCCGCCGGTGCCGCTGCTACCGCCGGTGCCGCCATCTCCGCCTTTGCCGCCCGCGTAGCCGTCGCTGCCCGGGGCGCCCCCGGAGCCGGGGACGCCGCTGTCGCCGGCGCCGCCGTGGCCGCCGCTGCCACCTTGACCGCCGGTACCCGCGTTGCCGTTGTGGCCGCCGGTGCCGCCGGTGCCGACGAGACCTCCTGCGCCGGCGTTGCCACCGTTGCCGCCGTCACCGCCGGCGCCACCGGCCAGGTGTAGGCCGACGCCGGCCCCACCGTCTCCGCCGGCGCCACCGGCGCCGCCGTTGCCGCCGAGACCGCCGTTGCCGTTGGTGCCGCCGGCGCCGCTGCTGCCGCCGTCACCGCCGTCGCCGCCCCTGCCGCCGGCAAATCCCGCGCCACCGGGGCCGCCGCCGGAGCCGGCAGTGCCGCTGTCGCCGATGCCGCCGTGGCCGCCGCTGCCGCCTTGACCGCCGGTGCCGGCGATACCGTCCTGGCCGCCGCTGCCGCCGATGCCGACGAGGCCGCCGCCGCCTGCGTTGCCGCCATCGCCGCCGTCGCCACCGTTGCCGCCGCCCATGGATATGCCGACGCCGGAACCACCGTCACCGCCGGCGCCGCCCGCGCCGCCGCTGCCGCCGACGCCACCGCTGCCATTGATACCGCCGACGCCGCTGCCGCCGCCGTGGCCGCCGTCGCCGCCTTTTCCGCCTGCCAACCCGGCGTTGCCGGCCCCGCCACCGGGGCCGACGGACCCGCTGTCACCGGCGCCGCCGCGGCCGCCGTTACCGCCGAGGCCGCCGTTGCCCGCGCTCCCGTCGTGACCGCCGGTACCCCCGGTACCCGCAACTCCACCGATCCCGGCGTTGCCACCCCCACCGCCGGCGCCGCCATCGCCGCCGGCCAGGCTCAAGCCGACCCCGGAACCACCATCTCCGCCGGCGCCGCCCGCGCCGCCGTTGCCCCCGACACCGCCGCTGCCATTGGTGCCGCCGGCGCCACTGGCGCCTCCATAACCACCGCCGCCGCCATTGCCGCCAGCCAAGCCACTGCCGCCAGCACCGGCGGGCCCGCCGCCGGTGCCGTTGAGTCCCTG
>NZ_CACRUY010000045.1 GCF_902652685.1 Mycobacterium sp. Marseille-P9652
CGCTGCCTCAAACGCCGCCTGGCGCGCGTCGTCTTCACCCGACTGCGAGCCGACCACCACCCCCACCCCGCACTGCAAACAGCTGCCTAAACCTGCTCCTTGACATAGGAGCAACGCACGCTCGCGGCAAGGGAAACCTAGAGCAGGGCCGCCTGCTCGACGATGTTGACCATCACACGCAGCCCGATCGCCAGCGCGCGCTCGTCAAGGTCGAAATTGGGCTGGTGCAGGTCGAGCTGCGGCCCCTCGCCCGGCCACACGCCCAGGCGCGCCATCGCGCCGGGGATCTCCTCGAGATACCAGGAGAAGTCCTCGCCGCCGCCGGATTGCCGGGTGTCGGCCAGTGCGTCGGGGCCGACGGCCTCGATGGCGTGGGTGAGGATGCGGGTCGAGGCGTCCTCGTTGACCACCGGCGGCACGCCGCGGTGGTAGCGCAGCGTGTGCTCGATGACCAGCGGCGACAGCAGGCCAGTGACGGACTCGCGGATCAGCCCCTCCAACTCCAGCCAGGTGTGCCTGCTGGCGGTGCGCACGGTGCCGGACAGCACGCCCGTTTGCGGAATGGCGTTGGCGGCGACCCCGGCGTTGACCGCGCCCCACACCAGCACCGTGCCGTTGCGCGGGTCGATCCGGCGCGACAGCACCCCGGGCAGCCCGGTGATCAGCGTGCCCAGCCCGTAGACCAGGTCGGCGGTGAGGTGCGGCCGCGACGTGTGCCCGCCGGGCGAGTACAGCGTGATCTCGATCGAGTCGGCGGCCGACGTGATGGGGCCGTGCCGGACGGCGACCTTGCCCACCTCGAGCCGGGGATCGCAGTGCAGGGCAAAGATTCGGGACACCCCGCTGATCGCCCCGGCGGCGATCGCGTCGATCGCCCCGCCCGGCATCAGCTCCTCGGCCGCCTGGAAGATCAGCCGCACGCCGACCGGCAGCTCGGGCACCGACGCCAGCACCTGCGCGGTGCCGATCAGTATCGCGGTGTGCGCGTCGTGCCCGCAGGCGTGCGCGACGTTGGGCATGGTCGACTCGTACGGCGCCCCGGTCCGCTCGGCCATGGGCAGCGCGTCCATGTCGGCCCGCAGGGCGATCCGGGGCTCGCCCTCGGGACCCAGGTCGCACACCAGCCCGGTTCCGCCCGGCAGCACCTTGGGGTTGAGGCCCGCGTCGGCCAGCCGCTCGGCGACGAACTGGGTGGTGACGTACTCCTGGCGGCCCAGTTCCGGGTAGCGGTGCATGTGCCGGCGCCACTCGACCAGGTCGTCGCCGCGGGCGGCCAGCCAGCGATCGGCTGCGGAGGCGAGACTCATGAGCGCGCCCGCCGCTCGTGCGCCGCCGTCACCCGGTCACGCTCGGTTGGCGTCTGCGCCAGGCGAACGACGGTGCGCGCCAGCATGATCGCGCCCTCGACGACGGCGCGGTCGGCGCTGGGCCCGGCGGCCGCGGTGGCGAAGGCCCGCTGGTGGACCATGGCCCCGCCGGCGTCGACCCCGATCACCGGGTGGATGCCCGGCAGCACCTGCGTCACGTTGCCCATGTCGGTGCTGCCCATCGGCAGGGCCGCCTCGTACTCGGGGGCCACCGGCTCGCGGCCGAGCCGGCGCATCTCGTCGCGGAAGACGTCGGACAGCCAGGTGTCGGGCTTGAGCTCCGCGTAGGGCGGGGCCGGGTTGTCGATCTCGTACTCGCACCCGGCGGCCAGGGCGCCCGCGGCGAAGCACGCGTACATCCTGCCCTCCAGCTGTCGCAACGAATCGAACTCCACCGCCCGCATCGCATACTGCAACGCCGCGTGCCCGGGGATGACGTTGACCGCCTGACCGCCGTCGGTGACGATGCCGTGCACCATCTGGCCCGGCGCCAGTTGCTGGCGCAGCAGCCCGACGGCCACCTGCGCGACGGTCACGGCGTCGGCGGCGTTGATCCCCTGGTGCGGCGCGACGGCCGCGTGCGATTCCTTGCCACGGTAGTGCACGGTCGCCTCGGACAGCGCCAGCGAGCGGGCGGCCGCTATGTCGGCCGGGCCGGGATGCAGCATCACCGCGGCCGCGACGTCGTCGAACACCCCGGCGTCCAGCATCAGCGCCTTGCCGCCGCCCGCCTCCTCGGCCGGAGTGCCGATCAGCGCGACCCGCAGGCCCAGGTCGTCGGCCACCTCGGCCAGGGCCAGCGCGGTGCCGACCGCCGACGCCGCGATGATGTTGTGCCCACACGCGTGCCCGATCTCGGGCAGCGCGTCGTACTCGGCGCAGACCCCGACCACCAGCGGCCCGCTGCCGAAGTCGGCACGGAAGGCGGTGTCCAAACCCCCTGCGCGGGCGGTCATTTGGAAGCCCCGTTCGGCCACCAGGGCCTGCGCCTTGGCGCAGCTGCGGTGCTCGGCGAACGCGAGTTCCGGCTCTGCGTGGATGGCGTGGGACAACTCGACGAGGTCGCCGCCGTGCCGCCGCACGACATCCTCGACGGTGTCCAGGGCTGAGGGCATCCTCGCAGTATCTCACCGCCGCAAAGCGGCGACTCCTACACCAGTCCGGCGATGAATCCGGCGGCCTGGCCGGGATAGGGCGGCGCGTCGTAGTCGTGGTGCGCGTCCCGGTCGCGCCCGCCGACCACGCAAATGGGATCGCCGGGGCTGCACAGGTCGATGGCCCGGCCGGCGAACAGGCCCGTGGTCGACAACGGCGTGCCGAAGCGGTTGCCGGGGTTACCGAACACCGCGACCGCCGCGACCTTGTTGGCCAGGCCGGGGTCCAGCGGCGGGGCCGAGCCGAAGTTGCCGACGGTGTTGCCCAGCGGCAGGACGTCGGCCAGCATCGACACCGCGGCGGCGCCCTGCGAGAAACCGCCGAGCACAAGTTTGGTCGACGGGCACTGGTCGACCATCTGCGCGATGTGGTCGCGCGCGTCGTTGGCGGCGTCGGCGGTGGTGAGGAAGTTGTAGCTGGCCGGATAGTTCACCGGGTAGGCGTCGACGCTCCGCGAGCCGAGCCGCGACCGCAGGGCGGCGAACAGCGCGTCGCCCTCGGCGCCCAGGCCGGGCGGCTCGGCGGTGCCGCGGGCGAAGATCAGTTGGACGTTGGGGCAATCCGCCGCGGCCCTGGGTGCGGGCCCGACCATCAACGCGGCCGCCGCCACCGCACCGGCGGCCGCCGCGACCGGCAAAGCGCGAAAACTCATGCGCCAGATCCTCACATACATAGCGAAGCTAAGCTCGCCCAGTGTGACCGACGTTGCATCCGACGACCTCGCGCGGCGGGCGGCCGGGGTCATCGCCGAACGCACCGGGGTCGACGGGCACGACGTCGCCGTCGTCCTCGGCTCGGGATGGTCGCCGGCGCTGGCGGCGCTCGGCACGCCGACCGCCGTGCTCCCCCAGGCCGAGGTGCCCGGCTTCGCGCCCCCCACCGCCGTCGGCCATTCCGGCGAGCTGCTGTCGACGCGCGTCGGCGGCCACCGCGTGCTGGTGCTGGCCGGCCGGGTGCACGCCTACGAGGGCCACGACCTGTGTCACGTCGTGCACCCCGTGCGGGCGGCCTGCGCGGCCGGCGCCCGCGTCGTCGTACTCACCAACGCGGCGGGCGGGCTGCGCCCCGACATGACGGTCGGGGAGCCGGTGCTGATCAGCGACCACCTGAACCTGACGGCGCGGTCGCCGCTGGTGGGCCCGCACTTCGTCGACCTCACCGACGCCTACTCCCCGCGGCTGCGCGCCCTGGCCCACGACCTCGAGCCGGGGCTGGCCGAGGGGGTGTACGCGGGACTGCCCGGCCCGCACTTCGAGACCCCCGCCGAGATCCGGATGCTGCGCACGCTGGGCGCCGACCTGGTGGGGATGTCGACCGTGCACGAGACCATCGCGGCACGCGCGGCCGGCGCGGAGGTGCTCGGGGTGTCGCTGGTGACCAATATGGCCGCCGGGATCGGCGGCGAGCCGCTCAGCCACGCCGAGGTGCTGCGCGCCGGCGCCGCGTCGGCCGCGCGGCTGGGCGCCCTGCTGGCCCGCATCATCGAACGCCTGTGAGATGACGCCCGACGCCGACGAATGGCGGCGACCCGCTGCCCCCGGCGACGCCGGGCTTGCGATCGCCGCGGCCGAGTGGATCGCGCACGACCCCGACCCGGCGACCGCCGCCGAACTCGCCGCCTGCAGCCCCGAGGAGCTCGCCGCGCGCTTCGCCCACCCGCTGACGTTCGGCACCGCGGGGTTGCGCGGCCCGGTGCGCGGCGGCCCCGACGCCATGAACGTCGCGGTGGTGCTGCGCGCGACGTGGGCGGTGGCCCACGTGCTGGGCCGCGATGATTATGCGGCGGGTTCCCGCGTGGTGGTCGGCGGCGACGCACGGCACGGGTCATCGGCCTTCGCCGTCGCCGCCGCCGAAGCGCTTGCGGCGCAGGGGTTTTCGGTGCTGTTGCTGCCATTGCCGGTGCCGACGCCGGTGGTCGCCTTCGCGGTACGCCGCACCGGGGCCGGCTTCGGCATCCAGATCACCGCGTCGCACAACCCGCCGTCGGACAACGGCTACAAGGTGTACGTCGAGGGCGGCATGCAGCTCGTCTCCCCCACCGACCGCCGGATCGAGGAGGCGATCGCCGGCGCTCCCCTGGCCGACCAGATCCCCCGCGCACCGGTGCAATTCGCCGACACCGACCTCGTCGAGCGTTACGTCGAGCGCGCCGCGGCGGTGCGGCGCGGGACGGGCTCCGTGCGGGTGGCGCTCACGCCGCTGCACGGGGTGGGCGGCGCGGTCGCGCTGGCCGCGCTGCGCCGGGCGGGGTTCGACGACGTGCACACCGTCGAGGCGCAGTTCGCGCCCGACCCCGACTTCCCCACCGTCGCCTTCCCCAACCCCGAGGAGCCCGGCGCCACCGACGCGCTGCTGGCCCTGGCCGCCGACAAGGGCGCCGACGTCGCGATCGCCCTGGATCCCGACGCCGACCGGTGCGCGGTGGGGATCCCGACCGCGCACGGGTGGCGGATGCTGTCGGGCGACGAAACCGGTTGGCTACTCGGCGAATACGTGCTGTCGCACACGCAGGGCCCGAAGCGCGTGGTGGCCAGCACGGTGGTGTCGTCGCGGATGCTGGCGGCGATCGCCGACCGCCACGGCGCGACGCACGTCGAGACGCTCACCGGCTTCAAATGGCTGGCGCGCGCCGACGCCGGCGTGCCCGGCGGCACCCTGGTGTACGCCTACGAGGAGGCCATCGGGCACTGCGTCGACCCCGCCGCGGTGCGCGACAAGGACGGCATCAGCGCCGCTGTCCTAGTGTGCGACCTGGTGGCCGGGCTCAAGGCGCGCGGCAGTTCGGTGCCCGAGGCGCTCGACGAGCTGGCCCGGCGGTACGGGGTGCACGACGTCGCCGCCGTGTCGCGCCGGGTCGCCGACCCGGACGAGGCCGCCGAGCTGATGCGCCGGCTGCGTGCGGCCCCGCCCGACCGGCTGGCGGGTTTCGCCGCCACCGTCACGGACATCGGCGACGCGCTGATCCTCACCGGCGGCGACGCCGCGGCGTCGGCGCGGCTGGTGGTGCGGCCGTCGGGCACCGAGCCGAAGCTGAAGTGCTACATCGAGATTCGCTGTGCGCCGACGGCCGACCTGGCACCGGCGCGCGAACGCGCGCGGGCCCTGCGCGACGAGGTGGTGGGGGCCGTGCGGGCGTGGCCCAGCTAGCGGTGATCGCAAGCGCGGCGGTGGGGGCACCCCGCGGAGCTGGGGGACCGGGCGCCGCGGGTCACCGCCATCGATCTAACGCGGCCCGAACTGGCGGTCGCCGGCGTCGCCCAGGCCGGGCACGATGAAGGCGACGTCGTTGAGCCCGTCGTCGACGGCGGCGGTGAACAGCCGCGCGCCGGGGGCCGCCTTCTCCAGCGCCGCAACGCCTTCCGGGGCCGCGACCGCGCAGAGCACGGTGATGTCGGTCGCGCCGCGATCGCGCAGCAGGCCCACCGTGTACACCAGCGAGCCGCCCGTGGCGAGCATCGGGTCGAGGACCATGACGGGCACCCCGGCCAGGTCGTCGGGCAGCGACTCGAAATACCCTGCGGCACGGTGGGTTTCCTCGTCGCGGGCCACGCCGACGAATCCGACCCTCGACTCGGGCGACAGGGCGAGCGCCTGGTCCACCATGCCCAGCCCGGCGCGCAGCACGGGCACCAGCAGCGGCGGGTCGGCCAGCCGCACGCCCGCCGTTTCGGCCAGCGGCGTCCGGAACGGGAACGTCGCGCGCGCCGCGTCGCGGGTGGCCTCGTAGAACAGCATCGCGGTCAGGTCGCGCAGCGCGGCGCGGAAGCCGGCGCTGCCGGTGCGTTCGTCGCGCATCGCCGTCAGCCGCGCGGCCACAAGCGGGTGATCGACGACGCGTAGCTCCACGGCAGTCGAGGTTAGATGACAATCGGGTTCCGTTGGGCGGACACGCTTGCGCGGGTGCCGATCAGGGCCCGCGACCGCCCATATACTCCCGGCGTGCGGCGCCCCACGCGACTGGCCCGAGCGGCCCAGCGAGCCCTCCAGATGGCCGGCGCGGTGGCGATCGCGGCCATGGGGACCACAGCTCCGCGGGTCAACCTCACCGCGGCCGCGGTGCCGCAGGCCGCGCACGTGGTGATCGTGATCGAGGAGAACCGGGCGCAGAGCCACATCATCGGCAGCAGGTCGGCGCCGTTCATCAACGCGCTGGCGGCGGGCGGCGCCAACTTCACCCAGTCGTTCGCCGAAACCCACCCCAGCGAGCCGAACTATCTGGCCCTGTTCGCGGGCAGCACGTTCGGGGTGACCACAGATGCCTGCCCCGTCGACGCCGGCGCCGCGCCGAACCTGGCCTCCGAGCTGCTGGCCGCCGGCTACACGTTCGCCGGGTTCGCCGAGGGCCTGCCCGCGCCCGGCTCCGCGGTGTGCAGCGCGGGCAAGTACGCCCGCAAGCACGTGCCGTGGGCCAACTTCACCAACGTGCCGCCGGCCGACTCGCTGCCGTTCTCGGCGTTCCCGACGGGCAACTACGCGGCCCTGCCCACGGTGTCGTTCGTCATCCCGAACAACGACAACAACATGCACGACGGGTCGATCCCGCAAGCCGACGCCTGGCTGAACAGCCAGCTGTCCGGCTACGCAAACTGGGCGGCCGCCAACAACAGCCTGTTGATCCTCACGTGGGACGAGGACGACGGCGGCCCTCACAACCAGATCCCGACCGTCATCTACGGCGCCCACGTCCGGCCCGGCGCCTACCCCGAGCAGATCAGCCACTACAACGTGCTCTCCACGCTGGAGCAGATGTATGGCCTGCCCAAGACGGGTTACGCCGCCAACGCCCCGGCGATCACCGACATCTGGGGCGGGTAGGCGCCGGGCTCCCCCGGCGCTCGTCGCTATTGTGTGCCGCATGGCTGCTGACCTCGTGCCGATCCGCCTGAGCCTGTCCGACGGCGACCGCTACACGCTGTGGGCGCCCCGCTGGCGCGACGGCGCCGACGAGTGGGAGGCGTTCCTCGGCAAGGACGAGGACCTGTACGTGTTCGAGACCGTCGCCGACCTCGTCGCGTTCGTGCGCAACGACACCGACAACGACCTGGCCGACCACCCCGCGTGGGAAGACATGACGTCGGCGCACGCCCACCGGTTCGAGCCCGCCGAGGACAAGCGGTTCGACCTGGTCGCGGTCGAGGAGCTGGTGTCGGAGAAGCCCACCGAGGAGTCGGTGAACGCGCTGGCCGGCGTGCTGGCCATCGTGTCGTCCATCGGTTCGGTGTGCGAGCTGGCCGCGGTGTCGAAGCTGTTCAACGGCAACCCCGCGCTGGGCACGGTCCCCGGCGGCATCGACCACTTCACCGGCAAGGCCGGCCAGAAGCGGTGGAACCAGATCGGCGAGATCATCGCCCGCGCCTGGGACGACGTGCTGAGCGCGGTCGACGGCATCGTGAGCACCCCCGAGGTCGACGACGAGGCGTCGGCCAAGGCGGCCGAGGAACTTGCCGAGGAGCCGCCCGAAGAGCCGGAAGAGGAGACCGAAGACGACGCCGAGGCGGCGGCCGAGGAGGATTCCACCGACGAGGCGGAGGTCGACGAGGCGGAGGCCGAGGACGGGGACGACGAGGCCGGCGACGAGGAGCCCGAGGAGGTTCGCGCGGCCGGCGACACCGTCGTGCTCGGCAGCGACGAGAACTTCTGGCTCAAGGTGGGCATCGACCCGATCCGCATCATGACCAGCTCCGGCACGTTCTACACGCTGCGCTGCTACCTGGACGACGAACCGATCTTCCTGGGCCGCAACGGCCGGATCAGCGTGTTCACCTCCGAGCGCGCGCTGGCGCGCTACCTCGCCGACGAGCACGACCACGACCTGTCCGACCTGGCCACCTATGACGACATCCGCACCGCCGCCACCGACGGCTCACTGCGGATCGACATCACCGACGAGAACGTCTACGTCCTGTCCGGGCTGGCCGACGACTTCGCCGACGGCCCCGACGCGGTGGACCGCGACCAGCTGGACCTGGCCGTCGAACTGCTGCGCGACATCGGCGACTACTCCGAGGAGAGCACCGTCGACAAGGCGCTCGAGACGAACCGCCCCCTGGGCAAGCTGGTGGCCCACGTGCTGGAGCCGGAGTCGGTCGCCAAGCCGCAACCGCCGTACGCGGCGGCGGTGCGCGAGTGGGAGAAGCTCGAGCAGTTCGTCGACGGGCGACTGCGACGGGAGTGAGGCCCTGACGGGCGCCGGCGCGTTTGACGGGTCGTCAAGACTCCTCTTTACTGGCCGTATCGGGCCTCGACAGGGAAGGTGAGCACGTGTCGCTTCCCGGCATCGGGCCCCTCCCGCTGTACGGATTCCAGCGCCCGGCCCTGCTTCTGTTCGGTGTGGTGCCGCTGGCCCTGCTGGCCGTGTACGTGCTCGTCCAGGCCCGCCGCCGGCGCCGGCTGCGCCGGTTCACCGAGACGCCCGTGCCGCAGTCGTGGTGGCGGCACCTGCCGATCGCCGTGTCGCTGCTGAGCCTGGTGCTGCTGACCGTCGCGCTCGCCACGCCCACCCACGACATGCGCATCCCGCGCAACCGCGCCGTCATCATGCTGGTGATCGACATGTCCCAGTCGATGCGCGCGACCGACGTCGAACCCAACCGGCTCAAGGCCGCCGAGCAGGCGGCCAGCCAATTCGCCACCCAGCTCACGCCGGGGGTCAACCTCGGGCTCGTCGGGTTCGCCGGAACGCCCTACCTGCTGGTGCCGCCGACCCCCCAGCACCAGGCCACCATCGAAGCCCTGAAGAAGCTCGACTTCGCCGACAGCACGGCCACCGGCGAGGCGATCTTCACCGCCCTGCACGCCATCCAGGCCACCGCGATCGCCGGCGGCGACACCCCGCCGCCCGCCCGCATCGTGCTGCTGTCCGACGGCGGCGAGAACAAGCCGTCGAACCCCAACGATCCCCACGACGGGGTGTTCACGGCGGCGCGCCTGGCCAAGGACCAGGGGGTGCCGATCTCGACGATCTCGTTCGGCACCAAGACCGGCGAGATCGAGATGAACGGCAAGCGGGTGGCGGTGCCGGTGTCCACCGACCAGATGAAGACGGTCGCCCGGCTGTCCGGGGGCCAGTCCTACACCGCCACCAACATCGCCGAGCTGGAGAAGGACTACAACGCCATCGAGAAGGAGATCGGCTACCGCGTCGTCGCCGGCCCCGGCAGCGCCGGCTGGCTGCGGCTGGGTGTCATCACCGCGCTGGTCGCGGCGGGGCTGGCGCTGCTGATCAACCGGCGGCTGCCGGCCTGACCGGTCAGGAGGGCAGCCTGCGGTTCAGCAGCAGACCCGCCAGGACTGCCCCCGCCAGCACGACCGCGCCGAGCAGCATCCACGCGAGGCTGGCGTCGCCCTTGACGGTCTCGTAGCCGATCTGGTGCTGCAGGGTGGTGTACACCTGCTTGAGCGACTCCAGGCTGTCGGCGTGGAACGACTGGCCGTCGGTGATCTCGCAGATCTTCTGCAGCGTCTGGTCGTCCACCGGCACCGGGATGGTCGCGCCCTCGTACTCGACGGTGCCGTACGGCGTCCCGAACGAGATCGTCGAGATCTGGATGCCCTGAGCCTTGGCGGCCCTGGCCGCGGTGAAGGCACCCTGCGGCGCGTTGGGGTCCAGCGGGACGTTCTCGGCGCCGTCGGATTCCAGCACGATGCGCGCCGGTGGCGGGCCGTCGCCGCCGCCCATCACCGAGCCGACCGTCGCGATCGCCTGCATCGCCGTGAAGATGCCCTCGCCTGTCGCGGTCTTCGGCGCGGGTTTCAGGCTGTCGATCGCCGCCTTGACGGCCTCGCGGTTGGTCGTCGGGGACACCAGCAGCGAGGCGTTGGCCGCGAACTCCACCAGGCCCAGGTTGATCGCCGGCGTGAGCTCGTCGGCGAACTGCTTGCCGGCCTCCTTGGCGGCGCTCAGCCGGTCCGGCGGGACGTCGTTGGACGCCATGGACTCCGAGACGTCGATGACGAGCATCACGACCGCGCGGTTGAGCGGGATGCGGATGTCGGAGGTCGGGCCGGCCATCGCCGTCGTCAGCAGCACCAGCGACGCGGCCAGCAGGATCGTCGGCACGTGCCGCCACCGGCTGGGCCTGGCCGGTGCGACCCGCTCCAGCACGTCCATGTTCGCGAACCGAAGCACGCGGCGCCGACGGGCGAAGAGCAGGGCGACGTAGACGCCGATGACAAGCAGGACGGAGAGCAGGAACAGGAAGAACCAGGCGTGTTGGAAGCCCGTCAGCGACACGGGTCCCAGCAGAGGCAGCTTCATGTCCAGCCACCCTATTCGTCAGGCGGCGTTGCTGCAGAAACCCCCTTTACCCCACCGCGAGGTCGCGGCGCTGGGTGAACTTGATGTCGAGGCTGCGCAGGTGGGTCTGCAGGCCCGCGTCCTGGATCGGGATGAGGTGGGCGGGGGTGTCGGTCTCGTTGTAGTGGGCGTGCCACATGCCCGGCGGGGTGGTGAAGGCCCCGCCGGCCTGCCACTCGACGCGGATCGGGTCGACGATGTCGCCGCGCTCGTCGAGCCGGGTGCCCAGCAGCGTGTAGCAGCCGCTGGGCGGCGCGTCGAGGATGAGGTCCAGTGCCACCGACTGGTGCCGGTGCGGGCGCTGCACCTGCTGGGGCGGCAGCACGCCGAACATCGCCCACAGCACGTGGGTGATGGTCATCGTCTGCTCCTGGTTGGCGTTGGCCAGGAGCACGCTGACCCGGCTCTTCTCGTTGGCGCCCGGGCGGTTGGCGATCTCTTCGAGCTTGGCCACGGCGTCGGTGCGGCGGAACTTGGTCGCCCGGAATCGGGGCTGTGTCGCCTCGGCGCCGAGGTAACGCAGCAGCGGCTCGTCGTGCACCCAGTACATCGCCGTCTCGTCGTCGCCGTAGAACACCGAGCGGGTTCCCGCGGGCAGCGTCAGGAAGTCGCCCTTCTCCCACTTGACCAGTCGCCCGTTGATGGCCGCGAAGCCCCGCCCGTACATGACGTAGTACAGCTGGGACGTGGCGTTCGGGCTGGCGTCGACCTGTTCGCCCGGGCGGATGCGGATGAAGTTGGCCAGCAACGCCGGGCTGGTCGCCGCCCCGGTGTCGATGCCGAGCTCCCGGGAGAGGTCCAGCGGGAAGACGCCGGTGGGCTGATCGACATAGATTTCCGGGTCGAAACGGGTGATCGGAACCTGCGGCGCATGCCCCGAACCGATCGGGTTGGCGGCCTTGGAGTACTCGAAGTAGCAGGCGTCGTCCGCCCACTCCTCGAACCGGCCCTCGAAGCCGTATTCGGCGACGTTGGTCATCGGCGCCGGGATGGTCGGGTCGAGGTCGGGAACGGCCGACTGGTTGGTTTCCAAGGTGGACATGAACGTGTCCTTTCCTGCTGACGAGATCGGAGTGAAGGGTTGCCGGCGCCTTCCGCCGGGCACGACGCCACCGGCCGAAGGACTGTTTCGGTGGTACCCGCCGCGCGGCGCACTAATCGTGCCCGCGGCCGCCTCCCGACCGGGCGGGCCAACGGCTGGTCACGGACCAGATTCGGCGCCGCGCGAACGCAATCCAAAGCGAAGTGTGTTACGAAGCCGCCGGATTGGGGAACCCCGGACCAAGATGGCGCCTACCCTGGGCGCCGCTAAGACAGGAGCTGAAATGATCGGATCGATTATCCTCGCCGTCGTCGTGGGCGCGATCATCGGTTTGGTGGCGCGTCTCGTCATGCCGGGTAAGCAGAACATCGGCATGGTGATGACGATTGTCTGTGGCGCCGTGGGCGGCCTGCTGGGCTCGGTGATCGCCAGCCAGTTCGGTTACCACAACGCCAACGGTGGCATCGCCTGGATCCCGTTCTTCATCGGCGTGGTCTGCGCGATCGTCCTCATCGCGATCTACGAGGCCGTGACGGGCCGCCGCACCGGTACCCGCCTGCCCCGCTAGCCAATTCGGCCGAACGCCGCTCGCCCGGTCCCCCGGGTGGGCGGCGTTCGCGCGTGTCGGGCTCAGCCGATCAGCACCGCGTACCGCGGCTTGATCACCTCGTCGATGATCGCCAGCCGCTCGTCGAACGGGATGAACGCGGACTTCATCGCGTTGATGGTGAACCGCTCCAGATCGCTCCACCCGTAGCCGAAAGCCTCGACCAGCCGGTGCATTTCGCGGCTCATCGAGGTGTCGCTCATCAACCGGTTGTCGGTGTTCACGGTGACCCGGAACCGGGTTCGCGCCAGCAGGTCGAACGGGTGGTCGGCGATGCTCTTGACGGCGCCGGTCTGCACGTTCGAGCTCGGGCACATCTCGAACGGGATTCGCTTGTCCCGCAATATCGATGCGAGGCGGCCAAGCCGAACGCTCCCGTCGGAGAGGACGTCGATGTCGTCGACGATGCGCACCCCGTGGCCCAGCCGGTCGGCCCCGCAGAACGCGATCGCCTCGTGGATCGACGGCAGCCCGAACGCCTCGCCGGCGTGAATCGTGAAGCGCGCGTTGTTGTCCCGCATGTATTCGAAGGCGTCGAGGTGCCGCGTCGGCGGGTTGCCGGCCTCGGCGCCGGCGATGTCGAAACCGACCACCCCCTTGTCGCGCCAGCGGACCGCGAGCTCGGCGATCCGGCGCGACACCGCCGCGTGCCGCATGGCGGTGACCAGCAGCCGCACCACGATCGGGCGGCCCGCGTCGGCGCAGGCTTTCTCGCCGTCGGCGAAGCCCGCCAGCACCGCCTCGACGATCTCGTCGAACGACAGACCCCGGTCGATGTGCAGTTCCGGCGCGAAGCGGATCTCGGCGTACACCACCGAGTCGGCGGCCAGGTCCTCCACGCACTCGTACGCCACGCGATGCAGCGACTCGGCCGTCTGCATCACCGCGACGGTGTGCGAGAACGGCTCGAGGTAGCGCTCCAGCGAGCCGCTGTGCGACTGCGTGCGAAACCAGGTCGCCAGCTCGTCGACGTCGGTGGCGGGCAGCCCGTCGTAGCCGGTCCGGCCGGCGATGTCGATGACGGTCGACGGGCGCAGCCCGCCGTCGAGGTGGTCGTGCAGCAGGGCCTTGGGCGCCCGGGTGATCTGCTCCAAATCCAGTGTCACGTCACGATCCGATCGATGATCAGCGGCCGGGCGTCCGGCGCGCTGGGGCCGACACCGTAGCCGCCGTCGAGCTCGGCCAGCGCGGCGGCGAAGCGCTCCGGGGTGTCGGTGTAGAGGGTGAACAACGGCTCGCCCGGCGCGACCGGCTCCCCGGGGCGGCGGTGGATCCGAACCCCGGCACCCGGCTGCACGGCACCGCCCGGGCGGGACCTGCCCGCGCCGAGCCGCCAAGCCGCCAGCCCCACTGCCATCGCGTCGATATCGCCCATTGTGCCGCCCCGGTTGGCGGTCACGGTCTCGGCATGCGCACCTACCGGCAATGGGGCCGACAGGTCGCCGCCCTGCGCAGCGACGAGCCGGCGAAACCGATCCATCGCGGTGCCGTCGCGCAGCGTGTCGGCCGGGTCGCGGTCGCCGATGCCGGCCAGGTCGAGCATCTCGGCCGCCAGCCGCACCGTCAGCTCGACCACGTCCGGCGGCCCCCCGCCGGCCAGCACGTCCAGCGACTCGGCGACCTCGAGCGCGTTGCCCACGGTCGCGCCCAGCGGGCGGTTCATGTCGGTCAGCAACGCGCGGGTCGGCACCCCGTGGGCCGCGCCCAGCGCGACCATGGTGTGCGCCAGTTCGCGGGACTGCTCCTCGGACGCCAGCAGCGCGCCGGACCCGACCTTGACGTCGAGCACCAGGGCGCCCGCGCCCTCGGCGAGCTTTTTGCTCATGATCGAGCTGGCGATCAGCGGCAGCGATTCGACGGTGCCGGTGATGTCGCGCAGCGCGTAGAGCTTGGCGTCCGCCGGGGCGAGGTCGCCGGCGGCGAAGATGGCCGCGCCGACGTCCCCCAGCTGCTCGCGGATGCGGCCGGTGGACAGCGCGGCGGTGAATCCCGCGATGGACTCGAGCTTGTCCAGGGTGCCGCCGGTGTGTCCGAGGCCGCGGCCGGCGGCCTGGGGCACCGCCGCACCGCAGGCGGCGACGACGGGGACCAGCGGCAAGGTGATCTTGTCGCCGACCCCGCCGGTCGAGTGTTTGTCCACGGTCGGCAGGTGCAGGTCGGTGAAGTCCAGTCGCTCGCCGGACGCGAGCATCGCCGCCGTCCACCGGGCGGTCTCGCCGGGGTCCATGCCGCGGAAGACGATCGCCATCAGCAGCGCGGCCATCTGTTCCTCGGCGACGCGACCGTCGGTGTAGGCGCCGATCACCCAGTCGATGGCCGCGTCGGACAACCTGCCCCCGTCGCGCTTGGTCTTGATCACGGTGGGCGCGTCGAACCCGAAATCGGTCAAGGACGTAGCCCGTCGGCTCCGAACGCGTCCGGAAGCAGGTCATCGAGGCGGCGCGGCCCGGCCGGGTGGTCGATCAGCAGATCGGGGCCCCCGTGTTCGAGCAGCACCTGGCGGCAGCGTCCGCAGGGCATCAGCACGGACCCGCGCCCGTCGACGCACGCCAGCGCGACCAGGCGGCCACCGCCGGTCGTGTGCAGGGCGCACACCACCGCGCACTCGGCACAGAGACCCAGGCCATATGAGACGTTCTCCACATTGCAACCGGTGACGATGCGGCCGTCGTCGACCAGCGCGGCCGCCCCGACCGGGAACCGCGAGTACGGCGCGTAGGCGCCCGCCGACGTTTCGATTGCCTTGCCCCGCAACACGTTCCAGTCGATGTCAGGCATCGCGCAACCCCGCTCGTCGATGGGCCGAATCAGGCTAGAAGGCCACCTTAGCCCCGGGCTGATCGTTCGCTGAGAGGACCGTCCGGCGGCCGTTCGCCTCCGAATCAAGGGTTAGGCTGAGTTGCCAGGCTTGGGTGTCCAGCGAAGGCGGTGAGGACAGGGGTGACTACGCAGGCGACGACCGCAGTTAATACGGACCCGGCGAAGGCAGTGCCCGCGAAGCCGTCGCGCAAGCGGCGGCCGCCACGCACCCTCTATCGGGGCGACCCGGGAATGTGGTCGTGGGTGCTGCACCGCATCAGCGGCGCGACGATCTTCTTCTTCCTGTTCGTCCACGTCCTCGGCCAGGCCATGGTGCGGGTCAGCCCGCAGGTCTACAACGGGGTGATCCACGACTACCAGACCCCGGTGGTCGGCCTGATGGAGTTCGGCCTGGTGGCCGCGGTGCTCTTCCACGCGCTGAACGGAGTGCGCGTGATCCTCATCGACTTCTGGTCGGAGGGTCCTCGCCACCAGCGGCTGATGTTGTGGATCGTCGCGGTGATCTCGCTGCTGCTGTTGGTGCCGTCCGGTGTGGTGCTGGCCATCCACGCGCTGGAGCATTTCCGATGAGCAGCCCCGACCTCCAACTCGGCCGGGGCCAGGTGGCGCCCGTCCGCCAGCGCAGCCACGACCGGCCCGCCAGCCTCGACAACCCGCGCTCTCCGCGGCGGCGCGCGGGCATCCCCAACTTCGAGAAGTTCGCATGGCTGTTCATGCGGTTCTCCGGGGTGGTGCTGATCGCCCTGGTGTTCGGCCACATGTTCATCACGCTGATGTGGGACAAGGGCGTGTACCGCATCGACTTCAACTTCGTGGCGCAGCGGTGGTCCTCGCCGTTCTGGCAGACGTGGGACCTGCTGCTGCTGTGGCTGGCACAGCTGCACGGCGGCAACGGCCTGCGCGTCATCATCGACGACTACAGCCGCAAGGACAGCACACGCTTCTGGCTGAACTCGCTGCTGGTGTTGTCGATGGTGTTCACGTTGGTGCTGGGCACGTACGTGATCATGACCTTCGACCCGAACATCGGAGGCTGACCAATGATCCAGCAGCATCGGTACGACGTGGTGATCGTCGGCGCCGGCGGCGCCGGGATGCGGGCGGCCGTCGAGGCCGGGCCCCGCGTGCGCACCGCCGTGCTGACCAAGCTCTATCCCACCCGCAGCCACACCGGCGCGGCCCAGGGCGGAATGTGCGCGGCGCTGGCCAACGTCGAGGACGACAACTGGGAGTGGCACACGTTCGACACGGTCAAGGGCGGCGACTACCTCGCCGACCAGGACGCCGTGGAGATCATGTGCAAGGAGGCCATCGACGCGGTGCTCGACCTCGAGAAGATGGGGATGCCGTTCAACCGCACCCCCGAGGGCCGCATCGACCAGCGCCGCTTCGGCGGGCACACCCGCGACCACGGAAAGGCGCCCGTGCGGCGCGCCTGCTACGCCGCCGACCGCACCGGCCACATGATTCTGCAGACGCTCTACCAGAACTGCGTCAAGCACGACGTGCAGTTCTTCAACGAGTTCTACGCGCTGGACCTGGTGCTCACCGAGACCCCGGGCGGCCCCATCGCCACCGGCGTGGTGGCCTACGAGCTGGCCACCGGCGAGATCCACGTCTTCCACGCCAAAGCCGTCGTGATCGCCACCGGCGGGTCCGGGCGGATGTACAAGACCACCTCGAACGCGCACACCCTGACCGGCGACGGCATCGGCATCGTCTTCCGCAAGGGACTTCCCTTGGAAGACATGGAGTTTCACCAGTTCCACCCGACCGGCCTGGCCGGGCTGGGCATCCTCATCTCCGAGGCCGTGCGCGGCGAGGGCGGCCGGCTGCTCAACGGCGAGGGCGAGCGCTTCATGGAGCGGTACGCGCCGACGATCGTGGACCTGGCGCCGCGCGACATCGTCGCGCGCTCCATGGTTTTGGAGGTTTTGGAGGGGCGCGGCGCCGGCCCGCACAAGGACTACGTCTACATCGACGTCCGCCACCTCGGCGAGGACGTGCTGGAGGCCAAGCTGCCCGACATCACCGAGTTCGCCCGCACGTACCTGGGCGTCGACCCGGTGCACGAGCTGGTGCCGGTGTACCCGACGTGCCACTACGTGATGGGCGGCATCCCCACCACCGTGACCGGACAGGTGTTGCGGGACAACACCTCAACCGTGCCGGGCCTGTACGCGGCCGGCGAGTGCGCGTGCGTGTCGGTGCACGGCGCCAACCGGCTGGGCACCAACTCGCTGCTGGACATCAACGTGTTCGGCCGCCGCGCGGGCATCGCCGCCGCGAATTTCGCACGCAGCCACGACTTCTGCGACATGCCGCCACAGCCCGAGGCGATGGTCGTCGGGTGGGTGAGCGACATCCTCAACGAGCACGGCAACGAACGCGTCGCCGACATCCGGGCCGCGCTGCAGCAGTCGATGGACAACAACGCCGCGGTGTTCCGCACCGAGGAGACGCTCAAGCAGGCGCTCACCGACATCCACGCGCTCAAGGAGCGCTATTCGCGAATCACTGTGCAGGACAAAGGGAAACGCTACAACAGCGACCTCCTGGAGGCCATCGAGCTGGGGTTCCTGCTGGAGCTGGCGGAGGTCACCGTCGTCGGGGCGCTCAACCGCAAGGAGTCCCGCGGCGGGCATGCCCGCGAGGACTACCCCAACCGCGACGACGTCAACTACATGCGCCACACGATGGCCTACAAGCAGGGCACCGACCTGCTGAGCGACATCGCGCTGGACTTCAAGCCCGTCGTGCAGACCCGCTACGAGCCCAAGGAACGGAAGTACTGATGACCGACACGGTCGACGCGGACGTCGAGCGGGGACCCGAGCCGCCACTGCCGCCGATCCCCGAGGGCGCGGTGCTGGTGACGGTGAAGATCGCCCGGTACAACCCCGACCAGCCGGAGGCGTTCGCGGAAACCGGCGGCTGGCAGTCGTTCCGGGTGCCCTGCCTGCCGAGCGATCGCCTGCTCAACCTGCTGATCTACATCAAGAGCTACCTCGACGGGACGCTGACCTTTCGGCGGTCCTGCGCGCACGGCGTGTGCGGCTCGGACGCGATGCGGATCAACGGCGTCAACCGGCTGGCCTGCAAGGTCTTGATGCGCGACCTGCTTCCCGAGAAGCGCGGCAAGCAACTGACGATCACCGTCGAGCCGATCCGCGGGCTGCCGGTGGAGAAGGACCTCGTGGTCGACATGGAGCCCTTCTTCGACGCCTACCGCGCGGTGAAGCCCTACCTGGTGACGAGCGGCAATCCGCCTACGCGCGAACGCATTCAGAGCCAGACCGACCGCGCCCGCTACGACGACACCACCAAGTGCATCCTCTGCGCGGCGTGCACCACCAGTTGCCCGATCTTCTGGCACGAGGGCAGCTACTACGGCCCGGCGGCGATCGTCAACGCGCACCGCTTCATCTTCGACAGCCGCGACGAGGCCGCCGCCGAGCGGCTCGACATCCTCAACGAGGTCGACGGCGTGTGGCGGTGCCGCACCACCTTCAATTGCACGGAGGCCTGCCCGCGCGGCATTCAGATCACCAAGGCGATCCAGGAAGTCAAGCGCGCGTTGATGTTCACGCGCTGAGCTCCGTTCAGGCGGGCGGGAGCTTCAGCACGCGGTTGTTGCCGGAGTCGGCGACGTACACATTGCCGGCGGTGTCGACGCCGATGCCCTGGGGACGCTTGACTCCTTTGAACGGCAACGTTATCGACGTATTGGAGGCCCGGAGAAACTCGGTGACGCGATTGTCGTTGTCCTCGGTCACGTATACGTTGCCGGTGGTGTCGACGGCCACGTCGTCGGGATGTCCGACGACGAACGGCAGGACGGTCGGAACCGTCGCTGTCCACGGCAGTTTCAGCACCCGCTCGTTGTCGCGATCGACGATGTAGAGGGCGCCGTCGCGACTTACGGTCACGGCCGAGGGGCACGCCAGGCCGCTCAACGGCAACTCCGTCTGCTCGGTCGAATTCGCGAGCAAGTCCACCACCCGGTTGTGCGCGCAGTCGCTGACCACGACGACGCGATCGTTGCCGGGGCCGTGCAAAGCGATCGCCACGCCCGAGGGGTCCCGGAGATCGGCGAACGGGAGCACGATCGGGTTGCTCGACCCGGCCGTCACCTCCAGCACGCGGTGCAGCGCGGGCTCGGTGACCACCAAGTCACCCGCGTCGTCGACCGATATGTCGTCGGGGTGATCGAGGCCGGCCAGAGGCACCACGGTCGGGGTGGTCGAGCCCGCGGCCAGTTCCAGCACCCGGCTGTTGCCGCTGTCGGTGACGTAGACGTCACCCTTCGCGTCGACCGCGATCTCCTCGGGGTTGTCGAGACCGGTGAACGGCAACACGATCTGGCCCCGGTCTTTCGCGGAATGGAACGGGAACTGGTCGGTGATCCGCAGGAACGCGGCGACGGCGATCACCGCGACCACCACCACCGCCGCCGCGGTCAACACCGCGCCGCGGCCGAGTCTTCTCGACGGGGTACGGGCCGCGACCGGCATGGTGGGTGCGGTGTCCCGCAGCGCGACGGCAGGGTCGCTGACGGCGGCTGCCGGCGCCGCGTTCGGGGAGACGTCGGTAAGGGCCGCGCGAGCGGCCACGGCCAGGTCATGGGCCGACTGGTAGCGGTCCTCCGGGTCCTTCGCCATGCCCCGTGCGATCACCGCGTCGAAGCCGGCGGGTATCGCCGGGTCGACGCCGCTGGGTTTGGGCGGCTCGTTGGTGCGATGGGCGACCACCAGGCCCTCCACCCCGCCACCGCTGAAAGGCAGCCGCCCGGTGAGGCATTCGTAGAGGACGCAGGCAAGCGAGTACACGTCCGCACGAGCGTCGACGACCCTTCCGTCGCTGCCCGCGCTGAAGCGCTCCGGGGCCATGTACGCCGGGCTTCCCGGGGCGACGTTGGTGAGCGTCAGGCGACCGGCGTCGGCCTCGTGGACGAGCCCGAAATCGATGAGGTACACGAAATCGTCGCCGACCGTCAGCAGGTTCGTCGGCTTCACGTCGCGATGTACCAGCCCGACCTTGTGCGCGGCGTCCAGCGCTGCCGCAACCTGTTCGACCACCCGCACGGCCTTCTGCGGACTCATCGCCCCGTCGCGCTTGAGCACCTCCTTCAGGTCGATGCCATCGACGATCGGCATCACCAGGTACAGGCGCCCGTCGATCTCGCCCGTCTCGTAGATCGGGATGATGTTCGGGCTGGCCAGCCGGCCCGCCGCGTACGCCTCGCGGCGGAATCGCTCCCGAAATCCCGGCTCCGCGGCCAATTCCGGCTGCAGCAACTTGACGGCCACATCGCGGCCCAGCATCGTGTCGTGGGCCCGATACACCGCG
The DNA here is from genome assembly GCF_902652685.1 of Mycobacterium sp. Marseille-P9652. Taxonomy (GTDB): domain Bacteria; phylum Actinomycetota; class Actinomycetes; order Mycobacteriales; family Mycobacteriaceae; genus Mycobacterium. Next base: position 20,637 of record NZ_CACRUY010000045.1, read on the forward strand.
CCCATGCTGCCCTGACCGAGCTTGTCGAAAAGCCGGTAGCGGCCGAACTCCACTTCTTTCGGAGGCCCCGCCTCCGAATCCGCCGCGGCGGTCGGGGGTGCCAAGGCGTTGTGCGCGGCGACGGACAACTCCCGGGCCGTTTGGTAGCGGTCCTCGGGGTCTCGTGCCATCCCGCGCGCAATCACCTCGTCGAAGGCCGCCGGGATCGTCGGGTCGACATCGGTCGGCCTGGGCGGGCCGTCCTCACCCGGAACGGCGGCCTGACCGGTCAGGCATTCGAAGAGGACGGAGGTCAGGCCGTAGATGTCGGTGCGCGCATCGACGGGGTCGCCGCCGGTCGGGGCGGCCCCGAAGTTGATGAGGTACACGAATGCGCCGCCCACCAACAGGTTTGAGGCCGTCACATCGCCGTGGACCAGCCCGGCGACGTGGGTGGCTTCCAGCGCCGAGGCGGCCTGCACGACCACCCGCACGGCCACCTCCGGGCGCAGCGGCCCGCTGCGGCTCAGCAGATCGCGCACGGTGATGGCATCGGCGACGGCGGGCATCACGAGGAATTGCCGGCCGTCGATCTCGCCGGCCTCATATATCGGGAGGATGTTCGGGTCGGTGAGCCGGGCCGCGATGGAGACCTCGCGCCGGAAGCGCTCCTGATCGCGCACCTCGGCCGCCGACTCCGGCGAGAGCACCTTGATCGTGACGTCGCGGTTCATCACCGTGTCCCGGGCCTGATACACCGTGCCGGTGCCATCCGATCGGATCGCCTTCAGCAACCGGTAACGCCCGAAGACCTCGCCTTCCACTCCGTCCACCGCAAGCCTCCTGAAGAGCGCACGAAATGGTGCCTGGATGCTACCAATCGGTTGAGCCCGGTCCGCCTAAGTCGGATGCGCGGCGGGCGTCTCCGGCGCGCCGGGTCAACACAATTCGTGGTGGCTGCTCCGGTTGCCACCCAGTCGTTTCGCCGCGTACATCGCGGCATCGGAGGCGGTGATCAAACCGTGCAGGAGCGCCTGCGGCTCGTCGGCCGGTATGTCGTCGAGACGCGCGCAGGCGGTGCCGATACTCGCCGTGACCCCGGCGGTCGAGTTTTCGATCGCCACGCACAGCTTCGCGGCCAGCGCCTCGGCGTTGCAGGTCACGGCGGTGCCGGCCAACAGGAACTCCTCGCCACCGCTGCGCGCCACCACCGCCTGGTTGTCGGCGGCGGCCAGCAGCGCCTGGGCGACCTGGACCAGCGCGTGGTCGCCCGCGGCGTGGCCATTGCGGTCGTTGAGGGCCTTGAAGTTGTCCAGGTCGATCAGCATGACGACCAGGTGTGAGTCGATGCCCCGCCGGGCCAGGATCATCCCCAGCGCCTCGTGCTGGAAGGCGCGCCGGTTGAGCAGGCCCGTCAGCGGGTCGCGGTCGGCCTGCAGCAGGTCTCCGGACAGGGCGCGCACCAAAATCCGGATCGCCAGCGGCAGCGCGATGTTGACCTCGATCACCAGCCAGAGATCCACCCCGGCCAGGTTGGGGTGCCCGAACCTGCCCAACTCCACGGCCTCCCAGGCGCCGACGGCGGCCGCGACCGCGAAGTTGTACAGCACGAACGCGGTCGTGTGGAAGAAGGCCATGTAGGCGCCGAAGGTCGCGAAGGCGACGCAGCCCATCAGGGCGGCCAGCGGGTTGGGGTGCGCGAGGCAGGCCAGGGCGGTGGCCGTGTTGCAGGTGATGCCGAAGGCGATCGACTGCGGACGCGTCGGCCAGCGCCATACCCACAGCAGGACCCCCGCGATTCCGCCGGCGACGGCGACAAGCGTCATCGCCACCGGCACGGTTCCGCGGGGACCGTCCGACCCGGCCAGCAGCGCGACGAGGCACAGCACCATCGACGCCGCGATCGAGGCCATCACGGCGCGGGTGGCGCCGCTGAGGCCCCGCGAAGCCAGGTAGCCGGAGAGCCAGTCGTACTGATCGGCCCGCCGGCGAAACAGCGCGGTCATCGTCGACTCCCCATCGGCACCCGGTCACCGACGCCGGGCGGCTAGCCGAATGCTACGGCCCCATCGCGGCCGACGCGGCGGTTTCGCCGGGTCAGGGCGTGGATTTGCCCCGCCGCGGATGCCCCCCCTGGTCCAGCCTCTCCCGGGCGGCCGGCACGGCCGGCCGTCACACTTGCGGGCCGTGCCTCGTCTAGATGTCATGACACAGAAAACACGCATCGAGCCCCTTGCCCCGAACCGAGCCGGACTGCTGACCCGCGCGATGTACCGGATCGCCGGACGCCGTTACGGCCAGGTTCCCGAACCGTTCGCCGTCGCGGCGCACCACCGCGGCCTGCTGGTCGCCGGCGCCGTGCACGAGACCATGGTCGATCGGGCATCGCGCACGCTGCCTGCGGGCGTCCGCGAACTCGCGGTGTTCTGGACCGCGCGGGCGATCGGCTGCTCGTGGTGCGTCGACTTCGGGGCGATGCTGCAGCGACTCGACGGCCTCGACGTCACGCGGCTCAAGGAAATCGACTCCTACGCAACGTCTCCCGCCTTCAGCGACGATGAGCGCGCCGCGATCGCCTACGCCGACGCGATGACGAGCGACCCGCACACCGTCACCGACGAACAGGTCGAGGACCTGCGCGCCCGCTTCGGCGACGCCGGCGTGATCGAGCTGACCTACCAGATCGGGCTGGAGAACATGCGGGCGCGCATGAACTCCGCGCTGGGCATCACCGAGCAGGGCTTCAGTTCCGGTGACGCGTGCCGGATTCCGTGGGCCGACGGCGGCGACCACAAACGCGGCGTAGCCGGGCGCAGAGGGTCGCCGCCAATGCCTAAAGCGTCCGCCGCAGCGGAGACCCGGTGAACTTGTCCGGGTTCGCGATGTCCCACAGAGCGCAGACCTTTCCGTCGCGCACCGTGAACGCGGTGATGCGCGGCAGCATTTCCTGGTGGCCGTCCTCGCCGGGGAAACCCGCGGTGTAGGCCCCGAGTTCACCGTTGACGCGGGCGAGCTGTTGGGCGGTGTAAAAGGCCGGACCGTAGCGATCGGCCAGGCCCAGCATGAACCGGACCACCTTGTCCCGACCGCGAATGGTCCGAATGGCCGTGGGCGCCTTGCCATTCGAGTCGCCGGTGAAGGTCACGTCTGGATGCAGCAGCGCGACGACGGCGTCGACATCCCCGGCGGCCATGGCGGCCATCAGGCGGCCGACCACCTCGTCGTGCGCGGGGTCGGGCTTAGGTGGCGGCGTCGCGGCCACGGCCCTGCGCGCCCGCGACGCCAGCTGCCGAGCGGCGGGCTCCGTGGTGCCCAGCACGCGCGCGACGTCGGCGAACGGCACGGCGAACCCGTCGTGCAGGACGAACGCGACCCGCTGGTCGGGGGAGAGCCGCTCCAGCACCACCATCGCCGCGAACCGCGCGTCCTCGCGGGCCACCACGGCGGACAGCGGGTCGGTCCGGTCGAAGCCGGTGACGACGGGTTCGGGCAGCCAAGTGCCGGTGTAGGCCTCGCGGCGGTGCGCGGCCGAGCGCAGCTTGTCGAGGCCGAGCCGGCTGACAACTGTGGTGAGCCACGCGCGAAGGTCGCCGATCTGGGCGGCGTCCTGCGAGTCCCAGCGCAGCCAGGCCTCCTGCACGATGTCCTCGGCATCCGCGACGGTGCCGACCAACCGGTAGGCGACGGACATGACATGTGGTCGCAGCGCCTCGAATTCGGCGACCCCCTGCGCTGAGGTCATGCCACCGAGCCTAGCGCGGCGACGGCGAGCGCCGAACGGCGCGAGCAAGGAGCCGCGCCATCGGCCTAGCGCGGCGACGGCGAGCGCCGAGCGTGACGCTAGCGTCACGTTCGGCGCCGAGCGTGAAGCTAGCGTCACGGTCGCGGGCCTGCCGAGTTACGCTCGCGGCCATGACCGACCACCTGTGGCTGCACTTCGCCCGGCACGGCCCGGGCGTCACGCCGCCGGTGATCGTTCGCGGCGAGGGCGTCACGATCTTCGACGACCGCGGCAAGAGCTACCTGGACGGCCTGTCGGGCTTGTTCACGGTGCAGGTCGGCCACGGCCGCACGGAACTCGCCGAGGCCGCGGCCCGGCAGGCCGGCACGCTGGCGTACTTCCCGCTGTGGGGGTACGCGCACCCGGCGGCCATCGAGCTCGCCGAACGCCTGGCGCGCTACGCCCCGGGCGAGTTGAACCGGGTCTTCTTCACCAGCGGCGGCACCGAGGCCGTCGAGACCGCGTGGAAGCTGGCCAAGCAGTACTACAAGCTGATCGGGAAACCCGGTAAGCACAAGGTGATTTCGCGCGCGGTCGCCTATCACGGCACCACCCAGGGCGCGCTGGCGATCACCGGGCTCCCGAAGTACAAGGCGCCGTTCGAGCCGGTGACGCCGGGCGGCTTCCGGGTGCCCAACACCAACTTCTATCGCGCACCCGAACCGTTTGCCAACGACGCCAAGGGTTTTGGCGAGTGGGCCGCCGACCGGATCGCCGAGGCGATCGAGTTCGAGGGGCCCGACACGGTCGCCGCGGTGTTCCTCGAACCGGTGCAGAACGCGGGCGGCAGCATCCCCCCTCCCCCGGGCTATTTCGAACGGGTCCGCGAGATCTGCGACACCTACGACGTGCTGCTGGTCTCCGACGAGGTGATCTGCGCATTCGGGCGGATCGGGTCGATGTTCGCCTGTGACGACTTCGGCTACGTGCCCGACATCATCACCTGCGCCAAGGGGTTGACGTCGGGCTACTCGCCCCTCGGCGCGATGGTCGCCGCCGAGAGGTTGTTCGAACCGTTCGACGACGGCGCGACGATGTTCCCGCACGGCTACACCTTCGGCGGCCACCCGGTGTCCGCCGCCGTGGCGCTGGCCAACCTCGACATCTTCGAACGGGAGGGACTCAACGAGCGGGTCCGCCACAACGCGCCCGCCTTCCGCGCCACGCTGGAGAAGCTGTACGACCTGCCGATCGTCGGCGACGTGCGCGGCGAGGGCTACTTCTATTCCGTCGAGCTGGTCAAGGACCAGGCCACCAAGCAGACGTTCCCCGACCCCGAGCGCGGCGCGCTGCTGGGCCGGGTGTCCGCCGGCCTCTTCGAGGGCGGGCTGTACTGCCGCACCGACGACCGCGGCGACTCCGTCATCCAGCTCGCGCCGCCGCTGATCAGCGGGCAGGCCGAGTTCGACGCGATCGAGGCCGTCCTGCGGACGGTCCTGTCCGACGAGTCCCGGCGCCTGTAGCCGCGGGACGCAACTCAGGCCTCACCAGTCACAGCGCGGCTCCCCGGAATCGGGCCGGCAATCGCCTAGTCTGCACAGACAATGAGACTCCTGCGTTCCGCGTCGTGCCTGGCAGCGGCCATTTCCCTGATGGCCGCCCCGGCGGCGCTGCCGCTGGCCCGGGCCGAGCCCGGCGCCGGACCAAACGCCGCGCCGGCCTGCCCGTTCAAGGTGAGCACCCCACCGGCCGTGGACTCGTCGGAGGTGCCGCAGGCCGGTGACCCGCCGATCCCGCTGGCGGTGCCCGCCAAGCCCGTCGGCGGCGAGGCGCTGGGAAGCTGCGGCATCGTCACCGCCCCCGACACGCCGCCCCTGCCGAACGACGTCTCCGCCGACGCCTGGCTGGTCGCCGACCTGGACAGCGGCGCCGTGGTCGCGGCCAAGGACCCGCACGGCCGCCACCGCCCGGCCAGCATCATCAAGGTGCTGATCGCGATGGCGTCGATCAACGCGCTCAACCTCAACAAGTCGGTGCCGGGCACCGCCGACGACGCCGCCGCCGAGGGCACCAAGGTCGGCGTCGAGGAGGGCGGGGTCTTCACCGTCAACCAGCTGCTGCACGGCCTGCTGATGCACTCCGGCAACGACGCCGCGCACGCGCTGGCGATGCAGCTCGGCGGCATGCAGCAGGCGGTGGAGAAGATCAACGTGCTGGCCGCCAAGCTGGGCGGCAAGGACACCCGCGTGGCGACACCGTCGGGGCTGGACGGCCCCGGGATGAGCACGTCGGCCTACGACATGGGCTTGTTCTACCGCTACGCCTGGCAGAACCCGACGTTCGCCGACATCGTCGCCACCCGCACCTTCGACTTCCCGGGCCACGGCGACCACCCCGGCTACGAGCTCGAGAACGACAACCAGCTGCTCTACAAGTATCCCGGCGCGCTCGGCGGAAAGACCGGCTACACCGACGACGCCGGCCAGACGTTCGTCGGCGCCGCCAACCGCAACGGCCGGCGGCTGATGGCGGTCCTGCTGCACGGGACGCGGGTGCCGATCGCGCCCTGGGAGCAGGCGGCGCATCTGCTCGACTACGGGTTCGCCACCCCGCAGGGCACCCAGGTCGGGGCGCTCGTCGAACCCGACCCGTCGCTGCTGCCCAAGCGCGACACCGGCGACCATCCCAACGCCGCGCAGGCGGCCGACCTGGTGCCGTCGGCGGACGCGCTTCCCGTGCGGGTGGGCGTCGCCGTCGTCGGCACGGTCATCGTGTTTAGTTTGATCATGGTCGCACGCTCGATGAACCGCCGACCTCAACACCGTTGAGCTCGGCCCCTGCCCGACCGCGTGGTCTACTGGTCGGGCTCACCGCCGCCAGCGTCGGCCTCATCTACGGCTACGACCTGGCCATCATCGCGGGCGCGCAGTTGTTCGTCACCGAGGACTTCGGGCTTACGACGCGGCAGCAGGAACTGCTGACGACCATGGTCGTGCTCGGCATGATCCCCGGCGCCCTGGGCGCGGGCGTCCTGGCCAACGCGATCGGGCGCAAGCGGTCGGTGCTGCTGATCCTCGTCGCGTACGCGGCGTTCGCGCTGCTGGGCGCGTTCTCGACGTCCCTGCCGATGCTGTTGGCGGCGCGCTTCCTGCTTGGGCTGGCCATCGGCGTCTCGGTGGTGGTCGTCCCCGTGTACGTGGCGGAGTCGGCCCCGGCGGCGGTGCGCGGATCGCTGCTGACGGCCTATCAGCTGACCATCGTGAGCGGGCTCGTCGTCGGATACCTGACCGGTTATGCGCTCGCGGGCGCGCACAGCTGGCGGTGGATGCTGGGGCTGGCCGTCGTGCCCGCAATCCTGCTGCTGCCGTTGGTCATTCGAATGCCGGACACCGCCCGCTGGTATCTGATGAAGGGCCGCGCACAGGAGGCCCGCGCCGCGCTGCAGCGCGTGGACCCCGCGGCGGACGTGGACGCCGAACTCGCGGACATCGGCCGCGCGCTGGGCGAGGGCACGGGCGGTGTGTCGGAGATGCTGCGCCGGCCGTACCTTCGGGCGACGGTCTTCGTGGTGATCCTCGGGTTCCTGATCCAGATCACCGGCATCAACGCGATCATCTACTACAGCCCCAGGATCTTCGAGGCCATGGGCTTCACCGGCAACTTCGCGCTGCTGGCGCTGCCGGCGATCGTCCAGATCGCCGGGCTGATCGCCGTCGGCACCTCGGTGGCGCTGGTCGACCGGGTGGGCCGGCGCCCGATCCTGTTGTGCGGCATCGGCATGATGATCGCCGCGGGCGTCGTGCTGCTGGCCGTGTTCGCCCGGGGCCTGGGCAGCTCGATGGGCGGACCGGGACTGGTGATCGGCTTCGGCGGCGTGCTGCTCTTCATCTTCGGCTACACCATGGGCTTCGGCTCCCTGGGCTGGGTGTACGCCAGCGAGAGCTTCCCCACCCGGCTGCGGTCCCTGGGCTCGAGCGTGATGCTGACCTCCAACCTGGTGGCCAACGCCATCGTCGCCGCGGTCTTTCTGACCATGCTGCACGCGCTCGGCGGCGCGGGAACCTTCGCGGTGTTCGCGGTCCTCGCGGCCCTCGCCTTCCTCTTCGTCTACCGCTATGCCCCGGAGACCAAGGGCCGCCCGCTCGAGGACATCCGGCACTTCTGGGAGAACGGCGGCCGGTGGGAGTGATCCGCGCGGGCGCCATCGTGCTCGACGGGCAGGTCCAGCGGCCCGGGTGGCTGGAGACATCCGGTGAGCGCATCGCGGCTTGCGGCGCCGGGGAACCCCCGCGGCCGCCCGACGACGACTTTCCGGATGGCACGGTGGTGCCCGGCTTCGTCGACATGCATGTGCATGGCGGCGGCGGGGCGTCCTACACCGAATCCGACCCGGACCGTATCGCCCAGGCTGCCGCGTTCCACCTGCGGCACGGCACCACCACGACGCTCGCCAGCCTGGTCACCGCGTCGCCGGCCGAACTCATAGCCGGGGTGCTGGCGCTGGCCGACGCGACCCGGCGGGGGCTCATCGCGGGCGTCCACCTCGAGGGGCCGTGGCTGAGCCGGGCGCGGTGCGGCGCGCACGACCCGAACCGGGTGCGCCCCCCGGAGCCCGCGGAGCTCGACGCGGTGCTGGCCGCCGGTGGCGACGCGATCCGCATGGTGACCCTGGCGCCAGAACTCGCCGGCGCCGAGGCGGCGACCCGGCGCTTCGTCGACGCGGGAGTCGTTGTCGCCGTGGGCCATACGGATGCCACGTACGACCAGGCCCGGCGTGCGATCGCCGCCGGCGCCACCGTCGCGACCCACCTGTTCAACGCGATGCCCCGGCCGGACCCCCGCGAACCCGGCCCCGCGCTCGCCCTGCTCGAGGACCCCGGCGTGACGTGCGAGCTGATCGCCGACGGCGTCCACGTGCATCCGGCGATGTGCCGCTTCGCGATCGAGGCGGCGGGTCCCCGGCGCGTGGCGGCGATCACCGATGCCATCGCCGCCGCCGGATGCGACGACGGGCCGTTCGAGCTCGGCGGGATGCCGATCGAGGTGGCGTCCGGGGTGGCGCGGGTACGCGGGACGTCGACGATCGCCGGCAGCACGGCCACCATGGCCCGCGTCTTCCGCAACGTCGCGGAGCTGGCCGGGGTGGCCGCCGCCGCGACCATGACCTCCACCACCCCCGCGCGGGCGCTGGGGCTGCCGCGGGTGGGCGGCATCGAAGCCGATTACGACGCGAATCTGGTTGTGCTGGACCGTGACCTGCGGGTCACCGCCGTGATGGTGCGCGGCGACTGGCGGCCCACTGCGTAGACGGCGTGTCACATGACGCCGCGCTGCCGCGTCATACAGGTGAATCGCCAACAACGCAGGAGGCCATGATGAATGTGCTGCTATGGACTTTGCAGATATCGCTTGCCGCGATCTTCACCGCATCGGGGCTGGCGAAGATCAGCATGCCCCGTGACCGGCTCATCGCGACTGGACAAACCGGGATCGCGCCGTTCCCAATGCCGGTGGTACGCCTCACCGCATTCAGTGAACTGTTGGGCGCCATAGGCATTGTTGTGCCTCGCCTGGTTGGAGTCGCGGAGTTCCTCATCCCGGCTGCCGCCGGCGGACTGGCGATCGTCATGGTGGGCGCCATGGCCTCCCACGCATATCTTCGCGAGCCCCGCAACGTCGCAGTGAACGTGGCCATCTTCATCGCAGCCGTCACGCTGGCTGTCGGCAGGGGACTCGGACTATGAGCGTCCATCGACGAGATCACGGTCATGGTGCGCCCGCTCAAGTCGGCTACCGTTTTCGCGGACCGGATGCGCGCGGCTGTCGCGACAATCTGGTAACCGCAAGGCCGCCAAGGGCTCCCAGTGCCGCCGCGGTGAGCGCCTGACGCGCGCTGAGTCCTTCGTCCAGTTGCACGCGGGGCGCGATGATGGCCGGTGGCGGCGGGTCGACGGGCAACCGGCGTGGATCGGTCGACGCGGTGGCCGCCCACGCCGCGCAGAACAGCACGAGATACGCCGTGATGTAGGAGAACACCATCAGCCCCAGCACCGGACCGAACGTGGCGCCCGCCGCGCTGCGCAACACCACCCGAAGATAGATCGACGCCACCTGCTTGAACACCTCGAAGCCCACCGCCGCGATCATCCCGGCGCGCATCGAGTCGACGACATTGACCTTCTCCCGGGGCAGTCGGGCGATCATCCAGGTGAACAGCAGCCACGACACGAGCACCGACACCACGATCGACACACCGCGAAGCAGCCAGTCGATCACGGAAAGCTCGGGCACCCCAAGCCATTTCAGGACCGCGGACATCGGCTGGGCGTGACCGAGCGTCGTCAGCGCGATGGTCGCCACCGTCACCGCGAACGTGCCCAGCATCGCCAGCAGGTCGGAAACCTTGTTGCGCACGAACCCCGGCGAGTCGATGCGGTGCTCCCACCACATCTCCGTCAAAGCCTGCCGCAGGTGCGACATCCAGCCCAGTCCGCCCCACGCCGCGGTCACCAGGCCGATCACCCCGACCGACGTGCGCGCGTCGATCGCCGAGTTGATCAGGTCGAGCAACTGCTGCCCCAGCGGCCCCGACACCTGCGAGCGGATGTGGTCGTCGATCGTGTTCAGCAGCTGCGGCCGCACGGCCAGCATGAATCCGAAGACCGCGAAACCGACCATGAGCAAAGGGAATAGCGCGAAGATCGTGTAGTACGTGAGTCCGGCCGCGAAGAACCCGCCGTTGCGGTCGTCGAAGCGCTGGTACGCGCGGATGACGTGGTCCAGCCAGGGAAACCGGGAGCGCAGCCGACCGAAGAAACCCGGCTTGACCGGCTCACTCATACGCCGAACCTATTCCCGTTGCTCAAGAAAGCCCAACCGATCGTAGACCCGGCGGACCGTCTTGCCGGCCACATCCTCGGCGCGCTCGGCACCGGTTGCCAGCACCGACTCCAATTCGGCTCGATCGGCCAGCAATTCGTCGACGCGGGCCTTGATCGGGCCGACGAACTCGACGACGGCCTCGGCGGTCTCCTTCTTCAGGTCGCCGTAGCCGCGGCCGGCGTAGCCCTCGACGAGCTTGTCGATGGCCACGCCGGTGACCGCGGACTGGATGCTCAGCAGGTTGGACACGCCGGGCTTGGCCTCGAGGTCGTAGCGGATCTCCCGCTCGCTGTCGGTGACCGCCGAACGAATCTTCTTCGCGGACTTGGCCGGATCGTCCAGCAAGTTGATGAGCCCGGCGTCCGTGGACGCGGACTTGCTCATCTTCGACGTCGGATCCTGCAGGTCGTAGATCTTGGCGGTGACCTTGGGGATGAGCACGTCGGGAACCACGAATGTGTCCGGGAACCGGCTGTTGAAGCGCTGGGCCACGTCGCGCGCCAGCTCCAGGTGCTGGCGCTGATCCTCGCCGACGGGCACGAGGTCGCTGTCGTACGCCAGCACGTCGGCCGCCTGCAACACCGGGTAGGTGAACAGGCCCACGGTGGTCGAGTCGCTGCCCTGGCGCGTCGACTTGTCCTTGAACTGCGTCATCCGCGACGCCTGCCCGAAGCCCGTGAAGCAGCCGAGCACCCACGCCAGTTGGGTGTGGGCGGGCACCTGGCTCTGCACGAAGACGGTGCTGCGGGCGTGGTCGATGCCCAGCGCCAGGTACTGCGCGGCGGTCACCAGTGTCCGGTGCCGCAGCGCCGCCGGGTCCTGCGGAATGGTGATGGCGTGCAGGTCGACGACGCAGAAGAACGCGTCGTACTGGTCCTGCAGCGCCACCCACTGGGTGATGGCGCCGAGCGCGTTGCCCAGGTGCAGGGAATCGGAGGTGGGCTGCACACCGGAGAACACCCGGTGCAGTGGGGTTGAGCTGGTCATGGTGCCCCCGATCTTTGCACGGGCTCCGCCGCCGGGCCCTCCCGCCGCCCGACGCGCGGCCAGCCGTTCCTTGCCGTCAGATGTGATACCGCCGGTGCAATCGGATTCGGCAGGCACCACATACCCCGGGGAGGCGGGGAGTCTCCGGAGGGATAGGTGACTCTCGAAAGCGATATCGCGGGTGATATCACTTCGAGCGACCCGCCTTGCGATACCGGCGGTACCGCCTTTACTGTCGGATTCATGGGGACTCGTCAACCAATTCACCTCGGCTCGGGGGAACCGGTCCTGTTGCTGCACCCGTTCCTGCTGTCGCAGGCGGTGTGGGAGGGCGTGGCGCAGCGGCTCGCCGACACCGGCCGCTACGAGGTGTTCGCGCCGACGATGGCCGGCCATAACGGCGGCCCGCGCGCCGGCACCTGGTTCCTGTCGTCGGCGGTGCTGGCCGATCATGTCGAACGGCAGATGGACGAGCTCGGCTGGGACACCGCCCACATCGTCGGCAACTCGCTGGGCGGCTGGGTGGCGTTCGAACTCGAGCGCCGCGGCCGCGCGCGCAGCGTCACCGGCATCGCCCCCGCGGGCGGCTGGACGCGGTGGAGCCCGCACAAGTTCGAGGTGATCTTCAAGTTCATCCTCGGCATCCCGCTGCTGCTGGCGGCGTGGGCGTTCGGGCCGCGTGTGATGCGCCTGCCGTACAGCCGTCACCTGGCGACGTACGCGATCAGCGGGTCGCCGGACGCGGTGAGCGACGCCGACATCCTCAGCTGCATCGACGACGTCGCCCACTGCCCCGCGTACTTCCAGCTGCTGGTCAAGGCGACCCTCCTGCACGGCCTGCGCGAGCTCACGGAGAACGCCGTCCCGGCCCACCTGGTGGTGTGCGAGAAGGACCGGGTGATCCCCGCCCCCAAGTTCAGCCGGCACTTCGTCAACCACCTGCCCGACCACGAGATCACCGAGCTCGACGGCGTGGGGCACGTGCCGATGTTCGAGGCGCCGGACCGGGTGGCCGAGGTGATCACCGCGTTCCTTGACGGGTGCACCCGCGAGACGCCCGGCCGCCAGCAGCCGGCGGGCTAACCTTGCCGGAAGCTTTCGCCGCACGCCGAACGTGCAGTCAGCGCGAGAAAACGGCGCGATTTTCGCAGTGAGTGCACGTTGGGCGACATGAGCGCCGCTAGTTTCATGGCGGCGAATCGCCGCGTTCACGCCCCGACGGCGAGCCTCTTGTCCAGGTTCTCGGCGATCGAGTCGAGGAACTCCTCGCTCTGCTGCCACTCCTGCTCGGGGCCGATGAGGATGGCGAGGTCCTTGGTCATCTTCCCGCTCTCGACCGTCTTGACGACCACATCCTCGAGGATCTGAGCGAACTCGACCACCTTCGGCGTGCCGTCGAGCTTGCCGCGGTGCGCCAGCCCCCGGGTCCAGGCGAAGATCGAGGCGATCGGGTTCGTCGAGGTCGGCTTGCCGGCCTGGTACTGCCGGAAGTGCCGCGTGACCGTGCCGTGCGCGGCCTCGGCCTCGACCGTCTTGCCGTCGGCCGTCATCAGCACCGACGTCATCAGCCCGAGCGAGCCGTAGCCTTGGGCGACGAGGTCGGACTGGACGTCGCCGTCGTAGTTCTTGCAGGCCCAGACGTAGCCGCCCTCCCACTTCAGGCAGGCCGCCACCATGTCGTCGATCAGCCGGTGCTCGTACGTGATGCCCTCGGCCTCGAACTTGTCCTTGAACTCCTCGTCGTAGATGCGCTGGAACTCGTCCTTGAACATGCCGTCGTAGGCCTTGAGGATGGTGTTCTTCGTCGACAGGTACACCGGCCACTTGGCGTTCAGGCCGTACTTGAACGACGCGCGGGCGAAGTCCCGGATGGAGTCCTTGAAGTTGTACATCCCCATGACGACGCCGCCGTCGGTGGGGATGTCCACCATCTCGTGAACGATCGGCTCGCTGCCGTCTGACGGGGTGAACGTGATCGCCACCGTGCCCGGCTTGTCGATCTTGAAGTTGGTCGACCGATACTGGTCGCCGAAAGCGTGGCGGCCGATGACGATCGGCTTCGTCCACCCCGGCACCAGCCGCGGCACGTTGGAGATCACGATCGGCTCGCGGAAAATGGTGCCACCCAGAATGTTTCGGATCGTTCCGTTCGGCGAGAGCCACATCTTCTTGAGGTTGAACTCGGCGACGCGCGCCTCGTCGGGGGTGATGGTCGCGCACTTGACGCCCACGCCGTGCCGCTTGATCGCGTAAGCGGCGTCGATCGTCACCTGGTCGTTGGTGCGGTCGCGATTCTCGATGCCGAGGTCGTAGTACTCCAGGCGAATGTCGAGGTGCGGCAGGATCAGCAGGTCCTTGATGAACTTCCAGATGACGCGGGTCATCTCGTCACCGTCGAGCTCGACGACCGGGCCCCGGACCTTGATCTTGCCGCCTGACATCGCGAGCCCTACGAGCCCTGCGAAGCCGCGAGCGCCTCGTTGAACGTTTTGCTCGGCCGCATGACGGCGGTCGTCTTCTCGCTGTCCGGCCGGTAATAACCACCGATGTCAACCGGCTCGCCCTGCGCCTCGGCGAGCTCGGCCACAATGGTGTCCTCGTTCTTGCTCAGCGCCTCGGCCAGCGCTGCGAAGTGCTCGCGCAACTCCTTGTCGTCGGACTGCTCGGCGAGCTGCTCGGCCCAGTAGAGCGCGAGGTAGAACTGGCTGCCGCGGTTGTCGAGCTCGCCCGTCTTGCGCGACGGGCTCTTGTTGTTCTCCAGCAGCTTGCCGATCGCCGCGTCCAGCGTCTTGCCCAGGATCTTGGCGCGCTCGTTGCCGGTCTTGATCCCGATGTCCTCGAAACACGCTCCGAGCGCGAGGAACTCGCCGAGGGAGTCCCAGCGCAGGTGGTTCTCCTCGACGAGTTGGTGGACGTGCTTCGGCGCCGAACCGCCCGCACCCGTCTCGTACATCCCGCCGCCGGACATCAACGGCACGATGGACAGCATCTTCGCGCTGGTGCCGAGCTCGAGGATCGGGAACAGGTCGGTGAGGTAGTCGCGCAGGATGTTTCCGGTCGCGGCGATGGTGTCCTGCCCGCGCACCGCGCGCTCGATGGTGTACCTCATGGCCCACACCTGCGGCATGATCTGGATCTCCAGGCCCTCGGTGTCGTGCTCTTTGAGGTACTGCTTCACCTTCTTGCGCAGCTCGACCTCGTGCGGCCGCTCGGTGTCCAGCCAGAACACCACCGTCATGCCCGAGTTGCGCGCGCGGGTGACGGCCAGCTTGACCCAGTCGCGGATCGCGGCGTCGGTGACGATCGGCATGCGCCAGATGTCACCGGCCTCCACGTTCTGGGTCAGCAGCACCTCCCCGGTGTCGAGGTCGACGATGTTGGCGACGCCGTCGTCGGGGACCTCGAACGTCTTGTCGTGCGAGCCGTACTCCTCGGCCTGCTGGGCCATCAGGCCGACGTTGGGCACGGTGCCCATCGTGGTCGGGTCGAACTGTCCGTTGGTCTTGCAGAAGTTGATCATCTCCTGGTAGATGCGGGAGAACGTCGACTCCGGGTTGACGGCCTTGGTGTCTTTCTGACGACCGTCGGCGCCCCACATCTTTCCGCCGGCGCGGATCATCGCCGGCATCGACGCGTCCACGATGACGTCGCTGGGCGAGTGGAAGTTGGTGATGCCCTTGGCCGAATCGACCATCGCCAGCTCGGGACGGTGTTCGTGGCAGGCGTGCAGGTCGCGGATGATCTCCTCGTGCAGCGACGCCGGCAGCGACTCGATCTTGTCGTACAGATCGACCAGCCCGTTGTTGACGTTGACACCCAGCTCGTCGAACAGTTCCTGGTGCTTGGCGAACGCGTCCTTGTAGAAGATCTTCACCGCGTGCCCGAAGACGATCGGGTGCGACACCTTCATCATCGTCGCCTTGACGTGCAGCGAGAACATCACGCCCGTCTCGTAGGCGTCCTCCATCTGCTGCTCGTAGAACTCGATGAGGGCCTTCTTGCTCATGAACATCGAATCGATGACGTCGCCGTCGCGCAGCTCCACCTTGGGCTTGAGCTCGAGAGTCTCGCCACCCTTGGTCTCCAGCACCATCTTCACGTTGCGCGCGCGGTCGAGCGTCATCGACTTCTCGCCGTGGTAGAAGTCGCCGTGCCGCATGGTCGCGACATGCGTGCGCGAGGCCGGCGACCACTCCCCCATGCTGTGCGGATGCCTGCGCGCGTACTCCTTGACGGCCTTCGGGGCACGCCGGTCCGAGTTGCCCTCCCGCAGCACCGGGTTCACCGCGCTGCCAAGGCATTTGGCGTAGCGCTCGCGAATTGCCTTGTCCTCTTCGGTCTTCGGGCTCTGCGGGAAGTCCGGGATGTCGAAGCCCTGGCCCTGCAGCTCCTTGACCGCGGCGATCAGCTGGGGCACCGACGCGCTGATGTTCGGCAGCTTGATGATGTTGGTGTCGGGTTCCTTCGTCAGCCGGCCCAGCTCGGCGAGGTTGTCCGGCACCCGCTGTTCCTCGGTGAGGCGCTCGGGGAACTCGGCCAGGATGCGGGCACCCACGGAGATGTCGCTGGTCTTTATCGTGATGCCCGCCGGTTCGGCGAAGGCGCGGATGATCGGCAGGAAGGCGTAGGTCGCCAGCAGCGGCGCCTCGTCGGTCAGGGTGTAGATGACGGTCGGTTGTTCGGCGCTCACGGTCCCTCTCCAGGCATCATTAGCGGTTGAATCTTGGGGGGCTCAGCGTTGTTCCTGCCACGTTATCAGCGGTGTTTGGACAGGTGTCGACCCGCCGTTGGCACGGAGTCGGCTCGGTAAGATAGTCTCCGTATTGGTCATGAGCGCCAGCGTCAAGCCCCGGCTTGCTGGCCGGCAACCCTCCAACCGCGGTGGGGTGCCCCGGGTGATGACCAGGTCTAGTAGCCAGTAGCCGGCTGCACGGCAAGCGCGGGTCCGCCATGACGGGCCCCTGACTGAAGGGGATGGCAACTGCCATGAGCTCTGAAAACAGCATTGACGCGGATCCGACCGCCCACTGGTCGTTCGAGACCAAGCAGATTCACGCGGGCCAGCAGCCCGACCCGGCCACGCACGCCCGCGCGCTGCCGATCTACCAGACCACGTCGTACGTCTTCGACGACACCACGCACGCAGCCGCCCTGTTCGGGCTCGAGGTTCCCGGCAACATCTACACCCGGATCGGGAACCCGACCGTCGACGTCGTCGAGCAGCGCATCGCGGCGCTCGAGGGCGGGGTGGCCGCGCTGTTCTTGGCCTCCGGGCAGGCCGCTGAGACGTTCGCCATACTCAACCTGGCGTGTGCCGGAGATCACATCGTCTCCAGCCCCCGGCTGTACGGCGGTACGTACAACCTGTTCCACTACTCGCTGGCCAAGCTCGGCATCGAGGTCACCTTCGTCGAGGACCCCGACGACCTGGATTCCTGGCAGTCGGCCGTCCGCCCCAACACGAAGGCGTTCTTCGGCGAGACCATCTCCAACCCGAAGATCGACATCCTCGACATCCCCGGCGTCTCCGGGGTCGCCCACGCCAACGGCGTGCCGCTGATCGTCGACAACACCATCGCCACGCCCTACCTGATCCAGCCGTTCGCCCACGGCGCCGACATCGTGGTGCACTCGGCCACGAAGTACCTGGGCGGGCACGGCGCCGCGATCGCCGGTGTGATCGTCGACGGCGGCACCTTCGACTGGACGCAGGGCCGCTTCCCCGGCTTCACCGAGCCCGACCCCAGCTACCACGGCGTCGTCTTCGCCGAGCTGGGCCCGCCGGCGTTCGCGCTCAAGGCGCGGGTCCAACTGCTGCGCGACCTCGGGTCGGCCGCTTCGCCGTTCAACGCGTTCCTGGTGGCGCAGGGCCTGGAGACGCTGAGCCTGCGCATCGAGCGCCACGTCGCCAACGCGCAGCGCGTTGCCGAGTTCCTGGCCGGTCACGACGGCGTGCTGTCGGTGAACTACGCGGGGCTGCCCACGTCGCCGTGGCACGAGCGCGCAAAGCAACTGGCGCCCAAGGGAACCGGAGCGGTGCTGGCCTTCGAGCTGGCCGGCGGCATAGAGGCGGGCAAGGCGTTCGTCAACGCGCTCAAGCTGCACAGCCACGTCGCCAACATCGGCGATGTGCGCTCGCTGGTGATCCACCCGGCGTCCACCACGCACGCCCAGCTGAGCGCGGAGGAGCAGCTGACCACCGGTGTCAGCCCGGGCCTGGTGCGGCTGGCGGTCGGCCTCGAGGGCATCGACGACATCCTGGCCGACCTCGAGCTGGGTTTCGCCGCGGCGCGCAAGCACGCGGCCGGCTCCGACCCGCATGCCGTGGCGGCGTTCTGAGGGCACCGACGTGACCATCTCCGACGTGCCCACCCAGACACTGCCCGCCGAGGGGGAAATCGGCTACGTCCACATCGGCTCGCTGACCACCGAGAGCGGCGTGGTGATCGACGACGTCTGCATCGCCGTGCAGCGGTGGGGCGAGCTGTCGCCGACGCGCGACAACGTGGTGGTGGTTCTCCATGCGCTGACGGGCGATTCGCACATCACGGGCCCCGCCGGCCCCGGGCATCCCACGCCCGGCTGGTGGGACGGGGTCGCCGGGCCCGGCGCGCCCATCGACACCGACCGCTGGTGCGCCGTCGCCACCAACGTGCTGGGCGGCTGCCGGGGTTCCACCGGACCCAGCTCGCGCGCCCGGGACGGCAAGCCCTGGGGCTCCAGGTTTCCCTTGATCACCGTGCGCGACCAGGTGGAGGCCGACGTCGCCGCGCTGGCCGCCCTGGGCATCGACCGGGTTGCCGCCGTCGTCGGCGGATCCATGGGCGGCGCAAGGGCTTTGGAGTGGATGGTCGGGCACCCCGACCGGGTGCGGGCGGGCTTGCTGCTCGCCGTCGGCGCCCGCGCCACCGGCGACCAGATCGGCACGCAGACCACCCAGATCGCGGCCATCAAGGCGGACCCGAACTGGCAGGGCGGCGATTATCACGGCACGGGACGCAGGCCCGACGCCGGCCTGGCGATCGCCCGCCGCTTCGCGCACCTGACCTATCGCGGCGAGGTCGAGCTCGACACCCGCTTCGCCAACGAGATCCAGGGCGACGGCGACGGCCGCTACGCGGTGCAGAGCTACCTCGAGCACCAGGGCGACAAGCTGCTCGCCCGGTTCGACGCGGGCAGCTACGTGGTGCTGACCGAGACACTGAACAGCCACGACGTCGGCCGGGGGCGCGGCGGGGTGCCTGAGGCGTTGCGGGGCTGCCCGGTGCCGGCCGTGGTCGGGGGCATCACCTCCGACCGGCTCTATCCGTTGCGCCTGCAGGAGGAGCTGGCCGAGCTGCTGCCGGGTTGCGGCGGGCTGCGGGTGGTCGAGTCGATCTGCGGGCACGACGGGTTCCTGGTCGAATCCGAGGCGGTCGGTGAGCTCATCCGCGAGACGCTCGACCTGGCCCACCGAACCGGCGAGAGCGAAGGCGCGTGCCGGCGGTGACGCGCTCGGGGCAGGAGCGCTCCCTCTCGTTCGGCTCGGCGGCGGCGGCCTATGAGCGCGGTCGCCCGTCGTATCCGCCTGAGGCGATCGACTGGCTGCTGCCGCGCGGCGCCCGGCAGGTGCTCGACCTCGGCGCGGGCACCGGGAAGCTGACCACCCGGCTGGTCGAACGCGGCCTCGAGGTGGTGGCCGTCGACCCGATCCCCGACATGCTCGAACTGCTGCGGGATGCGCTGCCGGAAACCAGCGCGCTGCTGGGCACCGCGGAAGAGATTCCGTTGCCCGACAACAGCGTCGACGCCGTGCTGGTGGCGCAGGCGTGGCACTGGGTCGACCCGGCGCGCGCCATCCCCGAAGTGGCTCGCGTGCTCCGCCCGGGCGGCCGGCTGGGCCTGGTGTGGAACACCCGCGACGAACGGCTAGGCTGGGTGCGCGAACTCGGGGAGATCATCGGTTCCGACGGCGACCACGGCCGCTTCGACGTCGAGTTGAGCGAGTCGTTCACCGAGCCCGAGCGGCATCACGTGGAGTGGACGAATTACCTTACGCCGCAAGCCCTGATCGATCTGGTTGCGTCGCGCAGCTACTGCATAACCTCGCCGGCCGAGGTGCGCACCAGGACGCTCGACCGGGTGCGCGAGCTGCTGGCCACCCACCCGGCCCTGGCAAATGCGACCGGCCTGGCGCTGCCGTACGTCACGGTGTGCATCAGGGCGACACTCGAGGGGTAGGGCGGCGCGGCAAGCCCGGAGACCTGAGGCGGATGACCGTCGCGCATTCCGTCGCCTCGCTCGTTGGAGACACCGAAAGCGCCGGGTCACAGGACGTCGTCATCGTTGGCCATTCGACGGGCGGCATGATGTTGCCCGGGGTGGTCACGGCGGGGGCCGCGCGGATCCGCGAAATCCTCTTGGCTGCAGCGTTTCTGCCGTCCGAAGGGCCCGTCGTCCCCCACACCCGGCTTCACCGTGGATCCATCACCTGCCCTACGAAGACGACGGCGCCGGTCTTGTCGAGAATGGCGAACAGGAACGGGTGATCGACCATCACGTCCTCGACCGGGCCTAGTTGGCCGCCGGTCACGCCCGACGCGGCCGCGGCTTCGGTGCCGTACTCGTCGATCCCGATGAACGCCTTCTGGATTACGTGTGTGAGGGACAGCGGTTGATCAGTGGTGATGTTGGAGAAGTCCGCCTGCTTATCGTCGAATGCGCGCGGCATTCCCATCGCTGCCAAGGTGTCCTTGAAATCCTGAGGCCCCCAGGTGATACGGAACTTCGGCAAGCTCAGGTCGACCCCGGTCTTCTCAAACCTCAGGGCACGGAACCAAGCGTCGTCCATACTGTTGCGAACCGCCTGCAGCTGTCCTTCCGCCGGCAGCACGACCAGCATCGTGAGGTCGCCGCCTACGTAGGGCAGGGCGACGGCCTGGAAGTTCGGGCCCGCCGAATAGTCCCTGACCAGCGGCCCCTGCTGCATCATCGGCACGCTGACGGTCGATTGAGGAGTCACATGGAAGCTCCAGGCGGCTGTACGTTCTTTCGCGAAGGGGTACTGCCAGCTCGCCTTGAGATAGGCCGCATTCAGCAACACGACACGCGTCAACTCGTCTATCGCATCCGGCGGGAACAGATCTTTGATCTGTCCTTTGGTTGCGTCGCTGGCGAAGTTGTTGATGCTGACGCGCTCACCGCCGGGGTTGCCCTTGAAGTCGGCGAGGTGCACGCCCGCGTCGTACTGGGTAGCGAGTACGTCGAGGTACGGCTCGCGAATTTTCATACCCTGCTGCAGCCAGACCGCGTCGACCATCGCCAACTCGATACTTCTCGCGTCTTCGGCGGAGGTCGCCGCGCGGTTGCGGGAGCGTAGCTCGATCAGCAATCGATTCATGGCACGGTAGTAGGTGTCATTGCCGAACGGATCGTGCAGAACGGCTTTCATTTCGGCCGCGGTGCCACCGGCGGCGCCCGCATAGGCCATCGACAACGCGACACCGAGGCTGAGCGGAGAGAAGATCAGGTTTTTGTCGCTGGCCGCCGACAGGCGCCGGAACAGATCCAGCCCGAAACCATTGGTCGCGTCGACAAACGATTGCTCCTCGCCCGCAGCAACATTCGGTGTGTTGTCGTACGTTCGGTTTGACCGGGTAACGGGAGCGGATGCCTGTCCGTGCGTGGATTGGGCATGATTACGGTCGCCTCCGCAGCCGATGGCACCTGCGAAGACGACGCAAGCGGCAATGGCGGCGTGGAATCCGACGCGGAAGGAGCGGGTCAGGCGCTTCACGGTGACCAGTATCTACAGTTCGAGAAGCGCGTACAGGTACTTCAGACCCTTCGGTGGGTTTTTAAACGCGTCGCGCGCATCCGGTCTCAGCGGGAGGCGGGCTGAAACAGCTCCACCAAGTTGCCGGACGGGTCCTGGAGCAGGACCTGTTGTCCGCCAGGGCCACTGAGGATCTCGTTGCGAAATCTGACACCGGCCGCCCGTAGGGCGATCCGCCTCGGCCGCGATGTCCTCGACTAAAAGCTGTATGCGGTTCCACCCTCCGGGGGTGGGGGCGACACCGTCGGGCATAGCTCGTGCCGCCGAGCTCTCGGGACCCGCGAGCAACAGCTGCAACGATCCGCGCACCACGGCGGCGAAGGCTGGCCCGGCATCGAAGTCGACGCTGAAGCCCAGGTGCGTGGTGTAGAACTCAACAGCGGCCTGTACGTCATCAACGAGGTAACGAACGCGGGCAACGTCCATGAAGGTGGAACATAGCAGTCCGCGCCCACCCACCGAGGCTCGTCGCATCGCTTGTCTGAACAATGGGGACGGCGCCCGGCGACGGCGTTACTGCACGGGCGGTCGCACCCAATAAAGGAAGCCTCCGCCACGCCCGCCTTACGAAACGCTTATTGCGCAAAGCTTTATCGCACCGTGTTGTAAACGTGACAAAAGTAGACCAAAGTTCCTTGAGTGATTCGAGTGCCGCCAGCGCACTCCACGACAGACGGGCAGGCCAGCATGAAATCACTGGCGACGACTCAGCGTATCCGGCTCTTTCGGCACCAGCCGCTGACCATCCGCCTCCTGGCGGCGGCGGCTTTCCTGCTCACCGTGGCCGCCGCGTTCGGGGCACCGGCTAAGGCGGACCCGATCACCGACGACCACTTCATCGACGCGCTCAATCACGCCGGCATCGACTTCGGTGAGCCGGGGAATGCGATGGCCGTCGGCCAGTCGATCTGCCCGATGCTCGCCGAGCCGGGCGGCAACTTCGCCGAGGCCGCGGCCAGCGTCACGCACCGCGGCCTGTCGCCGGGTATGGCGAAGATGTTCACCACCATCGCAATTCAGATGTACTGCCCTCAGGAGATGGCCAGCATCGCCAGCGGCAACCCGACGGGCGGCCTGCCGCAGATCCCGGGCATGGGCGGCCTCCCGGGCGTGGGCGGCATCGCGGGCGGGATCCCGGGCATGGCCGGCATCCCGGGTCTGCCGGGGAGCTAGCGCGTGCCGAGCGGGTCGATGGTCGAGGCGATATAGATCATCGCCGCGCCGACGGCCGCGGTGGTCACGAAGTCGGTGCCCTTGCTGCGCACGGCGAGCAACCCGGCCCGCTCCTCCGACAGCGCCAGGCGTAGCACGGCCGCCACGCCGACCCCGATCCCGATCAGCAGCGAACCCCGGCGCCAGAAGTTGGCGCCGACGAGCGCGAACGCCATCGCAAAGATCAACCCCACCAACAGGATTGGCCACTGCGACTGCAGGACGGACCGTGCGCTCATACCCGCTCGGCCAATTCGACGACGTTGGTCAGCAGGAACGCGCGGGTCAGTGGTCCCACACCACCCGGGTTCGGCGAGACATGACCGGCGACGTCCCACACGTCGGGGTGCACGTCTCCCACCAGACCGCTGTCGGTGCGGCTGACGCCCACGTCGACCACCGCGGCGCCGGGCCGCACCATGTCGGCGGTGAGCATGTGCGGGACGCCGACCGCCGCCACGACGATGTCGGCCTGCCTGGTGTACGTGGCGAGGTCGCGGGTTCCGGTGTGGCACAGGGTTACCGTGGCGTTTTCGGAACGCCGTGTCAGCAGCAGGCCCAGTGGACGGCCGACCGTCACTCCGCGGCCGATGACGACCACGTGCGCGCCGGCGATCTCCACGTCATAGCGGCGCAGCAGGTGCACGATGCCGCGCGCGGTGCACGGCAACGGCGCCGGAACGCTGAGCACCAGGCGACCCAGGTTGGTGGGGTGCAACCCGTCGGCATCCTTGGCCGGGTCGACGCGCTCGAGGGCGGCGTTCTCGTCGAGGTGCCTGGGCAGCGGCAACTGGACGATGTAGCCGGTGCACTCCGGATTGGCGTTGAGCTCGTCGATGGTGTCGTGCAGCGTTTCGGTGTCGATGTCGGCGGGGAGGTCGCGGCGGATCGAGGTGATGCCGACCTTGGCGCAGTCCGCATGCTTGCCGCGGACGTAGGCCTGCGAGCCCGGGTCGTCGCCGACGAGGATCGTGCCCAACCCGGGGGTGCGACCGGAGGCGGTCAGCGCGGCGACGCGTTCGGAGAGATCGACGAAAATCTCGTCGCGGGTGGCCTTGCCGTCCAGTGTGATTGCGCCCACGCCTGACAGTTTGGCACGCCACCCGATTAAGCTCCCGATATGTCTACCCCTCCGGACGTGCTGTCGCCGGCCAAGCTCGGCCCGATCACGCTGCGCAACCGCACCATCAAATCGGCCACCTTCGAGGCGCGCACCCCGAACGCGCTGGTGACCGACGACCTCATCGAGTACCACCGGGCGCCCGCCGCGGGCGGTGTCGGCATGACGACCGTCGCCTATTGCGCGGTCTCCCCCGGCGGTCGCACCGAGGGCAACGGAATTTGGATGCGCCCCGAGGCCGTGCCCGGCTTCCGCCGCCTCACCGACGCGATCCACGCGGAGGGCGCCAAGGTGAGCGCGCAGATCGGGCACGCCGGCCCGGTCGCCAACGCCAAATCCAACAAGGCCACGGCGCTGGCGCCCGTGCGGTTCTTCAACCCGATCGGGATGCGGTTCGCCAAGAAGGCGACCCACGACGACATCGACGACGTCACCGCCGCGCACGCCAACGCCGCGCTGTTGGCCATCGAGGCCGGCTTCGACGCGGTCGAAATTCATCTCGGCCACAACTATCTGGCGAGCGCCTTCCTGTCCCCGCTGATCAACCGCCGCGACGACGAGTTCGGCGGTTCGCTGGAGAACCGGGCCAAGGTCGCGCGCGGCATCGTCATGGCCGTGCGCCGCGCCGTCGAGAAGGAGGGAACGCCGATCGCGGTCACCGCGAAGCTCAACATGACCGACGGCGTCCGCGGCGGCATCAGCGTCGAGGAGGCGCTGACGACGGCGAAGTGGCTGCAGGACGACGGCGGTCTCGACGCGATCGAGCTCACCGCGGGCAGCTCGCTCGTCAACCCCATGTACCTGTTCCACGGCGACGCGCCGCTCAAGGAGTTCGCCGGCGCCTTCAAGCCGCCGCTGAGCTGGGGCATGCGCATGACCGGCAAGAAGTTCCTGCGCGAGTACCCCTACCGCGAGGCCTACCTCTTGCGCCACGCGAAGCAGTTCCGGGCGGAGCTGACGATCCCGCTCATCCTCCTCGGCGGCATCACCAACCGGGAGACGATGGACCTGGCGATGGCCGAGGGATTCCAGTTCGTCGCGATGGGCCGCGCCCTGCTGGCCGAACCCGACCTGATCAACCGCATCGCCGCCGACGGCGCCGCGCACAGCGTTCATTCGGCGTGCACCCACTGCAACAAGTGCATGGCGACCATCTACGACCGCACCTACTGCGTCGTCACCGGCGCACCCGACGCCATGGCGGGGAATTCAGCCACAGGGAAGTAACAGCTGCGCAAGCTAGAGTTGTCGCAATGACTTCAGCAGCCCCACCTGTGTTGACCGTCCGCTATGACGGGTCGGAGCGCACCTTCGCGGCGGGCCATGACGTGGTCGTCGGACGCGATCTGCGCGCCGACATGCGGGTCACGCACCCGCTGATCTCGCGCGCCCACCTACTGCTGCGCTACGACCAGGGCCGCTGGCTGGCGATCGACAACGGTTCGCTCAACGGCACCTTCGTCAACGGCCGGCGTGTCCCCGTCATCGACATCTCCGACGGGCAGACCATCAACATCGGCAACCCCGACGGCCCGATGCTGCGGTTCGAGGTCGGCAGGCACCAGGGCATGGCCGGGCGCCCGCCCGAAACGGAGTCGATGCGCCTCCCGGCCGGGGCGACCCAGTCGTCGGGTACGGCCTGGTCGGGCCCGCCGCCCGGGCCCGCCGGGCCGCCGCCGCCCGCTCCCGGGCGTCCGCAGGGCCGGATCGCGGCCC
>NZ_CACRUY010000046.1 GCF_902652685.1 Mycobacterium sp. Marseille-P9652
CTCTCCGGCGCCCGGCCCCGGACCGGCGCCCGGCCCCGCACCGGCGCCCGCGCCCGGGGCCCCCGCGGGTGAGACGCCGCCGCCCATCCAGCCGCCGGACCCGCGCAAGGAGCTCGCCGAGCGCATCGCGGAGGAGAAGAACCTGCGCCAGAGCACCCGTCAGGGCATCCAGTACCTCGCCCTGCAGTTCATGGCGACCCAGTGCGACAAGACCGACGTTCTGGCCGGCAACGACGACCCCGCGCTGCCCCTGGTGACCTGCTCCACCGACCACAAGGCGGCCTACCTGCTGGCGCCGTCGATCATCAGCGGCGACCAGATCGAGGACGCCACCGCCTCGATGAACCAGCGCGGCATCGGGTACGTCGTCGACCTGCAGTTCAAGCCCGCCGCCGCGAACGTCTGGGCGGACTTCACGGCCGCGCACGTCGGCGAGCAGACCGCCTTCACCCTGGACTCGCAGGTCGTCAGCGCCCCGCGGATCAACGAGGCGATCCCCGGCGGCCGCACCCAGATCAGCGGCGGCGACCCGCCGTTCACCGCCGCGACCGCCAAGCAGCTGGCCAACGTCCTGAAATACGGCTCGCTGCCGCTGTCGTTCGAATCGTCCGAGGCCCAAACCGTCTCGGCGACACTGGGATTGACGTCGCTGCACGCGGGCCTGATCGCGGGCGCCATCGGGCTGCTGCTGGTGCTGTTGTACTCCCTGCTGTACTACCGCCTGCTCGGGCTGCTGACGGCCCTGTCGCTCGCCGCCTCCGGCGCAATGATTTTCGCGATCCTGGTGATCCTGGGCCGGCAGATCAACTACACCCTCGACCTCGCCGGTATCGCCGGTCTGATCATCGGTATCGGGACCACCGCGGACTCCTTCGTGGTGTTCTTCGAACGCATCAAAGACGAGATCCGCGAAGGCCGTTCGTTCCGGTCGGCGGTGCCGAGGGGCTGGGTGCGGGCGCGCAAGACGATCCTGTCGGGCAACGCGGTCACCTTCCTGGCCGCCGCGGTGCTCTACGCCCTGGCGATCGGCCAGGTGAAGGGCTTCGCCTTCACCCTCGGCCTCACCACGCTGCTCGACACCGTGGTCGTGTTCCTGGTGACCTGGCCACTGATCTACCTGGCGTCCAAGTCCCCGACGCTGGCCAAGCCGGCGTACAACGGCCTGGGCGCGGTCCAGCAGGTCGCCCGCGAACGCCGGGCTTCGTCGGTCGTCAAGACGGGACGGGGATCGTAATGGCCACCGAAGCCACTGAAGCCGCTGGAGCGGTGGAGCCGACCGGGAGCGCCGCCGACCAGCCGCGGCACAGCTTCCTCTCCCGCCTCTACACCGGCACCGGCGCCTTCGAGGTGATCGGGCGCCGCCGGCTCTGGTACGCCATCAGCGGGGCGATCGTCGCGGTCGCCATCGTCAGCATCCTGTTGCGCGGCTTCGTATTCGGGATCGACTTCAAGGGCGGCACGACGGTGTCGATGCCCGCCGCGGGCGCGGCCGGCACGGTCCAGACGACGCAGGTGTCGGACGTGTTCCGCAAGACCATCGGCAAGGACGCGGAGTCGGTCGTGGTGGTCGGCAGCGGCGGCTCGGCGACGGTGCAGATCCGCTCGGAGACGCTGACCAACGACCAGACGGCCAAGCTGCGCACCGCCCTGTATGACGCGTTCCAGCCGAAGGGGCTCGACGGCAAGCCCAGCAAGCAGGTCATCAGCGACTCGGCGGTGTCGTCGACGTGGGGCGGCCAGATCACCACCAAGGCGCTCATCGCGCTGGTGGTGTTCCTGGCGCTGGTCGGCCTCTACATCACCGTGCGCTACGAACGCTTCATGGCCATCTCGGCGCTGACGACCATGTGTTTCGACCTGACCGTCACCGCCGGTGTCTACTCCCTGGTCGGCTTCGAGGTCAGCCCGGCCACGGTCATCGGCCTGCTGACGATCCTCGGTTTCTCCCTGTACGACACCGTCATCGTCTTCGACAAGGTCGAGGAGAACACGCAGGGCTTCCAGCACACCACCCGGCGGACCTTCGCCGAGCAGGCCAACCTGGCGATCAACCAGACGTTCATGCGCTCGATCAACACCAGCCTGATCTCCGTGCTGCCGATCCTGGCCCTCATGGTCGTGGCGGTGTGGCTGCTGGGCGTGGGCACGCTGAAGGACCTGGCGCTGGTGCAGCTCGTGGGCATTCTGGTCGGCACGTATTCGTCGATCTTCTTCGCCACCCCGTTGCTGGTCACGCTGCGCGAACGCACCGAGCTGGTGCGCACGCACACCCGGCGGGTCCTGCGGCGGCGCTCCTCGGGCGCCAAGGCCGACAGCGAGGCCGACACCACGGATCCGGGCACCGAGACGACCGGCGAGACGCCTGCCGAGCCGGCCTCGGAGGCGGCTTCGGAAGCCGCGCCGGCCCGGACGGCGAGCAAGCCGGCGCCGGGCGCGCGCCCGGCGCGGCCCACGGGGACCCGCCGCCCGACCGGCAAGCGAAACGCCGGCCGGCGGTAGGCCCGATGTCCATCCGGACCGGCCGGCGGGGCGTGGCGGGGTGGGTAAGCGTTGGCGTGGTGGGGGTGCTGGTGGCCGCCGGCGTCCTGGCCGCGTGCTCCGGCAGCGCCGCGTCGCAGATCGATTACGTGGTCGACGGGCCGCTGTCCACCTACAACACCAACACCGTGGTGGGCGCCGCGTCGGGCGGGGCGCAGGCGTTCGCCCGCACGCTGGCCGGCTTCGTCTACCACGGGCCGGACGGGCAGGTCGTTCCCGATCGCGACTTCGGCAGCGTCTCGGTGGTGGGCGGGGCGCCGCTGGTGCTCGACTACCAGATCGCCGACAACGCCGTCTACTCCGACGGCAAGCCCGTGACGTGCGACGACCTGGTGCTGACCTGGGCCGCTCAATCGGGCAAGTTCCCCGAGTTCGACGCCGCCAGCCAGGCCGGCTACGCCGACATCGCGAACGTCGAGTGCACCCCGGGCCAGAAGAAGGCCCGGGTGTCCTTCGCGCCGGACCGCAGCGTCGTGGACTACTCGCAACTGTTTCCGGCGACCTCGCTGATGCCGTCGCACGTCATCGCCGACCGGCTCGGCGCGGACGTGACCGCGGCGCTGCTGAGCCGAAACGGGCAGCAGGTGGCGCAGATCGCCAAGCTGTGGAACACCATCTGGGATCTCAAGCCGGGCGTGGACCTCAAGCTGTTCCCCTCGTCCGGGCCGTACCGGATCGAGTCGATCCTGGATCGCGGCGGGGTGGTGCTCGTCGCCAACGACCGGTGGTGGGGCCCGAAGGCGATCACCAAGCGCATCACGGTGTGGCCGCAGGCGCCCGACATCCAGGACCGGGTGAACAGCCGCAGCGTCGACGTGGTCGACGTCGCCGCCGGGTCGTCGGGGGCGCTCGCCACGCCCGACAACTACGAGCGCAGCGAGTCGCCCTCGGGCGGCATCGAGCAGCTGATCTTCGCGCCGCAGGGGCCGCTGGCCCAGCCCAAGGCGAGGCGCGCGGTCGCGCTCTGCACGCCGCGCGACACGATCGCCCACGACGCCGGGGTGCCCGTCGCCAACTCGCGCCTGAACCCGGCCACCGACGACGCCGTCGCCGCCGGTGAGGGGGCCGCCGAGTCGGCCCCGTTCGGCAAGGCCGACCCCGCGGCCGCCCGCGACGCGCTCGGCGGTGCGCCGCTGTCGGTGCGGGTCGGCTACCAGGGGCCCAACGCGCGGCTGGCGGTGACCGTGGGGGCCATCGCCAAGTCGTGCGGGGCCGCCGGCATCGCCGTCACCGACGCCCCCTTGGACTCGCCGGGCCCGCGCGCGCTGCGCGAGGGCAAGATCGACATGTTGCTGGCCAGCACCGGCGGGGCGGCGGGCAGCGGTTCCACCGGCTCGTCGGCGATGGACGCCTACGACCTGCACACCGGCAACGGCAACAACCTGTCCGGCTACTCGAATCCGCAGGTCGACGGGGCCATCTCCGGGTTGGCGGTGTCGGCGGACCCCGGCGAGCGGGCCAGGCTGCTGGCCGAGGCCGCCCCGGCGCTGTGGGCCGACATGCCCACGTTGCCGTTGTACCGGCAGCAGCGCACGTTGTTGCTGTCGAAGAAGATGTATGCCGTGACGAAGAATCCGACCCGGTGGGGCGCCGGCTGGAACATGGACCGCTGGGCGCTGGTGGAATGAACGCGGCCGACGCGATCGCTTCGCTGACCCGCGAGGTCGCCGACTTTCCCGAGCCCGGGGTCCAGTTCAAGGACCTCACCCCGGTGTTCGCCGACCGCGCCGCGATGACGGCGATCGTCGACGCCCTGGTTCCGGTCGCGTCCGGGGCCGACCTGGTGGCGGGCATCGACTCCCGCGGCTTCCTGGTCGCGGCGGCGGTGGCGGGCCGGCTCGGCACCGGCGTGCTGGCCATCCGCAAGGCGGGCAAACTGCCCCCGCCCGTGCATGCCGAGTCCTACGACCTGGAGTACGGCAAAGCGACGCTGGAAATCCCCGCCGACGGGATCGATCTGCGCGGCCGCCGGGTCGTCATCATCGACGACGTGCTGGCCACCGGCGGCACGCTGGGCGCGGCGACGCGCCTGCTGCGGCGGGGCGGGGCCGACGTGATCGCGGCCGCCGTCGTCATCGAGCTGACCGCGCTGGGCGGCCGCCGGGCCGTCGCGCCGCTGCCGGTCCACAGCCTAAGCAGCGCCTAGGGGGCCCGGGGAGGCGATATCCTCGAGAGATGTTGGAGGAGGTGACCGACGTGGCAAACGACCAGAGCGCAACGCAGGCTCTCGACGGGCCCGCCGAGTCCCCGCCCGTGTCGCCCGAGCCGGCCTCGGGACCGCCCACCGCGCCCCTGCCCGTCGCCGAGGCGTCCGAGCAGCCGACCGAGACCCTGAAGACCTCGAGCAGCGCGTCGCGCCGGGTCCGGGCCCGCCTGGCCCGCCGGATGACCGCCCAGCGCAGCCAGCTCAACCCGGTGCTCGAACCGCTGGTCGCGGTCCACCGGGAGATCTATCCAAAGGCGAACGTGCAGCTGCTGCAGCGGGCCTTCGAGGTCGCCGACCAGCGTCACGCCACCCAGCTGCGCCACTCCGGCGATCCCTACATCACCCACCCGCTCGCCGTCGCCAACATCCTCGCCGAGCTGGGCATGGACACCACCACGTTGGTGGCCGCGCTGCTGCACGACACGGTCGAGGACACCGGCTACACGATCGAGCAGATGTCCGAGGAGTTCGGCGACGAGGTGGCCCACCTGGTCGACGGCGTGACCAAGCTGGACCGGGTGGTGCTGGGCAGCGCCGCCGAGGGCGAGACGATCCGCAAGATGATCACCGCGATGGCCCGCGACCCGCGGGTGCTGGTGATCAAGGTCGCCGACCGGCTGCACAACATGCGCACCATGCGCTTCCTGCCGCCCGAGAAGCAGGCGCGCAAGGCCCGCGAGACCCTGGAAGTGATTGCGCCCCTTGCCCATCGGCTGGGTATGGCCAGCGTCAAGTGGGAGCTCGAGGACCTGTCGTTCGCGATCCTGCATCCCAAGAAGTACGACGAGATCGTCCGGCTGGTCGCCGGCCGCGCGCCGTCGCGCGACACGTATCTGGCCAAGGTCCGCGCCGAGATCACCAACACGCTGGGCGCGTCGAAGATCAAGGCCACCGTCGAGGGCCGCCCGAAGCACTACTGGTCGATCTACCAGAAGATGATCGTCAAGGGCCGCGACTTCGACGACATCCACGACCTGGTCGGCATCCGCATCTTGTGCGACGAGATCCGGGACTGCTACGCCGCCGTCGGCGTGGTGCACTCGCTGTGGCAGCCGATGGCCGGGCGGTTCAAGGACTACATCGCGCAGCCGCGCTACGGCGTGTACCAGTCGTTGCACACCACGGTCGTCGGGCCGGAGGGCAAGCCGCTGGAGGTGCAGATCCGCACCCGCGACATGCACCGCACCGCCGAGTACGGCATCGCCGCGCACTGGCGCTACAAGGAAGCCAAGGGGCGCAACGGCGTTCCGCACCCGCACGCCGCCGCCGAGATCGACGACATGGCGTGGATGCGCCAATTGCTCGACTGGCAGCGGGAGGCCGCCGACCCGGGCGAGTTCCTGGAGTCGCTGCGTTACGACCTTGCGGTGCAAGAGATCTTCGTGTTCACCCCGAAGGGCGACGTCATCACGCTGCCCAACGGTTCGACGCCGGTGGACTTCGCCTACGCCGTGCACACCGAGGTCGGTCACCGCTGCATCGGCGCCCGGGTCAACGGGCGGCTGGTGGCGCTGGAGCGCAAGCTCGAAAACGGCGAAGTGGTCGAGGTTTTCACGTCCAAGGCGACCAACGCGGGGCCGTCGCGGGACTGGCAGCAGTTCGTGGTGTCGCCGCGCGCCAAGACCAAGATCCGGCAGTGGTTCGCCAAGGAGCGCCGCGAGGAGGCGCTCGAGGCGGGCAAGGAGGCGATGGCCCGCGAGGTGCGGCGCGGCGGACTCCCGTTGCAGCGCTTGGTCAATGCCGAGTCGATGGCGGCGGTCGCGCGGGAGCTGCACTACGCCGACGTGTCCGCGCTGTACACGGCGATCGGGGAGGGCCACGTATCGGCCAAGCACGCCGTGCAGCGGCTGCTGGCCGAACTCGGCGGCATCGACCAGGCGGAGGAGGAGCTGGCCGAGCGGTCCACGCCGACGACCATGCTGCGCCGCCCGCGCAGCAGCGACGACGTGGGTGTTTCCGTACCGGGGGCGCCCGGCGTCTTGACCAAGCTGGCCAAGTGCTGCACCCCGGTTCCGGGCGACCAGATCATGGGCTTCGTCACCCGCGGCGGGGGAGTGAGCGTGCACCGCACCGACTGCACCAATGCGGCCTCCCTGCAACAACAGTCGGAGCGCATCATCGAAGTGCACTGGGCGCCCTCGGCTTCGTCGGTGTTCCTCGTCGCGATCCAGGTCGAGGCGCTCGACCGGCACCGGCTGCTGTCCGACATCACCCGCGTGCTGGCCGACGAGAAGGTGAACATCCTGTCGGCCTCGGTCACCACCTCCGGTGACAGGGTGGCGATCAGCCGCTTCACCTTCGAGATGGGCGACCCCAAGCACCTCGGTCACCTGCTCAACGTCGTGCGCAACGTCGAGGGCGTGTTCGACGTCTACCGGGTGACGTCCGCCGCTTAACGGCGCTTCGCCGGCCGCCGGCGCTCCAGCGGCACCTTCACGACCTTGGTGTCGGACTCGTGCTGGTCCTCCAGAACGATGACGCCCTCCGCGTCACTGCCGACCGGTTTGGCCGCACCCTCCAGCACCTCGCCGACAACCCGTACCGAACTTGGGAACGCGGTGTTGGTCAGCACCTTGAACAGGGGAACCGCCGCGATGAACAGGGCCAGCGGCGGTTCGATCAGCCCCAGGCCGGTGGCGGCCACCAGGCCACCGAAATACCCGATCGACCTGGGCACGTCCACTTCGATACTGCCCAGTTGAATTTCCAGAACGTTTTCCGGCGCTCCGAACCGGATCTCGACCGCACTGTTGGTTGCCATGAGGACTCCTTCGGCTGACTTCTCTTCAGGCAGCCAGGGGTACCCGCAATCGCCCGGCCTAGACCATTGCCCGGGCCCAATCGATATGTCCCTCGAAGCCAAGCGAATTCGCCATGTCGCGGTAGCGGTCGCGGAAGCTTACGTACGCGACTTCGTCACCGCGGGCCCGCGCCAGCAGCGCCCGCAGACGCAGCAGCCAGATGTCGCGCATGACCAGGGCTTCATCGGCGGCCGCGGCTGCCAAGCGCTCGATCGCGACCTCGGCCTCGGCGATGTCACACTCCGCGCCCCGCTCGAGCAACGTCTCCACCAGCACACCGGCTGTGCAGACGCTCCACACCGGCTGTTGTCCCTCCCGGACTAGGTCGTCCACGACTGACCGCATGAGCGGAATCGCCTCATCGCGTTCGCCGCATCGAGCCCTCTCGCGTGCCGAATAGACTTTGAACAGAGGCACATCGAACATGTTGTGTTTTCGGTGTAGACACGCTTCGCCGGCCTCGTCGAGCAGCGTCTGTCCGCTGGAACGCTCCGCATCCTTCTGACGGTGAACCAACGCAAGGCCCAAAGTCGCCCGGGCGAGGTCCAGCGCCAGGTCGTCCGCGGATCGTTCGGCAATCCGTAGCGCATCCTCGATCTCGCGCATCGCTGAATCGTCGGGCCGGAGCACGCCAAGCGGTATGCCCGGCCAGTACACGTAACCGACGCCCGCGGCGTACGACAACGAGTCCGCGCTGCGGGCCATCGCCAGGCCGTCACGCAGGTCGTCGCGCCACCCGGGATGACCCAAGCAATACCTGGCAAATGCGCGCGTCGCGAACGCGAGCGCTAATGGAGACCCAATAAGCAAGTTGCCTTTGGCAGGGTCGCGGTCGGCCAGGTCGATGACGCGCTGTGACCACCGCAGCACGTCACTCCACTCGCCGCTCTCAAACTTGGCGTAGATCGGCCCAAAGGACAGGCCCACCGTCAACGTTGGGTCGCCAAGTGACTCAACGAGGGCCCACGATTCCGACGCCAACCGCGACGCCTCGCGGATCCGGGCTCGCCAAGCGTGAACCGTCACCAGCCCCGCCATGCCGATGGCCAGCGACGCCTTATCCCCTTCGTCAGTACACAACTGCTGCAATTCCTCAAAGCGGTCTCCGGCGACATCAACCTGGACTCGATAGGCAGTGCCGCACAGCATGGTGCGAGGAGCAATGCGCATGGCTGCCCGGTCAGGGTCCTCGGCGGGTAAAGCGTCGGCGATTTCTACCGCTCGTTGCCAGCTGAATTCCGCGGCAGCGATGTCGCGGTTGGTGGCCCAGGTCGCCGCGCGCATGTGCCAGCCGTAGGCGCTGCGCGGATCGCCGGCAGCATCCAGATGCCGGGCTATCAGCGCCGCGTTCTCCTCGGTAGCGGGGTCACCTGACTCGAGTACATTCGCCACGCGCCGGTGCAATTCGGCGCGGTCCGACTTGAGCTGCGCCTCGTAGGCCACCGCGCGGATCAGCGGGTGATGAAAGACGTAGTCGGGTTGGGGGGCCAAGCCGACCTGATCAATGAGCTGGGCCGCGACCAAGTCGTCGGTCACCGGTTCGACGCCGAGCCTCCGAAGAAGTCCGAGGCTGAACCGCGAGCCGATCACCGCCGCCGCGTTGAGCGTGCGCTTGGCGGCTGGCTCGAGTCGATCGATGCGGGCCCCGATAGTCGCCTGCAAGGTGGCCGGCACGGTGGCATCATTCGTATCCGCGGCCGACACGTAGGCTCCGGCCTGGCCCTGAAGCACCCCGCGCTCGGCGAGTTCGCGCACCATCTCCTCGGCGAAATACGGGTTGCCCGCGGCCCTTTCGACGATCCTCGGGCCGAGGTTTCCGACCGAGGGGTCCTCACCGATCAACTCGCGGACGAGTGCCGTCATTTCCGAATCACTCAGCGGCGCAAGGCAAATGGTGTGGGCGCCCGCCACGCGGCTGAGCGCGCCCCGATACTCGGGCCGGTAGGTGATCAGCACCAGCGACGGAGTCCGGGGGATTACCTCGAGGAACGCGATCAGCATCGATTCGCTGGCCGCGTCGATCCAGTGGACGTCCTCGATGACGTAAACCGTTGGCGTGTTGCGGGCCAGGGATGCCGCATTCACCAATGACGTCAAACGCCGCCGGCGGGCGTCCGGGTCGATCTTGGGCAGCGCAGCGTCGGGATCTGCGATACCCAAGAGGTCATCCAAGAGTGCCATGTCCTCGGGGTCGGCGCCGCGGACTCTGGCGCGGAGGCGGGCGCGAGCCGCCTGTGGATCGAGACCGTCGACGCCGGTGTTCGTGCGTAACAATCGGGCCACGACGTGGAACGCGATATCAGCGGCGTGCGATTCGCAGGAGGTGGTGAACACCTCGGCATTTTGGCGGCGGGCCAGCGCGGCGACCTCCCGCACCAGACGGCTCTTGCCGATGCCGGGCGACCCCACGACGCCGACGATGGCGCCGTGGCCGGTGATGGCGCGGTTCAGCAGGTGCTCGACGGTTGTCAGCTCCCACTGACGGCCGACCAGTTTCGACTCGGAGCGCGCGGTAATGCGACGCCCGTCGCCCGCACTCAGGAGGCGATACGCCGCGACCGGCTCGTCCGCCCCCTTGATGTGAACGATTTCGGCCTCGCACAGGTTGGCGGCGCCCTCAACAAGTCGCGCGGTCGACGCGCTGAGCATGACCCCGCCCGGCGGCGCCACCGATTCCATTCGCTGGGCCATGCCGACCTGTTCGCCCACGGCGGCGTAACCGAAATGGCCCGAACCCAAGCCGCCGGCCGTCACCTGGCCGGAGTTGAGCCCCACCCGCAATCGCAGTTCCACGCCGTCCCGCTCCGCGATCGCGTCCGCGAGCCGTTTCGCCTCCTCCTGAATGCCCAGCGCGGCGAGGCAGGCGCGGACGGCGTGGTCCTCCAGAGCGACCGGCGCGCCGAACACCGCCATGATCCCGTCACCGGTGAATTGTGTGACCGTGCAGCCGTACCGCCGCACCGCCGTCGCGCAGCGATCGGTGAGGTCGGCCATGATCTCCCGAAGTCGCTCCGCGCCGACCACTGCGGCGAGGTCCATCCAATGGACGACGTCGGCGAATAACACCGTCACCTGCTTGTACTCGGCGGAAGCATGGTGTTCGGCGATGGGTGCACCGCATCGGTCGCAGAAGCGCGCACCATCGCGCGCCCTCGTGCCGCATAAGTGGCAGGCGGCCGCTGCGGTCATCCGACCTCCGCGCTCGGCCCCCCAAGCTTCAGGTCCACCAGCATAGGGCGCTGACCAGCGGCAGGTTGAAGAAGTGCAGTACTCCGCTACTGAATTCCCTGGGGCTGCGCCGCCGGACGATGGGCGTCAACCGGTGGGCCTACGAGGAGGCAGGCGGACATGTCGTTTGTATTCACCGCACCGGAGCTGATGAGCTCAGCGGCAGAGGATTTGGTTTCCATCGGTGTCGATCTCAACGCAGCCCACGCGGCGGCGGCCACCCGGACCACGGCGGTGCTGGCCGCCGCCGAGGACGAGGTGTCGGCGGCGATTGCGGAGCTGTTCTCCGCTCACGGTCAAACCTTCCGGGCGCTCGGTGCCCAGGCGGCGGCGTTCCATGACCAATTGGTGGGGACGCTGAGCGCGGCGGCGGGCCAGTATGCGGCGGCGGAGGCCGCCAATGTCGTCGCCGCGGCGGCGAGTCCCCTGCAGACCGTGGAACAGGACCTGCAGGGTGTGATCAACGCGGTCGTCACCGAAATCTTCGGCTCCCCGGCCGGTCCGCCGATCCCGGCAAATCAGCCGGCGACCTTCACCGGCGCGGTGTCGCTGGCAACCAAATTCGAGAACAACGTGCTGTTGTGGCCGCTGAAGCAGCTGTGGAGCATACCCGCCGTCTACCAGCAGCTTGCGACGCCCAGTTCTCCCGTGTTGTCGCTGTTCACGGGCGACAACCCGCTGATGGGCTGGTTGATGGGCAACTCGCCTCCGCCGCTCTTGCCCATGTTGCTGGGAGAGACGGTGCAGTACACCAGCTACAACGGGATGAGCGTCGTGCAAATCACGCCGGCCCACCCGTCCGGCAACTACGTGGTTGCGCTGCACGGCGGTGGCTTCATCCTCCCGCCATTGATCCTGCATTGGGTGGACTACACGGTGATGGCCTACCAGACCGGCGCGACCATCGAAGTGCCGATCTACCCCTTGCTTCAGCAGGGAGGCACCGCCGGGACGGTGGTGCCGAACGTCGCCGGTTTCATCTCCGCCCAAATTGCGGCACACGGGGCGTCGCACGTCAGCGTGCAGGGTGACTCCGCGGGCGGCAGCATTGCCCTGGCCGCCGCCGAATACCTGGTGGCCCACAACCAAGCCGTCCCGTCCTCAATGGTTTTGCTGGCGCCATGGCTGGACGCAACCGTCAGCAATCCCAACATCCCGCTCGTGCGCGATCCCTTCCTCCCGCCCGTCGAATTCGGTCAAGAGCTCGGCAGGGCGTGGGCGGGCAATCTTCCCTTGGACGACCCTCTCGCGAGCCCGCTCTACGGGTCACTCAAGGGTCTTCCTCC
The DNA here is from genome assembly GCF_902652685.1 of Mycobacterium sp. Marseille-P9652. Taxonomy (GTDB): domain Bacteria; phylum Actinomycetota; class Actinomycetes; order Mycobacteriales; family Mycobacteriaceae; genus Mycobacterium. The sequence continues at coordinate 12,060 of NZ_CACRUY010000046.1, forward strand.
GACGACTGTCTACGCGGGCTCACTGGATTCCAACACGCCAAACACCCTTGTCCTCCAGCAAGAAGCAGCATTGCAAGGGGCACCGATGAGCTTCGTCTACGCCACCGGCGGAATCCACGACTGGGTTCTGGTCACCCTGGACGGGGTCCGTTACTGGCCGCAGATCGACCAGGAACTCGGTATCGCGTAGAGGCGCCTAATTCGTTTGCGGCCGCGGTATCAGGGCGCCGAGTTCGTCGCGGCTCGCGGTGCCGGTCTTCGCCATCGCCCGGTAGATGTGGCTCTCGACGGTGCGCACCGAGAGCACAAGGCGTTCGGCGATGGCGCGGTTGGAGCATCCCTCGCCGATCAGCGTCACGATCTCACGTTCGCGTTCGGTGAACGGGACGGGTTCGTTGGCCTGTCGAAGCGCGGGAGTCCATGCGCCCCCGCATCGTTCGGCCAGCGCCTCAGCGCGCGCCGCGCATGCCAGAGCCGACCCCCGGAGCCCCTGGCCGCGATACGCCAGGGCGGCGTAGGCGGCTGCGTCGATGGCGGCAACCATGTCGCCCATCCGCTCGAATTCCTCTGACACCTCACCTAATTCAGCGGCATTGCCGTCGCGCAAGGCGGCCGAGAACCGCGCGGCGGTGCCGGCACGTGGTCCCTCAACGACCGTTTTGAGGTCACGCAACCGTGCTGAGCCCGAGCGGTCACCGAACTGCGCGGCGGTCTGCAGACAGAACACCTCGGCCGCGAGCTGACCCTTGGCCGCGGCCCTGTCGGCCGCCGACCGCGCGAGGGCGATCGCCTCGGTGGCGGCGCCTTGACCGGCCGCCACCCATGCCCGGGCCAGGCTCCGTTCATAATCCAGCAGCCGGAAGGGACGCCGTTGCTCGTCGAGCGTGTCAAGGGTGGCGGCTGCCTCGGCCGTCCGACCGCGCATGGCGAGGGTGGTGGCACGCGGCACGTGATAGCGAAATCCCCAGCCCAGCGCGTGCGTGGCGGAGAGGCCCACTGCGGCCTGGTCGAGCAGCGCGGCCGCCGAATCCAGGCATCCGGCGCCGAGTGCGGCCCGACCCGCCACCGCGGGACCCAACAATTGGGCCGCACCCGGCAGGTCGGCCGCCTGCCGGTGCACCTGCTCGGCCAGCTCGAGCGCGTCGGCGATCCGGCCGGCCAGCAGCAGCGCGCTCACGTGTGCGTCGGCGATGTTGAACCTCATGTGCGGAGCGTCGAAGGACCGCGCCGCGGCGGCATACCCGGTCTCGGCGGCGGCCACGGCTTCGCTCACGCGACCCGCATCGGCCGGGATCGCGGTCAGGGCAAAGGCGATTTCGGCGCCCACGACGGCCGGCAACTCGTCCAACGCAAGGTGCTGCGACGCGCGGATCGCCGCTTCCGGCTCGTCAACCGCAAACCAGTAGACGGTGAGAAAGGCATCGATATAGCTGCGGGCTTGTGGTGAGGTGGCCGGTGCGGCCGCGTCGATGAGTTCTTTCGCCCGTGCCGGGTCGCCCAGCGCCCACAGCATGTTGCTGGCCCGCAGGAACGCAAGTCTGGCACGCTCGGCATCGCTCAACTGGTCGGCATCGACGCCGCCCAGCACCGCCTCGGCCTCCTCGGCCCGGCCCATCCACGAAAGCGCATGACCCCGAACAAAATTCGGTTCTGGGCCGCCTCCCGCGCGCATGGCCGCCTCCGCGAGTCGATCGGCGAGGGGCAGATCGGCCAGCCACACGGCGCCATGGGCGGCCTTCACCAGCAGGTGGGCGTCCGGTGTGAGGTCGGAGTCGAGGCTCAACGCGGCGCGCCGCACGACGACCTGAATGTCGTCGTGGTCATCGGCTTCGGCGAGTTCGCAGGCGACCTGACCGCGCAAGCGTCGCAGGCGGGTCGCCGCGGCGCTTCTGCGGCGCACCTCGCCGTACATGGGATGCGCCACACGCACTTCCATGCCGCCGGCGACGGGCTCGACTGAGATGAGGCCGCGGGTTTCGGCCTCCTCGACCGCGGCCCGATCGGTGATACGGGTGAGGCACGCCAGTTCGATCGGCTCCCCGACGGCCACCACGTCGATCACATCGCTGACACGCTCGGGAAGTGCCCCGATGCGCGATTCGATGAGCTCGACCAGGCCCGGTGGCATGACGGGATCGCCAAGCCACCGCCAGTACCCCTGCTCCTGCACGATTCGGCCGTCGGCGACCTCCTGCTCGACGATGTTGCGCAGGTAGAGAACGTTGCCGCGGGTCAGCTTCCACAACCGTTGTGAGGCAACCGGATCCATCGGTCCACCCAAGGCGTCCGACAAGAGTTTGGCGGTTTCGTCCGCTGACAACGGCTGCAGGTCGAGCCGGTCGAAATGGCTGAGCGCCCATATTTCTCGCACAGCGTCGGGGACCGGTTCACCGTCGCGAATGGTGAGAATCAGCTTCGCCTGGCCACGTTGGACGAGTTGGTGCACGACGAAGATCGACAGATCGTCGAGCAACGGCACGTCGTCGACGCAGATCACCACCGGCGCGGCCGTCGATGCCGGCGTCAGCGAATCGATCACCCCGCTCAGCAGTTGAACCGTGTCGGTGACCCCCGACGGCGCCCAGGCCGTGAAGGCACCCAGCGGAATGGTTCGCGACAACGACGTGCCGACCACCCACCGGCATTCCCAGCCGCGGGACCGCGCGGCGGAGAGGGCCTCACGGGCGACCCGGCTCTTGCCCACACCCGCCGCCCCACAGATGAGGATTCCCGAAGCATCCGGCGCCGAGATGGCGGCCCGCACGGCTGCCATCTCCTCGGAGCGACCGATCAACGGCCACGTCAGGCGCACGGCCAGAGCTTAGAAGCGTCGGTGCCCCCGGCGCTAGCCCACCGTCACCGATTTGATCGTGACCGTGGACGACGGCATGCCGCTCTCCCGGTTGCCGGCCACACCCAGCTTGGCGATCTTGTCGAGGGTCGCCAGCCCCGCCTCGTCGACCGTGCCGAATACCGTTGACTCCGGGTTGATTTCGGCGTCGCGGTAGACCATGAAGAACTGGCTCTCGTTGGTGTTGGGCCCGGCGGTGGCCATGGCGACGGTCCCGCGCGGGTACAGCACCGTCGCCTTGAGCGCGGGGTCGTCCGCCTTGTACTGATTGGTGGGGTACTCGTCGGCGTATTCGTATCCCGGGCCGCCGCTGCCCTCGTTGTCGGGGCCGCCGCACATCAGCGTTCCCTCCTCTTTCGCGTCGACCAGCCGGCCACACTCGGTGTTGTCGAAGAACTGCTGTCTGGCCAGGCTGACGAAGCTGTTGACCGCGCAAGGGGATTCGGAGTTGGCGAGCTGGATGCCGATGTCACCGAAGTTGGTGGAGATGGTCGCGTGGATCTGCGCGGGTTCGGTCGACACCGGGCCCGACGGCGGCGGGTTCACCGGCTTGGTGGACGGGTCCGGTGCGGGCGGGTACTGGCAGTCGGCGCCGGGCTGGGTGGGGGGCGCGAACGCGGGCAGCGGCGGCACGGTCCCGGCGGCCTGGGCGGTCGACCCGGGCGCGGATCCGGGCCGCGCGGGCGCCTTGCCGCGCGTCGGCGACGGCGAGGCCGTGCTGCTCGCGTTGTCGTGGCTGTGGGTCACCAGCGAGACCACCAGCGCCACCACCGCGGCCAGCGCGACCAGTGACCCGCCGACGATGCCGACGATGAGCCGCCGGTTGGAGGTGGCGGCCGCAGGCGGTGGAGGGGTGATCGGCGGCGGCATGGGCCCGGGCGGCATCGGCCCGGGCGCCTGGGGTGCGGGCGCGCCCGTCAGCGCCGCCCGGGCGGCCTCGGCGAGCTCGATGGCCGTCTGGTAGCGCTCGTCGACGTCCTTGGCCATCCCGCGGGCGACCACCTCGTCGAAGGCCGGTGGGATGTCGGGCGCGCTCGCCGACGGTCGCGGCGGTGGCGTGTTCAGGTGCGCGTTGAGCTGCTCCTCGAGGTTGTCGCCGGTGAAAGGCCGCTTGCCGGTGAGGCATTCGTACAGCACGCAGGCCAGGGAGTAGACGTCGGCGCGGTGATCGGTTGTGCCCCTGAACCGCTCGGGCGCCAGGTAGGCGACAGTGCCCATGGTGGCCCCGGTCTGCGTGAGCGCGGTGTCGTTCATCGATCGTGCCAGGCCGAAGTCGATCAGGTAGACGAAGTCCCGCGCGGTGGTCACCAGGATGTTCTTCGGTTTGATGTCACGGTGGACCAGCCCCACCCGGTGGGCGCTATCCAGCGCCGCCGCAACCTGTTCGATGATGGCGACGGTGCGTTCGGGGCTCAACCGTCCGCCGTTCTCGACGATGTACTCGGCCAGGTCGCGTCCCTCGATCAGCCGCATGTCGACGTACAGCCGGCCGTCGAGTTCGCCGTAACCGTGGATGGGCACGATGTGGGGATCGTTGAGACCCGCGGCAATGCGCGCCTCCCGCCGGAACCGGCGCTGAAAATCGTCGTCTTCAGCCAGATGTGGAGGGAGGACTTTGAGCGCCACCACCCGATCCGTCGTGGCGTCGTAGGCGCGGTACACGCGCCCCATGCCGCCGCGCCCGAGCAACCCCTGTATCTGGTAGTGCCCGAACGTTTCCGGATCGATACTCATCTGAACGACGATAACGAATCACGGCCCGGAAACGGTGATTCGCACCGCTCGAAGGGTCAGTCGAGCAGTATCGACTTGATGGTGACGTCGACGGCCGGCGGCCCGTCCTCGCCGCCGCCGGCGACGCCGGCCTTGGCGATCTTGTCAAGAACGGCGAGCCCGTCGGGCTGGATCGTGCCGAACACCGTGTACTGCGGCGGCAACTGAGAATCCTTGTACACCATGAAGAACTGGCTGCCATTGGTGCCGGGCCCGGCGTTGGCCATGGCCAGCGTTCCGCGCGGGTACAGCACCGGCTCCTGCGCCTTCGGGTCGTTCGGCGGGTACTGGTCGGTCGGGTACTCGTTGGCGAACTGATAGCCGGGACCGCCCGTCCCATCACCCTTGGGGTCGCCGCACTGCAGGACGCCCAAATTCGCGGAGGTGGTCAACCGGTGGCACTTGGTGTTGTCGAAGTACTTCTGGCCGATCAGGCTCGCGAAACTATTGACGGTGCAAGGTGATTCGTTGTTGGCCAGCATCAGCCCGAGGTTGCCCTGGCTGGTCGCCATGCTCGCGCTCACCTGGGCCGGGTCGGTGGGGATCTTGCCGGTCCGCGGCGGCTTGACCGGCTTTGCCGCCGGTTCCTGAGGCGTCGCCTGGTACTGGCAGTTGGCGCCGAGGTTGGCCGACGGCTTGAACGGCGGCAGAGGCGGGGTCGATCCCGTCTGGGGCGGGGTTTCGCTGGTGGACGCGGGCGCGCTGCTGCTCGGGGTGGTGGTCGACGCGGTATTGGTCTTGTGCTCGTGCTTGGTGTTGACGACCGCGATCACGGCCACGACGATCACGGCCAGCGCCAGGGCCGAGCCGGCGGCGATGACGATGATGCGGCGCCGCTTGGCCTGCTTCTGGCGCCGCTCGAGCTGACGTTCGAGTTTGCGCTTGGCGTTGGCGCGTCGCTGTTCGTTCGTCGGCACGGCCGATATGCCCTCCAGGTCGATGAGTCGAGCCCAAGTCCGCCGCTCAGGCTAGTGCGGGCGCCGCGACCCGTGTCAAGCGGGCCTGCCGGAGATGGGAAACTGGGATTCGTGTTGATCACCGGATTCCCCGCCGGCATGTTGCAGTGCAACTGTTACGTGCTGGCCGAGCGGCAGGGTGCCGACGCCATCGTCGTCGACCCCGGTCAGCGCGCGATGGGCGCCCTGCGGCGCATCCTCGACGAGAACCGGCTCACCCCGGCCGCCGTTCTGCTCACCCACGGCCACATCGACCACATGTGGTCGGCGCAGAAAGTGTCCGACACCTTCGGTTGCCCCACCTACATCCACCCCGAGGACCGGTTCATGCTCACCGACCCCATCTACGGACTGGGCCCGCGGGTGGCCCAGCTGGTGGCGGGGGCCTTCTTCCGCGAGCCCAGGCAGGTGGTGGAGCTGGACCGCGACGGCGACAAGATCGACCTGGGCAGCGTGAGCGTCAACGTCGACCACACGCCCGGACACACCCGGGGGTCGGTGACCTTCCGGATCACCCAGGCGGCCAGGACGGGCGCCGACGTGGTGCTGACCGGTGACACGCTGTTCGAGCGCTCGATCGGCCGCACCGACCTGCACGGCGGCAGCGGACGCGACCTGCTCACCTCGATCGTCGAGAAGCTCCTGGTGCTCGACGACGCCACGGTGGTGCTCCCGGGGCACGGCAACGCCACGACGATCGGCGCCGAGCGCCGGTTCAACCCGTTCCTCGAAGGGCTGAGCCCGTGACGGAGTTCGTCGCTCCGAAGGGAGTGCCCGACTACGTGCCGCCCGATTCCGCCGGGTTCGTGGCGGTGCGCGACGGGTTGCTCGACGCCGCCCGGCGCGCCGGTTACGGCTACATCGAGCTGCCCATCTTCGAGGACACCGCGCTCTTCGCCCGCGGCGTCGGCGAGTCGACGGACGTCGTGTCCAAGGAGATGTACACGTTCGCCGACCGCGGTGACCGCTCGGTGACGTTGCGGCCCGAGGGCACTGCCGGGGTGGTGCGGGCGGTGATCGAGCACGGCCTGGACCGCGGCGCGCTGCCGGTCAAATTGTGTTATGCCGGACCGTTTTTCCGTTACGAACGCCCGCAGGCCGGCCGTTATCGGCAGCTGCAGCAGGTGGGCGTGGAAGCGATCGGCGTCGACGACCCGGCACTGGACGCCGAGGTGATCGCGGTGGCCGACGCGGGCTTCCGATCGCTCGGGCTCGAGGGGTTCCGGCTCGAGATCACCTCCCTGGGCGACGACACCTGCCGCCCGCAGTACCGGGAACTGTTGCAGGAGTTCCTCTTTGGGCTCGACCTGGACGAGGAGACGCGGCGGCGCGCCGAGATCAACCCGCTGCGCGTGCTCGACGACAAACGCCCGGCGGTGCGGGAGATGACGGCCGACGCGCCCGTGCTTCTCGACCACCTGTCCGACGTCGCCAAGCAGCACTTCGACACCGTGCTTTCGCACCTCGACGCGCTCGGTGTGCCGTACGTCATCAACCCGCGCATGGTCCGCGGGCTCGACTACTACACCAAGACCACCTTCGAGTTCGTGCACGACGGGCTGGGCGCGCAGTCCGGCATCGGCGGTGGCGGGCGCTACGACGGGTTGATGCACCAGCTCGGCGGACAGGACCTCTCCGGCATCGGCTTCGGGCTCGGCGTCGACCGGACCCTCCTGGCGTTGCGTGCCGAGGGCAAGAGCGTGGGGGAGACCGCGCGTTGCGACGTGTTCGGGGTGGCGCTGAGTGAGCCCGCCAAGCTGCGGCTGGCGGTGCTCGGCGCGCGGCTGCGCGGCTCCGGCGTCCGCGTCGACATGGCCTACGGCGATCGCGGGCTCAAGGGTGCCATGCGCGCCGCCGACCGGTCCGGGGCGCGTTTCGCTCTGGTCGCGGGGGACCGGGACCTGGAGGCCGGGACGATCGGGGTCAAGGACCTGTCGACCGGGGAGCAGGTGGCGGTGCCGACGGAGTCCGTCGTCGCGGAGGTGCTTGCCCGGCTGGGCCGCTGAGGCTCGCGAACTTGTCGTAGGGTCGTGGCATACTCGAACACATGTTCGACGAACCGTCGCATTCCACCCCCGCGGTCTTGCTGCAACGCATCGGCGGGTCGGCGCGGGCCGAGAATCGGGCGGCCGCCGCGCAGTTGGACGCCATCGGGGAGCTGTTCGCGCACCGGCACTCGCACTGTGCCCAGCCCGAAGACTGGGCGATCGACACCACGGAGTCCGTGGCCGCGGAGGTGGCCGCCGAGCTGCGGATCTCGCAGGCGCTGGCCGCCTCGCGGGTGCGGTACGCGCGGGCGATGCGTGAGCGGCTGCCGAAGGTCGGGGAGGTCTTCAAAGCCGGAGACATCGATTTTCGGTTCTTCGCCACGATCGTGTATCGCACCGATCTGATCGAGGACGCTGACGTGCTGGCTGCGGTCGATGCCCGGTTGGCGGCCAATGTGGCGCGCTGGCCGTCGATGACGCGCTCACGGCTGGCCGGGCAGGTCGATGCGATCGTGGCGCGCGCCGACGCCGATGCGGTGCGCCAGCACCGCGAGCGGCACTCGGATCGGGAGGTGGTCTTCGGCGAGGTGGTCGGAGGCATGTCGATGATCCAAGGCTGCGTCTTCACCCCCGACGCCCACGCGCTGGACCGGAGGCTGGATGCGCTGGCGGCCACCGTGTGCGACCACGATCCGCGCACCGCGGCGCAGCGCCGCGCCGACGCGCTGGGCGCTCTGGCGGTCGGGGCCGACCGGCTGGGCTGTCGGTGTGGGCGCCCGGACTGTGCGGCCGGGGCACGCCGGCCGGCCTCGCCGGTGGTGATCCATGTGATCGCCGAACAGGCCACCCTCGCCGGCACCGGCACCGCCCCGGCCTCCGAACTCTGCGCCGACGGGCTGATCAGCCCCGAGCTGGTGGCCGAACTGGCACGGTCGGCGAAGCTGGTCCCTCTCGTGCATCCCGCCGATGCCCCACCCGAGCAGGCGTACGTGCCGTCCAAGGCGTTGGCCGATTTCGTGCGCTGCCGGGATCTGACGTGCCGCTGGCCGGGCTGCGACGTGCCCGCCATCCGCTGCGACCTCGACCACACCATCCCGTACGCCCTGGGTGGGACCACCCATGCGGGAAACATCAAGTGCTACTGCCGCACTCACCACCTGATCAAGACCTTCGGGGAGTGGGCCGAAAAGCAGCTGCCCGACGGCACCCTGATCCTCACCTCCCCCGCTGGGAGCACCTACGTCACCACCCCGGGCAGCGCGCTGCTGTTCCCCAGCCTGGCCTACGCGGTCGGCGGCATGCCCACCCCCGAAGCCGAACCGCCGTCGCAGGATTACTGCGTCGAGCGCACCGCGATGATGCCCACCCGCCGCCGCAGCCGCGCACAGGACCGCGCCTACCGGGTGGCCACCGAACGCCGCCACAACCGCGAGACCCGCCTCGCCCAGCGCGCCGGGCCCGCCCCGCCAGACGACGAGCCGCCACCCTTCTGAGGTCGCGCAGCGCGCACCCGGTCTGACAAGCCAATCCACTAACTCGCATCGCCCGGCCGCATTACGCTGCAGACCGTGCCCGAGACGTTGTACGCATCGTGCGGCGATCTGAGCCTGGCTTATCAGCTGTTCGGGGACGGACCGATTGAGATGGTCTTCGTCGGATCGTTCGTCAGCCACGTCGAGCTTTGCTGGACGGTTCCCGAGTGCGCGGCCTTCTTCGAGCGCATATCCACGTTCTGTCGCGTCCTCCTGTTCGATAAGGCCGGGGTGGGTCTGTCGGATCCCGTGCCGAAGGTTCGCACACTGGACGATCGGGCGGCCGAGATCGAGGCCGTCATGGACGCCGTCGGCTTCGAAAGGGCGGTACTTTTCGGCGGTAGCGAGAGCGGGCCGGCCGAAATCTTTTTCGCCGCAAGCCGACCGGAGAGAACGCGGGCGTTGATCCTTTCCGGCAGCTTCGCGTACTTCGGCTTCGGCGGCTGGGATGACTTGGACCTCGATCCGGAAGAGCTCCGGACGCGCCTGCTTCGCGAGCTGGGTGAGCAGTACACCCCCTCGGTGCAGCAGGTCGCGCGCTGGCAGGCCTGGTGCCGCGCCGCGCGCTCGACGTGGGGGAATGGCGAGACAACCAAAGCGCTCCTGCCGTCGGTGCGGTCGATGCGTGCGCTCGCAATGGTGGAGCGCATGAGTGCCAGCCCGGGGATGGCACGCGCGGCGCTGGAGGCGGCGTTCCGGATCGACGTGCGGTCGATCCTGCCGACGATCAGCGCACCCACCCTGGTTATCCATGCCCGTGACGAGGTCATTCCAGTGCAGGAGGGCCGCTACATCGCCGATCACATCCCAGGCGCGCGGTTACTCGAAGTCGAGGGCAAGGACCACTCGCCGTGGCTGGCGGATCCCGACAGGATCCTGACAGCCGTCGAGGAGTTCCTCACCGGCGGCCAGGGGGCGCCATCGTTGTCGCGTCGCGCGCTGCGCACCGTGTTGTTCACCGATATGGTCGCCTCGACTGAACACGCCGCGGCGACCGGCGATGAGCGGTGGCGGGCTGTGTTGCACAGGTTCGCCGAGATCACCGCGGAGCTTGCGCAACGCTTCGGTGGCACAGTCGTGGAAAGCACGGGCGACGGTCACCTCGTCACTTTCGACGGCCCTACGCCGGCCATTCGTTGCGCCGAGGCCCTGCGCGCTGACGCCGAGACATTGGGTATCGAGATCCGGGCCGGCATCCACACGGGTGAGTGCGAACTGCGGGACGACCGCATCGCCGGCATCGCCGTTCACATCGCGGCGCGAATCCTGGGCGAGGCCGGCGCGGGGGAGATCCTCGTCTCGCGCACCGTCCGTGACCTGGTGATCGGCTCGGGCATCGGATTCGAGGACCGAGGAAGCGTCGAGCTGCGCGGAGTGCCCGGCACCTGGCAACTTCTGGTGGTTGATCGCCGTGGACCACGGGCGGGATCGGCCGAGGCGAATCTGGCATCTTCTCCGACCCCCGGCCCTCAGGTCGCCATGCGGCGCTCGGACCGGGCCGTCGCCGCGATGGCCAAGCGCACTCCATGGATCCTGCGCGGAATAGCTCGCGTGCTTCCGGCCACCGGCGGGCGCTGACCGCGCCACTTGACTCCGTATCGAACTATTGTTCGAATAGAGCGATGCGCTGGGCCAACCAAGCCGTCGCCGTCAACGGCAAGCCCGTCGAGGACGGGGCGCTGCCGGGACTGCAGCGGATCGGCTTCGTCCGAAGCGTGCGAGCGCCGCAGTTCGAGGGCATCACGTTCCACGAGGTGTTGTGCAAGTCGGCGCTGAACAAGGTGCCCAATGCGGCGGCGCTGCCGTTCACCTACACCGTCAACGGTTACCGCGGCTGCTCGCACGCCTGCCGCTATTGCTTCGCCCGGCCCACCCACGAATACCTCGACTTCGACAGCGGCACCGACTTCGACACCCAGGTCATCGTCAAGACCAACGTCGTCGAGGTGCTGCGCAGGGAACTCGGGCGGCCGTCGTGGCGGCGCGACACCGTCGCCCTCGGCACCAACACCGATCCCTACCAACGTGCCGAGGGCCGCTACGCGCTGATGCCGGGCATCATCGACGCCCTCGCTCGTTCCGGCACGCCGCTGTCGATCCTGACCAAGGGCACGCTGCTCCGCCGCGACCTTCCGCTGATCGCCCAAGCGGCGCAACAGGTTCCACTGTCGGTGGCGGTGTCGCTGGCGGTCGGCGACCCGGAGCTGCACAGGGATGTCGAGCCCGGCACGCCCACCCCGCAGGCGCGCCTGGCGCTGATCTCCGCCATCCGCGAGGCCGGCCTCGACTGCCACGTCATGGTCGCGCCGGTGCTGCCGCACCTCACCGACTCCACGGAGCACCTCGACCACCTGCTCTCCCAGATCAAGGCGGCCGGCGCCACGGGCGTGACGGTCTTCGGGCTGCATCTGCGAAGCTCCACCCGCGGCTGGTTCATGGCGTGGCTGGCCCGCTCCCACCCCGAACTCGTCGGCCGCTACCGCGAGCTGTACCGACGCGGCGCCTACCTGCCGCCGGCCTACCGCGAGGCCCTACGCGAGCGGGCCGCGCCGCTGATCGCCAGGCACCGGCTGGCCGGTGACCATCGCGCGTTCCCGAAAGGTGCGACCACCGCCGCGGAACCCGTTCAGCCGACGCTGTTTTGAGCTACCGCGGGTTGTCACCGCGCGGCTTGGCCAGGGTGAACTGGTCGACCACGCTGACGGCCCCCAGCGGCCCGGTCAGCGCGTAGTGCGTCGCCTTGATGGAGGTGTTGCCGCCGGGCTGACCAGGATCGACGTCGAAAGATGCGAAGCCGTAAGGGTTGTCGCGGTCGCGGAACGCCGACCACGGCGCGTCCTCCATGACATAGATGGGCGCCTTGCGACCGATCGCGGGATCGAACGCGCCGACGCCCATCAGCACGCGGCAGCGGGGCTGGGGGAAGAAGAACCCGTTGCTGGGCAGCGACGTTCCGCCGCCGCCGATGACCAGGTGCACCGTTCCGCGGGTCGCGTCGATCAGGTCGCCCCGGGTGTCGACGGGAATCGGCGTGCGGGTGTCGGTCCCCAGCGTCCCGCGCAGCGGGTGCGACCGCTCGTAGTGGTGCTCGTGCCCGCACACCACGAGGTCCACCTTGTACTGGTCGAACAACGGCAGCCATTCCTCGCGGATGCCCAGGTCGGCCCCGTTGGCCTTGTCGGCGGTCGAGATCGCCGTCTGGTGCATGCACACCACCACCCAGTCGATGCCCGGATCCCGGCGGGCGGCGTCCAATTCGCTTGCGAGCCAACGTTTCTGTTCGCCGCCCGAGTAGCCGTGCACGTAGAAGTTGCCGCCGTCCTGGAACGCCACGTCGTCGTTGTTCAGGCTGATCACCCGCACCGAGCCCGCCGTGAACGAGTACCAGAGGCCGCGCAATTCCTCACCGGCGCCCGAGTCTGGCACGGCGAAGTACGTCTGGTAGGCACCGAACCCGACGGGGCCGTTGCCGAGCTCGTTCTCGTGGTTGCCCGCCGCCGGCATCCACGGTCGGTGCCGTGCCGAGCGCGTGTTGTTCTCGAACCAGTTCGACCACGTGCGGATCCGGTCCTGGGCGAGGTTGGCGTAGCACAGGTCGCCGTTGACGAGGTTGAACAGCGGGGCGAGTCGTTCGATCGCCAGCGTGGTGTCGGCCGCGGCCGGTGACCCGATGTTGTCGGTGCCGTACGTCCCGTCGGGCAGCTTCTCCAGGGCCGGGGTCGACTGGTCGCCGAAGCTGGTGAATCGCAACGGCTTTCGGCCCGACGGCGCGGTGCGCACCGTCCCCGTCTCGGGCTCGGCGCCGTCGTGCACCGCCGCGTAGACGTAGTCGGTGTCGGCAGCCAGCCCGGTGAGGCGCGCGTGATACACGCGAACCTCGATGCCCGACTTGGCATCCCGGTACGTGCGGGTCTCGGCCGAAACGGTGCGGCCGAAACCGGAAGCGGGTGTGCCGAGCATGACGCGGGGGTTGCGGACGGCGTCGACGGTGTGCCAGGACACCACGACCTCGCGGGAAGCGTCCTTGCCGAACTGCAGGTGCAGGCCGGCGACCGGCGGCGCCCCGGTGCGGTCGGGCTGGTACCACAGCGCCGGCGCGTGGGGGTGCGACAACGACCACAGCGCCACGGCCCCACCGCCGATCCCCGCGCCGAGGGCCGCCGACGCCGCGCCCGTCGTCAACAGACGGCGCCGGGTGATGCCGGTGCGGGGTTCGTCGCTCATGCCTGCTTCATACCGGAGCCAGGTAAAGAATCCGGTAGCGTTGGCGATATGACCAGCGTGCGAAGAGCGACTTTGGCGGCCGGGTGCGCCGCGTTTGCCGCGGCCCTGGGACTCGCCGTCACGCCGGCAATCTCATCGGCCGACCCGGCCGGCCACCAGGTGACCTACACCGTCACCTCGACCGGCAACCTGACCGGCAACGTCCGCTACATGAACACCGATCCGCCCAGCCAGGCGGCTTATGACGCCAACTCGTCGCAGTTCATGAGCTCCGTGCCCGCGACGTTCACCGCCGGTCAGCCGCTGACCTACACGGCCACCCTGGCGGACCCCAACCAGTGGGCGATCGTCACCGCCAGCGGCGGCTGCCACTGGCCGGACTGCGACTCGTCGAACGTGCCCCAGATTCAATGCCAGATCGCGGTCGACGGCCAGGTGGTGGTGACCCAGAGCGCGACGACGGGTGTCACCTGCTCGACGCGGCGCTGGTAGCCGGCGGATCATCGGCGCATGGGGACGGCTAGGTAGTACTCCAGCCGCCGGGCGCTGTCGACGGTGAAGCCCAGCGCCGTGGCCACGCCGTCGTCGTCCGACAGCAGCCAGCGCTCGGTGTGCTGGCGCTGGAATTCCGTCCACGACGGCACGGTGAACCGTTCCAGGACGGTGTCGGGCTGTTCGAGGCTGCGGTAGAGCCGCCAACTGTGGCCACCCGTCCGCAGGCGAGAGCGCCGCACCGCGCTCATCGCGTCGACGAAACAGGAGAGCTCGCCTTCCGGCACCCGGTACCAAACGGTCACCAGGACCGGCCCGTCGTTGGGGTGTGGCTCGAACAACAGCAGCGGCGACGGCCATGCCCTCGAGATGTCGCGGCTCAGCTTCCCGGTCGCCGGTCGCAGCGGGAGCACGGCGACGCTCAGGGCGGCGAAGCCGAGTAACGCCGCCGAGCACAGCAGCGCGATGCCAAGCCCGGCGTGCGTGGCGACGACACCCCAGAGATATGCCCCGAGTGCCTGGGATCCCGTAAACACCAGCAGATACATCGACAACCCGCGGGCCCGGACCCAGCGCGGCAATTGGAGCTGCGCCGCCGCGTTCAGCGTCGTCAACGTGATCAGCCAGGTCATCCCCGACAGTGCCAGGAAGGGTATCGCAGCGGCGAAGGGCAGCCAGGCCACCGCAATTGTCGCCAGGCCGTATCCGGCGGCGCAGGCCGCCAGCAGGGCGTTCGGTGAAATCCTTTCGCGCAGGGGCGCGGGAACCGCGACCGCCAGCACCGCGCCAAAACCTATGGTGCCCAGCGCCACGCCGTAGCCACCGGCCCCGAGGTGCCAGCTGCGGGCGGCGGCCACCGGCAACAGGGCCAGCAGGGCCGAGGCGGGGAACACGAAAAGCGCTGCGCGCAAAAGGATCCGGCGGAAGATCGGACCGTTGACCACGTAGTGCAGTCCGTTGGCGATGGCCTGACCGATGCGTTCCCGTTCGATGGGCGCCATCTGCTTGGGTCGTTGCCAGGCCCACAGGGCGATCATGATTCCCGTGAACGAGATGGCGTTGAGCGCGAAAACGGCTGCGGCACCGGCCAAGGCGACGACCAGGCCGCCGATCGCCGGTCCGATCGCCCGGGCGATGTTGACCGAGACGCTGGCCAGGGTGGCGGCGGCCGGGATCTCTTCGCGCGGGACGACCTCGGGTTGGATCGCCTGCCAGGCCGGTGCGG
Source organism: Mycobacterium sp. Marseille-P9652 (assembly GCF_902652685.1). Lineage (GTDB taxonomy): Bacteria > Actinomycetota > Actinomycetes > Mycobacteriales > Mycobacteriaceae > Mycobacterium. Next base: position 27,101 of record NZ_CACRUY010000046.1, read on the forward strand.
TCAGAGCTGAGGCGAGGCCGACGGCCGCGGTGAACGCCAGCAGTAGCGCCGGGGTGAGGCCGCCGAGGTAGGTCAGCAACGCCAGGGCGAGCGTCACCACCACCGCATAGGACTGCAGGAACAGCAGCAACCGCCGCCGGTCGAACAGGTCGGCAATCACACCGGCGAACAAGGCCAGAACCAGCGTCGGCCCGAGGCTCGCCGTCTGGACCAGCGCCACGATGGTGGCGCTACTGTGCTGCTCGACCAGGAACCACTGCGCCGCCACGCCCTGCATCCACGTGCCGAGGTTGGAGACGAATTGCGCGACGAACAGGCTGCGAAACACACGGTGGCGCAACGGTGCCAGTGTCGACGGCTGCTCCATGGCGTGGGCTGCCGGCTGCTAGCCGAGGTTCGGCGCCGAGAACGTGTCGCACTGGTTCGGGTCACCGCTCTGGTAACCGACGGTGAACCAGTGCTGGCGCTGCGCCGACGAGCCGTGCGTCCACGACTCGGGGTTGACGCGCCCGGTGGCTTCCTTCTGGATGCGGTCATCGCCGACCGAGGCCGCCGCCGACAGCGCGTCGGCGATGTCCTTGTCGCTCAGCGGCTGCAGGTAGGGCACGCCGGTGCTCTCCTGCTTGACCGTCGACGCGTAGTGCGCCCAGATGCCGGCGTAGCAGTCGGCCTGTAGCTCGGTGCGCACGCCGTTGCCGCCGGCGCCCTGCGCGCCCTGCTGCGAGCGGCCCAGGACGCCCTGCAGCTGCTGGACGTGGTGCCCGTACTCGTGGGCGACGACGTACTCCTGCGCGAACGGCCCACCGCTGGAACCGAACTTGTCGACCAGCTCCTGGAAGAACTCGGTGTCGAAGTACGCCGTCTGGTCCACCGGGCAGTAGAACGGCCCGACGGCCGTCGTGGCGGGCCCGCAGCCGGTGTCGACAGAGCCGGTGAACAGCCGCAGATGGGGCCGGGTGTACTTGCGGGGCATCAGCTGGTGCCAGACGGCGTCCACGGAGTTGCCGGTGGCCACCACCCGGCACTGCACGTACTTGTTGGCGTCGGCGCCCGTCTTGCACTGGCTGAGGTCGAACCCGGGCGCCGAGTCGTATTGGGTGTCCATGGGCTGCTGGCTCAGCACGCCGCCGGGGTCGACGCCGAAAAACAACGCGAGAAAGATGATCAGCAGCCCGCCGGCGCCGCCCCCGAGGGCCATGCGCATGCCGCCCCCGCCGGAGCTCGACGCGGTGCTGGTGTCGATCTGCATTCCGTCGTTGAACATCGCACTAATCTATCCGGTTGTGGCGGGTCTATCCCGGGCCGTCGCTCGCCGCCGCCAACAGCGGGACCACCACGTCGCTGATCGGGGTGCGCAGCCCGTGGGCCCGCGCCTTGCGGACGATCACCCCGTTACGGATGTCCCACTCCATCGGCCGGTGCTGCTCGCGATCAGCCAGGATCGACGTCCCCATGTCCTCCGGGGCGCGGCGGAACAGCTCGACCAGCTCGTCGGCCACCGCGTCGTCCAGCCGGGCGCCCTCGGCCCGCGCGACGGCCAGGCACTCCGCGACGTAGGCGCGCGACAGCGCGGCCACGTCGTCGCGGCGGAACATCCCCGACCGGCGCCCCGACAGCGCCATGAACCCGGCCAGTGCATTGGTCAGCAACTTGCGCCAGGCGGCCGTGATGATGTCGGGGTCGCAGTCGACGCGGCAGCCGGCGCCGCGCAGCAGTTCGGCGAGCTCCTCCGCCGCGGGGCCGCTGGGCAGCACCAGCGCCGCCTCACTGCGCAGCCGCACCCAGCCCGCGGGCTGGGTTTCGGCCGAGTACCAGACGATCCCGGGCACCACCGGCGAGGACGGGCAGTGCGGCTTCACCTGCTCGACCTGCTCGACACCGTTCTGCAGCACGGCGACCGTCGTGTGTTCGTCGCAGAGGCGCGTCAGCCAGGCCCCGGCCTGTGGGTTCTGGGTCGCCTTGACCGCGAGGACGACGACGTCGACCGTGCCGGTGACCGCGCCGGGATCGGTGAGCACCGGGCCGGGAACCACGATCGGGTCGGAGCCGTCGGGCCGCAGTTCGATGGTGTCGCGGGGGGTGCGCCCGCACACCAGCACCGGGTGCCCGGCCCGGTGCAGCAGCGCGGCGACCGTCGTGCCGACGGCGCCCGGACCGACGAGTGCGATTCTGGTGGCGATAGGACAGAAATTACCTGCCTCTAGACTGGGCACTCGTTCCAACTGGTCGAAGGGGAGTTTTGTGCTGCGCAGCCACGCCGCTGGTTCGCTGAGAAGTAGCGACGCCGGGCAGCAGGTGACGTTGGCCGGCTGGGTGGCCCGCCGCCGCGACCACGGCGGCGTGATCTTCATCGACCTGCGCGACGCCTCGGGCGTCGCCCAGGTCGTCTTTCGCGCCCAGGACGTGCTGGCCCAGGCCCACCGGCTGCGCGCCGAGTTCTGCGTGGCGGTCACCGGCGTCGTCGAGGTCCGGCCCGAGGGCAACGCCAACCCGGAGATCGCCACCGGCGAGATCGAGGTGAACGCGACGTCGTTGACCGTGCTGGGTGAGAGCGCGCCGCTGCCGTTCCAGCTCGACGAGCCCGCCGGCGAGGAACTGCGCCTGAAGTACCGCTACCTCGACCTGCGCCGCGATGGCCCGGCGGCGGCGATGCGCCTGCGCAGCAAGGTGAATGCCGCCGCGCGCGCCGTGCTGGCGGGGCACGACTTCGTCGAGGTCGAGACGCCGACGATCACGCGTTCGACGCCGGAGGGCGCGCGCGACTTCCTGGTGCCGGCCCGCCTGCACCCGGGTTCGTTCTACGCCCTGCCGCAGAGCCCGCAGCTGTTCAAGCAGCTGTTGATGGTGGCCGGGATGGAGCGCTACTACCAGATCGCGCGCTGCTACCGCGACGAGGACTTCCGCGCCGACCGGCAGCCCGAGTTCACCCAGCTCGACATGGAGATGAGCTTCGTCGACGCCGAGGACATCATCGCGATCTCGGAGGAGATCCTGACCGCGCTGTGGGCGCTGATCGGCTATGAGATCCCGAAGCCGATCCCGCGGATCAGCTACGCCGAGGCCATGCGGCGGTTCGGCTCCGACAAGCCCGACCTGCGCTTCGGCCTCGAGCTCGTCGAGTGCACGGAGTTCTTCAAAGACACCACCTTTCGCGTGTTCCAGGCGCCCTACGTCGGCGCGGTCGTGATGCCGGGCGGGGCGTCGCAGCCTCGGCGCACCCTCGACGGCTGGCAGGAGTGGGCCAAGCAGCGCGGGCACCGCGGGCTGGCCTACGTGCTCGTCGGCGAGGACGGGACGCTGGGCGGCCCGGTGGCCAAGAACCTGTCCGACGCCGAGCGCGACGGCCTGGCCGCGCACGTCGGCGCCAAGCCCGGCGACTGCATCTTCTTCTCGGCCGGCCCGCCCAAGCCGTCGCGGGCGCTGCTGGGCGCCGCCCGCGGCGAGATCGCCCACCGCCTGGGCCTGATCGACCCGGACGCGTGGGCGTTCGTCTGGGTGGTCGACCCGCCGCTGTTCGAGCCGGCCGACGATGCCACGGCCGCCGGTGACGTCGCCGTCGGGTCCGGGGCGTGGACCGCCGTGCACCACGCGTTCACGTCGCCGAAGCCCGAGTTCGAGGACGTGGTCGACACCGATCCGGGCAACGTGCTGGCCGACGCCTACGACATCGTCTGTAACGGCAACGAGATCGGCGGCGGGTCGATCCGTATCCACCGCCGCGACATCCAGGAGCGGGTGTTCGCCGTGATGGGCCTGGACAAGGCCGAGGCCGAGGAGAAGTTCGGATTCCTGTTGGAGGCGTTCACCTTTGGCGCGCCGCCGCACGGGGGGATCGCGTTCGGGTGGGACCGGATCAACGCGCTGCTGTCCGGGGTGGACTCGATCCGCGAGGTGATCGCGTTCCCCAAGACGGGCGGCGGCGTCGACCCGCTGACCAACGCGCCGGCACCGATCACGCCGCAGCAGCGCAAGGAGTCCGGAATAGACGCCAAGCCCAGGGAAGTTGACCGGGCATGAGCGAAATGCCCGACACCCAGACCATCAACTCGTTCAACCAGAGCATCATCGACGAGTTCCGATCCAACGGCGGCAAGGTCGGCGGCCAGTTCGAGGGCGCCACGTTGCTCCTGCTGCACACCACCGGCGCCAAGTCGGGCGAGCCGCGGGTTTCGCCGCTGGCGTACTTCGACATCGACGGCAAGCTGATCATCATCGGCTCGTTCGCCGGGGCCCCCGTCAGCCCGGCATGGGTCCACAACCTGCGCGCCAATCCCGCCGCCCGCGTAGAGGTTGGCACCGAGCAGTTCGACGTTACCGCCCACGAGCTGCCCCGCACCGAGCGCGACGCGCTGTTCGACAAGATCTCCGCCGCCGCGCCGGGCTTCGCCGAGTACCAGTCCAAGACGAGCAGGGTCATACCGCTGTTCGAGTTGCGGCGAACCTGACGCTCGCCTCCCGCGCCGGCGGTGCGGTAAGCAGGCAACGTGAAATCGTTGCGCGCCGCGGCGCGCGCCGGCCTCAGGCGGCTGCGCGACCGGTGGTTCAACCTCGTGCAGACGGCGGTCGCCGCGGGGTTGGCCTGGTTCCTCACCCACGACCTGCTGCACCACCCGCAGCCGTTCTTCGCGCCGATCGCCGCCGCGGTGTGCCTGTCGATCAGCAACGTCCTGCGCGCACAGCGCGCCGTCCAGATGATGATCGGGGTGACGCTCGGCATCGGGCTGGGGACGCTGGTCCAGTGGGTGCTCGGGCCGGGCGCCGTCGCCATCGGCGTCGCCGCCCTGTTCGCGTTGGTCGTGGCGATGGTGATCGGGACGGGCTTCATCGGCCAGGGCATGATGTTCGCCAACCAGACCGTCGTCTCGTCGATCCTGGTGATCGCCCTCTACCGCAGCGGTGTCGGCCTGGAGCGTGTCCTCGACTCCCTGGTCGGCGGCGTCTTGGCGATCGTGTTCGCCGTGCTGCTGTTCCCGGCCGACCCGATGAAGGTGCTGCGGCGGGCGCGCGCCGGCGTGCTCGGCGTCCTGCACAACGTCCTGGCGCGCAGCGCCGACGTCGCCGCGGGACGGCGGGCGGTTCCGGGGGACTGGCCGCTGTCGGCCGTCGACCGGGTGCACGAACAAATCGGCGGGCTGATCGAGGCGCGGACCACCGCCCGTCAGGCCGTGCGGATCTCGCCGCCGCGGTGGCGCATGCGGGCCGCCGTCTACGCCGCCGACCACCAGGCCGTCCACGTCGCCCTGCTGGCCGGCTCGGTGCTGCAACTGGCGCGCCTGGTCGACGCTCCCGCGTCGGGCACGGTCCACACCGTGCTGGTCGAACTTGCGGCGGCCGCCGCGCTGGTGGAAACCGATCCGGCCGGGGCGTCGGCGTACATCGCCGCCGCGCGCCACTGCGCCTCATCGCTGCTGACCGACGCCCGCGAGAAGGACGACGTGGTGCTGGCCGACGTCGTCTCGGCCTGCGTCGACGACCTGCAGCGGGTCATCGACCTGCGGCGGGTGTGAGCGCCTACATCGCGGCGAGGAACTCCTGGACGAGCTTCTTGGGCGCCTGGGTCAGCCAGGCCTCGGTGATCAGCTCCTCGAGCGCGCGGACCGAGGCCTCGGAGAGCCGCACCAGCACCGCCGGGTAGCCGTCGAAGTGCGGCGTCGTGAAGTAGATCGACGGCTCGTCGGCGATCAGCGCGAACTTGACGCCCTCGTCGGACACCCGCACACCGAGGATGTCGCCCTCGGGCGCCTGGACCCCGGCCCGCGACAGCGCCGCGCGGTCCGATGGGCGGAGGGGCCGCTCCCACGCCAGCAACTTCTTGCCGACCCGCCAGTCGTGCGGTGACGGCTCCGAGGTGAGGGCCAGCCCGCCCACGATGCGGGCGACGTCGTCCCACGTGGCCACCTCTCGATTGTCCTCCCGCTTTGTTGCGGTTGGCTCGCGATTGGCAAACGGTCTGTGGTGGGATCAGCATCGTGGGTGACGACGAATCCGGGGTCGCGCGCCGCCATCGCGTCACGCACCGCACGGAGTACCGCTACTCCGACGTGGTGACGAGCTCGTACGGCCGCGGGTTCCTCACGCCGCGCGACTCGCTGCGCCAGCGCTGCGTCGCCCACCGGCTGATCGTCGATCCGGCGCCGGCCGACCGTTCCACCAGCCTCGACTGCTACGGCAACATCAGCTCTTATTTCCATGTCACCGAGCCGCACCGCGCGCTGACGATCACCAGCGACAGCATCGTCGACGTGTATCCGCCGCCGCCCGAGCGGTACACCAGCGGGCCGGCCGTGCAGCCGTGGGAGTTCTCCCGGCCCGCCGGCCGCCGGGGAGCGCTCGCCGCCGAGTTCACCCTGGACCTGAACCCGCCGGAGATCACCGACGAGGTGCGCGACTACGCCGCGCCCAGCTTCGAGCCGGACCGGCCGCTGGTCGACGTGCTGCGCGACCTCGCGTCGCGAATCTTCCGCGACTTCACCTACCGTTCGGGGTCGACGACGATTTCCACCGGGGTCAAGGAGGTTCTGGCGGCCCGGGAAGGGGTATGTCAAGACTTTGCCAGGCTGGCGATCGCCTGCCTGCGCGCCAACGGTCTTGCGGCCAGCTACGTCTCGGGGTACCTGGCCACCGACCCGCCCCCCGGAAAGGATCGCATGATCGGCATCGACGCCACCCACGCCTGGGCCGGGGTGTGGACCCCGCAGGAGCCCGGTCGGTTCGAGTGGCTTGGGCTCGATCCCACCAACGACCAGCTGGCCGACGAGCGGTACATCATCGTCGGCCGCGGCCGCGACTACGCGGATGTGCCGCCGCTGCGCGGCATCATCTACACCAACTCCGAACACAGCAAGATCGACGTCGCCGTCGACGTCGTCCCGTGGTCGGACTCGCTCGAAGGCGACCCCTTCGATGCGTGACTTCCACTGCCCCAACTGCGGCCAGCGCCTGGCGTTCGAGAATTCCGAGTGCCTGTCGTGCCACAGCGCGCTCGGCTTCTCGCTCGAGCAGATGGCGTTGCTGGTGATCGCCAAGGGCGACCAGGGTGATCATGCCGGCGCCGTGGACGCAGACGACTACCAACTGTGCGCGAATCTTTATCTGGCCGAATGCAATTGGCTGGTTCCCAAGAGCGACCGCGGCCATCTGTGCGTGTCGTGCGCGCTCACGCTGGAGCGGCCGAACGACGCCGACACCGACGGGCTGGCGGCCTTCGCCCGCGCCGAGGCGGCCAAGCGCCGGCTGATCGCCGAGTTGCACGAGCTGCGGCTGCCGATCATCGGTCGCGACCGGGACCCCGACTACGGGCTGGGCTTCCGGCTGTTGTCCAGCGCGCACGAGAAGGTGTTCACCGGGCACGAAAACGGGCTCATCACACTGGATTTGGCCGAGGGCGACGACGTCCATCGCGAACAGCTGCGGGTCGAGATGGAAGAGCCGTACCGCACGCTGCTGGGGCACTTCCGCCACGAGGTCGGCCACTACTACTTCTACCGGCTGGTCGCCCCGTCCGGCGACTACCTCGCCCGGTTCAACGAGCTGTTCGGGGACCCCGACGCCGACTATCAGGAGGCGCTGGACCGGCACTATCGCGACGGCGCGCCCGACGGCTGGGAGGAGAACTTCGTGTCGTCCTACGCGACCATGCACGCCGCCGAGGACTGGGCCGAGACGTTCGCCCACTACCTGCACATCCGCGACACGCTAGACACCGCCGCCTGGTGCGGCCTGGCGCCGGCGTCGGCGACCTTCGACCGGCCCCTGTTGGGCCCCAGCGCTTTTCAGACGATCATCGACACGTGGCTGCCGCTGTCGTGGTCGCTGAACATGGTGAACCGGTCGATGGGCCACGACGACCTCTACCCGTTCGTGCTGCCGACGAAGGTGCTGGAGAAGATGCAGTTCATTCACACCGTGATCGACGAGGTGACCTCGGACGAGCGGGGGCCGGCGGCAATCGCGGGCTAGCAGAATCGACTGTGCGTCCACGGCGTTGAGCGTGAATCCTGGGATGCGACACGCCGGGTCGGGCCGCCACCAGTTCACTGTGAAAGCCATGGCTTCACACTCGGGCGAGCCTGGCGCCTCCAGGCAAGCTCGATTGGCCGCCCCTTGAACCGTGCACAATGGGGCGGTGTGCTTCTCGATAGCGGCCGATCTGGTGGTGGGCACCGCCCTGGTGCCGGTAGCGATCGCGACCCTGCGCGAAGTCAAGCTGTGGCGTGAGATTCCATTCGCTCTGCTACCCGCGGTGTTCTCGGTCCATCAGTTCCTCGAGGCGGCCGTGTGGCCCAACGGCGTCGTCTCCGCCGGGATGGCAGAGTTCGCCGTGCGGGCTTACATATTCATCGCGCTGCCGCTGCTTCCGGCGTTGGTCCCAGTGGGGATCTTGATGCTCGAACCGCGCGGCGCGCGACTGCGGGTGGCGCCGTTCGCGGTTCTCGGCGCCGTCGTTTCGGCCTATCTGGCTTTCGTGGTCCTCGCCGAACCAATCGGCGTCAAGAGGTGCCCCCACGCGCTGGAATACCAGACCGCCGCTCGCGAAAGCTACGTGTGGGCAACGCTCTACATCGTCGCCGTCATCGGGCCGGCATTGCTGTCTGGCTACCGCTCCATCGTGGCGTTCGGCTTGGCAAACCTGGTGGGCCTGGTTGCGGTGGCCCTCCTTTACTTCGAAGCGTTCGCGTCATTCTGGTGTATCTATGCCGCTGTGGTGTCGGTCTTGGTGCTGGTGCACATGCGGCGTCGTCGGCGGCTGCCCGATCCACACCGCTACCGCGGCGTCGCCATGGACGAGGCGGCATCGATCTAGGCCGGCATCATCCGGCGTTCGTCGGGGCCCCACAGCGGCTGCATGCCGCCGGGCAGCGCGAGCTGCGTGGTGGTGATGACCTCGGCCAGATCGCGCAGCTGCGCGTGCACGGCGCCGAGCAGTTCGGCCAGGTCTCCACGCCGGCCGTCGGCGACCTCGTCGAGCTCGTCGGGGTGCGACCTGCGCAACAGGGTGGCGATCTCGTCCACCAGCCGTTCCGGCCGCGACGACCCCGACGCGCCGGGCAGGTCCTTGAGCGCGCTGCGCAGCCGCTCGACCTGGTACTGCAGCGACCGCGGGTTCTGGGCGTCGAACAGCATCAGGTCGGACACGGCGGCGACGCTGACGTTGCCGACGGTGCGTCGCCGGTAGATGACCGACGACTCGCACGCGACAAGCGCCGACTCGATGATCGTCTGCTCGGCGGCGGCGCCGCGAACCGTCGTCAGGGTGGCGCGCAGCAGCGCGGTGAGCCACAGGCCGCGCTCGATGCGCTTGCCGATGTCCATCATCGTCCAGCCGGCGTCGCGCACCATCGACTCGCCGGCCACCCCGGCCAGCGTCAGCATCCCGGCCAGCGTCTGCGTCTGGGCGGAGGCCAGCAGCGCGTCGGCCTCGGTCAGCGAGTCGGGCGGCTCGGCCGGCTGCGCGATCGCCCGCTCGACCCCGGCCAGCACCATCCAGGTGTCGTTGGACAGCTGGTCGCGCACGGCGCGCGCGGCCAGGGCGAGCCCCTCCACGGACTGCACGAGCGATCCCGGCCGTTCGGGGTCCACGGTCAGCGACCACAGCGTCGAGGGCGCGACCGCGATCATCTCCGCGTGGTCGGCGCCGGTCCCGGTGTCGGTGCCGGTGATGTCGCCCAGCGCGGCCAGCAGGACCGGTACGCAGTCGCTTTCCTCGCTGTCCTGGTGGTGGCGGTAGACGTGGTAGCGGTCGCGGGTCACGATCAGCAACCGGGCCATGTTCTCGGCCCGCTCGCCGTAGCGCCCGATCCAGAACAGGTCGGACAGCACGCGCGGCGAGCTGACGCCCCAGGTGCCCGCGGCTGTCTTGGCCGGCGGCTCGATCGAGAGGCTGACGGTCTCGGTGCGCGCCCGCTCCGTCGGCCGCACCCAGACATCTTTGGCGGCAACGGTTTTCAGCGTGTAGGCCTCGGGCCCGGGCGCCAGCACGTACCCGACCCCGCCGATCATCGGCGCGTACCCGCTGCGCTGGGCGACGGTGAACAGCCGCATGCCGACGCCCGCGGACGACAGCGCGCCGGCGTGGTCGGTGGGCGCCGACGAGAACTGCGGCAGTTCCTGGCCCACCCACTGCCACGGCGCCGCCTCGATCCGCGCCGCCAGCGCCGCCAGCCGACGCGACGAAAGCGCCGGGCCGACAAGGGTTTCCGCGCCCACGGTGGACTTCACCAACAGCGACGGGAGGTTGGCCAGCAAGTGCGAGCGCTCGCTGGAGATGCCGCCCCAGTACACCGGCGCCGTCTGCAGCAGCGGGGCTTCGGACAGCAGCCGCTTGGCCAGCTCGGGCAGGAAGCGCAGCAAGCCCGGGCTTTCCAGGATGCCGCTGCCGAGCGTGTTGACGACGGTCACCGTCCCGCGCCGCTGGGCCTCCACCAGACCCACCACGCCGAGCATCGAATCCGCGCGCAGGTCAAGGGGATCGACGTATTCGGCGTCGACCCGGCGCAGCACCACGTCGACGCGTTTGAGCGTGCCCAGCGAGCGCATCCACAGCTTGCCGTCGCGCACCACCAGGTCGGCGCTCTCCACCAGCGGGAAGCCCAGCTGGGTGGCGAGGTAGGCCTGGTCGAAGGCGGTCTCCGAGTAGATGCCGGGCGTGAGCACCACGACCACCGGGTCCTGGGCCACGTCGGGCGCGGCGTCGATCAGCGCCAGCCGCAGCGCCTGCGCGAACGGGGTGGTCGGCCGCGGCGCGATCCGCTCGTAGAGGTCCGGGATCGCGTGCGCGACGACGCGGCGGTCGGCCAGCGCGTAGCCGGCGCCCGACGGCGCCTGCGTCCAGTCGGCATTGACCCGGAAGCTCCCGTCGGGGAGCCGGCTGAGGTCGCAGGCGTGCATGAACAGCTGGTGCCGGCCGGGCACCTCGATCCCGATGGCCGCGCGCACGTAGCCCGGATGGCCGAACAGCAGCTCCGGCGGCAGCACGCCCTCGGTGATCATGGTCCGCGGCCCGTACAGGTCGGACAGCACGGCGTCGAGCAGGCGCGAGCGCTGCAGGAGCCCGGCCTCGAGCACCTCCCAGTCCGCCGCCGACACCACGATCGGCAGGGTGTCCAGGCGCCACGGCCGGGGCTCCAGGCCGTGCCCGGTGGGGCCGACCTCGGTGTAGGTGATGCCGTCGTTGTCGATCAGGCCGTGCACCACCGACCGCAACCGGTCCAGCCCGGCCCGGCCGCGCTGGGCGACCGTGTCGGCGAGCTCCCACCAGGCCGGCCGCACCTGCCCGTCGCGGTCGACGAACTCGTCGTACCCGATGCCCGGGCCGTGACGCAGGTCGAACAGCGTCTCCTGGGCGCGTGCGGTGCGGTACGCGGCCAGCAGGCGATCGGCGTCGTAACCCAGTCCGGGGGCCAGTTCGGGTGGGGCCATTACGTCTGCACGGTACGCACGCGCCGCAGGTCGAGGATGCCCGGCGCGCCGACGTCGGTGAAGATCCTGGCCTGTTTCTCCCGGATGCCGGCCAGGTCGAGCTTGCCCGGGGTGAAGCCGGTGGCCTCGAACCGGCGGGCGCGGCGCGCCTCGGCCTCCACGGCGTTGACCGGCGGCTCGTCGTAGGCGCGGCCGCCGGGGTGGGCGACGTGGTAGGTGCAGCCGCCGCGCGACGTGCCGCTGGTGAGGTCGATCAGCTCGAACTGCAGGGGCACGTCGGTGGAGATGGTCGGGTGCAGCGCGCTGGGCGGCTGCCAGGCCTTGAACCGCACACCGCCGACGTGGATGTCGGGCTTGTCGGTGGCCAGCAGGGGCACCGGATAGCCGTTGGCCGTGACCACGTACCGGTGCCGGTCGGCGCCGATGATGCGGACCTGGATGCGCTCGACCGACGAGTCGACGTAGCGGGCGGTGCCCGTCGCGGTGGCCTCCTCGCCGAGGGTGTTCCACGGCTCGATCGCGCCGCGCAGCTCGATCTCCACGCCGTCGAACACCGCGGTGCCGATGCGCGGGAAGCGGAACTCGGTGAACGGGTCCAGCCAGCTGGTCTCGAAGGCGATGCCGTGCGCGCGCAGGTCGGCGGCCACCTCGGCGATGTCGTGAATCACGAAGTGCGGCAACAGGTACCGGCCGTGCAGGTTGGCTCCGTGCCGGATCAGCGGGGCGCGCAGCGGCTCTTCGGCGAACCACGCCACCAGCGAGCGCACGAGGAGCGACTGCACCATCGCCATGCGCAGGTGCGGCGGCATCTCGAAGCCACGAAGCTCCAGCAGGCCCAGCCGGCCGCGCGGGCTGTCGGGGTTGTAGAGCTTGTCGATGCAGAACTCGGCGCGATGGGTGTTGCCGGTGATGTCGGTGAGCAGGTGGCGCAGCGCGCGGTCGGCCACCCACGGCTTGGGGGCGCCGCCCGCGCACTGGCGGGCGATCTCGGCGAACGCGATCTCGAGTTCGTACAGCGCCTCGGCGCGCCCCTCGTCCACCCGGGGCGCCTGCGAGGTGGTGCCGACGAACCGCCCGGCGAACAGGTAGGACAGCGCGGGGTGGCGCTGCCAGTAGGTCAGCAGGGACACCAGCAGGTCGGGGCGGCGCAGCAGCGGCGAGTCCGCGGGCGTCGCGCCGCCCAGCGTGATGTGGTTGCCGCCGCCGGTGCCGCCGTGCGTGCCGTCGACGTCGAAGCACTCCGTGGACAGTCGCGCCAGCCGGGCCTGCTCGTACAACGTCTCGAGCAGCTCGTATTGCTCGTCGAACCCGGCGCAGGGTGCGACGTTGACCTCGATGACGCCGGGGTCGGGGGTGATCGTCGTCGACCGCAGCCGCGGATCGGGCGGGGGACCGTAGCCCTCGACCACCACCGGGCAGTCGGCCTTCGCCACCGCGGTCTCGACCCGGGCGACGAGGTCGAGGAAGTGCTCGAGCGCCTCGGTGGGCGGGAGGAACACGTGCAGCAGCCCGTCGCGGACCTCGGCGACCAGGGCGGTGGGCGGCGCGTCGTCGGGGTCGGTGACGACGGCGTCGGTCGACTCCGTCGACAGAACGCCGTCCGCGGCGAGGGGATCCGCGTCGAACGACGGCCGGGGCGGCTTCCAGCTGATCGAGTCCAGCGGCAACCGCAGCCCCGCCGGGGAGTCGCCGGGAACCAGGACGATGCGCCCGCGCCGCAGCCGCCAGTCGGCGCTGGCCCAGCCCAGGTCGTCGTCGCGGCGGTGCAGCGGCAGCACGAAAGCGGTTGGCCGCGAGGTTGATTCGTCCAGGCGCCGCAGCAGGGCGGCGCGGGCCGCCGCGGAGTCGTCGGCGAGGTCGTCGGCGGGGTCGACGGCCTCGCCCTCCGGCAGGCGCGCCTTGGCCGCCAGCCGGTGCAGCGGGTCTTCGTAGGCCGGCCGCACCTGCGAGAGCGGCAGGCCGAAACCGTCGGCGACCCCCGCCAGCACCTCGCACGCCGCGTCCTCGGGGGCGGGCGCGCCGGGCTCCTCGGCCCAGGGGTCGGCGAGCAGCGCCTCGTCCGTCCAGACCGGTTGCCCGTCGGTGCGCCAGTACAGCCCGATCTGCCAGCGGGGCAACGGTTCCCCGGGATACCACTTGCCCTGCCCGCGCTGGACCAGCCCGCCGGGCGCCCACGCCGCCTTGAGGCGGGCGGCCAGTTCGGAGGCGCGCCGCCGCTTGAGCGGGCCGTCGGCGGCCGTCGTCCACTCCTCGGAGACCTGGTCGTCCACCGACACGAACGTGGGCTCGCCGCCGATCGTGAGCCGGACGTCGGCGGCGGCCAGGCGCTCGTCGACGGCGCGGCCGACGTCGCGGACCGCCTGCCAGGCTTCGTCGGTGTAGGGCAGCGTGACGCGCGGATCCTCGTGGACGCGGGTGACGGTGTTGGAGAACTCGAGCACCGATTCGCAGGGCTGGGTGCCGCCGGTGATCGGCGCGGCGCCGGCCGGGTGCGGCGTGGCCGCCAGCGGGATGTGGCCCTCGCCGGCGAACAGCCCGGACGTCGGGTCCAGCCCGATCCAGCCCGCGCCGGGGATGTACACCTCGGCCCAGGCGTGCAGGTCGGTGAAGTCGGCGGCGGGTCCCGACGGCCCGTCGAGCGCCTCGACGTCGGACGCGAGTTGCACCAGGTAGCCGGACACGAAGCGGGCGGCCAACCCGAGCTGCCGCAGGACGGAGACCAGCAGCCAGGCCGAGTCGCGGCACGAGCCGACGCCGGTGCGCAGCGTGTAATCGGGCGTCTGCACGCCGGGTTCCATCCGCACGCTGTAGGCGACGTCGGCGTTGACCGCGCGGTTGAGCCGCACCAGCATGTCGATGGTGCGGGTGCCGTCGGGCACGGAGAAGGCGCGCACCCACGCCCGCGTCAGCTCGCCGGGGCCGGAACCCTCGCCGTCCTCGGCCCCGTCGTCCACGGGCCGCAGGTAGGGCTCGAGGTCGTCGGCCAGCGCCTTGGGGTAGGCCATCCCGCCCGGCCGCCACGTCTCGGCCCAGTCCTCGATGAAGAAGTCGAACGGGTTGATCACCTTGAGGTCGGCGATCAGCCCGACCGTGATCGTCAGTTGGCGCATGGGGTTCGGAAACACCAGGCGCGCAAGGAAATTGCCGACCGCGTCCTGCTGCCAGTTGATGAAGTGCTCGGCGGGCTCGACCCGCAGCGAATAGGCCTCGATCGGCGTGCGGCAGTGCGGCGCCGGGCGCAGCCGGACGACGTGCGGATACACGCCGACCAGCCGGTCAAAGGTGTAGCTGGTGCGGTGCTCCAGCGCCACTTTGATGCTCATAACCGCTGATCAAATCACGAGCGGAGCAAGCCTGCAGCGCAGCGCAATTGCGCGGTGGGGGCGCGGCCGGGCCGCCCGGTGACGCTTAGCCGGTGCTGTACGGCTGCGGCCCCGGGTAGCTCGGCGGCGGCCCGGCCTGGTAGCCGGGTTGCTGCTCCTGGACGGGGGCCACCTGGCCGCCGGAGAGCTTGCGGTAGGTGTAGGTCAGGATGAGCTGGGCGACAGGGAATCCCACGACCAGCCCGACGAGGCAGAGCAATTCGCCGACCAGCAGCGCCGCCATCTGCACCAGCCACGACAGCAGGGTGCCGCCGATGTTGGACCGGACCGTCGTGAAGCTGGCCTTGAAGGACTCGAACGGCGTCAGGGACCGGTCGACGACGTACGGGATGGCGAAGATGGCCAGGAACGCGAAGATCAGACCGGGGATGATGCACAGGATCATGCCGATCCACGTGCCGAGGGCGATCAGCAGCGCGGTCAGCAGCACCCGGCCCAGGTTGCGCGGCTTGAAGAACGACCCGATGGTGACCGGCCTGCCGTCCGCGAGATCGAGGCAGCCGGTGAGCAATCCCGCGTGCATCACGGTGGCCGCCAGGAAGATCAGGACGTAGCCGATGACCATGACGGCGACGGAGGCCGGGCCCAGCGTGACGCTGGTGCTACCGAAGGTCTGGCCGTTGTCGTCGGTGAACGTCGTGCTCGTCTGCTCGCCGAGCGCCGCGGGAAGGAACCCGGTCAGCGCGGCCAGGATCGAGACGATCACGCCATACACCAGCGTCGGCACGATCAGTGCCGTCGCGTTGGACGTGAAGGTCTTCCACGACCAGTTGAACGCCTGACCCACGTCGAACTGCGGGGTGGGCTGGCCGCCGTAGCCGGAGGGCGCGCCGTAGCCCTGCGGCGGCGGGGGAGGTGCGCCGTAATTGGGCGGGGGCGTGTACCCGCCCAATTAC
>NZ_CACRUY010000047.1 GCF_902652685.1 Mycobacterium sp. Marseille-P9652
CCCCCCGAACGCGCCGCAAAGGCCCCCCGTGGCGCCGCCGCGTCCGGCAGCGTCACCGCGGCGCGCGCCGACGTCGGCGATGCCGCTGCCGGGGACACCCCCTGACCAGGTGACCGTGGTCAACGCCGAGTCGGCCGCCAGGTCCTCCGCCGCGCCGCCCGAGGCGGCTGAGAGCGCCACCCCGGAGCCGACGCCGGCCGCGGAGTTCACCGTCATCGACGCCAAGACGGCCGACGTGTCGAACCTGGCGACCAGGATGGTGAAATTCCTCACCCCCCGCGCGTCGCACGACCAGGCCGAGGCGGTGACGATCGGCCGCGCCGCCGACAACGACATCGTCGTCTCCGACGTGCTGGCCTCGCGTCGGCACGCGACGCTGGTGCAGACGCGGCTCGGAACCGAGATCAGGGACGAGAGCGTCAACGGGACGTTCGTCAACGGCACCCGGGTGGGGTCCGCGATCCTGTCCGAGGACGACGTCGTGACCATCGGCAACGTCGACCTGGAGTTCCGCAACGGCACGCTCGTGCCCAGCAGCGAAGCCGCATCGCGCACAGGCGGTTTGGAGGTCAAGGGCGTCAAGTACGTCGTCGACAACGGCAAGCAGCTGCTCGACAACATCTCGCTGACCGCCCGCCCCGGCACCCTGACCGCCGTGATCGGCGGCTCGGGCGCCGGGAAGAGCACGCTGGCCCGGCTGATCGCCGGCTACGCGCGCCCCACGTCGGGCTCGGTGAGCTTCGAGGGACACGACATCCACGCCGAGTACGCCTCGTTGCGCAGCAGGATCGGCATGGTGCCGCAGGACGACGTGGTGCACCGCCAGCTGACGGTGAACCAGGCCCTCGGTTACGCCGCCGAGCTGCGGCTGCCGCCCGACACCAGCAAGGCCGACCGCGCCAAGGTTGTCGAGAAGGTGCTGGGCGAGCTCGACCTCACCAAGCACGCCGACACCCGCGTCGACAAGCTCTCCGGCGGTCAACGCAAACGCGCCTCCGTGGCACTCGAGCTGCTCACCGGGCCGTCGCTGCTCATCCTCGACGAGCCAACCTCGGGGCTGGACCCGGCGCTCGACTACCAGGTCATGACCATGCTGCGGCAGTTGGCCGACGCCGGCCGCGTGGTGATCGTGGTGACGCACATGCTGTCCTACCTCGACACCTGCGACCAGCTGCTGCTGGTGGCGCCGGGCGGTAAGACGGCCTACTGCGGCCCGCCCGACCGGATCGGCGACGCGATGGGGACCACCAACTGGGCCAAGATCTTCACCAAGGTCGGCGCCGACCCGGAGGAGGCGAACCGGCGCTTCATCGAGCGAAGCGAGGCCCAGAGGCGGCCCCAGAAACTCATGGCGGACCGCGACGAGGAGCCGGGCGACATCGGCAAGCCGGTCCACACGAGCGTGCGGCGCCAGGTTTCCACGGTCGCCCGGCGCCAGGTCCGCCTCGTCGTCGCCGACCGCGCGTACTTCGTCTTCCTGGCGCTGCTGCCGTTCATCCTGGGGGCCCTGTCCCTGACCGTCCCGGGCAGCAAGGGTTTTCGCGTTCCGGGCCCGAACGCCGGGACGCCCGACGAGGCGGTGCAGATCCTGGCCCTGCTGCTGCCGGCCGCGGCGTTCATGGGCACCGCGCTGACGATCCGCGATCTGGTGGGCGAGCGCCCCATCTTCCAGCGCGAGCAGGCGGTCGGGTTGTCGACGACGGCCTATCTGCTCGCCAAGACCGCGGTCTTCTGTGGGTTCGCGATTCTGCAGTCGGCGATCATCACCGCGATCGTGGTTCTCGGCAAGAGCGCGCCCGCGCGGGGCGCCGTGCTGTTCGGCCATTCGACCGCGGGGGCCGCCCTCGAACTGTTCGCTACCGTCGCGGCGACCTGCGTCGCCTCGGCCATTCTCGGCCTGGCGATCTCGTCGCTGGTGAGGTCCAGCGAACAGATCATGCCGCTGTTCGTCGTGGCGGTCATGGCGCAGCTGGTGCTGTGCGGCGGCATGGTGCCGGTGACGGGCCGGCTGGGGCTCGACCAGCTGTCGTTCGCGATGCCCGCGCGGTGGGGCTACGCCGCCGCGGCGTCGACGGTCGACCTGCGCCACCTGGTGCCCGAGTCGATGTTGAGCCAGGACAGGTTCTGGGAGCACACGTCCCGGGTCTGGCTGATCGACATGGGCATGCTGGCCGCGTTGTCGCTGTGCTACGCCGGCTTCGTGCGGTGGAAGATCCGCTTGCGTCGATAGGCTGACGACCATTCATCCGCCCAAGCACGAGACGTTCGACCTCCGGGCCCGCACCAACACCGACCCGAAGGGCATCGTGCGGGGCGTCGACGAGTACGTCGTGCGACCGTGGGGGCTCTACCTGGCCCGGCCGACCCCGGGCCGCGCCCAGTTCCACTACCTCGAGTCGTGGCTGCTGCCCTCGATCGGGC
Source organism: Mycobacterium sp. Marseille-P9652 (assembly GCF_902652685.1). Taxonomy (GTDB): domain Bacteria; phylum Actinomycetota; class Actinomycetes; order Mycobacteriales; family Mycobacteriaceae; genus Mycobacterium. Next base: position 2,422 of record NZ_CACRUY010000047.1, read on the forward strand.
TGCGCGCCACGGTCTTTCATTTCAATCCCGGCCATGAACGCGATCACGACTACTACCTCGACGTCGGCGATTACACGCCCGGCCGCGACGTGTGGCACTCCGAGGATCACTATCTCGACATCGAGGTCCGCACGGGCGTGCGTGCGGCGCTGGCCGACGTCGACGAGTTGCTCGAGGCCGTCCGTCACGGCCTGCTGACGGCTGAGGTCGGCGAGCGGGCCGTGCGCCGCGCGGTGGACGCCGTGGACGGGTTGGCCCGCAACGGTTACGACCTGTCGCGGTGGCTGGGCGGCATGGGCATGGAACTCACCTGGCGCGGGCGGTAACCGGACGGGTCAATGGCCCTGCTCGCGGCGGTACCGTTCGGGAATGGACTTCGCCGGTCTGCCCGCATCCGTGCGCGCCCTGTTGCGCGACGAGGCGGTGCCCGACTGGCGGGCGCCGACATTGGCGACGCTGACCGACGAGCGGTTCTCCGATCCGCGGTGGATCTTCGAGCGCAAGTTCGACGGGATGCGCTGCCTGGCCTTCCGCGACGGTGACCAAGTGCGGCTGCTGTCGCGAAACCGCCAGCCGCTCAACGGAACCTATCCCGAGCTGGTCGACGCGCTCGCCGCGCAGCGCACCGCACGGTTCGTCGTGGACGGTGAGGTGGTGGCGTTCGAGGGCCGCCGCACCAGCTTCTCCCGACTGCAGGGTCGCCTCGGCATCTCCGATCCCGAGGCGGCCCGGGCGTCGCCGGTCCGGATCTATTACTACCTGTTCGACCTGCTGCACGTCGAAGGCAAGTCAACGATCGACCTGCCCCTGCTCACGCGTAAGCGACTGCTGCGCAACGCGATCGAGTTCGCCGACCCGCTGCGGTACACCCCGCACCGGCTTGAGGACGGCCTGGCCGCCTACCGCGCCGCCTGCGCACGCGGCGACGAAGGGGTGATCGCGAAGCTGGCCGAGTCGCGATACGACAGTGGCCGGTCGAAGAATTGGCTGAAGTTCAAGTGCGTACGGGACCAGGAGTTCGTGGTGGGTGGCTATACCAGCCCCAGGGGCAGCCGGGTGGAGCTGGGCGCGCTGCTGCTCGGGTACTACGACGGCCGGGACCTGGTCTACGCCGGCAAAGTGGGCACCGGTTTCGACGAGGCCACCCTGCGCCGCCTCCACGAGAGGCTGTCGACGCTCGCCCGCGAAACCCCGCCCTTCTCCCTGGGACTCGGCCGGCTCGGCGACGCCCACTGGGTGCGGCCGGAACTGGTGGTCCAGATCGGTTTCACCGAGTGGACGCGCGACGGGAAGCTCCGCCACCCGCGTTACCTCGGCGTCCGCACCGACAAGAACGCCGGCGAGGTCGTGCGGGAGACGGGGGCCTGAGCCCTTGGTCCCCCGCTCGCGCTGGGCGTAATGTCAGCGACTATGAGCTGCATCGGCCGCAGGCTCCTGCCGATCGTGACCCTCATCGCCGTTGGCTCCCAGCTGAGTCCGGCGACCGCGCGGGCGGACCTGCACAACATCACCTACCGCGCCAGGATCGACGCGCTGACCACCGGCAGCCAGGCCACCTTCATCATCAACGGCGGCCAGACGAACACCGCCAACCTTCCGTCCATGCCCGGCAACGCATTCGAAGCCAACACAGTGCTGCCCGACCCGGCGCAGGCCGGCATGCGGATAGTGCTGCATTTCCCGTACTCGGCGAACGTCCACTGCGAGATCGACGTCGACGACAACGTTTTCACCCAGGCCGACCAACTGGTCAGGCCGGCACCCGGCAACGCCGATCCCAACAACGGCGCGCTGGCCTGCGGCGCACCGCTGCCCGCCTGAGTCCGATTGCCCGACTCCCATACAGGCTTACCGGCTATCCAACAGGGCATCCAGATCGGCGATCGCGCGCAACGTGTCGTTGAGGTGGGTGCAGGTGCTGGTGCCGACGAATTCGCCGCGGACGCGATCGCGTAACTCGGCCAGAGTCATACCCCGGATGCGGGACGCGCTACCGATTGCCCCCGGGCATTCCTGCCAGGGCAACACCCGCACTTCGGCGTTCACCCCGGTGATCACCCGCCGTGAGGCGTCGATCGTGCCGGCGACCGTGTACTCGTGCACGATCGTTTCCACCAAGTCGTCGTCCACGTGAGAGTCGCGGAAGTGGGCCTGGAACTGCGCCGGCCCGGTGTCGAATTCCGCCAGATCCAGACGTCGGTATCTGCGCATTCCGCGCGCTCGGAGCGGCTCCACTTCGTGTAGTCCGCTCAGCGGTGGCGCCACCGGCCCACGGCCCGTCGGGATGACATCGTGCCGCCGGGTGTACGCGATCAGCGAAGCGTCCGGCGCGAAACCGGCACAGATCCCGGCCATTCGGTCGGCGATGCCCGGCGGCATCTTCTCTTCGACACCGTCGACGATGGCCGCGTGTTGGGTGGCGTATCCGGACACCAGGGTTGCACCGACCCAGTCGTCGAGCAGCAGATGCAGCAGGCTGGCGCGCTCCGCTTCCTCAGGAAACAGCCGGCCAACCTTCGCCCGGAATCCGGCGCCAACGCGACAGCCCAGCAGTGCGTCGAGGCCGGCGGGCGACGTGATGTCGTCGACGACCTGATCGGTGAGATGTGCCTCCATTCGGATCTCACCGAGCACTTCGACGCGTCCGTCCTCAGCGCCCACCACGTCGCGCGCCCGCAGGTCGGCCAGGGAGCCGCCCGCACCATCCGGATGGGTGTCGATGGTGCTGGTGCGCCGCCGTCGTCCGGCCACCAGCCGCGGCGCCTCGTCCACGAAGGGCCGCCGTGGGCCCACAATGTTGTCGACGAACGGCATGGTGGCTCAGGGCTTCCAGCCGGTGGCGTCGGCCCACTCCCACGCCCGCTCATAGGCGTCGGCGAACCACGGCTCCTTGGCCTCGGCGTACGACGCGATGTCGCCGTCCGCGCGCTCGGCGGCCGCCCGCTTGACGTTCACGTACTCGGCCGCCACCTCGGGCTCCGCGGTCAACCAGTCCACGAACAGCAGGGCGAACTGCTGGTCGGGCCAGCCGTCGACCCGCAGGTGTACGTTGGTCGGCCGGCCGGGATCGGCCGAGCCGTGAAAACGCTTGCGCCACAACGATGGATCGTCGCTGTGGTCGTACTCCTCGACGCGGCTGCGGGCGTGCGGCTTGGGGACGTCCTCGGTGATGTGCTCGGCGCGCGGGTACCCCGCGGCGAGCAGCGCCTCGGCGAGTTCGTCGGCGACCCCGAGGGATTCGACGGTGACCTGGATGTCGATGACGTCCTTGGCGACCAGTTCGGGGACGGCGCTGGAGCCGATGTGGTCGACGCGCAACGCCCGGTGCCCGCACGCCGTCCGGAGCCGGTTGACGATCCGCCGGGCCTGGTCGGGCCACGTGGGGTCGGGTGCGACGAGCCGCACGGCGCTTGGAGGGACCCGTCGCTCGCTGAGGTTGTGGGCGAACGGCAGGATCCGGTCGTTCCAGATCTCGCGGGCGGTGCGCACCAGATCGTCCGGGGTGCCCGAGTTGTCCACCCATATGTCCGCCACGGCGCGGCGCTGCTCGTCGGTGGCTTGGGCGGCAATGCGGGCGCGGGCGTCGGATTCGGGCATGCCGCGCTGATCGACCAGCCGCCGCAGCCGCACCTCGACGTCGGCATACACGATGACGACGAGCGGGAACAGCGGCGCCATCCCGGATTCGACCAGCAGCGGAATGTCCTCCACCACCACCGAGTCGTCGGGCACGGACGCGATGATCTCGGCGCGCCGCTTGCCCACGAGGGGATGCACGATGCCGTTGAGCTTCTTGCGCGCCTCGTCGTCCCGAAACGCCTTGGCGGCCAACGCCGGTCGGTCCAGCGAACCGTCGGGCAGCAGGATGTCGTCGCCGAAGGCCTCGACGAGCGCCTCGAGCCCCTCGGTGCCGGGCGCGACCACCTCGCGGGCGATCACGTCACCGTCGACCACGACTGCGCCCCACCGCGCGAACGAGGACGACAGCGCCGACTTTCCGGCGCCGATGCCACCGGTCAACCCGATACGGAGCATGCCGGAAACGCAGCGTTACGCGTTGCCGGCGAGTTTCTCCCGCAGCGCGGCCAATTGGGCGTCGCTGGCCAGCGAACCGCCGGCCGCCTTCTCCTCGCGCCCACCGCCGGAGCCGGACGACTGGTCGCCGCCCGTGCCGTGGCCGGCCGCCTCGGCGGCGGCGAACTTCTCCATCTGCGCGGTGTGCATCTTGTGCCGGCGCTCGGCCTCGGCGTAGCGGGCCTCCCACTCGGCGCGCTGGGCGTCGAAACCTTCCATCCACTCGTTGGTCTCGGCGTCGAAGCCCTCGGGGAAGATGTAGTTGCCCTGCTCGTCGTAGCTGTCGGCCATGCCGTACTTCGCCGGGTCGAACTCCTCGGTGTAGTCCTCGTTGGCCTGCTTGAGCGACAACGAGATCCGGCGGCGCTCCAGGTCGATGTCGATGACCTTGACCATCGCGTCGTCGCCGACGGCGACCACCTGGTCGGGCACCTCGACGTGGCGCTCGGCCAGCTCGGAGATGTGCACCAGGCCCTCGATGCCCTCCTCGACGCGGACGAACGCGCCGAACGGCACCAGCTTGGTGACCTTGCCGGGCACGATCTGGCCGATGGCGTGCGTGCGGGCGAAGTGCCGCCACGGGTCTTCCTGAGTCGCCTTGAGCGACAACGACACCCGCTCGCGGTCCATGTCGACGTCGAGCACCTCGACGGTGACCTCGTCGCCCACCTGCACCACCTCGGACGGGTGGTCGATGTGCTTCCAGGACAGCTCGGAGACGTGCACCAGGCCGTCCACCCCGCCCAGGTCGACGAACGCGCCGAAGTTGACGATGGACGAGACCACGCCCTTGCGGATGGCGCCCTTCTGCAGCTGGTTGAGGAACTCGCTGCGCACCTCGGACTGCGTCTGCTCCAGCCAGGCCCGGCGCGACAGGACCACGTTGTTGCGGTTCTTGTCGAGCTCGATGATCTTGGCCTCGATCTCCTTGCCGATGTACGGCTGCAGGTCGCGCACGCGCCGCATCTCGACCAGCGAGGCGGGCAGGAAGCCGCGCAATCCGATGTCGAGGATCAGGCCGCCCTTGACGACCTCGATGACCGTGCCCTTGACGGCCTCGTCCTTCTCCTTGAGCGCCTCGATGGTGCCCCAGGCGCGCTCGTACTGCGCGCGCTTCTTGGACAGGATCAGGCGGCCCTCTTTGTCCTCCTTGGTGAGAACCAGGGCCTCGACCTCGTCGCCCACGGAAACGACCTCGGAGGGGTCGACGTCGTGCTTGATCGAGAGCTCGCGGGCGGGGATGACCCCCTCGGTCTTGTAGCCGATGTCGAGGAGCACCTCGTCCCGGTCAACTTTGACGATCGTGCCCTCCACGATGTCGCCATCGTTGAAGTATTTGATCGTTTTATCTATTGCTGCGAGAAAGTCCTCGCTGGAGCCAATGTCGTTGACGGCTACTTGGGGCGAGGTGACGGTGGGACTCGGCATGTGGTGGGTTGCTCCGGACAGGTTGGGTCGTAGGGACAAAACGGGATTTACCTGTTGAGGCTACTCGACACAGGACATGCTGGCCAAACCAGTCGCGGTGGGGCGGGTGGGCGCGCTGCCGGTCAGAACTTCGCGATCAGCACGACCCCGCCGACCATCAGCGCTCCCCCGAGGCATCTGCCCAGGCTGATGGGGTGCGGAGCCACCCGCAGCCAGCCGAAATGGTCGATGAACAACGACATGATCAGCGCCGCCGTGACGGTGAAACCCATGAAGGTGCCCGCCCCGACCCTGTTCACCAGGGTCAGGCCGGCGTAGACCTGCACCGCGCCGACCAGGCCGCCGATCACCGCCCACCAGGGCATCGCGGCGATGTCCTTCGCGGTGGGCAGGGGCTTGGGCATCAACAGGAACGCCGCGACGAAGAAGACGGTGATGACCGCGAACGAGACCGCCGACGCCAGCCACGGATTGATCAGGTGCTTGTACAGCTGCCCGTTCATGGCCGCCCCGCACGTCTGAAGCGCACCGCCGAGAACAATGAACGGAATCATCCAGGCTGCGTTCACAGCGCTCCTTCTCGGTGTCGGACAAGGGGTTCCGGCGCTCGCACGCGGCTAATGTGCCGCCGAGTCCCAGGAGCGACCGTATCCAACCGAAACCTCGAGCGGGACGTCGAGCGGGTAAGCGCCGCCCATCTTTTCGCGCGCCAGCGTCTCGACCCGCTCGCGCTCGCCGGGCGCGATCTCGAACAGCAGCTCGTCGTGGACCTGCAGCAGCATCCGCGACGCCAGCCCCGCCTCGTTGATCGCCTTGTCCACCTCGATCATGGCCACCTTGATGATGTCGGCGGCGCTGCCCTGGATGGGCGCGTTGAGCGCCGCGCGCTCGGCCGCCTCGCGCACCTGCCGGTTGCTGCTGTCGAGTTCGGGGAGGTAGCGCCGCCGCCCGAACACCGTCGACGTGTAGCCGTCCTTGCGGGCCTGCTCGACGACGGCCATCAGGTAGTCGCGCACCCCGCCGAACCGGGCGAAGTACTGGTCCATCTGCTCTTTGGCCTCCTCGGTGGAGATCTTGAGCTGCGCCGACAGCCCGTAGGCGCTCAGCCCGTACGCGAGCCCGTATGACATCGCCTTGACCCGGCGGCGCAACTCCGGGGTCACCTCGTCGATCGGCACGCCGAACGCGCGGGACGCGACGAACGAGTGCAGGTCCTCCCCCGTGTTGAACGCCTCGATCAGGCCCTCGTCCTTGGACAGATGCGCCATGATGCGCATCTCGATCTGGCTGTAGTCGGCGGTCATCAGCTCCGAGTAGCCGGCGCCCACCACGAACGCGTCGCGGATCTGGCGGCCGGCGTCGGTGCGGATCGGAATGTTCTGCAGGTTGGGCTCGGTCGACGACAACCTGCCGGTCGCCGCGATCGTCTGGTTGAACGTGGTGTGGATCCGGCCGTCGTCGGCCACCGAGTTCAGCAACCCGTCCACGGTCACCTTCAGCCGGGTGACGTCGCGGTGGACGAGCATGTGCTGCAGGAACGGGTGCCCGGTCTTGTCGAACAGCGACTGCAGGGCGTCGGCGTCGGTGGTGTATCCGGTCTTGGTGCGCTTGGTCTTCGGCATGCCGAGCTCGTCGAACAGCACCGCTTGCAGCTGCTTGGGCGACCCGAGGTTGATCTGCTTGCCGATCACCGCGTAGGCCGCCTCGGCGGCATCGCGGATTTCGTCGCCGAACTGGCTCTGCAACTCGCCGAGCATTTGCAGATCCACGGCGATGCCGGCGCTTTCCATGTTCGCCAGCACCCGCTGCACGGGCAGCTCCATGTCGGCCAGCAACGCGGTCGAGTCGATGCGGTCCAGCTCGGCGTCGAGCGCGTCGGCGAGGTCGACCACGGCCCGCGCGCGCAGCACCAAGGTCTGGACCGCCTGCTCGTCCACCCCCTCGATGTCATCGAGCAGCGAAAGCTGTTGCTGCTCGGGCGATTCCGCGCGCAGTTCGCGGCGCAGGTAGCGCAACGACAGATCGTCGAGGGTGAAGCTGCGCTGCCCCGGCCGCACCAGGTAGGCCGCCAGCGCGGTGTCGGAGGTGATGCCCCGCAGCGTCCAGCCCCGCCCCGCCACGTCGTGGATGGCCAGCTTCGCCTCGTGCAGCGCCTTGGGTTTCGCCGGGTCGCCGAGCCACTCGCCCAGCGCGGCGTCGTCCTCGGGCGTCAGGGTCGCCGTCTCGATGTAGGCGCCCTCGCCGTCGGCGGCCGCGACGGCCAGCGCGGTCGCGTCGCCGCCGTGGGGCAGGTGGGTGCCCGCGATGGCCAGCCCGGAACGGCGCCCGTCGCCGGCGTGCTCGGCCAGCCACTGCCCGACGGTTCCCGGCTCCAGCGCCCCGCCGCGGACGTCGAAGCCCTCGTCGACCTCCGGTTCGACCGCGGCCAGCGTGTCGAACAGCCGGTCGCGCAGCACCCGGAACTCCAGGTCGTCGAACAGCCGGTGGATGTGGTCGCGGTCCCACGGCTGCATCCGCAGCGTGTCCGGTGTCTGGGCCAGCGGCACGTCGCGAATCAGCTCGGTGAGGTCGCGGTTGCGGATGACGTTGGCCAGGTGCGCGCGCAGCGCGTCGCCGACCTTGCCGCGCACCGCCTCGACGTTGTCGACCAGCGATTGCAGCGAGCCGTACTCGATGATCCACTTCGACGCGGTCTTCTCCCCGACACCGGGGATGCCGGGCAGGTTGTCGCTGGGATCCCCGCGCAGCGCGGCGAAATCCGGGTACTGCGTGGGCGTGAGCCCGTACTTCTCGACGACGGCCTCGGGGGTGAACCGGGTCAGCTCGCTGACGCCCTTGCGGGGGTATAGCACCGTCACGTCGTCGCTGACCAGCTGCAGCGAGTCGCGGTCGCCGCTGACCACCAGGACGCGGTAGCCCTCGTTCTCGGCCTGGGTGGCCAGCGTCGCGATCAGGTCGTCGGCCTCGAAGCCCGGCTCGGAGAGCACCGTGATGCCCAGCGCGCCAAGCACCTCCTTGGTGATGTCGATCTGGCCGTGGAACTCGTCTGGCGTCGAGGACCGGTTCGCCTTGTATTCGGGGTAGCGCTCGGAGCGGAACGTCTGGCGCGACACGTCGAAGGCGGCGGCGACGTGCGTGGGCGCCTCGTCGCGCAGCAGGTTGATCAGCATGGCGGTGAAGCCGTAGACCGCGTTGGTCGTCAGCCCGCCGCGGGTCTTGAAGTTCTCGGCGGGCAGCGCGTAAAACGCCCGGAAGGCCAGCGAATTGCCGTCCAGCAACATCAGCGTGGGCTTGGCGGTGTCCGCGTCGGCGGTGCCGGAGGCCTTAATCGCGGTTTTCGCGGCAGTCACGGCTCTCACTCTAGGCATCGGGTCCGACGGCCTACGCGGGCCGCCCAAACTGCAACACGTTTCAGTTTTGCCGGGCCGCTGGGTACGCTGGCCCGGTGCCAGAGGTCACCCGCCAGGAACCCGCGATCGACGGATGGTTCGCCACCGACGACGCGGGCCAGCCCCATCTGATCGGCAGCAAATGCCCCGCGTGCGGCACTTACGTCTTTCCGCCGCGCGAGAACAATTGCCCCAACCCCGCCTGCGCCGGCGACACGCTCGACGCCGTCGCGCTGTCGACGCGCGGCACGCTGTGGAGCTACACCGAGAACCGGTATGCCCCGCCCGCGCCCTACCGGGCCGCCGACCCCTTCGAGCCGTTCGCCATCGCCGCGGTCGAGTTGGCCGACGAGGGGATCATCGTGCTGGGCAAGGTGGTCGAGGGCACGCTGGCCGCCGACCTCAAGGTCGGCATGCAGATGGAGCTGACCACCATGCCGCTCTTCACCGACGACGACGGCGTCGAGCGCTTCGTATATGCCTGGAAGGTGGCCTCGTGAGCACACCCGAACCGCTCTACATCCTCGGCGCCGGCATGCACCCCTGGGGCAAGTGGGGCCGGGACTTCACCGAATACGGGGTGGTCGCCGCGCGCGCCGCCCTGGCCGAGGCGGGGCTGGACTGGCGGCAGATCCAGCTGGTCGCCGGGGCCGACACCATCCGCAACGGCTACCCGGGCTTCATCGCCGGTTCGACGTTCGCGCAGAAGCTCGGCTGGAACGGCGTGCCGGTGAGCTCCAGCTACGCCGCCTGCGCCAGCGGCTCGCAGGCGTTGCAGAGCGCACGCGCCCACATCCTGGCCGGGTTCTGCGACGTCGCGCTGGTGATCGGCGCCGACACCACCCCCAAGGGGGCGTTCGCGCCGGTCGGCGGGGAACGCAAGAACGACCCGGACTGGCAGCGCTTCCACCTCATCGGTGCGATGAACCCGGTGTACTTCGCGCTGCTCGCGCGGCGCCGCATGGACCTGTACGGGGCGACGTCGGAGGACTTCGCCCGGGTGAAGGTCAAGAACTCGCAGCACGGGCTGCAGAACCCGAACGCCCGCTATCGCAAGGAATCCTCGGTCGAGGACGTGCTCGCCAGCCCGGTCGTCTCCGACCCGCTGCGACAGCTCGACATCTGCGCCACCTCCGACGGCGCCGCGGCGCTGATCGTGGCCAGTGCGGACTTCGCCCGCAAGCACCTCGGCTCGCTCGACGGCGTGCCGTCGGTGCGCGCGGTCAGCACGGTCACCCCGCGCTACCCGCAGCACCTACCCGAATTGCCCGACATCGCAACGGATTCCACGGCCGCGGTGCCGGCGCCCGACCGGGTGTTCAAGGACCAGATCCTCGACGCGGCCTACGCCGAGGCGGGCATCGGGCCCGAGGACATCAGCCTGGCCGAGGTCTACGACCTGTCCACCGCGCTGGAGCTCGACTGGTACGAGCACCTCGGGCTGTGCCCGAAGGGTGAGGCCGAGGGGCTACTGCGCAGCGGCGCGACCGCCCTGGGCGGCAAGGTGCCCGTCAACCCGTCGGGCGGGTTGGCGTGCTTCGGCGAGGCCATCCCCGCGCAGGCCATCGCGCAGGTGTGCGAGCTCACCTGGCAGTTGCGGGGGCAGGCCACCGGCCGGCAGGTGGAGAACGCCACCGTCGGCGTCACCGCGAACCAGGGGCTGTTCGGGCACGGCTCGTCGGTGATCGTCGCGCGCTGACCCTGAACCCGGCGCGCCGAGACTGAACCCGGCGCGTCGAGACTGAACTCAGCGCGCGCAATCGCCGAATTGGGCGATGTGGATCCAGGCTCGATGCCGCCAGTTCAGGCTCGACGTCCCTGCTACTCGCCCTCGGGCTTGTCGAGCGTTTCCAGGACCACCTCGGCCACCCGCTTCATTGTGGTCCGGCGGTCCATGGCGGCCCGTTGGATCCACTTGAACGCCTCGGGCTCGGTCATGCCCTGCTTGGTCTGCAGCAGGCCCTTGGCGCGCTCGACGAGCTTGCGCGTCTCCAGCCGATCGGACAGGGAGGCCACCTCCCGCTCGAGCTCGGTGAGTTCGCCGAACCGGCTGACGGCCAGTTCGATGGCCGGAATGAGGTCGCTGATCGTGAACGGCTTGACGAGATAGGCCATCGCTCCGGCGTCGCGGGCGCGCTCAACCAGGTCGCGCTGGCTGAAGGCGGTCAGCACCACGATCGGGGCGATCCGCTTGCTCGCGATCTCGGCCGCCGCGTCGATGCCGTCCCTGCGTGGCATCTTCACGTCCATGATGACCAGATCGGGCTTATGGCGCTCGGCCAGCTCGACGGCCTCCTGCCCGTCGCCGGCCTCGCCGACGATCTCGTAACCCTCCTCTCGCAGCATCTCGGCGAGGTCCAGTCGGATGAGCGCTTCGTCTTCCGCGATCAGGACCCGGCGCGGTGCGGCGGCGTCAGTGTCGTTCGTGGGGCCGGTCATGACGAACATTGTCTCGTGAATGTCCCCGACCAGCGAACTCGGGGCGGTGAGACGGACGCCGGCACCATATCCCTTATGGTGGGAGGCTGCCTCTAACGTAGGAGGCCGAGTAAGCCCTCGTATCCCAACTGGCAGAGGAAACGGACTCAAAACCCGTCCAGTGTGGGTTCGAATCCCACCGAGGGCACATCGGGGTTAGGCGAAGTTTGCGCAGATCAGCCGCGTATTGCGGCGCGATCATCCTGTCTGGCTGCGCTTTTGGCGTGGTTCAGGCGGCATTCTTGCCTGAGGGCGGGCCGAGATCGCCTGTGCCGCAGCGATAGTCGCTACACAGATGAGCGAAAGTCGACACCCGTCGCCGCGATCGACCCCCATTCGGCCGCGCTACCACCCACCGGCCGGGGTCCGCCGGCTGGAAAGGTCCTGCCGACCGTGCAAATTTCACTCGCCGGATTTGCCGGAACCACTACCTACCGACGCACGAACTTTTACGCTGACCGAAGCAAGCCCCCAGCAGGAGGACAGCTTGACCGCGTCGTCGCTGAGGGCATTGTGGGACAACGGGGGCACGGTTCGTATGGCGACTCACACGGTTGAGCGGAGTGCAGCACGCGACGGTGCGGTCGCGAGTCCCGAAGAGCGGCTGGCCGCATCTTCGATGGACGGTCGCGACGAAAACGTGCCGAACTCGGAGGCCGCACCGCCCGACATACCGGCGCGACGAAAAGGCATCGTCGGCATGTTGGCGGCGGTCGCATGCACCGTTTTCGGCGCCAAGCTCATTACCATCTCGGCGCTCGGGTCGCCGGTGCCCTTGGTGGATCAGTGGGACGGGGAGGCGGCGGGTCTGTATGCGCCGTATCTAAAAGGCACCCTATCTTTGGCCGACCTGTTCGCCCACCTCAACGAACACCGCATCTTCCTTACCCGGGTGCTCGCACTGGTGCATCTGGAGTTGGCCGGCGAGTGGAATCCGCGCCTGGAGATGATTCTGTGCGCCCTTGTGCACACCGCGTTGATCACCTGGCTCACGGCGTTGCTGTTGCCCCTGGCCGCGCCGCGGCGCCGAATGCTTCTGTGCTGTTTCGTCGCAGTGCTCTTCGCGTTTCCGATCGGCTTCGAGAACACCCTTCTGGGCTTCAACTTTCATTTCTACCTCCCGTCCTTGTTCGGCATCGCGGCCTTGGTTGCGTTTGCCGCCGCGCGGCCGTTCTCGTTGCGCTGGTTCGGCGGATTGACTGCTGCGGTCTTCAGTTACTTGGCTTTTTCGTCAGGCATGGCCACCCTGGTGGCCGCTGGGGTGCTCGTGACTCTGCAGCTAGCGACCAACACCAGGAAGCGGTGTCCCCGCGAATTCGCCCCCGTGATCGTTCTGGCTGTTATCGCTGCGGCGATGGTTTGGTGGACATCGTCGGGCGCGAAACAATTGGTGGCGATCACGCCATGGACGATCCTCGAGGGACTGGTCCAATTCAGTGGCGCAGTCGTCCTCGCCCTGGTCCCGACGGTCTGGTTTTGCCGGCAGACACTGGCGAGGCGCCCCGCCATCTCCGACCCAGCATGGGTCGCAGTGGGGATAGCCGGCTGGGTGATCACGCTGGTTGCGATGCTCGCCTACGCCCGTGGGCCGATCGTCGCCCCGCGGTATGTCGACTTCCTGCTGCTTGTCTATCCGGTCGGGTTCATGGCGGTCTTGGCACTCATGGATAAGACGCCCGCCATGCGATTTGGTCGATTCGTCAGACCGGGCGCCATGGCATGGGTGCTGATTCTCGTAGCGGCCATCGCACACCTGAGCTACGAGGGATCGCGTGGCGCCATCGACTGGAGCAAATCGGCACGCCATCAGGCGGTCAACCTGCAGGCGTATCTCGCCACGGGGAACGTCGACCATCTCCGATCCAAAGGCGAGCAAGGTCTTGAGTTGCTGCTCTATTATCCGGACCCACCGCGGCTGACCGACATTCTGAAAGACCCTGATATCAGGGCGATTCTGCCGCCCGAATTCCGGCCCGCCGACGCTGACAACGCAGGGGTCCGAAACCGCATGTGGCTCAAGGGCACGCTCGCCACCGGCACCGCCGTTACGGTTCGCCTCCTACTCCGATCGGCCCCGGCGGTGCTTGCACTGGGGATCGGTTTGTTCTTCGCGATCGCAGCGCGCCGGAGTTTCCTGGCTGACGAAAACTTGCGACGAACCCTCCGAACATCGCTCCGGTTCCATCGGCCGGTCCGGGACGGCGGGTCAAGTCGACCGCCGCGGTCACGCCCAGCTCTCCTACACACCGGATGGCTACAAGCCCGGCGGTTGGCCCAGCTGGCAACGCTGCACCCGCTCGAAAGGGACGGTTGATCGGCGCGATCTCGATTGACGGCGACGGCGCAGGTAGCACGGGCACCGAACCGCCCAGTCGGCAGTCGGACCTGACGCATCGTTTCCGCTGATTCCACGGGGGCCGGGTCAGACGTTCGGCACGAAACAATTCCGAAAGAACGACAAAATCATTTTTGATCGAATTGCCGTTTGGCACACCCGTTTTCACTATTGGATAATTGCCAACAAGGGCTTCCGGAGCGAGAAATCGCGTTGTAGGGTTCGATTCACCACAATCTATTCGCCTCGGTCGACGGGGGTGAGTTATGACGCGTGCCAAAAAAAGATTCGGCCTCACCGTAGTCCTCGCTCTCACCGTCGGGTCGCTGAGCGGCTGCGCGTACGGCTGCGACGCGGCGGCCTCGTTATTCCAGGTCGCGGGCGATTCCATGGAGGGCAGCGACCACGCGCGGCTCAACGCGATCCCCGGTGATCAAGTCTGCATTCAGCACCCGCTGGGCCTGGGAGATCATCACGTCATAAATCTGTAAAAGTGGAAACGGACATTTCCGGATTATCGGCGCAATCCCGATACGTCTGGTGCCCGCTTTGCGAAATAGATAGTGCCTCGCCAACTTTGCTCGCCGGAAATGCACCGGCCGTCGAAACGACGTGCGCTCCGTGCTGATGACCCTCTTGACCGCGCGCGCAATGCGACGACACGCGCCGCATCAGCGGTTACGCTGTGATCGTGGCGGCGAAGAACTGCGGTGCCCCACCGAGACGGCCCGACGAACCTGACCGCCCGGATTGCGTTGCGGCGGTGCGGGCCCAGAACCGCGACCGCAATCAGCACTACGCCGACGCCGCCGCGCGCCGCGCCCGCATCCTGTCGATCACGGCCTGGCTTGCCGTGATGGTGAGTGTCAGCTTCGTGGTTGTGCAGGTCCTCGCCGGGTCGTCGCTGTGGGAGCTCACCTCGATCAACATCGCGGGAGCGATCGTCTTCTCAATGGTTCCGTGGCTCAATCGCTTCGGTGAACTGGTCGCGCCGCTGACCTTCATCGGCGCGGCGTACCTTTCGATCGTCGCCAGCTGCATCGACGTGGGGACGGGTTCGGGCTCGCAATTCTTCTTCCTGGTGGGCGCCTGCATCGTCGTCTTGCTGCTCGGCATCGAACACATCGTCCTGGCGTCGGTCCTGGCGGCCGTCGCCGCGGGCCTGATCATCGCCGTGGAATTTGCCGTGCCGCGCGACACCGGGCTGCAGCCGGGTTGGGCGCAGTCGGCCGGCTTCGTCGTCACGGCCGTCTCCAGCGTGGTGATGGTCGTCGTCACGGTGTGGTTCGCCCTGCGCGACACGGCGCGGGCCGAGGCGGTCATGGAAGCTCAGTACCAGAGATCCGAGGCGTTGCTGGCCAACATGCTGCCGGCCAGCATCGCCGAGCGGCTCAAGGAGCCGGGCCGCGGGATCATCGCCGACAAGTACGACGAGGCCTCGGTTCTGTTCGCCGACATCGTCGGCTTCACCGAACGGGCGAGCAGCACCGCGCCGGCCGACCTGGTGCAGTTCCTCGACCGCCTGTTCAGCGCCTTCGACGCCCTGGTGGACAGGCACCGGCTGGAGAAGATCAAAGTCAGCGGCGACTCCTACATGGTGGTCAGCGGCGTGCCGCGCCCGCGGCCCGACCACCCGCAGGCCCTCGCCGATTTCGCGCTCGACATGGTCAATGTCGTTGCGGGACTCAAGGATCCGCACGGCGAGGCGGTGCCGTTGAGGGTGGGTATGGCGACCGGGCCGGTGGTCGCCGGCGTCGTGGGGTCCCGCCGCTTCTTCTACGACGTGTGGGGCGACGCAGTCAATGTCGCGTCCCGGATGGAATCGACCGACTCGGTGGGACGGATCCAGGTGCCACAGGCCATGTACGAACGCCTCAAGGACGAGTTCGTGCTTCGGGAACGCGGTCTGATGGAGGTCAAGGGCAAGGGCGTCATGCGAACCTGGTACCTCCTGGGCCGCAAGCCCGCCGAGGAACCCGGCGACGTGCACACCGAGGAACCGCGCACCGCCCACGTCTGATTCGAGTCGAAAGACCCTATTCGGGGATCGCCGCCCCATGCCAGACTTCGGTCATGACAACCCTCGGGGGGACCACCCCGGTTCCAAGTTTGTTGCCACACCTGTGGAAATCGACGCTGTTGTCGGGAATCCTGTCACTGATCCTCGGTGGCCTGATCCTCGCATGGCCCGGCAGGACCGTCCTCGTGGCCGCCGTCATCTTCGGCGCCTACCTTCTCGTCACCGGTGTCGCGCAAGTGATCTTCGCGTTCGCCCTGCACGTCACGGCCGGCAGCCGGATCCTGTTGTTCATCAGCGGGGCGGCGTCATTGATCCTGGCGGTATTGGCTTTTCGCCACTTCGGCAACGCAATCCTGTTGCTGGCCATCTGGATTGGCGTGGGCTTCATCTTCCGCGGTGTGGCGATCTCGGTCTCGGCGATCAGTGACCCGGGCCTGCCCGGCCGGGGCTGGTCGATCTTCGTCGGGGTGATCAGCCTGCTGGCCGGCATCGTCGTGCTCGCATCGCCGTTGGAGTCGATCGTGACCCTGGCCGTAGTGGTCGGCGTCTGGTTCGTCGTCATCGGCGTGTTCGAGATCGTGTCGTCGTTCAGCATCCGCAAGGCTTCCAAATCGCTCGGCTTATAGCGCCGGCCAAACCGGGCTACTACAATGTGTAGTAGCTGTTCATCAGCGTCCGCATCGTCAGGAGATGACGTATGAATGTCGTCGACATCTCGCGGTGGCAGTTCGGTATCACCACCGTCTACCACTTCATATTCGTGCCCCTCACAATCGGTTTGGCGCCGCTGCTGGCCGTCATGCAGACCGTGTGGGTCGCGACCGGCAACACGGCCTGGTATCGCCTCACCAAGTTCTTCGGCAAGTTGTTCCTGATCAACTTCGCGATCGGCGTGGCGACGGGGATCGTGCAGGAATTTCAATTCGGCATGAACTGGTCGGAGTACTCGCGGTTCGTCGGCGACATTTTCGGCGCGCCGCTGGCCATGGAGGGCCTCTTTGCGTTCTTCTTCGAGTCCACCTTCATCGGGTTGTGGATCTTCGGCTGGGGCCGGCTGCCGAAGTTGCTTCACCTGGCGTGCATCTGGATCGTCGCGTTCGGCGTCAACATGTCGGCGTTCTTCATCATCGTGGCCAACTCGTTCATGCAGCACCCAGTTGGCGCCCACTACAATCCGGCGACGCACCGCGCCGAGTTGGACAGCATCTTCGCTCTGCTGTCGAACAACACCGCGCGGTGGGCGTTCCTGCACACCGTCACCGGCGCGCTGCTGACCGCGGGCGCGTTCGTTGCCGCAGTCAGCGCCTGGTGGCTCGTCCGTTCGCGGGTCCCGGCGACCTCCACCCCGGACGCGGAGTCCAACGCCCGCACCATGTTTCGTCCGGCGACCATTCTCGGGTGCTGGGTGGTGCTGATAGCCGCCGTCGGCTTGTTCTTCACCGGCGACCGGCAAGGCAAGCTGATGTTCGTCCAGCAGCCGATGAAGATGGCGTCGGCCGAAACCCTGTGCGACACGCAGACCGATCCCGACTTCTCGATCCTGACGGTCGGCCGGCACAACAACTGCGACGGGGTGAAGGGCGTCATCGAGGTGCCCTACGTGCTGCCGTTCCTGGCCGACGGCAAGACCAGCGGCGTGACGTTGCAGGGCGTGCGCAACCTCCAGCAGGACTACGAGCACCGATTCGGCCCTAACGACTACCGGCCCAACCTCTTCGTGACCTACTGGTCGTTCCGGGCGATGATCGGCCTGCTGGCCATCCCCGTCCTCTTCGCCCTGGCGGCGCTGTGGTTCACCCGCGGCGGCCGGATCCCCGATCAGCGATGGCTGTCCTGGCTGGCGCTGATCACCATCCCCGCCCCGTTCCTGTCCAACATCGCCGGCTGGGTGTTCACGGAGATGGGGCGCCAGCCCTGGATCGTCGCGCCGAATCCCACTGGCGATCAACAGGTCCGGTTCACCGTGCGCGAGGCCGTCTCCAACCACGCGCCCGCCATGGTGATCACGTCGCTGGTCACCTTCACCCTGGTCTACGCGGTGCTCGCCGTCATCTGGTTCTGGCTGCAGAAGCGCTACATCGTCGAGGGGCCGCAGGAACACGACGCGGAGCCGGCCCCGCCCAAGGCGCCCAGCGACGAGGACGTGGCGCCGCTGTCCTTCGCCTATTGAGGCCCGACGAGGCCGTGCAGACCAATCCGGAAAGGAGCTGACCGATGCAATTGCAAGAGTTGTGGTTTGGGATCATCGGCATGCTGTTCCTGGGCTTCTTCGTCCTCGAGGGCTTCGACTTCGGGGTGGGCATGCTGATGGAGCCGCTCGCCCGCAGCGGCGACGGCGATCCCGAACCTCGCCGCCGCACGGCCCTCAACACCATCGGGCCGGTGTGGGACGGCAACGAGGTGTGGTTGATCGTCGGCGGTGCGGCGATGTTCGCCGCGTTCCCCGGCTGGTACGCCACGGTGTTCTCCACGCTGTACCTGCCGCTGCTCGCGATCCTTTTCGGCATGATCGTGCGGGCCGTGGCGATCGAATGGCGGGGCAAGGTCGACGACACCAAGTGGCGCGGGTGGGCCGATGCCGGCATCGCGGTCGGTTCGTGGCTTCCCGCGATCCTGTGGGGGGTGGCGTTCGCGATACTCGTGCGGGGCCTGCCGGTCGACGCCCGAGGCCACGTCAACCTGTCGATCACCGACGTGCTCAACCCCTACACCCTGCTGGGTGGGCTGGCCACCGCGGGACTCTTCCTGCTCTACGGCTCCGTCTTCCTCTCGCTGAAGACCTCCGGTGGCATTCGCGACGACGCGCACCGATTCGCCATGAGGTTGTCGATCCCCGTCACCGTGCTGGTCGCCGGCTTCGGCGTGTGGACGCAACTGGCATACGGCAAACCGTGGACCTGGCTGGTGCTGGGCGTGGCCGTGGTCGCTCAACTCGCGGCGGTGCTGTTGGTATGGCGGCGCGGTTCCGACGGCTGGGCGTTCGCCTGCACCGCCATCGTGGTCGCGGCCGTGGTGATCCTCTTGTTCGGCTCGCTCTATCCGAACCTGGTGCCGTCCACGCTGAACAAGCAGTGGAGCGTGACCATCTACAACGCCTCATCGACCCCCTACACCCTGAAGGTGATGACCTGGGTGACCGCGTTCATGGCCCCGCTGACGGTGGTGTACCAGGCGTGGACGTATTGGGTTTTCCGCCAACGGCTTTCGGCGGACCGCATCCCGGCGTCGATCGGGCTGACGAGGCGTCCCTCCTGAGCGCGCGCGGCTCGGCCCGACGGGCGCCGCTGGACCCGCGACTGTGGCGGGCGTCGACCGCACTGCGGCGCCACCTGCTCGCCGGGGTGGGATGCGGGGTGGTGATCTCGGGCTGCGCGATCGGGTCGGCGATCGTCCTTGCGGGCATCGTCGCGCGGGTGGTGGCCGATCCGTCGTCCCGCGGCGTGCGTTCCTTGCTGGCGCCGCTGTCGATCTTGTTGGCGCTGTGGGCCTTGCGGACCGTGACGCATTGGCTGCAGGCGCGCCTGGGCCAGCGGGGGGCCAGCGCCGTCATCGCCGACCTGTCCGGCCAGGTGCTGGAGGCGGTGACCGCACGGGAGCCGCGGGAGGTGGCGGCGCAGCGCGATGACGCCGCCGTCGTGGTGACCCGGGGCCTCGACGGACTGCGTCCGTATTTCGCGGGTTACCTCCCGACTCTGCTCCTCGCGGCGATCCTGACCCCGGCGACGGTCGCGGTGATCGCCCTGTACGACCTGAAATCGACCGTGATCGTGGTGATCACGCTGCCGTTGATACCCGTGTTCATGGTGCTGATCGGGCTGGCCACGGCCGAGCGCTCGGCGGCGGCCCTGGCGGCGATGACGACCCTGCAGGGGCGCCTGCTGGATCTGATCGCCGGCATCCCCACCCTGCGCGCGTTGGGCCGCGCACGGGGGCCGGAACGGCGCATCGCCGAGCTTGCCGACGCCCACCGGCGCTCGGCCATGGCAACGCTGCGGATCGCCTTCCTGTCGGCGCTCGTCCTGGAACTGCTGGCCACCCTGGGAGTGGCGCTCATCGCGGTGAGCATCGGGCTTCGGCTGGTTTTCGGCGAGATGACCCTGGCGACCGGGCTCACCGTGCTGCTCCTGGCGCCCGACGTCTACTGGCCGCTTCGCCGCATTGGCGTGGAATTCCATGCCGCGCAGGACGGCCGGACCGCCGCCGACCGTGCGTTCGCGCTCATCGGCGAACCGACCGGCACCTCAATCCGGACGGCGACGGTCGCGGCACGCGGGGCAGAGATGCGGCTCGAGGAGCTCAGCGTGGCCGGACGAGACGGCGAGGCACCGCACGCGCTCTCGGCGATCCTGGAACCCGGCTCCGTCACGGTCCTCACCGGGCCGAACGGCGCCGGGAAAAGCACCACGCTGCAGGCGATCACCGGACTGGCCACCGCTTCGTCCGGCCGGGTCACCGTGGCCGGGGTAGACGTCGCCGAGCTCGAGCCCGTCGCCTGGTGGCGCCAGCTGTCGTGGTTACCGCAGCGGCCCGTGTTGGTCCCGGGCACCGTCGGTGAGAACCTCGCGTTGTTCGGCGACCTCGATGACCTGGAAAAGGCCTGTGCGGATTCGGGTTTCGATGCGGTGCTGGCCGATCTCCCGGACGGGATGGACACCGTGCTGGGCCGCGGCGGGGTCGGGCTGTCGCTGGGGCAGCGGCAACGCCTGGGCCTCGCGCGGGCGCTCGCGCGCCCGACGCCAATTCTGCTGCTTGACGAGCCCACCGCCCACCTGGACGCCCGGACCGAGGACCGGGTTCTACGCGCAATCGTCGCCCGCGCACGCGCGGGCGCCACGGTGGTGGTTGTCGGCCACCGCGAGCCCGTTGTCGCGATCGGCGACCGCGTGGTCGACGTGGCGGCGGAGACCGGGGCGCGATATGCGTACGCGTGACCCCGCGGATCTGGAGGCGGATCGCCGCGAAATATCCACCGCGATCAAAGAACTCCTGAGCCCTCGCCTGTCCCGCATCCTTCTGGCGATCACGCTCGGTGTGTTGTCCCTCGGCAGCGCACTGGCGCTGGCCGGCGTTTCGGCGTGGCTGATCACCCGGGCCTGGCAGATGCCGCCCGTGCTGGACCTGTCCGTCGCCGCGGTCGCGGTGCGGGCCTTCGCGATCTCGCGCGGCGTGCTGCATTATTGCGAGCGCTTGGCGACCCACGACGCGGCGCTGCGTGCCGCTGGCACGGCCAGGGCGCGGATTTACCACCGGCTGGCCCTGGCCCCGGCCGCGGCCGCGGTCCGGCTTCACAGCGGCGAACTGGTCGCCCGGGTGGGCGCGGACGTTGACGAATTGGCCAACGTGCTGGTGCGCGCGCTCGTACCGATGGGCATCGCGGCGGTCCTCGCGGTGGCGGCGACCGCCGTCGTCGCCGTCATATCCGTTCCCGCCGCGGCGGTGCTCGCGCTCTGCCTGCTCTGCACGGGTGTCGTCGCCCCCCGCATGGCGAGCAGGGCCGCCGCGACGCAGGAAGAGGTTGCCCGCCAACATCGTTCGGGCCGAGACACCGCGGCGATGCTCGCCCTGGAACACGCCGCCGAGCTGCGCGTCGCGGGTGCGCTGCCTCGCTTCATCGCCGAATCACAGCGCCGCCAGAGGGATTGGGGTGACGCCCTCGATGCCGCGGCCAGACCCGCCGCCATCGCCGAGGCGATGCCGACCGCGGCGATCGGGGTCAGCGTGATCGGCGCCGTCGTGGCGGCCGTCGCGCTGGCCCCCGGAGTCGCGCCGACGACCCTCGCCGTGCTGATGTTGTTGCCGCTCTCGGCGTTCGAGGCGATGACGCCGCTTCCCGCTGCCGCCGTTCAGCTGACGCGCTCGCGCATCGCCGCGCGCCGCCTGCTCGAGTTGGCCGCTGCGAACCGCGCGGACGAGCCCGATGCACCGGGGCCGCCGTTGCCCAAAGGCACCGGCCGACTGGTCGCCGACGTCGTCTGCGGGCACGCCGATTCGGCCTCGTCGGCGCGGATGGCGCTCGACCTCGCGCCGGGCGCCCGTTTGGCGGTCACGGGACCCAGCGGCTCGGGCAAAACGACGTTGCTGATGACGCTCGCCGGCCTGCTGCCGCCGCTCGACGGCGCTGTCACGCTGGACGGCGTCGACATCGCCCGGTTCAACCAATCCGAATTACATTCGACGATAAGCTTTTTCGCCGAAGACGCGCACGTCTTCGCCACCACCGTCCGCGACAATCTGCTGGTGGCGCGTGGCGACTGCCGGGACGACGAACTGCTCTCCGCGCTGGACGCGGTCGGGCTGGGCGACTGGGTGTCCACACTGCCCGATGGCCTGTCGACGGTGTTGGCCGGCGGCGCGGAGGCCCTGTCGGCGGGTCAGCGCCGCAGGCTGCTGCTGGCCCGCGCAATGCTCTCCCCCGCCCGGATCGTGCTGCTCGACGAGCCCACCGAGCACCTGGATGCGGTTGACGCCGAACGCATTCTCCGCGACTTGCTGGGACCGCCGTCACGGCTGATGTCAGCGCAGCGGACGGTGGTGGTGGCTTCCCACCACCTGCCCCCGGGCATCGACTGCCGCGAGTCACGCGTCGGATAGGCCGCCGCGCTTCACTTCTCGGCGGCCAGCACGTCGCGCACCGCGGCGTCGACCGTGCGCAGTATGTCGGGGTCTAGGCCGGCGCGGCCGCGAACCAGTATCGACGCGGAATTGGCGGGTGGCAGCCCCTCGGCGAGGCACAGGCCGTCGGGAAGCTTGCCGATCATCGGCAGCAGCGCGACCCCGAGCCCCGACCGCACGGCCGCGTACAGTCCGGACAAGTCCGCACACTCGGCGGCGATCTCGTAGGCGATGTTCCGCTTTTCAAGCACGGAAAAGGCCGGCTCGCGCAGGGTGCACGGCTCGGAGAAGATCACCAGGGGCAACGGGTCGCGTGACGAAGCCGTGAACGTGCGTGCCGAAATCCATTGCAGCCGAACCAGTCCCGACGCGTTGACGCGGTCCAGGCCCGCCCCGTCGAGCATGATCGCGAGGTCGACCAGGCCGCGTTCGATCGAGTCGGCCAGCGACACATTGCGGTCGAGCCGAAAACGCACCCGCCTGTCCGGGAGGCGCTCGCGCAAGGCGGGGGTCAAACCGGCCAGCATGACGTCGGCCCCGTGCTCGGTGGCGCCGATGGTCAAGAGGGCCTGCTCGGTTGCACCCAGGTCGTCCAGCGCCGCGTCGTGCGCGGCCAGGATGGTGCGAGCATGGCGCAGCGTCTTGTAACCGGCCTCGGTGAACACGATGCCGCGCCCCGAGCGTTCGACCAGCGTCTGGCCGACCACCGCCTCGATCCTGCGCAAGTGCTGACTGACGGCCGACTGACTCAGGTGCAGGGCGGCCGCCGCCCGGTGGAAGCCTCCGCAATCGGCGACCGCGACCAGGCTGCGCAGCGGCGCGATGTCGAGCACCTGGACCATATCCGCACCATAGTTCGATTTGTTTCGGTGATCAATAGCCAAGCCGGTACGGCGAATTCCGGCGCTAGTCCGAGAGACCGATAAGCGCCGCCGATCGTTCGCGAACGCCAATAATCGTTGGACTGGGACGCGCGAACACGCGAGCATGGGCCGCATGGACTTCCCGCGCATGCCACTGTCCACCGCCTCGGCGGTGACGTTGCTGTACGCGATCGGTTTCCCGATCGGAGCCCTCGCGGTCGCCGCGATGACACCCATGGCCGCCCTGGTGCTGCGGTTCGGCTTGGCCACGATGGTTCTGACCGCCTGGACGATCCTGGCCAGGGCGCCGTGGCCGCGGGGGGCGCGGTTCGGCCACGTCGTGGTGGCCGGCCTGCTGATCCAGGGCGTGCAGTTCTGCTGCCTGTACGAGGCCCTCCAACTCGGAGCGCCGGCCGTCTTGTGCGCGGTGGCGATCGCGATGAACCCGGTGACCACGGCGATCCTGGCCGCCGTCTTCCTGCGGGAACCGCTGGGAGCGCAGCGCTCGGCCGCGCTGGTCCTCGGCGTGGTCGCGGTGCTCGCGGCGTGCGCAAAGCGGCTGATGAGCACCCACGGCGCGGACCCCGTGCTGCTCCTGCTCGTGCTGGGACTGGTCGGCCTTTCTGCCGGCGGCGTCTACCAGCAGCGATTTTGTGGCGGAGTCGACTACCGGGCAATGAGCGCGATGCAGAATGCGGTGGGTTTCGTTCCGGCGGCCGCGCTCGCGGCTCTGACGCCGTTCGCCCTTCACGATCCGGTCAAGGCCGCGGTCGCGGTCAGCGGCATGGTGTTGTTGAACGCCACGCTGGCGGTCAGCCTCTACGTGCGGGCGATCAGCGTGCACGGCGCGGCGGCGGTCGCGATGCTGTTCGCCGTCATTCCGGCGGTCGCCGCGGTGCTGTCGTGGTGGATGCTCGGCCAGCGCCCGGATGCCGGCGTCGCGGTGGGCCTGGTGGCCGGCGGGCTCGCGTGCTGGCTCAACAGCAGGGCCTCCGCCCGGCGGCGGACGGTGGAAGCCCGCGGGACCGACGGACTGACGGAGCGGCGCGCCGAGGGCTATCGCCGCGTGACCGCCGCTCAGAGATGACGCCGCCGGGGCACGAACTCGACGGAGAGCAGGACAAACACCAGCGGCACCAACTGGGTCATGGCGACCAGCGCGTAGCGCCGCTCGTCCAGGGCGTGGAACTTGCGGACATACCGGTACAGCGACTCGAGCGCGATCAACGGGTCGAGCACGTGGATCAAGCGGTAGAAGACGTGCTGGGTGCGGCTGCGGTTCCGCTCGTCGAAGATTTCGGGGAATGCCGCGAACGACAGCGAAACACGCTCGGCGCCAGCTTCTTTGGCGGCCGCGACCATGTCGGCGGTGAGCCGCTCGTCGATACCGTTGGGGGCACCGCGGCGACGCCACGGCACGTCGAGGCTCACGTCGGCGCCGTCGCCGGCGGTGGCGTAGCGGTGAAAGCCCTGCACCCGACCGCCGGAGTCGCGCGCCACGATCAGCTGGATGCCTGGGAACCGGCCCTCGAGGACGCCGTCGAGGTTCATGAAGAACCCGCGTTCGGTGCCCGCACCCCGGGACGACGCCCGGACCACCTCGGTCAACTCGGCCTGCAGCTCGGGTTCCAGCGCCTGCTCTTCGACGATCTCGGTGGTGATGCCGCAGTTGTGGGTGCGCTTCACGGCCTGACGCAGGTTGCGGAACCTGCGTCCGGCCATGTCGAAGGCGGATACGTCGATGACGACGTCACGGCCGATCGGCACCGGCCGCAGTGACCGCCCGGTGATCGCCGGGTCGGTCCACAGGCCGAGCCGGCGCTCGCTGGCCCCCACCACCGCAATCCGCCAGCCGTGCGCGTGGCACATCCCGGCGAAATCGGCGACCAGCTCGGGAAATCGGCGCTCGTCACCGATCGGATCGGCGCCCACCACCGCGAAGCCCAGGCGGGTGCGGTACGCCAGCGCGGCGCTGCCGTCGGCGGTGAAGTGATAGCACTTGCCCGTCTGCATGGCGAAGGGCGCCAGGGGGTCACCCCGGGTGGCCTCGATCAACGCCCACACCCGCGGCAGGTCCGCCGATCGCGGACGCGCCGACGTGGGCCACATGAGGACCATCCCGGACCCCGCGATCAGCACACCCCCCAGCAGGTCGAACGACAGCACGTGCGAGCCGAGACCCGCCAGCACGACGAACGCGGCCGTCGCCGCGTGCGCGGTCGTCACCGGACGGCCCAGGAAGATCCCGCGGGCGATGAACGCCACCGCGACCAGGATTGTCAGCGACCAGCCGAGCCGGTCGGCGTAGTGCCAGCCCGGGTTGTGGTGGTGCCGAACCACGATGACGACCAGCCAGCCCGCGGCGCAGAGCAGGGCCAAACCGCAGACCCATCGGGCCGCGAGTGAATCGCCCTGTACTACAACACGTTCACGCGCGCGGGGCTTGGTGGCGACCCCCGATACGTTCACAGTGACCTCCCGATGCGATGACGCTCAGTCGTCGGCAGGTTTTTTCCGCCACTCGCACCGGTTACCCGGCTGAGGCGCAAGTTAACGCCTGATCGCGGCCCCGTCGGACCGAAATCGGGCGGTCTTCCTGCGGAAACCCGTCGAGGGTTTATCGGCCGGAGGACGGAAAATATAACAACACGCCCTCCTGCACCACGGTCGCGACGACCCGCCCGGAGGGGTCGAAGAAATGCCCGGTGCCCAGCCCGCGCGAGTCGGCG
Source organism: Mycobacterium sp. Marseille-P9652 (assembly GCF_902652685.1). GTDB lineage: Bacteria > Actinomycetota > Actinomycetes > Mycobacteriales > Mycobacteriaceae > Mycobacterium. The sequence goes on from NZ_CACRUY010000047.1 coordinate 28,350, forward strand.
GCCACCGGCGACGACGTCGAGTACAGCACCCAGTCGTCGAAAGTGACCTGACGGTGGAACCAGATCGAGTGATTGGCGGACGCGGCGAAGATGCGGTCGTACCCCCACGACAGCCCGTGCCTGGTGATCACCGAGTCGAGCACGGTCGTGTCCGAGGAGTACACCATGGTCGCCGTGTGCAGCACCGGGTCGTCGGGCAGCGGGCCCAGCGCCTTCATCCAAACGCGGTTGTGCGGCAGCCGCTCCCCCTTGTCGCGCATCACCCAGGACGGGTCGTTGGTGAAGCGCCATTCGATCGGCTGCAGGGCGTTGACGAAGTGCGGGACGGTCTGCTCGTAGCCGCGCAACAGCTCACCGATCGTCGGCCGCGTGTGCGGCTGGGGCACCTGCGGCGCCTCGACGCCGTGCTCGAGGCCGGGACCGCCCGACATGTACGAGATCAGCACGGAGGACAACACCACCCCGTCCTGCACCGCGTCGACGCGACGGTTGGCGAAGCGGCGCTCGTCGCGCAGCCGCACGACGTGGAATTCGATGTCCTTCGAGGTGTCGCCACCGTTGATGAAGTGGGCGGACAGCGCGCTGGGCGGCAGGGCGTCCTGGGTCAGCGTGCGGCTGCTCGCGACGAACGATTGCGCCATGAGCTGGCCGCCGAAGGTTCGCATCGGGTTCTTGGTGGGGTGCGACCCGACGAACCGGTCGTCGGCGACCCTCTTGAGGTCCAATATCGCCAGCAGTTGTTCGAAGTCGGTTTTCGGCGGATTGCCGGCCAGCACGCGCTCTCCTGAAGGTATTGCCCGCCTCCTCCCTCGGCCCGCATGCGCGGCCCGCATCGTCGGAGGGCTCGTTCGATTGCCCGCCTCCTCCTCGGCCCGCATGCGCGGCCCGCATCGTCGGCAGGCTAGACGTCATCCTCCCCGATCCGGTGCACGTGGATCAGGTTGGTCGACCCTACTGTGCCAGGTGGCGCGCCGGCCACGATCACCACCAGGTCGCCGCGCCGGTAGCGGCCGAGTTCCAGCAACGACTTGTCGACCTGGCGGATCATGCCGTCGGTGGACGTCATCATCGGCACGATGAACGTCTCGGTGCCCCAGGTCAGGGCGAGCTGGCTGCGCACCTCGGGCCACGCGGTGAAGGCGAGCAGGGGCAGCGGGGTGTGCAGGCGCGCCAACCGCTTCACCGTGTCGCCGGACTGGGTGAACGCGACCAGGGCCTTGGCGTCGAGCCGCTCGCCGATGTCGCGCGCCGCGTAGGAGATCACGCCGCGCTTCGTGCGTGGAACGTGCGTCAACGGCGGAGCGGCCGTGGAATTCTCCTCGACCGCGCACACGATGCGCGACATCGTCCGGACCGCCGCCAGGGGATGCTTCCCCACCGACGTCTCCCCCGACAGCATCAGCGCGTCGGCGCCGTCCAGCACCGCGTTGGCCACGTCGGAGGCCTCGGCCCGCGTCGGCCGCGAACTCTCGATCATCGAGTCGAGCATCTGGGTCGCCACGATCACCGGCTTGGCGTTCTCCCTGGCGATCTGGATGGCCCGCTTCTGCACCAGCGGAACCTCTTCCAGCGGCAGCTCGACGCCCAGATCGCCGCGGGCCACCATCACGCCGTCGAACGCCAGCACGATCGCTTCCAGGTTGTCGACCGCCTCGGGCTTCTCCAGCTTGGCGATCACCGGAACCCGCCGGCCCACCCGATCCATCACCTCGTGGACGAGCTCGACGTCGGACGGGGACCGCACGAAGGACAGCGCGACCAGGTCGACGCCGAGGTCGAGCGCGAAGGTGAGGTCCTCGATGTCCTTCTCCGACAGGGCCGGCGCGGACACGTTCATGCCGGGCAGCGAGATGCCCTTGTTGTTGCTGACCGGGCCGCCCTCGGTGACGGTGCAGACGACGTCGTCGCCCTCGATCGCATCGACCTGCAGGCCGACCTTGCCGTCGTCCACCAGCACCCGGTCCCCGACGGCGGCGTCCTCGGCCAGCTTCTTGTAGGTGGTGGACACGCGGTCGTGGGTGCCCTCGCAATCGGCGACCGTGATTCGCACCGTCTCGCCTTCGGCCCAATAGGTGGGACCGGTCGCGAAGCGACCCAATCGGATCTTGGGGCCCTGCAGGTCGGCGAGCACGCCGACCGCGCGGCCGGTGGCGTCGGACGCGGCTCGCACCCGTTCGTAGGCGGCTTTGTGGTCGGCGTAATCGCCGTGGCTGAAGTTCATTCGGGCGACGTCCATTCCGGCTTCGACGAGCGCCGTGATCATCTCGTCGGAGGCGGTGGCAGGACCAAGGGTGCAGACGATCTTTCCGCGCCTACTCACGCCGACCCAGCATAGTCGTGCGGGGCGTCGAGGGCCTCTGCGAAAGGAACGGCACGGCTAGCCGTTGAGGGTCGGAACCATTGGGAAGCCGGGCAGGTTCCGCAGCACCGTCCAGAGCGTCGCGACGGCCGCGATCGCAAGGACCGCCGGCAGTGGCAGCGGCGCCACGCCGCGGCGGCGGCGCAGCAGCCCCCAGCCGAGCACCAGTGGTAGGCCGACCAGGAAGAAGATGTTGTCGTGGGCGGCGGCAATCAGGTGGCCGTGCAGCAGGTCGTGCGTCATCCGCAGCCCGCCGCAGAAGGGGCAGTTCCAGCCGGTGAGCCACTTGAACGGGCAGAGCGGGTACACCGAGCCGCTGTGGTGGGGGTCGACCAGCGCCACATAGCCGAGCGCACCGGCGAGCAGCGCGCCGGTGCCGGCCGCCGTGTAGGGGATGGACGACCGATGGCGGCGCGGGCCGGAAGGCCGCATCGATGGGTTCAAAGGGTTCAAGGGGTCAGGTCCCGTCGCGCAGCGGGCGACCCTGGGCGTCGGGCACCTTGTCGGTGAGGATCAGGATCGCGTCGACGATGCTCCAGATGAGGCCGATGCCACACGTGAGCCACCCGACGAGCAATTGGGCGACACCGACGCCGATGTCTCCGATGTAGAAGCGCCCGATTCCCCCGACGCCGAGGAGGCTGAGCAGCTGAAGCAGTCCCGCGACCGTCTTGGACTTGTCGGAGAGCGGTTGACCGGTGACCGGGTGACGGCCGAACGGTGCGGACGGGTCGTAGTAGCCGCCCTGCGGCGGGTACTGCGGGTACGGCGGCGGGTAGCCCGCTTGATACCCCGGTGGCGGCACGCCGAAATCGGCGGGATCGGGCGGCGACGGTTCGGTCACGGTGCCAGCATGACAGATCCGCCGCACCTGGACCGGTCAGCCGCGATTTCTCCTGCGCAGACCCCAGCGGCGTCGCGGGACCTCGTCGTCGCTGGACGGGTATTCCACCGCGGTCGACTGCACATCGGCTGTTGGCGCCGCGGCGGGAACGGCGTCCTCGGCCTGGTCGGCCTTTTCGGGCTCGTCGGCCTCTGCTGGCTCCCCGGCCTCCTCCGACTCGTCGGCCGTTGCGGGTGGCTCGGGCTCCTCCGACTTCTCGGCCTGGTCGGATCGCTCGCCCTCTTCGGCGTGCTCGGCCTCTTCGGGCTCGTGGCTGCCGGTTTCGGCCGCGGCGGGCAGTTCGTCGGCGACCGCGCCGCCGTCGGGCTCGTCGGGCTCCTCGGGTTCCTCGGGCTTGTCGGGTTCCTCGGGCTCGTCGGCCGTCTCGGGCTCCGGTTCGGCGGCCGCGGGCTCGTCGGTGATGGGTTCGGCAACCGCCGTCGCGACCGTCGCAGGCTCCGCCGCTTCGGTGGTGGCGCCGGGCCCGACCGCGTCCGCGACTTCGGCGTCCGTGGGTTCGGCGTCCGTAAGTTCGGCGTCCGTGACTTCTGAGTCCGTCGCGGTCGGCGCCGGGCCGGGCTCCACCTCGACGACGCCCGCATTGCCGCGCAGGCTCTCCGGATCCTCCCGGCCCTTCGGCGCCACCATGAAGTAGACCACCGCGCCGATGAAGACGAAGGTCGACGTGAACGAGTTGATCCGGATGCCGGCAATGTGGGTGGCGGTGTCGTCGCGCAGGAGTTCCACGACGAACCGCCCGACGCAATACCCGGCGACGTACAGCGCGAACAAGCGTCCGTGCCCCAGCGTGTACCGGCGGTCCAGGTACAGCAGTGCAGCGAAAACGATGAGGTTCCAGATCAATTCGTAGAGGAACGTGGGCTGCACGACCATGGCCACCTGGCCCGTCGAAACGCCGTCGAGCGAATGCGGATCGACATACCCCGACGGATCGCGGCGGTAAAAGATCTCCAGGCCCCACGGCACCTTGGTCTCCCGGCCGTAGAGCTCCTGATTGAAGTAGTTCCCGAGTCGGCCGATGGCCTGCGCCAGGATGATTCCCGGGGCGATCGCGTCGCCGAAGGCGGGCAGCGGTATTCCATGCCGCCGGCACGCGATCCACGCGCCGACGGCGCCGAGCGCCACCGCGCCCCAGATGCCCAGGCCGCCGTCCCAGACGCGCAGCGCCGCCCCGAGTCCCGCGCCGCCCGGACCCCAATACGTCCGCCAGTCCGTCGCCAGGTGGTAGAGCCGGCCGCCGACCAGACCGAACGGCACGGCCCACAGCGCGACGTCGTAGATCACGCCGCGCTCGCCGCCGCGCGCCTCCCACCGGCGGTCACCGATGACGAGGGCGGCCACGATGCCGGCGATGATGAACAGCGCGTAGGCCCGAATCGGCAGCGGCCCGACGTGCCACACCCCCTGCGGCGGGCTGGGGAAGTACGCGAGCAGCCTCGTCATGAGGCGGCCACCCTGTCGCGCACACCCTCGGCGAGTTCCTCGGTCAGGACCCGCAGGGCAGGCAGGCCGCCGTCGCCCAGGGCCGAAACCAGCGCGGAGCCGACGATGACACCGTCGGCATAGCGGGCGATCTGCGCGGCCTGCTCGCGGGAGCGGACCCCGAGGCCGACACCGACGGGTATGTCGGAGAACGCCCGCACCTTGGCGACGAGTTCCGGCGCCGCGTGCGACACCGCGTCACGCGCCCCCGTCACGCCCATCGTGGAGGCCGCGTAGACGAACCCGCGCGACGCCTCGACCGTCATTGCCAGACGTTGGGGCGTCGACGACGGCGCCACCAGAAAGATCCGGTCCAACCCATGCTCCTCGGAGGCGCTGATCCATTGATCGGCCTCGTCCGGGATGAGGTCCGGCGTGATCAGGCCGCGACCGCCGGCGGCGGCCAGATCGCGGGCGAACGCGTCAACCCCGTAGCGCAGCACCGGGTTCCAGTACGTCATCACCACGGCGTGACCGCCGGCCGAACTGATCGCCTCGACTGCGGCGAGGGTGTCCCGGACGCGCACCCCCTTCTGGAGTGCCACCTCGGTGGCCCGCGCGATGGTCGGGCCGTCCATGCCGGGATCCGAGTACGGCACGCCGACTTCGACGATGTCGCAACCGGATTCGACGAGCGCGATCATCCCGGCCACCGACGCCGGTACGTCGGGGAAGCCGGTGGGCAGATAACCGATGAGCGCCGCGCGACCGTCGTTGCGGCACGACTCGAATACCGGGGCCAGCCTGCTCGGCCCGTTGTGCTCCACGGTCATCGCGCGCCCTGGTCGTCCATCAGCCCGAACCACGTGGCGGCGGTCTCGACGTCTTTGTCACCGCGGCCCGAGAGGTTCACGACAACGATTGCGCCCGGACCCATTTCGACGCCGAGCCGCAGCGCGCCCGACACCGCGTGCGCGGACTCGATCGCCGGAATGATTCCCTCGGTGCGGCACAGCAACCGGAAGGCGTCCATCGCCTCGGAGTCGGTGACGGGCCGGTACTCGGCACGGCCGGTCTCCCTGAGCCACGCGTGCTCCGGCCCGACGCCCGGGTAGTCCAAACCGGCTGAGATGGAATGGGATTCGATGGTCTGGCCGTCCTCGTCCTGCAACAGGTAGGAGAACGAGCCCTGAAACGCACCCGGCGAACCACCGGTGAACGTCGCCGCGTGCCTGCCGGTCTCCACGCCGTCGCCCGCGGCCTCGAAGCCGACCAGCCGCACGCCGGGGTCGTCGATGAACGCGTGAAAGATGCCGATGGCGTTGGATCCGCCGCCGACGCACGCGACGACCGCGTCGGGCAGGCGGCCGGCTTGCGCCTGGATCTGCACGCGCGTCTCCAGGCCGATGATCCGCTGGAAGTCGCGCACCATGGTCGGAAAGGGGTGCGGGCCCGCGGCGGTGCCGAAGCAGTAGTACGTGGTGTCGGCGTTGGTCACCCAGTCGCGGAACGCCTCGTTGATGGCGTCCTTGAGCGTCCGGGAGCCGCTTTCCACGGAGACCACCTCGGCGCCCAGCAGGCGCATCCGCGCCACGTTGAGGGCCTGGCGCGCGGTGTCGACCGCGCCCATGTAGATCACGCAGTCAAGCCCCAACAGGGCGCACGCCGTCGCCGTCGCCACGCCGTGCTGGCCGGCACCGGTCTCGGCGATCACCCGGTGCTTTCCCATCCTGCGGGCGAGCAACGCCTGGCCCAGGACATTGTTGATCTTGTGAGACCCGGTGTGGTTCAAGTCTTCTCGTTTGAGGAAGATACGTGCGCCGCCGGCATGCTCGGACAGCCGCGTGGCCTCGTAGAGCGGCGACGGCCGGCCGGTGTAGTGGGTTTGGAGGTCGTCGAGGGTGTCCAGAAAGTCCGGGTTGACCCGTTCCTTCTCGTAGGCGGCGGTGACCTCTTCGATGACCGCCATCAGCGCCTCGGCGACATAGCGCCCGCCGTAGACGCCGAAGTGCCCGCCGCTGTCGGGGTCGTGGCGGGTCGGTTCAGCGATGGCGGCACTCGAACGGGGTAATTCCGGCCCGGTCAGGTCTTCCATCACCAAGGCTCAACGCGCGGGCGGCTCATCGGGTTCAAAGACTCAGCGAGCCGGCTTGGGACAGGACGGGTGGGTGCCCGCGGTGACCAGGTCGGCGACGGCGGCGCGCGGGTCACCGCTTTTCACCAGGCCCTCGCCGACCAACACGGCGTCGGCGCCCGCCCCGGCGTACGCCAAGAGGTCGGCGGTGCCGCGGACGCCGGACTCGGCGATGCGGATGACGTTGCTGGGCAACCCGGGGGCGATGCGCGCGAAGCAATCCCGGTCGACCGCCAGCGTCGTCAGGTCGCGGGCGTTGACACCGATCACGTTGGCGCCGGCCTTGAGCGCACGGTCGGCCTCTTCTTCGGTGTGCACCTCGACAAGCGCTGTCATGCCGAGTGATTCGGTGCGGTCCAGCAACGAGACCAGGGCGGACTGGTCGAGCGCGGCGACGATGAGCAACACCATGTCCGCGCCGTGCGCGCGCGCCTCGTGAATCTGATACGGCTGGATCACAAAGTCCTTGCGCAACACGGGAATCGAGACCGCCGCCCGCACGGCGTCCAGGTCGTCGAGCGAGCCGTGGAAACGGCGCTCCTCGGTCAGCACGCTGATGATCCGCGCGCCACCCTCCTCGTAGGCCCGCGCCAGCTTCGCCGGGTCGGCGATGGCCGCCAGCGGACCCGCCGACGGGCTGGCGCGTTTGACTTCGGCGATGACGCCGATACCGGGCTCGCGCAGTGCGGCCATCACGTCGAGCGGCGGGCGTGCGGCGGCGGCCTTGGCCTTGATCTCCGACAGGCTGATCAGGGATTCGCGCGCGGCAACGTCGGCCCGGACTCCCTCGAGGATGGAGTCAAGCACGGATGCCGGACTCATGCCTGTTGCTTCCTTCCATCACCACGCTCGCCCCGCCGTCGCCACGATCTCGACGACGTCCATGAAGGGTAGCGGCCCTCGGCACACGGCCCGTCACCGCCCCTCGGTGTCCCGCGCGGGGTCCTGCCCGCAGGGCGGCTCGGTCGGGTCACGACCTTCGTCAAGCGCATCCCAGATCATCCGTTCCGACATCTTCGGCGTGGTTGGCTCCTCCAGGATCGCCCCATCGGCGCCCTCGCGTAACGCATTCGACCGGCGCGTCGCGGGAGCCGCGTACTTGTCGACGCGCGAGCGGTCCGACCCAAGAGCCGATGCCGAGCGCATCAACAGCACGGCCGCGGCCACGCAGCACGCGGCGGCGGCCACCGCGATCCCCGCGCCCCAGTGGTGCCGGTCGCTGCCCACGACCGTCATCAGCGGAACGCGCGCCAGGTCCGCCCCGCGGACGGCCACGTCCGGGAGCACCCACAGGCTGACGCCCAGGTAGCCGACCGCGAGGCCGACCACCGCCAGCAGCCCCGCCAGCGCGCGCAGCCGCCAGCCGCGCACGGCCAGGGCCGCCACCGCGGCCGCGAGCATGAGCACGGCGAGGGGAACCAGCGCCGTGGACCACGCCGCGCCGGACAGCGTCACGTCCTTGGGCGGGCCCAGCCCGTCGAACGACCGGATCTCGACCCACGGCAACCGCGACGCTGCCCACAGCGCGACGGCGGCGACCAGCAGCAACACCTGGGCGATCAGGATCGTCCGCCGGCCGGTGCGGGCTTCAGCCATTGCGGCTGGGGTCCGGGGCGGCCAGGGTCTCGGCAGCGGCGATGGCGTTGAGCACCGCGCGGGCCTTGTTGCTGGCCTCGGTGTACTCGTAGGGGCCGTTGGAGTCGGCCACCACCCCGCCGCCGGCCTGGACGTAGGCCGTGCCGTCGCGCATCAGGGCGGTCCGGATGGCGATGGCGAAGTCGGCGTTGCCCGCAAAGTCGAGGTAGCCGACCACACCGCCGTAGAGGCCGCGGCGCGTCTTCTCGACCTCCTCGATCAGTTCCATCGCCCGCACCTTGGGCGCGCCCGACAGCGTTCCCGCCGGGAAGCAGGCCGTCACCGCGTCCAGCGCGGTGCGGCCCCCTCCCAGCATCCCGGTCACCGTCGACACCAGGTGCATCACGTGGCTGTAGCGCTCGATGTGGCTGTAGTCCTCGACGCGTACGGTGCCCGGCGTGCAGACCCGGCCGAGGTCGTTGCGGCCCAAGTCGACCAGCATGAGGTGCTCGGCGCGCTCCTTGTCGTCGGCCAGCAGGTCGGACTCCAGCTGCTGGTCCTCCTCCTCGGTCTTGCCGCGCCAGCGGGTTCCGGCGATCGGATGCGTCGTCGCCCAGCCGTCGGCCACCGTCACCAACGCCTCGGGGCTGGAGCCGACGATCGAAAAGTCCGTCGCCCCTTGGTCATTCGGCACGTGCAGCAGGTACATGTAGGGGCTGGGGTTCGTCACCCGCAGCATCCGGTACACGTCGATGGGATCGACGCCGGTGTCCATCTCGAAGCGCTGCGAGGGCACCACCTGGAACGCCTCGCCGGCCGCGATCTGCTCGACCAGGTAGTCGACGATCTTGGTGTACTCCTCGACCGTGCGCTGCGCCCGGTGCCGCGGCTCGGGCCTGCTGAAGGTGGCGACCGTCGACGGCAGCGCCTGGCCCAGCGCCGCCGTCATCACGTCCAGCCGCGCGACGGCGTCGTCGTAGGCCTCGTCGACGCGCTCGTCGGTGCCGTTCCAGTTCACGGCGTTGGCGATCAGCGTGATGGTGCCCTCGTGGTGGTCGACCGCCGCCAGGTCGGTGGCCAGCAGCAGCAGCATGTCGGGCAGGCGCAGGTCGTCGACGGCGAGCTCGGGCAGCCGTTCCAGCCGGCGCACCAGGTCGTAGGCGAAGAAGCCGACCATGCCGCCCGAGAGCGGCGGCAGGCCCGGGAGCGCCGCGGTCGCGAGCAGCTCGAGCGTGGCGCGCAGCGCCTGCAGCGGGTCGCCGCCGGTCGGGGCGTCCCGCGGCACGGCGCCCAGCCACACCGCCTGCCCGTCGCGCACCGTCAGCGCCGAGGGCGATCCCGCGCCGATGAAGGACCAGCGCGACCAGGACCGCCCGTTCTCGGCGGATTCCAGCAGGAACGTGCCCGGGCGGTTGGCGGCCAGCTTGCGGTAGGCCGACAGCGGCGTCTCGCTGTCGGCGAGCACCTTGCGGGTCACCGGAACCACGCGGTGTTCCGCCGCGAGCCGACGGAAATCCGCCCGTGAGGTGGTGGCGGCGAGGTGGTCGTGCACCGAGCCATTCTCCCAGACACCGGGTCGGGCTTTCGAGCGCCCGGATTGACGGTGGCGTTACGGGCGCGACAGTGCCAGTGTGAGGGCATGAAAGCTGGCGACACGGTGCCCGACTTCGAACTCCCCGACCAGAGCGGCACACCGCGCAGGCTCAGCGACCTGTTGTCCGGCGGCCCCGTCGTGCTGTTCTTCTATCCCGCCGCGATGACGCCCGGCTGCACCAAGGAGGCCTGTCACTTTCGCGACCTGGCGGCCGAGTTCGCGGCGGTCGGTGCCAGCCGGGTCGGCATCAGCACGGATCCCGTGCAGAAGCAGGCCAAGTTCGTCGACATGCACAAGTTCGACTACCCGCTGCTGTCGGACGCCGACGGCACGGTTGCCGCGCAGTTCGGCGTCAAGCGCGGCCTGCTGGGCAAGCTGATGCCCGTCAAGCGCACCACCTTCGTGATCGACACCGACCGCACGGTGCTCGACGTGATCGCCAGCGAGTTCAGCATGGACACCCACGCCGACAAGGCGCTGGAGACGCTGCGCGCGAAGTCGTCGGCCTAGCAGGCGCCCTACGGGTTGATCGCCAGGAAGACGTAGGCGGCGAGCAGCACCAGATGCAGCTCGCCCTGCAGCCGGGTGGCGCGGCCGGGCACGACGGTCAGCATGCTGATCACGACGGTCAGCGCCAGCAGCACCATCTGGACCGGCCCCAGGCCGAGCACCAGCGGTCCCTTGAGCCAGATCGACGCCAATGCGATCGCGGGGATGGTGAGCCCGATGCTGGCCAGCGCCGAGCCGTAGGCCAGGTTCAGGCTGATCTGGATCCGCCCGCGCCGCGCCGCGCGCACCGCCGCAAGGGTTTCCGGAAGCAGCACCAGGGCCGCGATGACGACGCCGACGAAGGTCTGCGGGAAACCCGCTGCGGACACCGCGCGTTCGACCGCCGGTGACTCCTCCTCGGCCAGGCCCACGACCGCGAGCAGCGCCACGAGCAACAGCGCGAGGCTTGTCAGGGCTGCCTGATTGCTGGGCGGGTCGGCGTGGCTCTCGTCCTCGAAGAGGCGCTTCTGGCCGCGTTGCGCCACCGGCAGGAAGAAGTCGCGATGGCGAACGGTTTGCGTGAACACGAACAACAGGTAGAGCCCGAGCGAGGCGACCGCCGCGAACGCCAGCTGGCCGGGCGAGAATTCCCTGCCGACATGGCTCGTCGTAAACGCCGGCAGCACGAGGCTCAGCGTCGCCAGCGTGGTCAGCGTCGCGAGCGCCGCCCCGGTGCCCTCGGCGTTGAACAGCGTCACGCCGTACCGCCGCGACCCCAGCAGCAGTGAGAGCCCGGCGATTCCGTTGGTGGTGATGATCAGCGCGGCGAACACCGTGTCGCGGGCCAGCGTGGCGGCCTCGCTGCCGCCGGACGCCATCAGCTCGACGATGAGGGCCACCTCGATGACCGTGACCGCGGCGGCCAGCACCAGCGACCCGAGTGGCTCCCCGACCCGGTGGGCGACCACCTCCGCGTGGTGGACGGCGGCGAGCACCGCGCCGATCAACAGCATGGCTACGAGCGCCGCGAGCGCCGGCTGGAGGTGGCGGCCCCAGATCAACGCCAGCACGCCGACGGCGAGCAGGGGCATCACCGCGGTCCACGTCACCCGTTTGAACATCGACCGCCATTGTCATGGACGACGGCCGCCGCCGCTCGCCCCACCGCATCCGCGCGAATCCCCGGTGGCCGCGGGCACCGCCTCAGTAGCATGCTCCCATGCCGCAATCCGACGGCCTCGCCGAAGGCGAGGTGTTTGCTGGGTACACGATCGTCCGGCGCCTCGGCGCGGGCGGGATGGGCGAGGTCTACCTGGCGCAGCACCCGCGGCTGCCCCGCCGCGACGCCCTCAAGATCCTGCCCCGCGACCTGACGTCGGATGACGAGTTCCGCCAACGCTTCAACCGGGAGGCCGACCTGGCGGCCAGCCTCTACCACGAGCACATCGTGGGCATCCACGACCGCGGCGAGTACGAGGGCGCGCTGTGGATCTCGATGGACTACGTCGAGGGCACCGACGCGGCGCGGTTGCTGCGCAGCGACTATCCCTCGGGCATGCCGAAAGCCGACGTGATCGAGATCATCTCGGCCATCGCGGACGCACTCGACTATGCGCACGCCCGCGGGCTGCTGCACCGCGACGTCAAGCCGGCCAACATCCTGCTCACCTCGGCTTCCGAAGCCAGCCCGCGGCGGCGGATCCTGCTGGCCGACTTCGGGATCGCCCGCGAACTGGGCGAGATCAGCGGCCTGACCGCGACGAACATGCTGGTCGGCACCACCGCGTACTGCGCGCCGGAGCAGCTGCAGGGAGCCGACATCGGCGCTCGGGCCGACCAGTACGCGCTCGGTTGCACCGCGTTCAACCTGCTCACCGGGACCGCGCCGTTCCACCACTCCAACCCCGCCGTCGTCATCAGCCAGCACCTGTCGGCGCCGCCACCGCTGCTCAGCGAGCGGCGGCCGGACCTGGCCGACCTCGACCCGGTCATCGCCCGGGCTCTCGCCAAGAACCCGGAGGAGCGCTACCGCACCTGCGCGGAGTTCGCGGCGGCGCTGGCCGGCCGACCGCCCACCGCCACGCCCGAACCCGAGGGTGTCGGAGCCACGACAGCCGCACCGACGCAAGGGATTCCGGGCCCGACCGAGGTGGTCGCGGCGACCGCGGCCGGCTCACCCGCCGCGACCGGCGCGCGCGGCCGCTGGCGGGGGCCGGCGACCGTGATCGGGGCGCTCGCCGCCGTCGCGTTGCTGGCGGGGGCCGCGGTCCTCGGGGTGCACGCCTTTCGCGGGCCTTCGGGGCAGTCGGCGGGCGGCGGCGCGGCGCCGCGGGCGGGCCCCCCCCCGACCCGCGCGGCCTCCCCGGCGCCGCCCACGCCGGCGGCCCCACCGA
>NZ_CACRUY010000048.1 GCF_902652685.1 Mycobacterium sp. Marseille-P9652
CCCTCGGTCCGCATCAGGTGGTAGCCCCCCACCTGCGCTGCCAGCCGGCCGGCGACCTCGCTCATCGGCGCCAGCAGCGGCAGCGTGCCGTCGGCGGTCTGCACGGTCTCGTAGGCGATCGACGTCGTGCCCGACGCCAACAGCGCGTCGGTGCACGCGCGGGAGGCGGCCAGGTGCAGGTAGGTGAACAGCACCTGGGTGCCCCGCAGGAGCCCGTACTCCTGGGGCGTCGGCTCCTTGACCTTGAGCAGCAGGTCGGCCTCGCCCCACACCTGCTCGGCGGTGGCGGCGAGTTGGGCGCCCGCCGCCTTGAACTCGTCGTCCGGGATGGCCGACCCCTCGCCGGCGCCCGCCTGGACGATCACCTCGTGGCCGCGGTGGGTCAGTTCCGCGACGCCGGCCGGGGTGATCGCCACCCTGAACTCGTTGTTCTTGGTCTCGGTCGGAACGCCGACTCGCATGCTTCCCCTAGCCTCGAGCTTCGGGTTCCAGAGTAGGCTCGCCCGGCCGCATCTGCTGGCTATGATCGGCCGATGACCGATCCGTGCGTGGCGGCCGCCGTTCATGTCGACGCCCGCCCCGACGAGGTGTACCGGCTCCTCACCGACCTGCCGACGCTGGCCTCGCTCGCCGAGGAGGCGGTCTCGATGACGTGGCGCAAGGGTGATGCCGCCCGGCCGGGGGCGGTGTTCACCGGCCACAACCGCAACGGCGGGCACAGCTGGACCACCACCTGCACGGTGACCGACGCCGAACCGGGCCATCGCTTCGGGTTCGACGTGCGGTATGCCTTCATCCCCATCGCGCGCTGGCAGTACGACGTGGTCGAGGCCGACGGTGGTTGTCGGGTTACCGAGAGCACGTGGGACCGCAGGCCGGGGTGGTTCCGCCGGTTCGCCGGCCGGGCCACCGGCGTGAGCGACCGGCCGGCCGCGAACGCCGAACACATCCGGCTGACCCTGCAGCGGCTCAAGCAGCGCGCCGAGGCCCGCGGGCGATGACCGCGCGGGACCCGAGCGTCGCCGTCGTCGGGGCCGGCATGTCGGGCATCTGTGTGGCGATTGCCTTGCTGCGCAACGGGATCACCGACGTCACCGTCTACGAGAAGGCCCCCGACGTCGGGGGCACGTGGCGCGACAACACGTACCCGGGCCTGTCCTGCGACGTGCCCTCGCGGGTCTACCAGTACACCTTCGCCCGGAATCCGGACTGGACGCACCTGTTCTCGCCCGGCGGCGAAATCCAGGACTACTTCCGCGGTGTCGCCGACCGCTTCGGGCTGCGGCAGCGCATCCGGTTCGGCACCGAAATCGTCGACGCCCGTTTCGAAGACGGGCGGTGGACGTTGCGCACCGACTCCGGGGCGGAGTCGACGGTCGACTTCCTGATCTCGGCCACGGGCGTCCTGCACCATCCGCGGATGCCGTCGATCGCCGGACTCGACGACTTCGGCGGGCATGCCTTCCATTCCGCGCGGTGGGATCACTCCGTCGAGCTGCGGGGTCGCCGCATCGCCATCGTGGGCAACGGATCGACCGGCGTGCAGCTCGTCTGCGGTCTGGCCGGTGTGGCGGGCAGGGTCATGCTGTTCCAGCGCACCGCGCAGTGGGTGGTGCCGATGCCGAACCCGCGCTACTCCCGCCTGGTCGGCAGCGCCTACCGGGCCGTTCCGTGGCTTGACCGGGTGGCCTACCGGACATACAGCCTCTTCTTCGAGACCTTCGCCGGCGGGCTCACCAAGCCGGGCCTGCGGCGACGGTTCATGGGGGCGTTGTGCCGCGCCAACCTGCGCCGGGTGCGCGACCCGGGGTTGCGTCGCGCGCTCACCCCGGGCTACCAACCGATGTGCAAACGGCTGGTGGTCGCGGGCGGGTTCTACCGGGCGATGCAGCGCGACGACGTCGAATTGGTGACCGCTGGAATCGACCACGTGGAGCGCCGCGGAATCGTCACCGACGACGGCGTCCTGCACGAGGCGGACATCATCGTGCTCGCCACCGGGTTCGACACCCACGCGTTCTTCCGGCCGATGCGGCTCACCGGCCGCGACGGGATCGCCGCCGACGACGTGTGGCGGGACGGGCCGATGGCCTACCAGACGGTCGCGCTGCCGGGCTTCCCGAACTTCTTCATGATGCTGGGCCCGCACAGCCCGGTCGGGAACTACGCGCTGACGGCCGTGGCCGAGTCGCAGGCCAACCACATCGTCGGGTGGATAAAGCGTTGGCGCCGAGGCGACTTCGACACCATCGAGCCGACCGCCGCGGCGACCGAGCGGTTCAACGCGCGGCTTCGCGCGGCCATGCCGGACACCGTGTGGACCACCGGCTGCGACAGCTGGTACCTCAACAAGGACGGGGTGCCCGAGGTGTGGCCCTTCACCCCGGCCGCGCACCGCGCCATGCTGGCGGACGTCGACGCCGGGCAGTACGACCTGCGCCGGCACGCCACAGCCGGCTGAAACCCGGCATCGAGCGCTCGGC
This sequence comes from Mycobacterium sp. Marseille-P9652, assembly GCF_902652685.1. GTDB lineage: Bacteria > Actinomycetota > Actinomycetes > Mycobacteriales > Mycobacteriaceae > Mycobacterium. The sequence goes on from NZ_CACRUY010000048.1 coordinate 2,484, forward strand.
GGCGGGGCCGCCGGGTGACGGGGTGGTTCTATACTTCTGAGCACTCGAAGGGGGAGGGGGTCGCGATGTCCACTGTCGACGACCGGGCCGCCGGTCCGCACGACCGATCGCTGGACCACGAGCGCATCGTGCTCGAGCCGCGCGACGTCGACTTCGACTGGGCCACGCTGCCGTTCCACTACGTGCCCGGCGAACCATTCACCACCCACATGCTCAACGTCCTGCACATGCTGCTGCCCGCGGGCGAGGAGTTCTTCGTGGACGCGTTCAAGAATGCCCTGCCATTCATCAAGGACGACCAGCTGCGGCTCGACGTGCAGGGCTTCATCGGCCAGGAGGCCGTGCATTCGCGGGCCCACGCCAAAGTCCTCGATCACTTCGCCGCCCACGGCGTCGACGTCACCCCGTACACCGACCAGATCCGCTGGCTGTTCGAGAAGCTGCTGGGGTCCAGGCCGGGCTGGAGCCCGCGGCGGCGGCACAGCTGGCTGCTCGAGCAGGTGTCGCTGGTATCGGCCATCGAGCACTACACCGCGATCCTCGGCGAGTGGGTGCTGAACACTCCCGCCCACGACGCCATCGGCACCGACCCGGTGATGCTCGACCTGCTGCGCTGGCACGGCGCCGAGGAGGTCGAGCACAAGGCCGTCGCCTTCGACACGATGAAGCACCTGCGCGCCGGGTACTGGCGCCGGGCCCGCGCGCAACTGGTGGTCACCCCGGCGATGGCGCTGCTGTGGATCCGCGGCGTGCGGTTCCTGTACTCGGTGGATCCCGAGCTGCCGCCCGGGGCCAAGCCGCGCTGGCGCGACTATTTCCGGGCGGCGCGGCGCGGGCTGCTGCCCGGCCCGCTGCGCTTCGTCCGGGTCGTCGGCGACTATTACCGGCCCGGCTTCCACCCCTCCCAGCTGGGCGGCCTGGGTCCGGCCGTCGACTACCTGGCCGTCTCGCCCGCAGCGCGTGCGGCCCACTGAGCCGTGACTTCCAAGACGAGCGTCACGACGTCCGACGGTGTCACGCTGGCCGTGCACCGCTACACCGAGATCGACCCGCGCCGCCCGACGGTGCTCGCCGTTCACGGCTGGCCCGACAACCACCACGTCTGGGACGGCGTGGCCGAGCACCTGGGCGAGGCGTACCCCGGCCGCTACAACGTCGTCGCCTATGACGTCCGCGGCGCCGGCGAATCATCCCGGCCGGCAAGGCGATCCGGCTACTCGTTCGCCCGGCTGACGTCCGACCTCGGCGCGGTGATCGACAGCCTCGGCGTCCGGCGGGTTCACCTGCTGGCTCACGACTGGGGGTCGATCGCGGCGTGGGACGCGGTGACCGACGAGTCGGTGATGGCGAAGGTCGCGTCGTTCACTTCCGTTTCGGGACCGCACCTGCGGTATGCGGGCCGCTTCCTGCGGTCGGCGCGCAACCCGCGCGCCGGGGGAGGGGTCGCCAGGCAGCTGCTCGGATCGCTCTACATCGCCTTCTTCCTGTGTCCGGGCGTGCCCGAGCTCGCCTTCCGGTCCCGCGTCGGCGTGAAACTCGTTGAGGCGCTCGAACGCATCGGCCGGTCGAGCGCCCGCAGCCGGCGGAGCGCGACGCCGCGGTCCATCGGCGACTACGTCAACGGGCTGGGGCTCTACCGGGAGAACATGCCCGGCCCGATGATCTCGCCTGGGCCGCGACTGCCCGAGACCACCGTCCCGGTGCAGACCGTGGTGCCGCGCGCGGACCTGTTCGTGACGCCGGCCCTGCAGCGCTTCACCGGCGCGGTCCCGGCGGCCGGCCGGGTGGTCGAGATCGAGGGCGGACACTGGGTGGTCACCTCGCGCCCCGACGTCATCGCCCGCCTCACCGCCGAATGGGTCGACCAAATCGAAGGCGGCGCAAGCGCTTCCGCCGCGACGGCGGGGAGCACGCGCGAGATCACGGGGAAGTTGGCCCTGATCACCGGTGGGGGAGCGGGCATCGGCCGGGCCACCGCGGTGGAGTTCGCGCGCCGCGGCGCCCGCAAGGTCGTGATCGTCGACCGCGACCTCGACGCCGCCAACGTCGGCGTCGACGCCGTCCGCGCCGCGTGCGCGCTTGCGGCGGCGTACCGGGTCGACGTGCGCGACGAGAAGGCGATGAACGACCTTGCGGCGCAGGTGCGCTCCGAACACGGGGTGGTCGACATCCTGGTCAACAACGCGGGCATCGGGATGGCCGGGCGGTTCCTGGAGACCAGCCCGGAGAACTGGGACGACATCATCGCGGTCAACGTCCGCGGCGTCATCGCCGGCAGCAGGGCGTTCGGGGCGCAGATGGTCGAGCGCGGACAGGGCGGGACCATCATCAACCTGGCGTCGGCCGCGGCGTTCATCCCCTCGAAGTCCATGGTGGCCTACGGCACGACGAAGGCCGCGGTGCTCGCGTTCAGCGAAGCGCTGCGCGCCGACTTCGCCGACGATGGCATCACCGTCACCGCCGTCTGCCCGGGATTTGTCAACACCAACATCGCCAAGAGCACGATCTACGCCGGCATGACCGACGAACAGCAGGAGCGGGCCCGGCAGAAGGCCGACGCCGCCTACCGGCGCCGCAACTTCACCCCGGAGGCGGTCGCCAAGGCGATCGCGAAGGCCGTCGAGACCGGGGCGCCGGTGGTGCCGATCGCGGCCGAATCCCGTGTCGGCTACGCGATGCGGCGCATCAGTCCCTCGGCGCTGCGCCTGTTCGCCCGCCTCGACATTCGTCAGGGTTGAGTGTGGTTGAGCGGCAGAGCATCTGGGCGAGCCGGCCCGGCGACCTGTACGGCCGGCGCGACCGCGACCGCCTCGGCACGGCGCTGTGGGGCATGCGGGCGCTGTTCGGCGGGTTCGCCGCGGCGTCGCGGTGGGCGCCGTCGCGGGTGCTTCCGGTGCCGCGGGGACTGTCCGCGGTCGTCACCGCACGCGAACTCGTCGCCCCCGACGTCGTCGCGCTGACCCTCGCCGACCCCGGCGGTGGCCTGCTGCCGTCGTGGACGCCCGGTGGCCACATCGACGTGCTGCTGCCGTCGGGCCGGCGCCGGCAGTACTCGCTGTGCGGCCCGCCCGGCCGGCGCACCGACTACCGCATCGCCGTGCGGCGCATCGCCGACGGCGGCGGCGGGTCCGTCGAGATGCACGAGGCCTACCGCGTGGGTGATACCCTCGTGTTCGAGGGGCCCCGCAACGCCTTCTACCTCGGCACCGCAGAGCGCGACGTCCTGTTCGTCATCGGCGGCATCGGCGTGACGCCGATCCTGCCGATGATCCGGGCCGCCGCGCAGCGCGGAATGGATTGGCGCGCCGTCTATGCCGGGCGCGGCCGCGAGTACATGCCGTTCCTGGACGAGGTGGTGTCGGCGGACCCGGATCGGGTGACGGTGTGGGCGGACGACGAGCGCGGCGGCTTCGCCGGCGTCGACGACCTGTTGGCCGGCGCGGGTCCGGCGACCGCCGTCTACGTGTGCGGGCCCAGCGGCATGCTCGAGTCGGTGCGCCGGGCGCGCGACGAGCATGCTTGTGCCCCATTGCATTACGAGCGGTTCAGCCCGGCGCCGGTGGTCGACGGCGTCGCGTTCGAGGTGGAGCTGGCGCGGTCGGGTGAGGTGCTCGGCGTTCCGGCGAACCGGTCGGCGCTCGAGGTGCTGCTCGATCGCGACCCGACCGCGCCCTACTCGTGCCGCCAGGGATTCTGCGGGACGTGCAAGGTGAAAGTGCTTGCGGGGCAGGTTGATCACCGGGGCCGGCTGGCGGTGGGCGACGACGAGATGCTCGTCTGCGTGTCGCGGGCCCGCGGCGAACGGCTCGTCATCGACGCCTGAGCCGGTAACCCAGGTGCGGCACCTGGATGCCCGGCAGCGGCTCCCACGTCAGCGTTCGGCCGTCGGCCTCGAAGTTGTTCTTCTCGTAGAAGCGTCGGCCCTTCGCGTTCTGCTCGGCGACCCACAGGATCGCGTCGCCCGACGGGTGGGCGTCCAGCGCCGCCCCGAGCAGGCGGCCACCGATCCCGTGCCGCTGGCTGTCCTCGGCGATGTAGAGGGCGTCGATCTGCAGCGCGTCCGGGGCGTCCTCGTCGGGCCCGAAGATCGTCACGCCCACCGTCCGGCCGACGTCTTCGGCGATCCACATCGCCCACCCCGGGCGGTTGAGGGTCTGCGGATAGACCTGCGCCACCCAGCGTCGTGCCGGCCCCAGCAGGTCGAGGAGCGGCGGCGTCAGAATCCCCGCCCACGACCTCCGCCAGACCGCGTAATGCATCTGGGCGACGCGGGGGAAGTCGGCCGGCTCGGCCTGCCGGAGCGCGATGTCGGTCACGGGCGTGACTCGAGGTAGGCGGCCAGGGCGTTGGTGAGGCCCCGCCGCGCCATGTCGAGGTCGGCGTAGGAACCCAGCTGGCGCTCGGACACCAGACCGCGCATCGCGCCGGGGATCAGCGCGGCCACCTCGCGGAGCCGCGCCGGGTCGACGTCGAGCCCGGCGAAGGCCTGACGGCAGGTCTCCAGCCAGCTCTTGCCCCAGGACACCAATTCGGCGGCGGTGCGCGGGTAGAGGCGCTCGAGTTCCCGCGGGTCGCGGGGCAGCGCCGCGCGCAGGTTCTCGATCGCGCGGGAATCCGGGGCGGCCAGGCCGCGGTACAGGGTGTCCACGATCGCGCCGACGCGTTCGCGCAGCGGCGCGTCCGGGCGCACCGGCGTCGACAGGGCGGCGAACGTCTCGGCCCGCCGCTCGGCGGTGCGGTGCAACACCGCGGCCCAGAATCCGTCGGTGTCGCCGAACTGGTACTGAACGGCGCCCCAGGTGGCGCCGATGTCCTTGGCGATGCGATTGGCCGACACCGAGCCCGGCTCGCCCGATGCCAGCGACTTGAGCGCGGCCTCGAGCATGCTCTCCCGGGTCGCGTGGCCGCGCCGGTTGGGTCGCCGGCTGGAACGCAGTCCCGCGACGTCGTTGCCCGTCACCGGCTCAGGCTACCATTTTCATAGAGGGTACTGTTATTCTTTGGCGCGTGGAGGACTCCTGGCATGGCTAAGCCGCCGCTGCCGATGAAACCGACCGGCTGGTTCCAGGTCGCCTGGTCCGACGAGATCGGCGTGGGTGACGTCCACACGATGAAGTACTTCGACCAGGAGATGGTCGCCTGGCGGTCCGAGTCGGGCCGGCTCACGGTGATGAACGCCTACTGCGAACATCTCGGCGCGCACCTCGGCTACGGCGGCACGGTCGTCGGCGAGGTGCTGCAGTGCCCGTTCCACGGCTGGCAGTGGAGCGGCGAGGGGCGCAACGTCTGCATCCCCTACCAGGACCACCCCAACCGCGGCAGGCGGATCCGCACCTATCCCGTCGTGGAACGCAACGAGTCCGTCTACATCTGGCACGACGTCGAGCGCCGCGAGCCCTACTTCGACGCGCCCGACGTGTTCGGCGCCTTTCACGACGGCAGCGGTCCGCACGACTACTACCCCCAGCAGCGGCTGTACCGGGAGCGGCTGGAGCTGCACCCCCAGTACGTGCTCGAAAACGGCGTGGACTTCGCGCATTTCAAGTTCGTGCACCAGACTCCGATCGTGCCGGTCTTTACCCGCCACGACTTCGGCGACGCCGTGTCCTTCGTCGACTTCACCATCACCTTCGAGGGCGACGACGGCCAGAAGATCGAGGACGTCAAGAGCGGCGTGGAGGCCGTCAACGGCGGGCTGGGTATCGCGGTGACGAAGAGCTGGGGCATGGTCGACAACCGGACGATCTCCGCGGTCACCCCCGTCGACGAGTCCACCTCCGACGTCCGGTTCATGGTGTACATAGGCCGGCGACCGGCCGGCGATCCGGCCAGGGACCCCGCCCGCGCCGAGGCCAAGGCGGCCGAGTTCGGGCGCGAGGTGATCCGGCAGTTCACCCAGGACATCGAGATCTGGCGGCATCAGCGCTACTCCGACCCGCCCGCGCTCGCCGCGGACGAGTACGAGGGCTTCACCGCGATCCGCGCCTGGGCCAAGCAGTTCTATCCGCAACCCGCATCCCAGAAAGGCTGACCGGAATGAGTGCACCGATCCGCGTCTTCCAGGTGGCCACCGGAAACGTCGGCAAGGAGATGATCAAGCGGATCGCCTCGCGCCCGGACCTGGAACTCGTTGGCGTGCATTGCTATTCGCCCGAGAAGGTCGGACGGGACGCGGGCGAGATCGCCGGGCTGCCGCCCAATGGGGTGACCACGACCGGCACCGTCGACGAGATCCTCGCGGCCAAGCCCGACGTGCTCACCTTCCACGGGGTGTTCCCCGACGAGGACCTCTACGTCACGGTGCTCGAGAACGGGATCAACGTCGTGACCACCGCCGACTGGATCACCGGGTGGCACCGCGACAAGAATCACCCGCACCCGTCGGGCAAGCCGGTGACCCAACTCCTGGCCGAGGCGTGCGAGCGAGGCGGGTCGACGTTCTACGGCACCGGCATGAACCCCGGGCTCAACCAAATCCTCGGGGTGGTGTGCTCGGCCGACGTCGCCGAGATCGAGAACGTCACCACCATCGAGTCGGTCGACGTGTCGTGCCACCACTCCAAGGACACCTGGATCGAGGTGGGCTACGGGCAGCCGGTGGATGACCCGGAGATCCCGTCCAAGCTCGAGAAGTACACCCGCGTCTTCGCCGACAGCGTCCTGATGATGGCCGACTGCTTCGACCTGCCGCTCGACGAGGTCACGTTCAGCTACGAGCTGGGCGCCTGCACCAAGGACGTCGACCTGGGCTGGTACACGCTGCCCAAGGGGTCGTTGGGCGGCAACTACATCAAGTACCAGGGCATGGTCGACGGCGTGCCGCGCGTCGAGACCCACCTCGAGTGGCAGATGACCCCGCACACCGATCCGAGCTGGAACATCAAGGGCTGCTACATCACTCAGATCAAGGGCGACCCGTGCGTCTACAACAAGCACATGATCTTCCCCCGTCCGGGCGTCGACCTCTCCAACCCCGACAACTTCGCCTCCATCGGCATGACCGTGACCGGCATGCCGGCGCTGGCGTCGATCAAGTCGGTGGTGGCGGCGCGGCCGGGACTCATCACCAGCGCCGATCTTCCGCTGCGCGGGTTCGCGGGGCGGTTCAAGATCTAGGGCCGACGGGTCAGGGAACGTCGTCATCGTCGTCCTCGAAGAGGCGCTCCGGATGGTGGTAGTCGTTGGTGCGCGGCCCGCGGTCCAAGTGCGGAGGCGGTATCCACTCGGTGCGCCCGTCCGGGAGTTTCCTTGTCCGCCAGCCCTCGTCGATCAGCTTGTGGTAGGGCGGGCAGGCGAACGTCAGGTTGTCGGCATCGGTGAGGCCGCCGGCAGCCCATTCGGTGACATGGTGCACTTCCGCCCAGTAGCCCGGCACGTCGCAGCCCGGATGTGTGCAGCCGCGGTGCAGTGAATACATCACGACGCGCTGGTCCGGTGACGCGATGCGCCGGGTCCGGCCCAGGTACAGCGGACGGTTCGAGTGTTTGTCGAACACGGCGAGATAGTGATACGCGTGGCTCGCCATCCGGATCAGGTCGCGCATCGGCAACACGGTCCCGCCGCCCGTCACCGCCCGACCGGTCGCCGCGGTCAGTTCCTGAAGCGTCGTGGACACGATGACGGTGACCGGTAAGCCGTTATGCTGGCCGAGCTTTGGATCGCCCAGCTGTCCGCGCACCAGCGCGTTGAGCGCGTCGTGCTGGCGCTGGGCGTGGCTACGGGTGTCCCTGCTGGCGAGCTCGTCGCCCGGTTCCCCGTCGACGCAGGGTTTTTCGTCGTCGGGGTTGCACATGCCCGGAGCGGCGAACCGCGCCAGCCACGCATCGATGTTGGCGCGCAGCTCCGGCGACGCAACCAGCTTTCCGACGCTCATGCCGTCGGCGCGCTGGCCGCACCACGTGAACCCGCGCTGACGGGCACGGTCGGCGTCGGAGAACTTCCCGTCGGGATTCAGCTGCAGCGCGCACCGGTTCGCGGTTTTCTCCAGTTGATCCGGGCGCAGCTTCGTGGCCTGCCGGGCCAGGAACCGCTCGGCCCTCGCGACCGCGTCGACGGGTATGCCGTCCGGCAGGTCGCGGACGAACGTCTGGATCACCCGCAGGTGCTGCCCGTCGAGCATGCCGTCGCGCCAAGCCTTCGCGGTGGCCGGCAGCTCCGGCGGGAGCTCCTCCCCGGTGAGGGTGAGGCGCTTGGACAGCTGCCTGACGTCTCGGACCCGACGGCTCGCCTCGGCCGGGCTGATGCGCAGCCAATCGGCGATCACCTTGTGGACGGGGCCGCCGACGTCCGCGGCTTCCTCCTTGTCCAGGCCCGCGATGACGTCGTGGTTGACCGCGATCTGCCTACGGCGAGAGCTCTCCATCCGCTCCAGCGCCCGGAGCCGCACGACGGGGCTGAGCGCGTCGAAGTTCAGCGTGCCGATCTGGGCGACGGCCGTGTCGAGCGCGTCGAGTGCCGCATCCACATCGGACGGACCCTGTATCGAACGCATGTTCGAATAATAGAGCGCGGTGCCCCGTTTCGGCCGGCCCCGATCCCGCTTCTGTGGATGGATGCGCGACTGTGGATAAGGGCCGGCGCGAAGATGATCCCGCTGGACTGTTTCTCGGGGCAGCGCTGCGGATATTCTCGTGAGGTGCGCGCGAGATCTGGAGTCGCGGCAACCGCGGTCACCGTGGCCGCGGTGCTCGGCGCAGGATGCACGTGTCCCACCGGTTCGGCCGAACCCACGTCCGAGGGTTCACCGTTCCCGATCGGTCAGATGGGCGTGCCCGTGCACGCGCGGGCGGCCAGCGGTGCGACCGCCGACATCACTGTCAACAGTGCGACGTGGTTCCCGCCGGGGTGCGCGTCGCATTTTGCGAGTCCGACGCCCGGCGCCGCGTGCAACGTCGTTGAAATGACCATCACCGCAACGTCCCACCAGTTCTTTAAGTTCAACCATTTCAACATGTTTGCCGGATACGGGGGCGGGAGCCAGCCGTGGACTCATCCCGACGATGCGTTCCGGCCGGCAACGCTTGCCGTCGACTTCCAGAGGCTCGGCAAGATGCCCCCGCTGCAATCGGGCGGCCTTCACGACGGGCAAAGCGCCCACGGCTTCGTCGGCTTCGTCATGCCGACGGCGGGCGACCTGTATGTCACGGTCAATGATCCCGAGCAGGCCGCTCCTTACGCCGAAGCGGGCTTTGTCGTCCACACCTGATCGGCGCGAGACAACCGCGTCTAGGGTGAGAACCATGCGGGTAGGCGTGCTGGGGGCCAAGGGCAAGGTGGGGTCGACGATGGTCGCGGCGGTGCAGGACGCCGACGACCTGACGCTGTCGGCGGAGGTCGACGCCGGCGACCCGCTCAGCCTGCTGACCGACGGCGACACCGAGGCCGTCATCGACTTCACGCACCCCGACGTCGTGATGGACAACCTCGAGTTCCTCATCGGCAACGGCATACACGCCGTCGTCGGCACCACCGGCTTCACCGCCGAACGGCTGGAGCGGGTGCAATCGTGGCTGGCCGACGCCCCCGACACGGCGGTCCTCATCGCGCCCAACTTCGCGATCGGCGCGGTGCTCTCCATGCATTTCGCGCAGCAGGCCGCGCGATTCTTCGACTCCGCCGAGGTGATCGAACTGCATCACCCCCACAAGGCCGACGCGCCCTCGGGTACCGCCACCCGCACCGCCAGGCTCATCGCTGGGGCGCGAAAAGGCTTGCCGCCCAATCCCGATGCCACCAGCACCAGCCTGCCCGGCGCGCGCGGCGCCGACGTCGACGGCATCCCGGTGCACTCGGTGCGCCTCGCGGGACTGGTCGCGCACCAGGAGGTGTTGTTCGGCACCGCGGGTGAGACGCTGACCATCCGCCACGACAGCCTGGACCGCACCTCGTTCGTGCCTGGCGTGCTGCTCGCGGTGCGGCGGATCCGGGAGCGTCCCGGTCTCACGGTGGGCCTGGAGCCCCTGCTCGACCTGCAATGAAATGAACGCCGTCGTACGCATCCAGCTGGTGATCGCCTTCCTCTGTGTGGCGATGTTGACGTATTTCGTGTTGTTGGGGCGCATGGCTTTCGCGATGATCGGCTCGGGGAGGACCGCCGCCGTCGGTCTGGGACTCGCCGTGTTGATACTGCCCGTCATCGGCCTGTGGGCGATGATCGCGACGCTGCGGGCCGGGTTCGCCCACCAGAGGCTGGCACGGCTGATCGCGGCCGACGGAATGGAACTCGACACCGGCGCGCTGCCGCGGCGCCCGTCGGGCCGCATCAGCCGCGACGCGGCCGACGCCCTCTTCGCCGAGGTGCGCACCGAGGTGGAGACCGACCCCGACGACTGGCGCCGCTGGTACCGGCTGGCACGCGCCTACGACTACGCGGGGGACCGGCGGCGCGCGCGGGAAGCCATGAAGACGGCCGTGCTGCTGCAAGGCCGCCCGTGAGCAAGACGCTGCTGATCGTGCACCACACGCCGTCGCCGCACTGCCAGGAAATGCTGGAGGCCGTCGTCGCCGGCGCCACCGACCCCGAGATCGAAGGGGTCGAGGTCGTGCGCCGGCCCGCCCTGACGCTGTCGCCGGCCGACGTGCTCGACGCCGACGGCTACGTCCTGGGCACCCCCGCGAACCTCGGCTACATGAGCGGCGCCCTCAAGCACGCGTTCGACGTCTGCTACTACCCGTGCCTCGACGCCACGCGCGGCCGGCCGTTCGGCCTGTACCTGCACGGCAACGAGGGCACCGAGGGTGCCGAGCGCGGCGTCATGTCGATCACCACCGGCTTGGGTTGGGCGAAAGCCGCTGAGACGGTGGTTGTTTCGGGCAAACCGAACAAGGAAGACCTGGAACAGTGCTGGGAACTCGGCGCCACGGTCGCCGCGCAACTGATGGAATGAAGCGCCACACTCGTGGATCGGCGGACGGGACAACGTGAATGGCCATCATCGTCAACGTCGACAACTTCGTCCGGGCTGAAACGCATCGGATGTTCACGGACATCCAGCGTGCCGCGGGCGGCGTCGGGAGGTTCCGCCATAATCGGCAGCCGACATCGATCGACGAGCAGACCGTCATACGGATGAACCGGGATACGCTGTACAGCTTCGCTATCGTCGACTTGGCCGAGACGGCCTGGCTGTCGCTCCCAGACCCCGGTGGCCGGTATATGTCCGCAATGGTCGTGAATGAGGACCACTACATCAACGTGATCCTCCACGCGTCGGGGCGGCATCAGTTGACCCGACAGCGATGTGGGTCCCGCTACGTCCTGGTGGGCGTGCGTATCCTGGTCGATCCGTTGGACCCCGATGACGTCGCCGCCGTCGGCGCCCTCCAAGACCGCATCACGCTCGAGTCGAGTTCCGACGAGTTCGCCGCTCCGGAATACGACACAACCAGTCTCGACAAAACCCGCGACGCCCTCCTCGCGCTGGCGAGCGGCTTGACTTCCTTCGAGCGGACGTTCGGAAGTCCGGACGAGGTGGACCCCGTGCACCATCTGATCGGTACGGCCGCCGGGTGGGGAGGGCTGCCGACTTCCGAAGCCTCCTACGTCGGTGTCGACCCTGGGGTACCGCCCGGATCGTACGAGCTGACGTTCAAAGACGTTCCGGTGGACGCGTTCTGGTCCGTTTCGGTGTACAACGCCGCCGGCTTCTTCGAGCCGAACCCGCACGGACTTTATACGGTCAACAGCGTGACGGGGGTGCCGGGAGCGGACGGCTCGATCACCGTGCACTTCACAGCCGATCCCGGCGAGAACCCCCCAGCGAACTGCATCATCACACCCGAAGGATGGAATTACCTGGTTCGGTTGTATCGCCCGCGCGAGGAATTCTTCGCCGGCACGTGGACGCTGCCTTCGCTCTCGCCGATCAACGGGACTTAGAAGGGTTGTCGTGACAACCGTCGCGGCAGTAGCCGGCTATCGGTACGACGGCTGGAACGCCTCGGCGGGTTGGGCGAGGGCCAGCGCGGTGCCGGTGCCCAACGGTCCGTGCCGGTCGAACAGCGTCGCCGTGCCGGTGGCCACGCCCGCCGCGCCATAGTGGCTCATCGCCGCGAGGCCGAGGTATTCGCCGTCGGGGAGCCGGGCGGCGGTGACGGTGTAGTCGGCGTTGATGAAGCGCAAACCGCCTGTGCCCCAATGCGTCAGCGAGCTCGTGATGTCACCGACGAAGGCCAGGCGCACGAACGGTGTCAGCGGATAGCCGTGGACCATCGGACGGAAGATCCGCGTCCACGCGAACTTCTGGGACTTCCCCTGTTCCCACTCGGCCATCCCGGGGGTACCCCCCGAAACGTCGCCGCCATAGCTCCAGATGTGAAACGGCATTTCGGGCGGGAAGCCGGCGGAGTCGGTGGGCGGCGGCGGCATAGCCACCGGGGTCGACCACACCCGCGCGTCGGGATGCTCACCGCGGCGCAGAAAGAGCGCGCTAGCCCGCGCCACGACCTTTCCGTCCTGCAGCAGGGTGCCGTCGACAATTTTGATGCGCCGACCCTCCCGCTGTACCTCGGTCCGGATCTGCACCGGCTCCATCAGCGCCGGACGCAACAGGTCGACGGTCAGCCGGGCCGGTTGCAGGCCCGCATCGATGCCCGATTGCTCGATGCCCCACGCCAGGAGGCCGCCGACGTTCTGACCACCCATCACCGCACCCCACGGCCCCTGGGTGATCGCGGCCGGGAGATAGGAGTCGCCGTCGACGGCGAAGTACGCCTCGGGCATGATGGCGGAATCCTCGATCGTCATCGCTCACACCTTAGGACAGGAGGATCCCGCGCATGCCTCCGGTGATCGAAATACCGCGCGACCACAACCCATTCGCCACGACCGGTGTCACCCGAGACTCAGCCGGCGTTCCGCACTACGACGACCTGCCGGAGACGCTGCTGGACATGCTCGCCGAGCACGTCGACGCCCGGCCCGACAGCGAGGCCGTGGTCGAACTGGGCGCCGGCCGCCTGACCTACCGCCAGCTGTGGGATCGCGCGTCCCGCGTGGCGGGGGGCCTGCGCGAGGACGGCCTCAGACCGGGGGAGCGCGTCGCCGTGCGCTACCCGGCCGGGCTCGACTGGGTGCTGGCCTTCTGGGGCACCGTGATGGCGGGCGGCGTTGCGGTGGCGGTCAACACCCGCTCGGCGCAACCCGAGGTCGAGTTCGTGCTCAACGACTCAGGCGCCCACGTCGACCTCGCCCCCGACACGCCACTGCCGGACGGACAGCCTTACGTGACGGGGGAACTCGACCGCGACGACATCGCCGCGCTCTTCTACACCTCCGGCACCACCGGCCACCCGAAGGGCGTCCCCACGACCCACGAGGCGTTCCTGACGAACACCGAGAACGGGATCCGGTGCCTCGAGCAGCCCAGGGACCTGGGCGAGGGCATGCGCACGCTGATCTCCGTGCCGCTGTTCCACGTAACCGGCTGCAACTCACAGCTTCTCGCCGCGACACGCCTGGGGGGAGCGTCGGTGATCATGCCCGCGCTCAACCTCGACGAGCTGATCGCCACGCTTGCCGGCGAGCGGATCTCGGTGATGGTGACGGTGCCCGCCGTCTACGCGCTCTTGTTGCGGCACAAGGGACTACAAACGGTCGACGTCAGCGGCGTGCAGTGGGTGGGCTACGGCGGCGCGCCGATCGCCCCGTCGCTGGTTCAGTCGGTGAAGGACGCGTTTCCGCGCGCGACGGTGTTCAACGGCTACGGCATGACGGAGACCGCGTCGCTCATGACCGTGCTGCCCGACTCCGACGCCCTCGAGCACGCCGATTCCGTGGGATATGCGGTTCCTTCGGTGGATCTCGGCCTGGTGCCGTTCGGTGCCGACCGGTCCGAGGGCGAACTGGTGGTCCGCGGCGCCAATGTGACCGCCGGCTACTGGAATCGCCCCGAGTCGACGGCCGCCACCATCGTGGACGGCTGGCTGCACACCGGCGACGTCGTCCGCGTGGACGACGACGGTCGCGTGCACATCGTCGACCGGCTGAAGGACATCATCAACCGCGGCGGGGAGAACGTTTCGAGCGTCGAGGTCGAGGCGGTGCTGCTCGCGGCGCCCACCGTGGCCGACGCGTGCGTGCTGGCGGTTGCCGACGAGGTCATGGGCGAAAAGGTCGGCGCCGTATTGGTCGGCGACGCAGGAGAAGTCGACGTCGCCGCCGTGCTCGACCACTGCCGCGCCCGGCTTGCCGACTTCAAGGTTCCGCAGTACATCACCGTGGTAGACGAGTCGCTGCCGCGCAACGCCGGCGGCAAGCTGCTCAAGGGCAGGCTGCGCGAACAGGTTCGGTGGGGCGACCCGTTGCGATGACCCAGACCCTGCTCATCGCCAACCGCGGCGAGATCGCGCTCCGGATCATCCGGACCGCCATGGAACTGGGCATGGCGACGGTCGCGGTCTACGCCGAGGACGACGCGGACAGTCCCCACGTGCACGCGGCCGACGAAGCCGTCGGGCTTGCCGGTGCGGGCCCGAGGGCCTACCTCGAGGGCACGGCGCTGCTGACGGCCGCCGATAAATCCGGCGCCGGCCTGATTCATCCGGGCTACGGATTCCTCAGCGAGAATGCCGGCTTCGCCCGGGCGTGTGCCGCCGCCGGACGCACGTTCGTCGGGCCCGGCGCCGACGTCCTCGACCTGCTCGGCAACAAGTCCGCGGCGCGGGCCGCGGCGATCGCCGCCGGGGTCCCGGTGCTGCCCGCGACCGATGGTCCGAGCAGCGTGGCCGACATCCGGGCATTCTTCGCCGAGCACGGCGGTCCGTTGATGATCAAGGCCCTCGCCGGCGGCGGTGGCCGCGGGATGCGAAAAGTGTTGAGCGCCGAGGAGATCGACACCGCCTACCAGCGGTGCGCCGCGGAGGCGCGGCTGGGCTTCGGCGATCCGTCGCTCTTCGCCGAGGCCGCGCTGGGGGCCGCGCGGCACATCGAGGTGCAGGTGGTCGCCGCGCCGGCCGGGCACCAGACCCACGCCCTGGCCCTGGGGGACCGCGACTGCAGCGTGCAGCGGCGCTACCAGAAGATCGTCGAGATCGCGCCCGCGCAAGGGCTTTCCGACGCGCTGCGCCGCGGCCTGCACCAAGCCGCCGCCCGGCTGTGCGCCCGCGTCGGCCTGCGGGGCGTGGCGACCGTGGAATTCCTCGTCAGCGGAGACGAATTCGTCTTCCTCGAGGTCAATCCGCGCATCCAGGTCGAACACACCGTCACCGAGGAGACCACCGGGACCGACCTGGTGGCCGTCCAGCTGGCGATCGCGTGCGGCGCATCGTACTACCGGCTGGGGCTGCCGGCCGGAACCGCCTCGGACGGCACCGAGGTCATCGGCGAACCGGCCGCGCACCGGGGCATCGCCATTCAGGCCCGGGTCAACACGGAAACGTTCGCCGCCGACGGGTCGGTCGTGCCGGCGGCGGGCACGCTGACCGTGTTCTCCCCACCGGGCGGACCCGGCGTCAGGGTGGACACCTACGGAAGGCCCGGGCTGGCCACCAGCCCGCAGTACGACTCGCTGCTGGCCAAGGTCATCACCCATGTGCACGGTACGTCGTTCAGTGCGGCGGTCCGCAAGGCGCGCACCGCCCTGGGCGAGTTCGCCATCGAGGGTGTCGCCACCAACATTGCATTTCTCCGGGAGCTCCTGTCCGACAACAGGATTCAATCGGGATGGGTGACCACCGACTTCCTGGACGGCGCAATCGCGGAGTTCGCGTCCGCGGCCCTCTCCCACCAACACGACGTGCATGTCGCCACGGTCGAGCTCTACCCGGGCGAGGAGGTCCTGCGCGCCCACCTGGCGGGCACCGTCGTCGAGGTGGCGCCGGACGGCGCCGAGTTCGGCACCGGGGCACAGCTGGCGGTGCTCGAGGCGATGAAGATGCAGCACGTGCTGATCGCGCCCGCGGCGCTGCGCACGGTCCGTGCCCTGGTGAGGGTCGGCCAGGTGGTCGGCACCGGGGACCCGCTGCTGGTCTTCACCGGCACCGCCGACGGCGGCGACCGCGATTCGGCCTCGGCAGCCGTCGATCTCGACAAGCCCCGCGCCGACCTCGACGAGGTGCGGCACCGGCACCTGCTCACCCTCGACGAGGGCCGTGAGGCGACCGTCGCCAAGCGGCACGGGCGCGGCCGCCGAACCGCCCGCGAGAACATCGCCGACCTGGTCGACCCGGGAAGCTTCGTCGAATACGGCGCCCTGGCCATCGCGGCGCAGCGCAGCCGGCGCAGCGAAGAGGACCTGATCGCCAACACCCCGGCCGACGGCCTCGTCGCCGGCCTCGCGACGATCGGGGCGGAACGCTTCGGGCGGGCGGCGGCCGAGGTGGCCGTGCTGTCCTATGACTACACCGTGCTCGCCGGAACCCAGGGCATGCGCAACCATGCCAAGACCGACCGCGTCTTCGAGCTGGCGGCGCGAAGGCGCCTTCCGGTCGTGTTGTTCGCCGAGGGCGGCGGCGGCCGGCCCGGCGACACGGACGTCGGCGGCCACGCGGGCCTGGACGTGCCGACCTTTCGAATGCTGGCCGCGCTGAGCGGCACGGTGCCGCTGGTGTCGATCGTCTCGGGCCGGTGCTTCGCCGGCAACGCCGCGCTGGCCGGGGTGTGCGACGTGATCATCGCGACCCCGGACGCGAACATCGGCATGGGTGGCCCGGCGATGATCGAGGGCGGCGGGCTGGGCGTGTACCCCCCGGAGGCGATCGGCCCGATCGACGTGCAGCGGCGCAACGGCGTGGTGGGCCTGGTCGCCCGCGACGAGGCGCACGCGGTGTCGCTGGCCAAGCGGTACCTGTCCTACTTCCAGGGCCCGCTGGCCGAGTGGGAGGCGCCGGATCCGCGGATCGCCCGGCATGTCGTGCCGCAGAACAGGTTACGGGCCTACGACGTACATCGGGCCATCGAGTCGATCGTCGACGTGGGCTCCGCGTGCGAGCTGCGGCCCGACTACGGGGTCGGGATCGTCACCGCCCTCGTGCGCGTCGAGGGCGTGGCATACGGGCTGATCGCCAACAGCACCCACCATCTGGGCGGCGCAATCGACGCCGAGGCCGCCGACAAGGCCGGCGACTTCCTGGCCCTGTGCGAGTCGTTCGGCCTGCCGGTGATCTCGCTGTGCGACACCCCGGGCTTCATGGTCGGGCCAGACGCCGAAAAGGACGCGGCGGTGCGCCGATTCGGCCGCATGTTCGTGCTGGGCGCCCGGCTGACGGTGCCACTCGGCATGATCATCCTGCGCAAGGGATACGGGCTGGGCGCGATGGCAATGGCAGGCGGCTCGTTCCGCGCCCCGCAGTTCACGATCGCCTGGCCCACCGGCGAGATCGGCGGCATGGGTCTGGAAGGCGCTGTGCGCCTTGGGTTCAGCAAGGAACTGGCCGCCGTCGCCGACCCGGCCGAGCGACAGGAACTGTTCGACAAGCTGGTAGCGGCGGCCTACGAGCACGGCAAGGCGCTGCGATCCGCCACGACGTTCGAGCTCGACGACGTCATCGACCCGGCCGACTCCCGGGCCTGGATCACCAGGCTCGCCGGGGGATCGGGCGGCTAACCGTGGCCGCCGCCGCAGCCGACGCCGGGCAGGCAGGCCTGGCCGCCCGGCACGCCGCCGGGTCCCGCGTTCTGGCCCCCGGAGCCGCAGCCGACACCCGGGACGCAGCCCTGACCGCCCGGGCCGCCGCCGGGGCCGTTGTTCTGGCCGCCGGAGCCGCAGTTGCCGTTCCCGTCGCAGCCGCCGCCGCCCGGGTCGTCCTTGACGATGACATGCGTCGGCGCGCCCGCGCCCGGTGCGGCCGCGAAGGCGTCGGCCGGCGCGGCGGCGACCGCCGCGGCAACCGCCCCGCTCACCATGATCGATTTCATGAGGGTTAATTTCTTCGACATAGGCGCCGCGTACCACGCATCGACAGTCCAAAACATCTCGCCGCCCACCCAACGAAAGAGACGCCCACAGTGACCACATCGAAGACCCCACTGGACCTGACCGGACGGACCGCCATCATCACCGGCGCCTCGCGCGGCATCGGGCTGGCGATCGCGCAGCAACTGGCGGCCGCCGGCGCGGACGTGGTGCTCACCGCCCGCAAGCAGGAGGCCGCGGAAGCGGCCGCTGCGCAGGTCGGGCAGAAGGCGCTCGGCGTGGGTGCGCACGCCGTCGACGAGGACGCCGCGCGGCGCTGCGTCGACCTCACCCTCGAGACCTTCGGCCGCATCGACATCCTGATCAACAACGCCGGAACCAACCCGGCCTTCGGTCCGCTGATCGACCAGGACCACGCGCGTTTCACCAAAATCTTCGACGTCAACCTGTGGGCGCCGCTGATGTGGACGTCGCTCGCCGTCAAGTCGTGGATGGGCGAGCACGGCGGCTCGGTGGTCAACACCGCCTCCATCGGCGGCATGCACCAGTCGCCGGGCATGGGCATGTACAACGCCACCAAGGCCGCGCTGATCCACGTCACCAAGCAACTGGCCCTGGAACTTTCGCCGAAGATCCGGGTGAACGCGATCGCCCCCGGGGTGGTCCGCACCAGGCTGGCCGAGGCGCTGTGGAAGGACCACGAGGACCCGCTCGCGTCGACGATCGCGCTCGGCCGCATCGGCGAGCCGATCGACGTGGCGAACGCGGTCGCTTTCCTGGTTTCCGACGCCGCCAGCTGGATCACCGGCGAGACGCTGGTGATCGACGGCGGCACGGTGCTCGGCGCCGCGCAAGGCTTCCAGTCGCAACCCGGGGGCTCCCAATGACCCCCGACGACCTGGACGACCGCGTCAAGGCCCTGCTCGACGAGCACGACCCGGCCACCAGCGACCCGCGCGAATTCCTTGGGGCGCAATACGACGCGGGCCTGGCCTGGGTGCACCTGCCCGGGGGCTTCGGCGGCCTCGGCCTGCCCCGCAGCGCCCAGGAGCCGGTCGACGCGCACCTCGCCGCGGCGGGCGCCCCGGTGCGCGGGACCGTCAAGAACTTCATCGGGATGGGCATGGCGGCACCGACCATCGCGGCGTTCGGGACCGACGAGCAGAAGCGAAAGTTCCTGCGCCCCTTGTTCACCGGCGAGCAGGTGTATTGCCAGCTGTTCAGCGAGCCGGGCGCCGGATCCGACCTCGCCGGGGTCGCCACCCGCGCCGTGCGCGACGGTGACGACTGGATCGTCAACGGGCAGAAGGTGTGGACCTCGATGGCGCAGCACGCGCAGATGGCCATCCTGGTCGCCCGCACCGACCCGACCGTGCCGAAACACGCCGGGCTGACGTATTTCCTGTGCGACATGACCCAACCGGGCGTCGAGGTGCGCCCGCTGCGCCAGATCACCGGCGAGGCGGAGTTCAACGAGGTGTTCCTCACCGACGTCCGGGTGCCCGACGCCAACCGGCTGGGCCCCGAGGGCGGCGGCTGGCGCGTCGCGACCACCACGCTCAACAACGAGCGCGTCGCGATCGGCTCGCGCTCGGGCGCCCCGCGGGAGAGTGGGCACATCGGCAAGGTCGCCGACGCCTGGCGCGACGATCCGGGGCTGCGCAATCCCGCGATGCACGACGAGCTGATGCGGTTGTGGGTGGACGCCGAGGTGCTGCGCCTGGCGGGGGAGCGCCTGCGACAGCAGGCCAGCGCAGGCCAACCGGGGCCCGAGGGCGCCGGCATGAAGGTGGCGTTCGCCCGCCTGGCGCAGGCCATTTCGGGTTTTGAGATCGAGCTGCACGGTGAAGCGGGGCTGGCCTACGACGACTGGACCATGCGGCGCACCGAGGTGGTCGACCTGGTCGGGCGCGGGCCCGGCTATCGCTACCTGCGGGCGCGCGGCAACTCGATCGAGGGCGGCACCTCGGAGATCCTGCGCAACACGATCTCCGAGCGGATCCTCGGCCTGCCGGGCGAACACCGCGTCGACAAGGACGTCGCGTGGAAGGATCTGAAGGACCTGAACCGATGACCGACCTGCTGTACTCCGACACCGAGGACGCGCTGCGCGACAGCGTTCGCGAACTGTTCGCCGACCGCTGCCCGCCGGAGACCGTGGCACGGGCCTACGACCCGGAGCCGCAAGACTTTTCGGCGCTCTGGCGGACGCTCGCCGCCGAATTGGGCGTAGCCGGCCTGCTCGTTCCCGAGGGCCTCGGCGGCGCCGGTGCGGGGCCGCGCGAGACGGCGGTCGTCATGGAGGAGATCGGGCGGGCGGTCGCGCCGGTGCCCTTCCTGTCCAGCGCCGTCCTCGCGACCGTCGCGTTGCTGCGGGCCGGTGACACCGAGACCGTGCCCGCGCTGGCGCGCGGAGAGTTGACGGCGGCGCTGGTGGTGCCGCTGTCCGCCGCGCCGGGGGATTCCGTTGCGGCCGTGGCAATTAGCGCCGACGGGCTCGCCGGAACGGTCACCAGCGTTGCCGGCGCCGCGCAGGCCGACGTCCTGGTGGTGCCCGTCGCGGGAGCGGGCGGGCTCGAACTGCACACGGTCGCCGCCGACGGGGCCGGCGTGGAGATTTCGCCGCGGGTCGCGCTGGACATGACGAGACCCCTTGCCGACGTCAGCTTTTCGGGTGCGGCGTCCGCGCGGGTGGGGCCCGCCGGCGCCGCCATCGACGAGGCGCTCGAAACCGGGGCGGCCCTGCTCGCCTCGGAGCAGCTCGGGGTGGCCCGCTGGTGCTTCGACGCCACACTGTCATATGCCAAGCAGCGCAAGCAGTTCGGCCGGCTGATCGGCTCCTACCAGGCGATCAAGCACCGACTCGCCGACCTGTGGTTCGAGGTCGGCGCGGCCACCGCCGCCGCCCGGTACGCCGCCGACGCGTGCGCCCGCGGTGAGGACGTAGGCGTCGCGGCGGCCACCGCCCAGGCGTACTGCAGCGGGGCCGCGGTGCACGCCGCCGAGGAATGCGTGCAGCTGCACGGCGGCATCGGGATGACGTGGGAGTATCCGGCGCACCTGTACCTCAAGCGCGCCAAGAGCGACCAGCTGGCGCTGGGCAGCGCCTACCGCCACCGCTCGCGGCTGGGCGAGCTGGTCGGCTTGCCGCCGAGCTAGCCGACGCCGGTCCGGTGTCAGCGCGGTAACGCGGCGCCGAACAGGTCCCTCATCGCCGCCCAGTGCCGCTCGGCGGCGGCCGGGTTGTAGGGGCCGTTGTCCGGCACCGCGAACCCGTGGCCGGCCGAGTACCACTCGATCGTGTGGGTCACGCCGGCCGCGGTCAGCGCCTTCTCGAGCTGCTCGGCGTCGTCGGCCGTGAACGACGCGTCGTTCTCGGCGCCCCCCACGTAGACCGTGGCGCGCATGCGGTCGGCGAGCAGGTGCGGGCTGTCGTCGGTGTCGGTCACCAGGCCCCCGCCGTGGAACGACGCCGCGGCGGCGACGCGCTCCGGCACGCGGCCCGCGACCACCACCGACGTGCGGCCGCCCATGCAGTAGCCGCAGACGCCGAAACGGTCCCCCGAGACCTCGGGCCGCGACGCCAGATAGTCGAAGAACGCGCCCGCGTCGGACGCCATCTTGTCCGGCGTGATGCTGCCGATCATCGAGAACAGCCGGTTGCGCTCCTTGGCGTCGCCGAACACGGTCGCCATGTCGAAGGGCGCCCAGTCGCCGCTGCGGTAGTACACGTCGGGAAGCAACACCGCGTACCCGAATCCGGCCAGCTTGGCGGCCATCTGGTCGAACGTGTCGCGCGTCCCGCCGGCGTCGACGTACATGACTACCCCGGGCCACGGCCCGGACCCCTCGGGGGTGAACAGGCCGACGGGGCAGGTGCCGTCGGGGGTGGTGATGGTGTCGGTGATCTTCGGCATGGCACCCGTTCTACTCCCGCCCTGAAAAGCTAAGCTGACCGCGTGCCGATCGCCACCCCCTACGAGGACCTGCTGCGCCTGGTGCTCGAGCGCGGCACCGCCAAATCCGATCGCACCGGCACCGGCACCCGCAGCCTGTTCGGCCAGCAGATCCGCTACGATCTGTCGGCCGGCTTTCCGCTGCTGACCACCAAGAAGGTGCACTTCAAATCGGTGGTCTACGAGTTGCTGTGGTTTCTGCGTGGCGACTCCAACGTCGGCTGGCTGCACGAGCACGGCGTCACCATCTGGGACGAATGGGCAAGTCCCACAGGCGATCTCGGCCCGGTCTACGGAGTGCAATGGCGGTCGTGGCCCACGCCCTCGGGCGAGCATGTCGACCAGATCAGCGCGGCACTGGAGTTGCTGCGCACCGACCCGGACTCGCGGCGCATCATCGTCTCGGCGTGGAACGTCGGCGACATTCCTCGGATGGCGCTGCCGCCGTGCCACGCGTTCTTCCAGTTCTATGTCGCCGACGGGCGCCTGAGCTGCCAGCTCTATCAGCGCAGCGCCGACCTGTTCCTCGGCGTGCCGTTCAACATCGCCAGCTACGCGCTGCTCACCCACATGATGGCCGACCAGGCGGGCCTCGGGGTCGGCGAGTTCGTGTGGACCGGAGGCGACTGCCACATCTACGACAACCACGTCGAGCAGGTGCGCCTGCAGCTGGCCCGCGAGGCCCGGCCGTACCCCGAACTCGTTCTGGCGCAGCGGGATTCGATCTTCGACTACACGTACGAAGATGTCGTCGTCAAGAATTACGACCCGCACCCGGCCATCAAAGCGCCCGTCGCTGTATGACGTCTTCTTCGTCCGTGGGCCTGGTCTGGGCTCAGTCGACCTCCGGTGTCATCGGTCGCGGCGGTGACATCCCGTGGCGGGTGCCCGAGGACCTGGTCCGCTTCAAGCAGGTGACCATGGGACACACGGTCGTGATGGGCCGGCGCACCTGGGAGTCGTTGCCGGCGCCGGTGCGGCCGCTGCCGGGCCGCCGCAACGTCGTCCTGTCCCGGCGGCCCGACTTCGCGGCCGACGGGGCCGAGGTGATGGGCTCGCTCGAGGACGCCCTGACCGACCCGGACACGTGGATCATCGGCGGCGAGCAGGTCTACGCGCTCGGGCTGCCGCACGCCACCCGGTGCGAGGTCACCGAGGTCGAGATCGACCTGCCGCGCGACGACGACGACGCGCTGGCGCCGGTCCTCGACGAGACGTGGATCGGCGAGACGGGCGAGTGGCAGATCAGCCGCTCTGGCCTGCGGTATCGCTTCCACAGCTACGTTCGGCCGTGAGCGCCTTGCCCCCAAGCTGACATACTCGGACGCGGGGGGTCGGTCACACCGGGTCTACCAGGCGTTTGCAAGAAGGGGGGAAAATTGACAGGGATAACCGAACCCGCGAAGACGTTTTCGCGCACGTTCAGGGGCTACGAACCAGCGGCGGTCGACGCCCACATCGAGGTGTTGACGACCAAACAGCAGCTGCTCATCGACGACGTCGAGAGTCTGCGGGCCCGCTTGAAGGCGGCCGGCGACGAAGCGGCCGCGCTGCGCAAGGAGGTTGCGGTCCTCACCGACACCTCGCCCGCGCCCCACGCGATGCAACAGCGGATGGCCAAGATGCTGCGGCGCGCGGTCGACGAGGTGTCGGCCATGCAGGCCGAGGCGCGCGCCGAAGCAGAGGCGCTGATCGCCGAGGCCGAGGCCGAGGCGGAGGCCGCCCGGCAGAAACACGAAGAGCAGATGGCCGATCTGGCCGCGCGGCGCGAAGCCGTGGAGGCCGAATTCGAGGAGAAGAAGAAGCGCCTCGAGGCCGAGCTGGCCCGCATGCGCGCGGAAACCGAGGCGGCGATCGACGAGTCGTGGCGCGACGCCAAGCGCGAGGCCGACCACTACCGGGCGCAGGCGCGGCGTGCGGCCGACGAGGCCAGCGAGCAGCGCATCCGGATCCTCGAGCAGCTGACGGGGGTGTACCGCGACCTGGAACCGGTTCCCGACGCCCTCGAGGCGGCGTACCGGGAACACCGCAACTCGCCCGAGGCCGACGTCGTGGTGCCGCTCGGGGAAAAGGTCAGCACCGGGTAAGCCCGCGGAAGGTGGCCCGGCGCCCGGTATTCTCGGCGCCGTGTCGCTCCCCAGCCGTCGGCTATCCGCCGCGCAGGCGCGGCGAATAGCCGTTGCGGCACAAGGCTTTACCGAACCGCGGCCGCGCGGCCCGGTCACCCGCGCGCACCTGAGCAGGCTGATCTCCAGAGTCCATGTGCTGCAACTGGATTCGGTGTCGGTCGCGGTGCGCGCCCACTACGCGCCGGTGTTCAGCCGGCTCGGGCCCTACGACCGCGACGTGCTGGACCGTGCCGCCTGGGGGCCGCGCCCGTCGCGGCTGTTGGCCGAATATTGGGCGCACGAGGCCGCGCTGATGTCCGTCGACGACTGGCCCCTGCTGCGGTGGCGCATGCGCCAGTACCGGCACGGCCGCTGGCGCACCCACGTCGTCAAGGAGAACCCCCGGCTCGCCGAGGACGTCGGCGCGGCCGTCGCCGAGTTGGGGCCCAGCACGGCCGGCCAGATCGAGGCGTACCTCGAGAGGGGGTCGCCCCGCCGCAAGGGCGCCTGGTGGAACCGCACCGACACCAAGTGGGTGGCCGAGGCGCTCTTCGCGGCTGGGGTGCTCACCACCGCCACCCGGGTGGGCTTCGCGCGGCACTACGACCTGGTGGAACGCGTGCTGCCGGCGAGCGTGCTCGCCCGGGAGGTCGACGACGACGATGCCGTCCGCGAGCTCGCGCTGCGCGCCGCCACCGCCCTGGGCGTCGCCACGGAGGCCGACATCCGCGATTACTTCCGGCTCGCGGCCGCCCAGGTCAAGCCGGCGCTCGCCCGTCTGGTGGCCGACGGTGAGATCGAGCGGGTCGAGGTGGACGGCTGGCCCGCGCCGGCGTACCTGCACGCCGGCCGCGCCGTGCCGCGCCGCGACGGCGGGACCGCGCTGCTGTGCCCGTTCGATCCGCTGATCTTCTTCCGGCCCCGCGTCGAGCGGCTGTTCGGGTTCCACTACCGCATCGAGATCTACACCCCGGCCGCCCAGCGGCGGTACGGGTACTACGTGTGGCCGTTCCTGCTCGACGGCAACCTGGTCGCGCGGGTGGACCTCAAGGCGGACCGGGCGGCCGGCACGCTTCGGGTGGTCGGCGCCTTCGCCGAGCCGGACGTGCCGCGGGCTACGGTCGCCGCGGCGCTGAACACGCAGCTCGAGTCGATGGCGGGATGGCTGGGACTCGGCCGGATCGATGTGTCGGACCGTGGCGATCTGGCCGGGGAGCTGGCCGCGGCCCCACGATCGCCGGGCTAGGCCGATTGCCCGCCTCCTCCTCGCGCCACTGCGTGGCGCGCATCGTCGCCGGGCTAGGCCGATTGCCCGCCTCCTCCTCGCGCCACTGCGTGGCGCGCATCGTCGCCGGGCTAGGCCGATTGCCCGCCTCCTCCTCGCGCCACTGCGTGGCGCGCATCGTCGCCGGGCTAAGGTGAGCGCCGTGGCCCAGACCGCGCCGCTGCGCGTCCAAATGATCGCCAGGACCGAGTTTCTGGCCCCGCCGGAGGTCCCGTGGGCCACCGACGCCGACGGCGGTTCCGCGCTGGTCGAGTTCGCCGGCCGCGCCTGCTACCAGAGCTGGTCGAAGCCCAACCCCAGGACCGCGACCAATGCCGGCTACATCAAGCACATCATCGACGTCGGCCACTTCTCGGTGCTCGAGCATGCGAGCGTGTCGTTTTACATCACCGGCATCTCGCGGTCGTGCACACACGAGCTGATCCGGCACCGGCACTTCTCCTACTCGCAGCTTTCGCAGCGGTACGTACCGGAGGACGACTCGCACATCGTCGTCCCGCCCGGCATGGACGACGATCCCGAGCTGCGGCAGATCCTGGCCGCGGCCGCCGACGCCAGCCGCGCCACCTACACCGACCTACTGGCCAGGCTGGAAGCCAAATTCGCCGACCAGCCGAACGCGATCCTGCGGCGCAAGCAGGCCCGCCAGGCCGCCCGCGCCGTCCTGCCCAACGCCACCGAGACCCGCATCGTCGTGACCGGGAATTACCGGGCGTGGCGGCATTTCATCGCGATGCGGGCCAGTGAGCACGCCGACGTCGAGATCCGCCGGCTGGCCATCGAGTGCCTGCGCCAGCTGGCCGGCGTGGCACCTGCGGTGTTCGCCGACTTCGAGGTGGTCACCCTGGCCGACGGCACCGAGGTCGCCACGAGCCCGCTCGCCACCGAAGCCTGAGCCTGAGCCGTGAGGGTGCGCGGTTGTACGCTTCGCCGCGGCGTGTCGCGGACAAACACGCACCTTCGCGCCGCTGACAAATGGCCTTGCCGTGGCCAGGTAACCTGAAGACCGTGAGCACCGTCGGATTCGACGCCCCGGCACGGCTGGGGACCCTCCTCACCGCGATGGTGACGCCCTTCCGACCCGACGGCACCCTCGACACCGGCGCGGCGGCGCGGTTGGCGAACCACCTGGTGGACGCCGGCTGCGACGGGCTGGTCATCTCGGGAACCACCGGCGAATCGCCGACCACCACCGACGACGAGAAGCGCGACCTGTTGCGCGCCGTACTCGAGGCCGTGGGGGACCGGGCCCGGATCGTGGCGGGCGCCGGCACCTATGACACCGCTCACAGCGTTCGGCTGGCCAAGGCCGCCGCCGCCGAGGGAGCCCACGGGCTCCTGGTGGTAACGCCGTACTACTCGAAGCCCCCGCAGTCCGGGCTGCTCGCGCACTTCACGGCCGTCGCCGACGCGACCGAGCTGCCCATCCTCCTCTACGACATCCCGCCGCGATCGGTGATCCCGATCCAGTCCGAGACCGTCCGGGCGCTGGCCGTGCACCCCAACATCGTCGGGATCAAGGACGCCAAGGGCGACCTGCACGCCGGGGGGCAGTTGATGGCCGAAACGGGGCTGGCCTTCTACTCGGGCGACGACGCGCTGAACCTGCCCTGGCTCGCCATGGGCGCCACCGGCTTCATCAGCGTGATCTCCCACCTGGCGGCGAGTCAGCTGCGAGAGCTGTTGTCCGCGTTCGGTTCCGGAGACGTCGACACCGCCCGCAAGATCAATCACAACCTCGCCCCGCTCTGCAACGCGATGGCCCGGCTCGGCGGGGTGACGCTGTCCAAGGCAGGGCTGCGCCTGCAGGGCTTCGACGCGGGCGAACCGCGCCTGCCCCAAATGCCGGCCACCGCAGAACAACTCGACGAGCTTGCCGCCGACATGCGCGCCGCGTCAGTGCTCCGGTGAGCCGCGCGTGAACGAAGACCTCACCCCACCAGGTCCCTTGTCCCCGGGTGGGTTGCGGGTCACCGCGTTGGGTGGCATCAACGAAATCGGCCGCAACATGACCGTTTTCGAGCACCTCGGCCGCTTGCTCATCATCGACTGCGGGGTGATGTTCCCCACCCACGACGAGCCCGGCGTCGACCTGATCCTGCCCGACCTGCGCCACATCGAAGATCGGCTCGAGGACATCGAGGCGCTGGTCCTGACGCACGCACACGAGGACCACATCGGCGCGATTCCGTTCCTGCTCAAGCTGCGGCCCGACATCCCGGTCGTCGGCTCGAAGTTCACGCTCGCGCTGGTCGCCGCGAAATGCCGCGAGCACCGCATCAAGCCGGCGTTCGTCGAGGTCGCCGAGGGACAGCGCAGCACCCACGGCGTCTTCCAGTGCGAATACTTCGCCGTCAACCACTCGATCCCCGACGCGCTGGCCATCGCGGTGCACACCGGGGCGGGCACCGTCCTGCACACCGGCGACATCAAGCTCGACCAGCTCCCGCCCGACGGCCGGCCCACCGACCTGCCCGGCATGTCGCGGCTCGGCGACGCCGGCGTCGACCTGTTCCTGTGCGACTCCACCAACGCCGAGATCCCCGGCGTCGGCCCGTCGGAGAGCGAGGTGGGGCCCACCCTGCACCGGCTGATCCGCGGCGCCGACGGCCGCGTCATCGTCGCGTGCTTCGCCTCCAACGTGGACCGCGTTCAGCAGATCATCGATGCGGCAGTCGCATTGGGGCGGCGCGTGTCGTTCGTGGGGCGGTCCATGGTGCGCAACATGGCGATCGCCCGGGAGCTGGGCTTCCTGCGGGTCGACGACTCCGACGTGATCGACATCGCCGCGGCCGAGATGATGGCGCCCGAGCGGGTGGTGCTGATCACCACCGGCACCCAGGGTGAGCCGATGTCGGCGCTGTCGCGGATGTCGCGCGGCGAGCACCGCAGTATCACGCTCACCGCGAACGACCTGGTGGTCCTCTCGTCGTCGCTGATACCCGGCAACGAGGAGGCGGTGTACGGCGTCATCGACTCGCTGGCGAAGATCGGGGCCCGAGTGGTCACCAATCAACAAGTGCGCGTTCATGTCTCGGGTCACGCGTACGCCGGTGAGCTGCTGTTCCTCTACAACGGGGTGCGGCCGCGCAACGTGATGCCAGTGCACGGAACCTGGCGGATGCTGCGGGCCAACGCCAAGCTCGCGGCCCGCGCCGGGGTGCCCGAGGAGTCGATCGTGCTGGCCGAGAACGGCGTCAGCGTCGACCTGATGGCCGGACGGGCCGCCATCGCGGGCGCGGTGCCGGTCGGCAAGATGTTCGTCGACGGGCTGATCACCGGCGACGTCGGTGACATCACGCTGGGGGAGCGCCTCATCCTGTCGTCGGGCTTCGTCGCGGTGACCGTCGTCGTCGGCCGCGGCACGGGACGCCCGGTCGCGGTGCCACACCTGTACTCCCGTGGGTTCTCCGAAGATCCCAAGGCGCTCGAGCCGGCGGTGCGCAAGGTGGAGGCGGAACTGGAAGCGCTGCTGGCCGAGCACATCACCGACCCGGCCCGCATCGCGCAGGCGGTGCGCCGCACGGTGGGCAAGTGGGTGGGGGAGACCTACCGCCGCCAGCCGATGATCGTGCCGACGGTCATCGAGGTCTAGCGCTTCGGCGGCTCGCCATCGCGAAACGTGAACTGCTGCGGAGTTTTTCGGCGTGTCGCCGCAACCGTTTACGTGTCGTGGCGGCGAGGCCCGGTGCCCCGCCGCTATACCTTCTCCGCGTAGGCCGACCACTCGATCTGTGACGCCTTGAGCCTGCGGCCGGTCGGCTCGACGTAGCGCCGGACCAGGTCGTCGGGCCCCGCCTGTTCCACCAGCCGCCAGCCGTACGGGGCGAGGAAATCCGCCACCTCGTCGGGCTGCAGGCCGAAGTGCCACAGCTGGCGGCGCTGCCGGACGCTGCGGTACAGCGTCCGGGTGCCGTACCGATTGGTGCCGTCGATGAAATCCCGGCGCACGTAGGTGAACACCAGCCGGCTGCCCGGCGCGGCGGCGCGCAGGCCCTCCAGCGTTCGGCGGACGGTCTGCTCGCTGAGGTACTGGGTCACGCCCTCGCAGATGAAGAAGGCCCGGTAGTCGGTGTGGTAACCGTGCTCCGCCAGCGCCGTGAGCAGGTCGTCGCGCTCCAGGTCCAGGGCCACCAGGCGCACCGACAGCGGCGGCCCGCCCAGCACCCGGCGGACCGTCTGCAGCTTGCGCGCGATGTTGACGGGCAGGTCGACCTCGAAGACGGGGATGCGGACCTGCCGCGTCAGCAGGTAGGGGCGGGTGTCCAGGCCGGCGCCGAGGATGACGACGGCGTCGACGTCACCGAGCGCGCCGGCGAGCTTGTCGCCGATGAACCGCTTGCGGCAGGCCAGGTTGACCCACAGCCCGCGGCCGGACCACTCCGATCCCCGGATCATCAACCGGCGCAGGGGCCCCGAGCGGGTGGCGGTGACGAGCCACCGCAGCGGGGTCGGCAGGAACAACGCGGCGAGGTCGTCGTCCAGCAACCGGCGGTCGGGCGGCTCGTTCTGCTCGACGGCCGTCAGCACGATCGGGCCGAAGGCGGTCTGCGCCACAAGGTTTCGCGCCATGAATGGCTACTTGTTCAGGAAGCCGGCGTCGACGGGCAGCGTGACGCCGGTGATATAGCGGGCCTGGTCAGACACCAGCCACGCCACCGCGTTGGCGATGTCCTCGGCCTGCAACACCTCCACCGGCAGGGCGTTGCCCATGGCCCCCGGCGTGTCCGTCGACGCGGCCATCTTGGCCAGCCACTCCCGGGTGAACTCGTTGTTGATCATCGGCGTTTCCACGCCCGTCGGATGAATCGAGTTGACCCGGATGTTCTGACCGGCAAGCAGATTGGCGTATACCCGCATCAACCCGACCACCCCGTGCTTGGCGGCGGCGTAGCCGACCGAACCGGCGTCCGGGCTGCCCACGCCGGCGAGCCCGGCGGCCGAGCTGATCAGCACGATCGATCCGCCGGTGCCCTGTTTGACCATGGTCGGTATCGAGGCCTTGATCGTGTTGTAGACACCGGTCAGGTTGACGTCGATGACGTCGCGCCAGCCGTCGTCGCCGGACTGCATGGGAGCGATGCCGGCGTTGGCCACCACGATGTCCAGCCGGCCGAACTCGTCGAGGCCCGCCTTCAGCGCGGCGGACAGCGATCCCCGGTCGCGGACGTCGCCCTGCTTGGCGACGATCCGGGCGCCCGTGTCCTCGACCAGCTTGACGGTGGCGGCCAGGTCGTCAGCGGTGGCCAAGGGGTACGGCACGCTGGCGATCTGTTCGCACAGGTCGACCGCGATGATGTCGGCGCCATCGGAGGCAAGACGAACGGCGTGCGCGCGGCCCTGGCCGCGCGCGGCCCCCGTGATGAACGCGACCCGGCCCTCGAGCGGCCCCCCCGTCACGGGCGCAGCTGGCCCTTGTCGGGGTCGCCGGCCGGGACCGGCTGCAGCATCTTGATGTCCGGCGCCCCCGCCAGGTGCTCGCCTGCCGCGCTGAACATCTTGCCGATCGCCGGGGCTGTGCTGTGGGCCTTGAGGGCCTCCTCGTCGGCCCACTGCTCGACGAACACGAAGGTCTCACCCGTCTGGTGCAGCGAGTACAGCTGGCAGCCGGGCTCGTCGTGCACCTCTTGCACCGCGGTGGTCAGGATGTCGCGGACGGTGTCGACCGATTCGGGCTTGACGGTCATGGTGGCGACGACGACGACGGGCATGCTGGGGCCTCCTGGGGTTTCGGGGTGGGTGACGCGCATGACTTTCGTCACCGCCTGTCACCCTACTCACGCCTCGGGGAGGGTGGACCCGCGATATCGGCGCGTTACCAGTGTGGCGGATGGTGCCGAAGAGGCGGTTGCGACTACGCTTGCCGACATGGCTAACAAGACGGCCGCCCGCTCGAAAACCCGAACAAACAGGTCAAAGGCCACTCCGCGGGCCGGGGCGCGGAAAGCGCGGCCGGCCCCCCCGCGCCGGAAGGCCGGCAGGCCCGTCAGCCGGCGCAGGCGGTCGCTGCTGGTGGCGACCGGCCTGACCTGCGCTCGCGGCGCGCGCGCCGCCTGGCTGATGGCGGCCCGCGGAACCGGGGGAGCCGCCCGCTCGATCGGGCGCGCGCACGACATCGACCCCGGGCATCGCCGCGACGGGATCGCGCTCGCGCTGCTCGGCGTCTCGGTGATCGTCGCCGCGAGCTCCTGGTTTCACGCCGCCCGGCCGGTCGGCGCGTGGGTCGACACCGTGCTGCGGACGTTCATCGGCGCCGGGGTGCTGGCGCTGCCCCTGGTCGCAGCCGGGATCGCGGTGGCGTTGATGCGCACCGAGCCCGATCCCGACGCCCGGCCCCGCCTGATCCTGGGCGCCAGCCTGGTGGCGCTGTCCGTGCTGGGGCTGCGCCACCTGTGGTCCGGCTCGCCCGAGGACCCCGAGGCGCGGCGCCGCGCCGCGGGTTTCGTCGGGTTCGCGATCGGTGGGCCGCTGTCCGACGGGCTGACCCCGTGGATCGCGGCTCCGCTGCTGTTCATCGGCTTCATGTTCGGCCTGCTGTTGCTGACCGGCACCACGATCCGCGAGGTGCCCGACGTCGTGCGTTCCATGTTCGGCACCCGGCTGTTCGGGCAGGATGACGACTACCACGACGAGGCCTACGACTTCGCCGGTGACGACGCGGACACCGAGGAGGTCGAGGGCGTCAGGACCCCCGCAGAGGACTTCTCCGACGGCTACTACGACGCGGCCGTCGACGACCAACCGGCCGCCTGGCCCTCGCAGTCCGACGCCCCACTGGTCGACGACCTGCCCACGGTCCCCGAGCCCAAGCGCCGCCGCTCGTCGCGCAAGAGCGAACCACCGCTCGACCGCGTCGTCGAGGGCCCGTACACCCTGCCGCCGCTGAGCCTGCTGGTGGCCGGCGACCCACCCAAGAAGCGCAGCGCCGCCAACACCGTCATGGCCGACGCCATCAGCGAGGTGCTCAACCAGTTCAAGGTCGACGCCGCCGTCACCGGCTGCACCCGCGGGCCGACCGTCACCCGCTACGAGGTGGAGCTGGGGCCCGGGGTCAAGGTGGAAAAGATCACCGCGCTGCAGAAGAACATCGCCTATGCGGTGGCCACCGAGAGCGTCCGCATGCTGGCGCCCATCCCCGGCAAGTCGGCCGTGGGCATCGAGGTGCCCAACACCGACCGCGAGATGGTGCGGCTGGCCGACGTGCTGACCGCGCCCACCACGCGTCGCGACCACCACCCGCTGGTCATCGGCCTGGGCAAGGACATCGAGGGCGACTTCATCTCGGCCAACCTGGCGAAGATGCCCCACCTGCTGGTCGCGGGCTCCACCGGCTCCGGCAAGTCCAGCTTCGTCAACTCCATGCTGGTGTCGCTGCTCACGCGCGCCACCCCGGAGGAGGTCAGGATGATCCTGATCGACCCGAAGATGGTGGAACTCACGCCGTACGAAGGCATTCCGCACCTCATCACCCCGATCATCACCCAGCCGAAGAAGGCGGCGGCCGCGCTGGCGTGGCTCGTCGAGGAGATGGAGCAGCGCTACCAGGACATGCAGGCCTCGCGGGTGCGCCACATCGACGACTTCAACGACAAGGTGCGCTCGGGGGCCATCACCGCGCCGCTGGGCAGCCAGCGCGAGTACCGGCCCTACCCGTACGTCGTCGCGATCGTCGACGAGCTGGCCGACCTGATGATGACCGCGCCGCGCGACGTCGAGGACGCGATCGTGCGGATCACCCAGAAGGCCCGCGCCGCGGGCATTCACCTGGTGCTGGCCACCCAGCGCCCGTCGGTGGACGTCGTGACCGGACTGATCAAGACGAACGTGCCCTCCCGGCTGGCGTTCGCCACGTCGTCGCTCACCGACAGCCGCGTCATCCTGGACCAGGCCGGCGCCGAGAAGCTGATCGGCATGGGCGACGGGCTGTTCCTGCCGATGGGCGCCAGCAAGCCGATCCGGCTGCAGGGCGCCTACATCACCGACGAGGAGATCCAGGCCGTCGTCGCCGCCTGCAAGGACCAGGCCGAGCCCGAGTACACCGAGGGCGTCACCACCGCCAAGCCCACCGGTGAGCGCGCCGACGTCGACCCCGACATCGGCGACGACATGGATGTGTTCCTGCAGGCCGTGGAGCTGGTGGTGTCGAGCCAGTTCGGCTCCACCTCGATGCTGCAGCGCAAGCTGCGGGTCGGGTTCGCCAAGGCCGGCCGGCTGATGGACCTGATGGAAACCCGCGGCATCGTGGGGCCGAGCGAGGGCTCCAAGGCGCGCGAGGTGCTCGTCAAGCCCGACGAGCTGGCCGGGACGCTGGCGCTGATCCGCGGCGGCAGCGACGCCGACGGCGGCGAGCCCGAATAGCGTCCGCCGTCATCGACTAGAGCACCAGCAGCATCCGGGAGTTTCCCAGGATGTTGGGCTTCACGTAGCTCAGGTCGAGGAACTCGGCCACGCCGAGGTCGTAGGAGCGGCACATCTCCTCGAACACCTCGGCGGTGACCGGCGTGCCCTCGATCTCGGTGAACCCGTGCCGGGCGAAGAACTCGGTCTCGAAGGTCAGCACGAACAGCCGCTCCAGCTGCAGTTCGCGGGCCACCTCCAGGAGCCGGTTGACGATCGCGTGCCCGATGCCGCGGCCCGTCATCGCCGGATCGACGGCGACGGTGCGGATCTCGCCGAGGTCCGACCACAGCACGTGCAGCGCTCCGCAGCCGACCACCTTGCCGTCAAACTCGGCCACCCAGAACTCCTGCACGGCCTCGTAGAGCGTCACGAGGTTCTTTTCCAGCAGGATCTTTCCCGCGTAGGTGTCGACGAGCTGCTTGATCGCCGGCACGTCGGACGTTCGCGCGCGGCGGACCACCGGTGGGCTTTCGGTCACGGGTAACAGTATCGGCGTCGTCGCCGGCGAGGGAACGGCCGTGCTGGTCAACCGTTATTCTGATGCCGTGTCGGGTCAGCCGCAGACGGGTCCGCTAACGGGACCGACAGGGCGCGCCCGCATCGCCAATCTCGCCAATGCCCTGACGCTGTCCAGGCTGGTGCTGGTTCCGATCTTCCTGCTCGCGCTGTTTGCGAGCGACGGCCACCAAACCGCCTTTCGCGTCCTGGCTTTCGTAATCTTCACGGTCGCGGTGATCACCGACCGGCTGGACGGCCTGCTCGCCCGCAATTACGGCATGGCCACCGAGTTCGGCGCGTTCGTCGACCCGATCGCCGACAAGACGCTGATCGGCTCGGCGCTGATCGGGCTGTCGATGCTCGGCGAGCTGCCGTGGTGGGTCACGGTGGTGATCATGGCCCGCGAGGTGGGCGTGACCCTGTTGCGCCTGGCCGTCATCCGCCGCGGGGTCATCCCCGCCAGTTGGGGCGGCAAGCTCAAGACGGTGGTGCAGGCCTCCGCGATCGGGCTGTTCATCCTGCACCCCACCGGGCCGTTTCTGGTGGCGGCGTCGGTGGTCATGGGCGCCGCGATCGTGCTGACGGTCGTCACCGGCATCGACTACGTGGCCTCGACGGTCAGGGAAGTGCGCCGCACGGCGCGCGGCTGAGCCGAAATCCGCCGAATTGCCCCGGCCGATCGGGAACCAACCTGGGGCCACCGGCGTTCAACCCGTGTAGGCCTTGGGCGAATTCGAATCATCACGTGCTGAGCAGGGCCGACGGGACGAAGGAGAGCGGGATGGCGCCATTGGTGCGCGAGGTGATCGGCGACGTGCTGCGCCGGGCGCGGGTGTCGCAGGGCCGGACGCTGCGCGAGATTTCCGATTCGGCGCGGGTGAGCCTCGGGTACCTCTCCGAGGTCGAGCGGGGCCGCAAGGAGCCGTCCAGCGAGTTGCTCAACGCGATCTGCGACGCGCTCGAGGTCCCGCTGTCGTCGGTCCTCACCGACGCCGGCGAACGGATGGCCGACGAGGAGCGCGCGGCCCAGACCGCGCGGACCGGCGGTGCCAGCATCGACGTCAGCACGAAGGTCGTCATCCCGCCCGTTGCCCCTCTCGCGGTGGCCTGAGCACGCGGCCGATCGGCCGTAGGGGTGGGGCGATCGGCGCCGACCCGATAAATTGAGCGACAGGGCGCTAGTCCGGCATACACACAAGCGAAGGCGGAGCTAAGTCATGGCCAATCCGTTCGTCAAGGCGTGGAAGTACCTGATGGCGCTGTTCAACTCGAAGATCGACGAGCACGCCGACCCCAAGGTGCAGATCCAGCAGGCCATCGAGGAGGCGCAGCGCACCCACCAGGCGCTGACCCAGCAGGCCGCTCAGGTCATCGGCAACCAGCGCCAGCTGGAGATGCGGCTCAACCGGCAACTGGCCGACATCGAGAAGCTCCAGGTCAACGTCCGTCAGGCGCTGACGCTGGCCGACCAGGCCACCGCCGCCGGGGACGCCGCCAAGGCCACCGAATACAACAACGCCGCCGAGGCGTTCGCCGCGCAGCTGGTGACGGCCGAGCAGGGCGTCGAGGACCTCAAGGCGCTGCACGACCAGGCCCTGCAGGCGGCCGCGCAGGCCAAGAAGGCGGTCGAGCAAAACGCGATGGTGTTGCAGCAGAAGATCGCCGAGCGCACCAAGCTTCTCAGCCAGCTCGAGCAGGCCAAGATGCAGGAGCAGGTCAGCGCCTCGCTGCGGTCGATGAGCGAGATCGCCGCGCCGGGCAACACGCCCAGCCTCGACGAGGTGCGCGACAAGATCGAGCGCCGCTACGCCAACGCGGTCGGCGCGGCCGAGCTCGCGCAGGGCTCGGTGCAGGGCCGCATGCTGGAGGTGCAGCAGGCCAGCGTGCAGATGGCCGGTCATTCCCGGCTCGAGCAGATCCGCGCCTCGATGCGGGGCGAGGCCCTGCCGGCCGGTGGCACACCCGCCGCGGGGGCCAGCCCGGCGCCCGCCGAGCCCGCCGGCGGCGCGATCACCGAAAAGCCTTACGGCCAGTAGCAAGACGACCTTCCCATGGCGGTCAAGTCGACGCAGCGCGGGCTCTTTCGCGCGGTGCTGCAGCGGGGGTTGGACACCGCGGCCGACGTTTTCGACGTGGTGGCCGCGCGGGTCAGTGCCGCCGCGGACCCGCGGGCGCGGCTGCTGCGGCGCCGCCGCCGCGCCCTGCGCTGGGGCCTCATCTTCGGCGCCGGGTGCGTGTTCTGGGCGGCTGTGACGATCCTGCTGGCCGCGTGGGGCTGGTTCGCGTTGCTGCTCGAGATCACCGGCGCGGTCGCCGTCCTGATGGCGATCCCCGCCACGCTCCTGCTCATCCGCTACCGCTGGTTGCGCTCCGAGCCGCTGCCGGCGCAGCGGCCCGCCGGCACTCGCCGGCTGCCGCCGCCCGGTTCCGCGGCCCGGCCCTCGATGTACGCGCTGGGGGCCTCCGAGCGCGGCTTCGTCTCGCTGCTGGGGGTGATCGAGCGGGGCTCGATGCTGCCGGCCGACGAGATCCGTGACCTGTCGGCGGCTGCCACCAAGAGCTCGGCCGCCATGGCGGCCACCGCCGCCGAGGTGGTGTCGATGGAGCGCGCGGCGCAGTCAAGTGAGTCGTCGCGGTCGTACCTGGTTCCCACGATCAACGCGTTCACCGCGCAGCTGAGCGCCGGCGTTCGTCAGTACAACGAGATGGTCACCGCCGCAGCGCAATTGGTGTCGTCGGCCAGCGGTGACGGCCTGACGGCCTCCCAGCAGCGCTACCGCGCGGACCTGGTGGGGGCCACCGACCGCCTGCTGGGCTGGGCGCAGGCGTTCGACGAGCTAGGCGGGCTGCCGAAAACCGGCTAAGGCGTGCTCAGTTGTCGAAGACCAACGTCCCGTCACCGCCGTACAAGAGGTAGATCGGCCTCTGCGAGTACGGAAAGTTCCCGGTGTTGAACCCGTCTTGGGGGGTCACGATGGTAGGGGCGTCGAAACCCGTACCGACTGTCTGCGAATACAGTAACGTCTGCCCGTCGCCGGTGTAGACCGAGATGACATCTCCCGCCGGCACCGGTACGCCGACCTGGCCGGTGTTGTCCGGCACGAAATCATTGGGAATGAATCCGTTCACGCCGCCGGAATCGATCGTCGCGCCGGTGAATGACCCGGCGATGGTTGTCCCGTTGCCCGTGACCTTCACCACCAGGTTGGCGAGCGGCGCGCCGGGAACCGAGGCGATGGGAGTGAATGGGTTGGCGCCGAACTCCAGCTCGCCGGCGGGTTCGTCGATGAGCACGCCCTGAGCCAGGGTGCCGGGGAGCGTCGGCACGGGTCCGGCGGACAGCGGACCCCCGGCGTTCACCCCGATCCCCAGGATGTTGGGTATGTCCGACAGGGGAATTGCGTGACCGTTCAGGTCCGTCGCTGACGTGACAACACCGACCGTCGTGGGCGCGGTGATTATTCCCTTGCCGAAACTCACCGTCGTCGAATACGTCGTGTAGTCGAGGGTGATCTCCTCGACGCTGCTGCCGTATGAGGCGGTTCCCGTTCCGGTGGGCGCGCCGAGAGTCGAGCCGACGACGTTCTGTGGTGTCACGATGATGCCAACCGATCCGGTGTCGACCAGCACGGGCGCACTCGCTCCGCCGCCGATGGAGATGTCGACCTCCAGTTGATGGTTCTGGTCGAGCCGCATCGGGACGGCGGCCGGACCGCCGGCGGACCCGTCGGCGCCGTGCCGGCCGAACAGGCCGCCCGCGCCGCCGGGGCCGCCCGCGCCGTCGACTCCGCCGGTGCCCCCGGTGCCGCCGACCCCGTAGAGCCAGCCGCCGTGGCCGCCGGCCCCGCCGG